>DATMNC010000009.1:0-66694 GCA_035569395.1 Thermoanaerobaculia bacterium | reverse complement strand
TGTGGGGTCTCGGGGTTGTGGGGTCTCGGGGTTGCGGGTTGCTGGGTTGCTGGGTTGCTGAGGGAGGGTTAGTTTGTCAGAAGGCGTTTGGCCATGCTGCCACGAAACAACTCTGCAACCTTGCAACCTTGTAACCGCACGACCGCGAGACCGCGAGACCACGAAACCGCGCGACCACAATATCCGGCATTCGTCTTGCTCTCTCCGCTCCCCAGATGCCGGTTGCCTGGCCGTTGGGCCATGACCGCCGGAGTTAACGGAAACGGTGAGGTGGTAAGCACCACGTCACACAATATGGAGGTATTTGTCGTGTCCAAGCGTTCGTCCCAATTCGTTGTTTTCTTCCTTGTCCTGGCCTTTGCAGCCCTTCCGTCGTTCGCCGGTCCGGTTCCGTCGAAGACAGCCGCCGATCAGAGCATCGACCAGCGCGCCGCCGATCTGGCGCTCGTGCGCGACGTCGCGGCAAACGAGCAGGTCGCCAAGGTTCTGACGGATCGCGGTTTTACCAAGGAGCAGGTCGATCAGCGTCTGGCCCAGCTCTCGCCGCAGGACCTCCATCAGCTCGCGCAGAACATTGACCAGGTGCAGGCCGCCGGCCTGACGCGCCAGGAATGGATCTACATCGGTATCGGCGCCCTGGCCGCTCTGATCCTTGTCATCGCACTCGGGTAGTCATTTAGACCGCGCCGTACGAATCGGGCGAGCCGCTGTCTGGCTCGCCCGCGTTTTTCCTAAGGAGAAGCGATGTTGAATGGTCAATGTTCAATGTTGAATGTTGCGTGTGGCTCCGCTGCTGCGAAAGACGCCGCGATTCGAGAGCCCATTCAACATTCAACATTCAACATTCAACATTCAACATTGCTTCTTGCCGTTCTCCTCACCTCCTGCATCACCATCACCCCTAAATCCCAGCACGCCTCCCCCACCGCGACCGTCATCCCGAAGGTCCCGACACAGCACTGGGGAATCGAATCGTGCGGCGCCGGCTCGCTGTCCACAGTGCTGCAGCACTACGGCGACACCACCACGATGCAGTCGTGGGATGCAACGCTGCCGAAGACGCGCGGCGGCGTGCTTACGATCGACATGCTGCTGGCAGCGCGCAAGGCGGGCTTCGACGCGCAACTCGTCACCGGAACGCCGGCCATCATCGAACAGGAGCTGCAGCAGGGGCGGCCGGTGATCCTGATGCTGCAGGTGGTCGACTCGCCGGGACATCACTACGACTTCTTCCATTACATCGTGGCCGACGGCATCGACACGGCCTCCGGGCTCATTCGCACGCAGTTCGGCGACGGCAACGGGCGGTGGACGTCTCTCGACCGTCTCGAAAAGGCGTGGTCGGGCGGCGGCCATGCAGCAATCCTGATCCATCCCGGGAATGCCTCCGCTGCCCTCCGTGCGGCCGTAGCGCTCGAAGACGCGGGGAAGTATGCGGATGCCGCGCGTGCCTACCGCGCCATCCTCGTCCAGCATCCTGATTCTCTCCTGGCCTGGACAAACCTCGGCAACACCGAGATGCAGCTCGGCAACCGCACCGAATCGGAGGAAGCGTTTCGCAAAGCCCTCACCCTCGATGCGACATCGCGCGATGCCCTCAACAACCTGGCCTGGCTCCTCTACGAATCGAAACGTTACGACGAGGCGGAGTCGTTTGCGCGAAAGGCCGTCGCACAGAACGGTCCCGATCCCTACATCGTGCTCGACACGCTCGCCCGCGTGCTCGCCGCGAAAGGCTCGTGCAACGAAGCACTGACGACGTTCCGCGCGGCCATCGACGCGGTACCGCAGTCGCACAGCGCCGCGCGCGGCGATCTGGAGAAGGCACTGGCCCAGGCGCGTACGAGCTGCCGGTCGTGAACTGCGGCTTCGCCGCGTTGTCGGTTGTCGGTTTGTTGCGCGAAGGAATGTGGGGCAAGGCACAGACACTCTTGTCTGTGCCTTGCCGCGTTAGCGGCAACGAGACGGTAGCCAGGGGTGCGAGCGTTTTTTGCGAGCACCCCTGGTAAAGAGATGCATGGTTTGGTGCCGCGTCAGCGGCACTGGAGTGATCGGGGACTCCATCCGGTGCCGCTGACGCGGCACGATTTCAGATCGCATCAGGTTCCAGGGGTGCTCGCAAAAAACGCTCGCACCCCTGGCTACCTTCTTGATCCGCTATCGCGGCGTCGTAAACGTCCGATCTCCACGGCACAGACACTCTTGTCTGTGCCGGAGCCTGGCAGGCTCTCGATCTCATTCCTTCATGCGGACGTATCATCCGTCGCATGCCACCGAGACTCGTTCCCCGCGTTCGCGTCGTCAACGATGACACGATCATTCTTGGACCGGGAAAGGCAGACCTACTCGAAGCGGTGGCCCGGCTGGGAACACTTCGCGATGCCGCGGCCGAGATGGGGATGTCCTATATGCGGGCCTGGAAACTCGTAGGAGTCATGAATGAGGCTTTCCGCGAGCCGCTGATCATCACAACACGGGGCGGAACCGAAGGAGGGCACGCGGAATTGACGCCCGCGGGCCATGAGGCGCTGAGACTCTATCGCCGGATCGAGAGTGAGAGCGTTGCCGCGACCAGGGAATCGTGGAAGACGCTCCGGAAGATGCTGCGCTGACCTTCACGACGTCGATATACTTGACGAGATATATCGAGCCGTGCTCTCCTTACGCCATGCGCGCAATGGCAATAGCACTCACGATCCTTATCGCGATGAGCGCGATGGCGGATGACAGCGCCATCGAAGCCCGGCTGGCAAAGCTCGAGCAGGAAATCGCCACTCTCCGGCAGGAGAACGATCAGCTCCGCCGGGACCTCGGCGTCGAAGTCGTTACCCGGCAGGCTAGCGGCGTGAAGATGAACGGGAAGGCGGAAGCCCTTCAGCTCGGCGGCCTGGTGCAGGTGCAGTCCGAGGCCGGCGATCAGGGTGACGCCCGTTTCTCCGACGGCAATGACCGGCTCTATCTGAGACGCGCGCGGCTCAACGCCTCCGGACGATTTCTCGAGGAGTTCAACTTCCGCGCGGAATTGGAGCTCGCCGGCAGCCTCGCCAACACCACCGGCTTCCGGGCCCAATTGACCGACGCCTATCTCAATTGGAACCGCTTCGATTCAGCCAATGTCCGCGTGGGGCAGTTCAAGACGCCTTTTGGCTTCGAGCAACTCTACCCGGATCCTAATCTCTACTTCGCCGAACGATCACTGGTCAGCGACCGCCTTACCCCGGGCAGGCAACTCGGAGCACAGATCGGCGGGGAGGCCTGGTATGAACGCTTCAACTGGGCGCTCGGCCTCTTCAACGGCAACGGAATCAATCAGAACTTCAACGACAACGATCGCTTCATGGAAGTCGCACGCGTTTCAGTGGCGCCTGTGAGCGGCCGTTACTTCGACCAACCGAGCCGATGGTCCGTCGGGATCAACAACTTCCACTCCGGCGACACCAATGTGCCGGTGGCCACCGAGTTCGGGATCGATTCGACTCCCTCGACCGCGGCCAAGGACAGCATTTTCGCTGGAACGCGGCGCGGCCTCGGGTACGACTCGCAACTGCAATTCGGCCCGGTGGAGGCGTGGGGAGAGTATCTGAAGGTTACATTCAATCCCACCGACCGGCTGCCCTTCCGCGTCTTCCGTTCCGACGGCTGGTCCGGTCAACTCTCGGCGTTCATCATCCCCAACAAGTTGCAGCTCGCCGCCCGGCGGGAGCGATTCGATCCCGACGGGAACGTGGCCGGCAACGAGACCACCACAACAGGCCTTGGCGCGAATTGGTACTTCAAGCAGAATGACATCAAGCTACAGCTCGACTGGCTCCGAAGCGACGTTCCCGGGCTGACGAAAACGCAACAGAAGTGGATCGCACGCTTGCAGACGATATTCTGAGGATCTGATGACCAGACGGTTTTTCGTTCTCCTGTGCTGTTTCGCACTCGCCGCGTTCCCAGCGGCGGCGGCCAATCTCCGCGTCTCCGCCGCGGCGAGCTTGACCGACGCGTTGCACGACATGGCTGGTCTCTACGAACGCGAGACCCATGACACGCTGCTCTTTGACTTCAGTGCGTCGAGCACGCTGGCCCGGCAGATCTCCGAGGGAGCCCCCTCGGACGTGTTCATTTCGGCCGATGAACTGAAGATGGATCAGCTCCAACAGCGCGGATACATCGTGAAGGCATCACGCCGCAGCATCCTCTCGAACACGCTCGTGATCATCGTGCCGAGCGACAGCAACCTGAAAATCAACGGCCCCGCCGATCTCGCCGACAACGCCATCTCCACGATCGCCGTGGCCGAGCCGCAGAGCGTTCCCGCCGGCATCTACGCAAAAGAGTACCTGCGCAAGAATCATGTGTGGGACCGGATCAAGGACAAGCTCATACCGACCGAAAACGTCCGCGCGGCGCTGGCGGCGGTCGAGTCGGGCAATGTGCAGGCCGGGATCGTCTATCGCACGGATGCGCTGATCTCCCGCTCGGTACGCATTGCCTTTGAAGTGCCGGTCGCCGAGGGTCCGAAAATCTCCTATCCCGTGGCGATCGTCGGCGACTCGAAGCAGAAGGCAGCGGCACAGAAGTTCATCGATTTCCTGCAGTCACCGCCCGCGCAAGAGGTCTTTCGCAAGTACGGCTTTATCATTATCAAATGACCGCTGAGGAGTGGCGAATCGCGGGATTCACACTCCAGATGGCGGCGATGAGCACGCTGCTCATCCTGCCGCCCGGCCTCCTTCTCGGCTGGCTGCTGGCACGGCGGAAGTGGCCTGGGAAATCGCTCATCGAGACGCTGGTCACACTGCCCATCGTCATGCCTCCCGTGGCAACCGGTCTTCTCCTCCTGCAGATGTTTGGACGGCGCCGGGCCCTGGGAAAGCTTCTCGATCGCCTCGGCATCGACGTCGTCTTTACCTGGAAGGCCGTGGTCATCGCGATGATGGTCATGTCGATGCCGCTGCTGCTGCGGGCCGCGCGGACCGCCTTCGAGGAGATCAACCCCCGGCTGGAACAGATCGCGGAGACCCTAGGCGCCTCCCCCATGCGCGTGTTCTTCACCATCACCCTTCCCCTGGCGCGCCGCGGCGTGGCCGGCGGCGTGGTGCTGGCCTTCGCCCGCGGCATCGGCGAATTCGGCGCCACGATCCTCGTGGCCGGCGACATCCCCGGACGTACGCGCACGATCGCGCTGACGATCTACGAAAGCGTCCAGCTCGGGCACGACACGTCGGCCTATCGGATGGTGGCTCTTTCAGCCATCATCGCCTTCGCCGCTCTCTGGATCAGCGAGACGCTTCTTCGACCTCGCCGCCGCACATGAGAATCACGCTTCATGACGTGCGGCTTCCTCTGGCCGAGTTCGAGCTCGCCGTGACGGTCGAGCTGACAGCGCCGGTCATCGGCGTGGTCGGGCCATCGGGCGCGGGCAAAACCTCCCTTCTCGATCTCATCGCCGGCCTGCGCCGCCCTGTCTCCGGCACGATCGCATTCGATGACGAGCCTGTCGACGATGTCGCCCGCCGCGTCCATGTTCCACCACGGCGCCGCCGGATCGGATATGTCCCGCAGGACAACGCTCTTTTCCCGCACCTCAGCGTCGAGCAGAACATCCGCTACGGCGCGCAGGGACCAATGCACGCGGAGACGATCGACCTGCTCGAAATCAACAACCTTCTGCCACGGAGAGTCACCAGCCTATCGGGAGGCGAGCAGAAACGGGTGGCTCTGGCCCGTGCCTTGATGGCCGGACCGCGGCTGCTCCTCCTCGACGAACCGCTGGCCGGCATCGACCGTCCGTTGCAGTCGCGCATCAGCGGCTACCTGGAACAGTTGAACAGCCACTTCTCCGTGCCGATGATCTATGTGACGCATGATCGCGAGGAGCTGGCCCGCTTCGCGGATCAAACGGTCACGTTGAACCGCGGGCGAATTGTGTAGGGCTTACTAAGCCAATTGAGCGCCTCGGTCCTGTCCATAAATCACACACCTGTATGGTTCCGAAACAGGCGGAAATCGATCAACGACACCTAACTCACTGATTCTACGAGGAATCGCGCATGGTACCGGCCTTGGACTAAGGGTCGGCCATGAACATCCTGCACGCAATCACTCTTGCCGCCCTTCTTCACAGCACGCCCGCTCCTGCAGTCGTCTGCCATTCGGGAACGGTGTCGTATAAGTTCGTCGGAACCCCAGGGGCCACGTTTGTCTACGCAGGCGCGAGGTACTCCGTGCCTAAGAGCGGCTGGATCGAGTTGCTCAGCGGGCACGACGACAAGGCCTATCTCGCCGCGAACGGACGGACGCTGCCGCTCGACGTCTGGCCGATCGATGCCTTCGGAACACGAACCGTTCCCCTGCAGGACGCCTCAGCAGTACCTGCTCCAAGTGATACCGCACCGATCAGCACGATCAACAACTGATCTTCAAAACGACAAGAGAAGGAGATTCCCATGACACAGATCAAGCACTTCGTATTCGAAACAACCTCGGACCTCCGCGGCGGACGTCATTCCTGGCGCGTGCTGGGCATGCTCTGGTCTCTGGCGCTCGTCATTACGTTCGCCGCCACCGTTGTCCATCACTGAGACGACGACGATGCACGACGTCGTAGGAGGGACCCCAACACCGTCGCAGGCGTGGGACACCTCGAAAACGGCGGCCCACCGCATCCTCTTCGTCAAGGCGCTCTGACACATCATTGCTGGTAGCCTCACACCGCGAGACTTCGCAACCGCGAGACCGCGCGACCATGTTCTCCAACCGCGCACATTGGAATGCCACTACCAACCGCCTCACGGTCGCGCGGCTGGCGTATCGGGGAACGTTGCTCGATCTGACGAACGCAAATCCGACAACGGTTGGACTCCCCTATCCGCTCGATGAGCTGTCCGAGGTCATGGCCCGCGCGGCACGCGAACCGTACGACCCGCAGCCACTCGGGATCGCGTCGGCGCGGGAAGCTGTGGCCCGCGAGCTGGCCTGTGATGCGGCGGACGTCGTCATCACGGCGTCGACGAGCGAAGCGTATTCGTTCCTCTTCAAGCTGCTCTGCGATCCAGGTGACGCCGTGCTCACGGCGCGGCCGTCGTATCCATTGCTGGAACATCTGGCCGCCCTCGAGATAATCGAGTTGCACTACTTCCCGCTGGAGTTTCATCGCCGATGGGAGATCAATCCATCACGCATCGGGACAGCCATCCGCACGCGGACGCGCGCCGTGGTGGTCATCAACCCCAACAACCCCACGGGCTCGTACGTCTCGCCTGCGGAACAGGAGGAGATCGCACACTTCGGCTTACCGGTGATCTCTGACGAGGTCTTCCATCCCTACGCCTTCGTCGATCGATTCCCTTCCTTTGTCCGCGGCGACGTGCTCACCTTCACGCTGGGAGGATTGTCGAAGTCCGCCGGCCTCCCGCACTACAAGCTGGGATGGATGCAGGTGAGCGGTCCCGGAAAACACGAGGCCATCGAGGCCCTGGAGATGATCGCCGACAACTTCCTCTCCGTGAGCGGGCCCGTGCAGGCGGCTCTGCCGGAATTGTTGGCCCTCGCTCCACGGATTCGCCGCGCCATCCAGATGAGAACGACCTCGAACCTGGCCAGGCTGCGCGCCGCACTCGCAACCTACCCCGCCGCGCGGGTGCTCCCGGTCGAGGGCGGCTGGTCGGCCATCATCCGCGTGCCCCGAATCGATTCGGACGAAGCACTGGCGTTACGCCTGATCGAGGAACAGGGCGTCGTCATCCATCCAGGCTACTTTTTCGATTTCGAGAGCGAGGGACATGTGGTCGTGTCGCTGCTCACGGAGCCGCGCATATTCGAGGAAGGAATCACACGGCTGATAAGCTCCCTGCCGCAATGAAAGAGCACTGGCTCCTCGACCCCACCATCACCTACCTCAATCACGGCTCGTTCGGCGCGGCGCCGAAGGTGGTGCTGGCGAAACAGGACCAGCTTCGCACGCAGCTTGAGCGCGAGCCGGTACGGTTCATGGTCCGCGAGCTCGAGCCGCTCCTCGACGATGCCCGCGCCGTGCTGGCGGAGTTCGTGGGAGCGGATACGGAGTCGATCGCCTTCGTTCCGAATGCCACCACCGGCGTGAACGCGGTGCTCCGTTCGTTGGATCTCGACAAACATGACGAGCTTCTCGTCACCTCGCACGAGTACAACGCCTCGCGCAATGCGCTCGAATACGTCGCCGGCCTCGAGGGCGCGAAGGTCGTGCCGGTCGAGGTGCCCTTTCCGATCCACTCGCCCGATGAGGTGATCGACCGGGTCATGGAGCGCGTCACCGATCGGACGCGACTCCTTCTCATCGACCACGTCACCAGCCAGACAGGATTGATTTTTCCGATCGCGGCGCTGATCGATGCGCTGAACAAGCGAGGCATCGACACACTGGTCGACGGGGCTCATGCCCCCGGCATGTTTCCGCTGCATCTCGACGAGCTCGGGGCGGCGTACTACACCGGCAATCTTCACAAGTGGGTCTGCGCTCCGAAAGGGGCCGCGTTTCTCTACGTTCGCGGGAACCGCCGGCGCGGGATCCATCCCGTCGTGATCAGCCACGGCGCCAATGCAACGCGCACCGACCGCAGCCGGTTCCATCTCGAGTTCGACTGGCCTGGCACGTTCGATCCGACGGCATGCCTCTGCGTCCCTACCGCCCTTCGATTCATGGCCTCACTGGCCGATGGCGGATGGCCGGAGGTGATGCGGCGCAATCACGAGCTGGCGTTACGCGCGCGGGACCTGCTGTGCGCACAGCTCGGGATCGGCAAACCGGCGCCGGACGAGATGCTCGGGTCGATGGCGGCGGTGCCACTCCCCGACGGCCCGCCGTACGTACCAACGCTATTCGGCGATCCCCTCCAGGACGCCTTGTTCGAGCGCCAGATCGAAGTGCCGATCGTTCCATGGCCGTCCCAGCCGAAACGCGTCCTCCGTGTTTCGGCGCAGCTCTACAACACAATCGAAGACTACGAGACGCTCGCCAGGGCGCTGGTCGAGCTCCTTCCTCGCTTCTAAGTCTTGTTAGGGCCTGAAGTTCGCTCGTCCGCCTGTCCCACCGTGACGCATTCGAGCCTCGCGAGCTTCGTTTCGACCCTCGCGTGCTTCATTTTCACCCTCGCGTGCTTCGTTTTCACCCTCGCGTGCTTGGTTTTGACCCTCGGGTGGTCAGGGGTTGACCCTCGGTTGCTCGATTGCGGGGGCGTATTGCGCAGCGGCGACTACGCGTCGATCGTGTCTTCGTCGCCGCCGAGGACCTCCTCGAGCGGGACGGCGCGGTGGTAGCGGCGGATCAGGTCGTCCCAGGCGGCGATGTAATGGTCGCGGGGGACGCGGAAGCGGCGTGGGAGGGGGCCGTGGGGGGAGTCGCCTTCGAGGATGAAGACGTCGGGACCGCGGGCGATGATGACGATGCGCCAGGCATCGTCGGCGTCGGTGTACGGCTCTTCGTCGTCACCGAGGGGGATGTCGTCGTGGGTGAAGTGGCGGAGATCGCGGTCGGCGTGGTCCCAGGCGGGGAAGCCGGCCAGATGGCCGCGCGCCCGGCTCATCATCCGGATGTGCAGTCCTCCCTCGCTCTCCTCGGCGAGAGTCAGGGAAAAGTCGGCGATTCGCGGTGCGTCGTCGAGGTTGAAATCCACGTGGGGCCTCCCCATGGTGAGCTCGTGGAGTTTACCAATGGCCTCGTGGAGGCCACGATTGGACTCCCAGAGTCCACGAATGGACTCCCAGAGTCCACGAATGGACTCCCAGAGTCAATGAATGGACTCCCGGAGTCCACGAATGGACTCCCAGAGTCAATGAATGGACTCCCAGAGTCAATGAATGGACTCCCGGAGTCAATGAATGGACTCCCGGAGTCAATGAATGGACTCCCAGAGTCAATGAATGGACTCCCGGAGTCAATGAATGGACTCCGGGGGTCCGCCGCGACGTACCAGTTTTGGCCGTTCCCGTTCGTTCGTCGCGGGATCCGGTGGATCACCGCACGATTCAGGACGTCTTCGAGCGAGCGTACCGCGGGATCGAAGCCGGCGTTGTCGACGACGTCTCCCCGTCTCCGCGTGATATATCAACCACCGATGCGCCGAACCAAGATCATCGCCACACTTGGCCCCGCCTGCGCCTCGGAAGAGATCGTTCTTCGGCTGCTGACCTCCGGGGTCGACGTCTTCCGGATGAACTTTTCTCACGGAACGCCTGCGGACCGGGTACGGCTCATCGAGATCATCCGCCGCGTTGCCACCGATCATGGGAAGTACATCCCCATCATGGGCGACATCCAGGGACCGAAGCTTCGCATCGGCGAGGTGGACGGCGTCGTCCAACTGCAGGGCGGACAGATGCTGACGATCACGACCGAGCCGCTGATCGGCAATTCCTCGATCGTCTCCACCCCCTTCACTCCCCTCCCTCGCGAGGTGCAACTCGGACAGCGCATCCTGATCAACGACGGCCTGGTCGAGCTGGTCGTGGCGGGGCTCGATGCCGCGAGCGTGCTGACTCGCGTCATCCACGGCGGGCCGATCTCGTCGAAGAAGGGGATGAATTTCCCCGACACCGAACTGACCATTCCGGCCATCACCGAGAAAGACCGCGACGACGTCGCCTTCGCCGTCGAGAACCAGCTCGACTACATCGCGGCCTCGTTCATCCGAAGACGCTCGGACATCGTCGAACTGCGGACCCTGCTGCACACGCTCGGCGGCGACGAGATCAACATCGTGGCCAAGCTCGAAAAGTCGCAGGCCATCGACGCGCTGGAAGACATCCTCGACGTCAGCGATGGGGTGATGGTCGCCCGCGGCGACCTCGGCGTGGAGCTCCCCCCCGAAGCCGTCCCCATCGTGCAGAAACGCGTGCTCAATAAAGCGGCCGTGTGGGGACGATTCGCCATCACCGCCACGCAGATGCTCGAATCGATGACGACGAACTCGCGTCCCACACGCGCGGAAGCGTCCGACGTCGCCAACGCCATCTTCGACGGATCGGATGCGGTGATGCTCTCCGCGGAGACCGCCTCAGGCCTCTATCCGGTCGAAGCGGTGCAGATGATGGCCAGGATCATCATGGCCGCGGAGCAAAACCGCCAGTTTCAGGTTGCCGGCGGCCGCGAGCCGTTCCGCGTCTCCTCGGAGACCGACGAGTTCACCGACGCGCTGGCCGGTGCCGCCAACTACGCCGCCCAGCAGCTCGACGCCAAATTCATCATCGTCTTCACGCAGACCGGATTTGCGGCCCGGCTGATGTCCAAGTTCCGCCCGGCCCAGCCCATCATCGCCCTGACACCGTCGACCTGGGTGGCCCGCCGCATGAACATGCTGTGGGGCGTGCAGCCGTTCGTCCTTCGCGACATCGGCGAGTACCACGAGCAGATCGTCGAGCGCGTCGACGACTTCCTGCTCAGCCGCGACATCGTCGCACCGGGCGACCGACTGGTCATTTTGATGGGATCACCGATCTACCAGCGGGCCAAGACGAATTTGTTGCGGGTGCACCGGGTGAGGAGTTAACTGTCATCCTGAGCCTGCCGGAGCGCTGAGCGAGCGTAGCGAGCGAAATGCGCGCAGGACGGCGAAGGATCTCGAAATTCGCTGCTCCTGCCACAGGCGCTGCAACTGGAGATCCTTCAGCGTCCTGCGCGCATCTCGTTCGCTAACGCTCGCTCGGCGCTCCGGCAGCTTCAGGATGACAATTCGCTCCTTGTTCGATTCTTCACATCCTCTGACGTGAGCGAAGCGAACCGGTCAGGATCGGGGGTTCAACCGAGGGCTTTCGCCAGCATCGGCTGCAGCGATCTCCCCACCACCCGCGCAATCGCATCGCACTCCTGGACGATCTTGGCGAATGCCTCCGGCAGAATGGCCTGGGGGCCGTCGGAGAGCGCTTCCTCCGGCTTGTGGTGAACCTCGATCAGTACGCCGTCGGCTCCGGCGGCGATCGAGGCACGCGACATCGGGGCCACCTTGTTGCGCTTACCGGTGCCATGGCTGGGATCGACGAGGATCGGCAGATGACTGATCCGCTTGATTGCCGGGACGATCGATAGATCGAGCGTGTTGCGGGTGTGGTCGGCGAACGTCCGCACGCCCCGCTCGCAAAGGATCACGTTGTAGTTCCCCTCGGCCATGATGTATTCGGCGGAGAGAAGCAGCTCCTCGAGCGTCGCGGCCATGCCCCGCTTCAGCAGCACCGGCTTGCGGGCGCGGCCGGCCATCTTCAACAACGAGAAGTTCTGCATGTTGCGGGCGCCGATCTGAATGCAGTCGGCATACTGATCGACGAGCGCCAGCGCCTCGTGGTCGATGGCCTCGGTGACGATGGGAAGATCGAACTCCTCCCGGACACGCGCCAGAATCTCCAGCCCTTCCTCCCCCAACCCCTGGAACGAATAGGGCGAGGTGCGCGGCTTGTAGGCGCCGCCCCGGAAGAGCTGACCGCCGGCGTTTCGGATTCCCTCGGCGATGGCCCGGGCCTGGTCAAGCGACTCCACCGCGCAGGGGCCGCCGACGACGACGATGCCGTTGCCGCCGACATCGACGCCGCCCACGTTGATGATGCTGTCCTCCGGACGCGCTTCCCGGCTGACGAGCTTGTAGGCGTGCGAGACGCGGATGACTTCCTTGACACCGGGATAGTTCTCGAGGACTTCAGGATCGGCGGTGCCGGGTTTGCCGGTGATCCCGATGGCGGTGCGGTTCGCTCCCGGAATTGCGTGCGCCTTCAAGCCCATCCGCTCGATATGGCGGACGACATCTTCGATTTGATCGGGCCGGGCTCCGGCTTCCATGACGACGAGCATTGGTGGCCAGTATAATCGAGCACTTTGAAGCGCCATTCCGGGAGCCACTCATGAAAAAGCAGCTCATCCTCGCCACGCTGGCCATCCTCATCATCGCAACGCAGACCTTCGCCGCATCGTATTGGGTCGTGACCAAGGACGGCACGCGCTACGAGGCCAAGGCAAAGTGGACGATGGTCAACGGCAAGGCGATGGTCACCCTCGTCAGCGGTACGGTCATGTCGCTCGATCCAGGTGTGATCGACGTGGCCAAGTCAGACGAGGTCACGCGGCTCGGAGGCGGCTCTCTCCTCGGCGTCGAACAGGCTCCGGCCACGGCAACGTCAAAAGCATCGACGCTGGGCAGCTCGATTCGACTTCACAAGCTGCCATCGTCGGAGCCGGCCGCCGCTCCTGCTCCGCCCGCACCTGCCGCCGACACTCCAAAGCCGTCCGCCCCGGGAACCGGGCTCGGGACCGATGTGATCGGCCGCTTCGAACGGGCGTTCGAGAACGTCGGCATCTTCGAGCACAAGCTCGTTGCCACCGGTACCAGCTCGCTCCGCGCCGACCTCACGGCGGACAGCGAGGATAAAGTCTTCAATACCCTGACCGCCACCGCTTTCCTCATGGTGCACAACGCCGGGATACCGGGCGTCCAGATCGATACGGTCGATCTCTTCCTGAAGACCACCACCGGCGAGGCCGCGGGGCGCTTCCACGTCACGCGCGACGACGCTCAGGCGCTGGATGCGAAGACGATGACGCCGCAGGCGTACTTCGTGTTGAAGGTTCTGTTCTAACGGCGCGGGCGGCGCGCCTTCGGCGCGCTCCGCGCGTTGTCTGCGGCTTCGCCGCGTTGTCGGTTGTCTGCGCGCTGCGGCGCGCGTGGCCGAAGATACAGAGCCGCGTCAAATCGCCGGTCCGCTCGTCCGCGAAGCCCGGTGAGAACCGCAGCCCCCCCGGGCTTCGGCCGGCGAATGCGCGGCTTCGCCGCCGGGCACAGACAAGAGGGTCTGTGCCACATTGGACCCTGCGAAGACTCCACACTTCAATACCGACAGGCAATGTGGCAGCACAGACACTCTTGTCTCTGACCACGCGCGCCGCAGCGCGCATACAACCGACTACCGGCAACGTGACGCGTCAACAGAGAACCGACAACCGACAACCCACAACGTGACGCGTCGCAGCAAACCGACAACGCGGCGAAGCCGCAGCTACTGAACGACGTCGACGCGCGCCAAACCGCCGTAGACGGTGACGTAGCGGAAGTCTCGCCTCTCCTCGTCGATGATCGTCCGCTCCCCCGGCGCGAACACGAATTGTTCGACGGTCCCTTCGATCGCGTAAAGCTCGGAGCGATCGTTGGCAAAACGAACGGTGATCGCGCGCGCCGCAGCTCCGGCAGCGCCGGCCGTCAGCCGCGCGCGGCCCGAGGTGTGGCCGAAGTCGTAGGCGGTAGCGTGCTGCTTACGCGAGACCGTCACGGCGGTGCCGCCGATGACCGCGATCTCGGGAAGGGCGGTCTCGAATCCGAACGATTGCAACGGCGCGATGACCCGTTTCGCCGGTTCGAAGAACGCTGCCTCCCGCTGCGCGAGATAGTTCCAGCGTAACGCCGGCGGCCGTCCCAGCAACCGCGGACGCTCCCGTTGATCGGCGGGAGGGTCGCGCACGAGGAGATCGTCACTCCAGCGGCGAACGATGTGCCAGTCCCCTCCAGTGACGATGAAGTTCCCGAACTCCGCCGTCAGATCGACGGCCACGATCAGTCCACCGACTCCGTTCGCGCTCCGCAGGGCCACGACGATGCGATTCTTCCGGTCGCGCGCCAGCGTGCTGACGTCATACGTATCGAGCGCAACGTTGTCGTCGCCGACATGCCGCCCGCCGATGGCGACGCCATTGAAATAGAGCGTGTACTCCGGATCGCCGAGCACCTTGATCCGGGTGAAGGCCCGGTTCGGCGGCAGGTCGAAATCGCGCGTCGCAAAGAACGCTCCCGGATCGCCATCTGAGAGGCGGTTCTGCTGCCAGATCCACTGCGCCCGCCCCGTGTTGTCGAAGAATTTGTGGGAGTACAGCAGCTCCAGACGGCTGAACGCGGCCACGACGATGAAGCTGGCGGCGGCGATGAGGATCAGCCGCCGGATGAGAACGCGGTCTGAAAGCCGGTTGTCGGTTGTCGGTTGCCGGTTGTCATACTCCGGCGATGCTCCGACCCCCGTCATAGAATCCACGCTCATGAAGTCGGTCATTGTAATTCCCGCGCGCTGGGCATCCTCGCGATTCCCTGGGAAGCCTCTGGCGATGATCGCGGGAGTGTCGCTCATTCAGCGCGTCTATGAGCGCGCTTCGCGCTCGAAGAGCGCCGATGCGATCTTCGTGGCCACGGATGACGATCGAATCGCCGATCACATCGCCTCATTCGGTGGCCGCGTCGTCCGCCCCGAGGGGGACTTCCAGAGCGGCACCGACCGGATCGCCGCGGCGCTCGGTCTGCTCGGCGATTCCTACCATCAGGTCATGAACGTTCAGGGCGACGAGCCGCTGATCGACGTAGGCGCGATCGACGCCGTCATCGGCGTCCTGCAAACGACCGGCGTCGACATGGCCACGCTCGCCGCGCCGATCGAGAGCGACGAGGAATGGCAATCGCGTGACGTCGTCAAAGTCGTCACCGCGCTCTCGGGCGATGCGCTTTACTTCTCCCGCGCGCCGCTGGCCGGCGCCCAGCGGCATGTCGGCATCTACGGCTACCAGACGGGCGTTTTGCGTGCCCTGGCCGCCCTCGCACCGTCGCCGCTCGAACGGGCAGAATCACTGGAACAGTTGCGGGCGCTGCAGAACGGCCTTAAAATCCGAGTCGTTCAAACCACAAGGCCGCACCTCGGGGTCGATCGCCCGGAGGATGTGGCGCGCGTCGAACATGAGCTGGCTAGACAAGAGTGACACCGGAGATCGTTCGTGAGCCGCGTGCTCGCGCACATACGAATCTTCGCCACAGCCAGCACCACTCTCCCCGCCAGCCAGGCACTCAGCCCGGACCTCAGTCCGAGATTTGCATCCTTTTACCTACCGGAGGCTTGACCGATGAGCACCAAGTACATTTTCGTGACGGGTGGTGTTGTTTCCGGACTTGGCAAAGGCATCGCCGCGGCCTCCATCGGCGCCTTGCTGGAAGCGCGCGGCTTCCGGGTCACGCTGCAGAAATTCGACCCCTACATCAACGTCGATCCCGGCACGATGTCGCCGTTCCAGCACGGCGAAGTCTTCGTCACCGATGACGGCGCCGAGACCGATCTCGACCTCGGCCACTACGAGCGCTTCACTTCGATGCGGGCCACGCGGAAGAGCAACTTCACCACCGGACGCATCTACCTGAAAGTCATCGAGAAGGAGCGGCGCGGCGATTACCTGGGCAAGACCGTGCAGGTCATCCCGCACATCACGGACGAGATCAAGAAGTGCATCCGCGAAGTCAGCGAGGGGGTCGACGTCGTCATCGTCGAGATCGGCGGCACCGTCGGCGACATCGAATCGCTGCCGTTCCTCGAAGCCATCCGCCAGTTCCGGCTCGAAGTCGGCCGCGGCAATGCCATCAACGTTCATCTGACGCTCGTGCCGTACATCAAGGCGTCGGACGAGATGAAGACCAAGCCCACGCAGCACTCCGTGCAGAAACTCCGCGAGATCGGCATTCAGCCGGACGTGCTGCTCTGCCGCTCCGAACATGCCATCCCCGACGACATGCGCGACAAGATCGCCCTCTTCTGCAACGTGGAGCAGGACGCCGTCATCCCCGCGCTCGACGTCGAGTTCATCTACCAGGTGCCGCTGGCATTTTCGCGCGAGCGTCTCGACGAGATCCTGCTCGACAAGCTCCACCTTCCGCACGACGAGATCGGGGCGCTGACGAAGTGGGAAGAGATCATCCGCAAGCTGAGGCATCCGGAAGATGAAGTGAAGATCGGCTTCGTCGGCAAGTACATCGAGTTCGGCGACTCCTACAAATCGCTCAACGAAGCGCTGACGCACGGCGGCATCGCCAACAACATCAAGGTGCGCATCATCTACATCGACTCCGAAGAGCTCGAGACCGAGGGGTACCACGGCGAGCTGGCGCGGGTGGATGGGATTCTGGTCGGACCCGGCTTCGGCGCCCGCGGCGTCGAAGGGAAACTGCGGGCCATCCGCTACGCGCGCGAGAAGCGCATCCCCTTCCTCGGCATCTGCCTGGGCATGCAGTGCGCGACGATCGAGTTCGCACGGAATGTCGTGGGCATGGTCGGCGCGAACTCGACCGAATTCGACGACGAGTCGCCGTACAAGGTGATCTACAAGCTGCGCGATCTGATCGGCGTCGATGCGCTCGGCGGAACCATGCGTTTAGGAAAGTATCCGTGCGCGCTCAAGGAAGGGTCGATCGCCAGGAAGGCCTACGACGTCGAACAGATCGACGAGCGCCACCGCCATCGTTACGAGGTCAATCCCGAGTATGTGCCGCAGCTCGAAGAGCGCGGATTCCACGTGACCGGTCTCTCACCCGACGGCAAGTTCGTCGAGATCATCGAGCTGGAAGGACATCCCTGGTTCTTGGGCTGCCAGTTCCATCCCGAATACAAATCACGGCCGACGGCACCGCACCCTCTTTTCCGCTCGTTCATCGCCGCCGCGCGCGCGAACAAGACGCCGGCAAGAGCGGCGGTTGCCGTTCCAGCGCACGAAAGGGAGCTCGTATGAAGATCGTACGCGGCATCGGCGCCGTCATCGTCGGGATGATCGTTGCCATCCTTCTGGTTCTTGGCGCGGAAGCGATCTCGCACCAGATCTACCCGCCGCCACCCGGGATGAGCATGAAGGACATGACCAAGGTCAAGGCGTTCGTGGCAACGCTGCCGATGTCGGTCCTCCTGATCGTGCTGGCCGGCCATCTGATCGCGACGTTCGTGGCGACGTGGACCGCCGCGAAGATCGCCCGCGGCCCGATCGCCGGCTTCATCGTCGGCACCCTGCTTCTCGCCGGCGGGATCGTGAACGCCTTCACGATCCCACAGCCGGCCTGGTTCTCGATCGCATCGTTCGTGATCTACATCGGCGCGACGTGGGTGGGGGCGCGGGCGGGGATGCCGCGGCGCGCGGAACAAACGTAGGTCGGACTCATTGCGCCGCGCGTAGACTCTTCGTAAGAGAGGCTGCCATTCGCTCAAGCGCCTGGTCGATCGCGACATCGCGCGTGAACCCGCCCCCGCGGCTCGTCAACGTAAAGGAGCGCACTAGACCATCCGGTTGTGTGATTGTCAGACTCAGACGGAGATTGGCTGTCACGATGTCTTGCAATTGGTGCTCAACCGTCGTCGTGACCGAGAGCCGGCCCTGCACGCGGCAGCCGGCACATGCGGCCTGCTCCGCGATGCTGTTGAGCTCTACGTCGTCCTCGCCGTATCGTTCGAGATGCTGATGCGAGGCGACGCCGCTCGCGCGCGGAGCGGCAGAACGGTCCCGTTGGTCGTCGACGGCGGAGTTATTGGCGGAGGGCGCTGAAGTGTGGTCGTAGGCTGCGGTGAATCGCCAGTAGTGGTCGCAGTGATGACCGCCGGCGTTGCGCGTTGGTGCAAATAGCTCGCGATGGCCACGGCGACGCCGATGATCACCAAAGCCACCAACAAAGCGATTCGCCGCCATGGATGTTCCGGCAATGAAGCGCGCGCTTTATTGAGAGCCACCATCGCATTGACCGCACCCACCCCTGCCACTAGGGAGAGGATGACAGCGGAGAAGATTGTTACGATGGACTTGTCCACGTGACGAACGCCTTTCTCAGTTGCTGCCGGACCGTGGGGTGGCGTAGAGTCATGGCCATCCCGAAAGAATCATATGTCCTGTTCGCGTCCGGGGAGTTCCCGATGATCGATGAACACAATGAGGAGGCCAGGATGCATCGCATGAGAACTGGGTACTTGGCCGCGTTGGCGATCCTGTTCGTCGCCGCTCCTCTGTACGCCCAGAAAACCCTCGGTGACGGTATCGAGGAGCTCGCCCAGCAGATCGCGGAGCGCAGCAAGACTGCCCACGCACACCGCATCGCTGTACTCCCGCTCGAGGACCTGCATCACGCACAGAGTGATATGGGCGTGTACATAGCGGAGGAGCTCAGCACCAGCCTGGCCATTCAGCAGGTCGACATCGTCGAACGCGGCCGCTTGGACCACGTCCTGTCTGAGCTCAAGCTTCAGCAGAGCGGAGCCTTCGATCCGGAGACCGCAAAACGCGTCGGCAAACTAGCCGGCGCAGATGCCGTGGTCACCGGCACCATTACGGAATTCCGGACGACGCTAACCGTAAGCTGCCACGTCATCGCTACTGAGGACGGCAAATTGATCACCGCCGCGCGCACGAAGATCACCATCGACAGCGATGTCGAGACATTGCGCAATGGGGATCACGGAAACCAGCATGCGCAGCCGGCGAAAAACGACGCGACGAAGACGGTTCAGGCGAAGGAAACTGACGCCAGACCCTCGTCGATCTTCCAGGACGTTCGTATCACCGTTGACAAGGCGGAGCGGAGCGGCGACATGCTCACATTGACGATCTCATTCGAATTGATCGGGAACCAAACCTGGAATGGCCAGTTCAACGAGCCCTACCTCCTCGACGAAAACGGTGAGCGCTGGCCGGGCCGGTTCGACGACGGCACACACTACGCGTTTCTCAACCTGCTCCCACAGACGCGCGTGCGCCGGCGGGCGATCTTTCTGGCCCCGCAAACGGGCAGCGCAGGTACGCGTTTCACGCTGGTCTCGGAAAGCTGGAAGCTGGCGATTCACGACATCCGGACGAACTGACAAGCACGGTGAGTACAATGCCCGTCGCATGGCCTGAAGAGGCGAAGAACATTCTCGACAAACGTCGCGAGATTGGGAACGAGGGCGTCTTCATCACAACTAGTTCAGAGCTTTCTCGATCGAATCGATGCGCTGCGTGAGTTGTAAGACCCGTTCCTTCAACTCGACCAATTCTGACCGAAGGGCCATGCGATCAAGTTTCTGCTCCACAGCCGTCATTCGAGCCTCAAGTGCTGACATTCGTTCCTCGAGACGTCGAACTGCCGCGCTTAGTGCCTGATATTCACTCTCGAGTCGATCGAACCGTTTGTAGATATCGTCGAGATAGCCGAGCATGTCGGCCTTCGTGACCATGCCATCAAGCCCCGACCGCACCTCGGCACGGAACTCTTCAAGCTCTGGACGCACCACCTCGCGGTGGTACCGCATCAGTGCATCGAGTATCTTGTCGGCCATGGCGATGATTCTACACCGCGTGAGTACAATGCCCGCCGCATGACCACCACCCGCCCCATCGCCATCACCGACGACATCTCCTTCGGTGGCAGCCACCCTCCCCTCTTCATCGCCGGGCCGTGCGTGATCGAGTCGCGCGAGCATGCGTTGCGCATGGCGCGGACGCTTCTGGCTCTTCGGGACGAGATGAAGATCAACCTCGTCTTCAAGTCGTCGTTCGACAAGGCGAACCGGACTTCGATCGAGTCATTTCGCGGCCCGGGGATCGAGGAAGGGCTGGAGATTCTCCGTGCGGTGAAAGCGGAGACAGGTCTTCCACTCCTGTCCGATATTCACGAGTGGCAGCAGGCCGAGCGTGCCGCCGAGGTGCTCGACATCCTGCAGATCCCCGCCTTCCTCTGCAGGCAGACGGATCTCGTGGCCGCGGCGGCGAGGACCGGCAAAGCGGTCGGCGTCAAGAAGGGACAGTTCCTCTCGCCGGAAGAGGCCAAGAACATTCTCGACAAAGGGCGCGAGGTTGGGAACGAGCGGGTCTTCATCACCGAGCGCGGCTCGTCATTCGGTTATCAGAATCTCGTCGTCGACATGCGCGCCTTTCCGATCCTGCGCGCGTTCGGAGCGCCGGTGGTTTACGACATCACCCACTCAATGCAGAAGCCGGGCGGCGAGGGAAAGCAGACCGGAGGCACGCCCCAGTTCGCGCGCCCGCTGGCCCGCGCCGCTGCCGCCGCCGGAGCGGACGGTTTCTTCATGGAGGTTCACGACAACCCGCCCGCCGCGCTGAGCGACCGGACAACGCAGATCCGTCCCGAGGCCGCGCGCGAGATCATCAGCGACATTCTGGCGATGCGGGCAGCGTTGCCTCAGCTCTGAGGATCGCAGGCATGTCGAAGCTTCGGCGCACCGTAGCCATCATCGTCGCGGTCTATCTGCTGCTCGCACTGCTGGACCGTTTCGTCCTGATCGATCTGCTCGTACGACGCATCGGCGTCTCCGTGTTGCTGGCATTCTTCGAGGCCTTCGCCATCGCCGGCATCGGCTTCGCCGTTCGAGGAGTCTTCGCGCGACGGTGGAACGCCGTGGAGGCTGACCTCCCGCGCGACCTACTTCTCGGATATCCCATCTTCGGGGCACTCTGCTTTCTGGTTGGCACGCTCAACGTCTCGTCGTGGTCGATGGGAATCCTTCTCGTCGTTTGCGGCGTCGGAGGCATCTACCTCGTCGTGCGGCGATTCGAAACGAGACCGCCGGCTGTTCCCCGAATCCCGGAAGCGCTCGTACTCATCGCGCTCGCCATCGTGTTCCTCTGCGCCTTGATCGCCGCGCAGGCGCCGCCGTCATCGCTCGATGAGCTGGCCTATCACCTGGCCGTGCCGTGGACATGGGTGACGGAGCATCGCGCCATCGATCTGCCGTTGATCTCGCATTCGTACTTTCCGCTCGGGATCGAGTCGGCCGATCTGCCGCTGCTGGCAATCCTCGGCCAGATCGGCGGCGGGATCGCCTCGCATTTTCTTCATCTCGGTGCGGCGATCGCGGCGACGGCAATGCTCAGGCGCCTTGCCCGCGGCAACAACCTGGCAATCGCGACGATCGTGACGACGCCCGCGCTGGCGGTCATCGCCGGCTGGTCTCTCGTCGACTGGCCGTTGCTCGGGATCTGCGCCGTGCTCGTTCTCGCCCTCGACGATGGCGACGCCGCCACGATCCCGATGGCGCTGGCCGCCGGGCTACTGACGAAGTACACCTTTGTGCCTTTCGCGATCCTCGCGTTTGGGGCGTGGGGTGTGGGGCGCTGGAAATCACGCCGCACCGATGCTCCTGCCGAGCCCGACTCCCGTGCCCCGCTCCCGATTCGCTACGCCCTCCTGATCGCCCTGGCCCTTGGCTCGATCTTCTTCATCCGCAATCTCATCCTCACCACGAACCCGATCGCGCCGTTCCTCTCCGCCGCGGCGCCGCATGTCGCCGCGTATCGCGCTCCATTTCTCTCCGACTACGTCTTCGATGGACACTTCCTCGATGAGAGTCTTGGCGCATCGCTCATCGCCGCATGCGCACTCTCGGCGGGGATGCTGTCGTGGGTTCTGGTCATCGTGGCTGTGCTGTTGTTCCTCCTCGGCCCGTCGTCGCGCATCCTCCTTCCGTTTCTGGCCATCCCCGTGGCCCGCTCGCACCGTGCGACGCGCTTGATGGGTGTTCTGCTCAGCCTGGCCATCGTGGTGCAGCTCTTTCTCATCGGCTACTTCGTCGATCGGGGCGGCGCGTTCTCGCTTCTCGGCGGCACCTTCTCGGAAAAGGAGTATCTGGCGAAGCAGCGTCCGTCGTTCACGACGGCGCAGTCGATCGACGCGCTCCTTCCCGCCGATGCGCGCGTTCTCGTCATCGGACTCAACGAGACGTTCTGGTTCGAGCACCGCGTCCGAGGCGGCGGCAACTTCGACGGGCCACGGGTCTCGCGATATCTCGAACTCCCCACCGCCGAGGCGCTGTACGCGCGATTGAAAAATGACGGCATCACGCACGTGGCCGTCGTTCCGCCGGCGCCTGCAACCACTGCCGTTCCGCAGAAACTGGCGGAACGCGACACGGCACTCACGACAGAAGCGCAGCGGGTCCTCGCGCAGACACTCGATCGCTACGCATCAAACGTTTCCACAAGCGGCGGCTTGATAGTATTCACGCTGAAATAGGAGAGAGTCATGGAAAAAGTCACCGGGATCGGCGGGATCTTCTTCAAAGCAGCGGACGCCAAGTCTCTGCGCGAGTGGTATCGCGATCACCTCGGCGTCCCGATCGACGAATCGTACGGCGCCGCGTCCTTCGAATGGCGCGAGCGCGACGAGCCGGACGTCGTCGGAACGACCGTCTGGTCGATATTCCCGTCGACGACGACGTACTTCGATCCGACGCGCGCTCCCTTCATGATCAACTACCGCGTCGCCGATCTCGACGCCATGCTCGAGCAACTCCGACAAGCCGGCGCCACCGTCGACGAGAAGGTCGAGAACACCGACTACGGACGATTCGGCTGGGCCACTGATCCCGAGGGAAACCGGTTCGAGTTGTGGCAAGCGCCGAAGAAGTGAGTACCTACAGCAACGTCCCCTTCAAGATCAACAACGCCACCGTGAAGTAGATGCAGAGCCCCGTCACGTCGACCAGCGTGGCCACGAAGGGGGCGGACGCGGTCGCTGGATCGAAACCGAGCCTGCGCAGGATGAAGGGCAACATCGAACCGGCCAGGGTTCCGAACAGCACCACGCCGACCAGCGCCACCCAGACCGTCAACGCCACGAGCATGTAGTGAACGCCGTACTGGTAAAGCCCGAGCTTCTCCCACAGCACGATGCGGATGAAACCGATGAATCCCAGGAGCGAGCCGAGGGCCAGGCCGGAAATGATCTCGCGCCGGAAAACGCGGAACCAATCGCGCAGACGCAGTTCGCGCAGCGCCAACGAGCGGATGATCAGCGAGGTGGCCTGCGAGCCGGAGTTGCCGCCGCTGGAAATGATCAGCGGGACGAAGAGCGCCAGGACCACGGCGCGCGCGATCTCCTTTTCGAAAAAGCCCATCGCCGTCGCGGTCAGCATCTCGCCGAGAAACAGTGCTGACAGCCACCCCGCCCGCTTCTTGATCATTTCAAGAACATTCACCTGCAGATAGGGCGCATCGAGCGCTTCCATACCGCCGAGTTTCTGGATGTCTTCCGTGGCCTCCTGCTCGGCGACGTCAAGGACGTCATCGACGGTGATGATGCCGAGCATGTGGCCATCCGCGTCGGTGACCGGCAGCGCCAGACGATCGTACTTCTCAAACGCCTTGAGCACTTCCTCCCGATCGTCCGTGGCGTTCATCTTCACCAGCGGCGGATCGTCGATGTCCATCACTTTCGTCGACGGCTCGGCCAGAACGAGCGAGCTGAGGCGGATGTCTTCGACCAGACGCCCGCGCTGGTCGACGATGTAGAGGACATTGACCGTCTCCTTGCCGGGTCCTGTCTTGCGAATGTGCTCGAGCGCGGCGGCGGCCGTCATCTCCGGCTGGATCGTGACGTAGCGCGGCGTCATGTACCGGCCGGCCGTCTCCTCGGGATAACCAAGCAGCCAGCGCGCGTTCTTCAGATCCTCAGGCGAGAGTGCCGTCAGCAGCCGGCGCGTCACCTCGGCCGGCATTTCTTCGAGCAAACGCGTCCGGTCGTCGGGGTTCATCTCCGCCAGGACGGTGCGGACCTGCTCGTTGCTGAGCGATTCGATGAGCCCTTCCTGGTGATCGGGCGGCAGGTAGGAGAAGACCTCCCCGGCCTCGTCCCGCGGGAGCACGCGGAAGACGAATCCTTCCTCCTCACGCGGCAGGGCGATGATGAGGTCGGCCACGTCCGACGGATGCAGTTCGGTCAGGCGGTCGCGCAACTGGTTCCAGTTCTGCTGCCGGATCAACTCGCGCAGCTCGTCGCCCACCGACACCGATTCGATCATTCTCACGCCCCCCTCTCGGGAGGGTAAGGGATGCGTTTGTGAAAGTCGACGCACGATCGGGGCGTTTATTGAGATAATCACGAGATAATCACGGTTAAATGACGATGACCTCGATGCGTTTGGAGCTGCTGGGTGACTTATTGATCCGCTCGGGTGACGGCGCGCTCGTCACCATCGGCGCGAAGAAATCTCAGGCGTTGCTGGCTTATCTGGCGATGAAGCCAACCCAGCACGTCTCGCGCGAAAAACTGGCTGGACTGCTCTGGTCGAGCACCGGTCCCGACCAGGCCCGGCAGAGCCTTCGTCAGACGCTCTCGACGATCCGCAAGGAGTTGTCGCAGATCGCGCCGAAGCAGAAGACTTTGATCGAGGAAGGTGACCTGCTTTCCCTCGACCGGTCGGTGACGTGCGACGTTCCCGAGCTCGAATCCCTGATCAACGTCAACACCGAGGCGTCGCTGAATCAGGCCATCGAGCTCTATCGGGGCGACTTCCTCGAAGGCTTTACCATCAACGAAGAGCGTTTCGATCAGTTTGTCGTCGGTGAGCGTGACCGGCTGCACCGCCTGACTCTTCGGGCGCACACACAGCTCGTCGAGCTTCAGGGGCGGCGCAGCGCGCTCGATGAAGCCATCGGCACGGCACAGAAGTCCTTGCGCCTGGACATCCTGCAGGAGCCGATGCACCGCATGCTGATGCGCCTCTATCTGGAAAGCGGCGACGTCGTCGAAGCGCTGCAGCAATACGAGACTTGCGCCAAGGTCCTCCGCCGCGAGCTGCGCATCGAGCCGGACACGGATACGAAAGCGCTGCAGCGCGAGATCCTGCAGATCCGCGCTCAGCGCGGCGAGCAGGCCAAGAAGGCCGAAGGGCGAAGGACCGTCCTGGTCGTCGAAGACAACGTGCTCAGCCGCGAGCTGATGAACGCGGTGCTGAAGTCGGCCGGCTACTCCGTCGTTCTGGCCAAGGACGGCGCGGAAGCGATGATGGCGGTGGGGCGGGAAAAGGTCGACCTGCTGGTGATCGACGTCGATCTCCCCTATATCGACGGCCATTCCCTCCTGCAGGCCATGCACGAAAACGGCGTGTCCGTCCCGGCCATCTTTATCTCCGGCCTGCCGGGCGATGACGTCGAGGTACGCGCCTTCGAAGTCGGCGCCGCCGATTTCATCCGCAAGCCGGTGAAGAACAGCGTGCTGCTGGCGAGGGTGGCCAAGGTGATGAAGGACGCGGATTGAGCGACGTCACCACCGGTAGTGCCCGATGATCGCGAACGCGTTCAGCACATCCTCTTTCTGCGCACCGTTGCCGATGTTGTGGACCATGTAGTGCCGCGACGTTCCCGGCACGAAGTCCGCGGCCACGATCCCGATGTGATACAGCCCGCCCGGCAGGCGCCAGGCCACGACGTCGCCAGTGTCGAATGCGGCGTTCACCCTCTTGCCGCGGCGGGTGAAGAAGGTCATCAGGTTCGGGACGCGGCGGTGATCGATGTTCGCATCGGGAGCGTGCAGACCCCAGTTGCGCGGATAGACGGCGAAGTTCAGGCGCATGTCTTCGTGCACCTCGCGCTGCAGGTCGATGCCGGCGGCGCGGAAGGCGCGGACGACGACGTCGGCGCAGACGCCGCGCTCGCGCGGCAGATCGCCTCCCGGATAGCGCAGTTGGACGTAGGTGGGATCGTAGATCGTCGTCACGCCGACCTGCGACGCCGCCGCGGCGGCAATGGTGTTGTTGACCGGCGCGGATCCGAGGAGGAGGAGCCCGAGGAGCGCGACTGCCGTTCGCATCATCCCTCCAGGGTGCGCAGAATGGCCGCCGCCGACTTCTCCACATCTTCCGCTGTTGTCGACCAGTTCGAAACGGAGATGCGCATGGCGGCCTCCCCCTGCCAGGTGGTGCCGGCCAGCCAGCAGGTGCCTTCGCGCTGCACGCGGGTGATGACCTCGCGGGTCAGCTCATCGCTGTCGCCGAAACGGACGAGGACCTGATTAAGAACGACGTCGTTGAGGATTGAGACGCGCTTGTCGCGGCCGAGGATCTCGGCGAACTGGCGGGCCCGGTCGCAGCAGCCGTCGATGAGCGCGGCCACGCCGTTGCGTCCGAGGGCGCGAAGGGCCGCGTAGATCGGAAAGCCGCGGGCACGGCGGGAGAACTCAGGAGCCCATTCGAAGTTGTCGCGCTCCACACCGCTGGTCTGTTCGAGATATTCGGCGGTGACGGTCATCGAGGCGCGGTGCGATGCCGAGTCGCGGACGATGACGATACCGCTGTCGTAGGGAACGTTCAGCCACTTGTGGGCGTCGTTGGCCCACGAATCGGCCAGCTCGCAGCCGTCGAGCAGCGCGCGCTTCGATGCGGTGGCCCGGCCCCACAGACCGAAGGCGCCGTCGACATGCAGCCAGGCATCGTGCTCGTGGGCGATCTCCGCCAGCGCGCGCAGCGGATCGACCGCGCCGCTGTTCACGTTGCCGGCCTGCGCGCAGACGATGACCGGCCCATCCAACGTACGCAGCATGGCGCGGAGGGAATCGGCGCGCATCCTCCCCTGCTCGTCCGCATCGACTTTGCGCAACGCCCGCGTGCCGAAGCCGAGCATGCGCATCGAAGAGTGGATAGTGATGTGCGAGGCCGCGCTGACGACGAGGTTCACTTGAGGAGCCCCGGTGAGTCCGTGCTCCTCCACGTTCCACCCCGAGCGGCGCAGGACACCGTGGCGCGCCGCGGCCAGCGCGGTGAAGTTCGCCATCTGCCCCCCGGTCACGAAACCGACGCTGGCGGTGCGTGGCAGATCGAAGAGCTCGAGCAGCCATTCGCGCGCGACATCTTCGACGACCGACGCTGCCGGAGAGGTGACGTAGATTCCGGCGTTCTGATCCCAGGCGCTGGTCAGCCAGTCGGCCGCAAGGGCCACCGGCAGGCTTCCGCCGATGACGAAGCCGAAATAGCGCGGCCCGGCGCAGGCGATCAGTCCGCGGTCGGCGCCCTGCACGAGAGCGTCGATCACGGCGGCGGGATCCTCGCCGTCATCGGTCAGCGGAACCTTGAGCGCGGCAACGAGCTCATCGCGCGTCGCGCGGGGACCGACGTGGCGATCGGGCAGTTCTTTGAGAAAGGTGTTCGCCCGGTCACGGGCGAGGTCGAGAAGATCGATCATGGGGCGAAGCGTACATTGCTCCGCGGCCGCGCAGGAAGCAAAGCAATTTCGGAAATCTTTCCAAGTACATATCGTTACGCCAACGGATGAAAGCCCGACATACACGAGAGGTTCGCATCGGCAACATCACCATCGGCGGTGACCACCCCATCGCCGTCCAGTCGATGACGGCCACCAAGACGCAGGACGTCGCCGCCACGATCCGGCAGGTGGAGTTGCTCGAGGCGGCCGGCGCGGACGTGATCCGCATCGCCATCGATACGCCGAAAGACGTGATCGCGCTCGCCGAAGTGCGCGCGGCCCGGCCGAACGCCAATCTGGTCATCGACCTGCAGGAGAACTACCGGCTGGCCGAGCGGGTCGCGCCGTTCGTACAGAAGCTCCGCTACAACCCCGGCCATCTCTACCACATCGAACGCGACAAACCGATCAGCGCCAAGGTCGCCTACCTCGTCGACGTCGCCCGCGCGCACGGCTGTGCAATCCGCATCGGCGTCAACGCCGGATCGGTCGATCCGGAGAAACTCGACAAGTATCCGAAGGAAGACTCGATCTCACCGATGATCGATTCCGCGCTGGAGCACTGCGCGATGCTGGACGAGCTCGGCTTCGATCAATATGTGGTCTCGCTGAAAGACTCCGATCCGAACAAGGTCATCGACGCGAACATCCGCTTCGCCGAGGCCCGTCCCGACGTGCCGCTGCACCTCGGCGTCACCGAGGCCGGCATGCCGCCCGACGGCGTGATCAAGACGCGCGTCGCTTTCGAGCAGCTCATCACCCGCGGCATCGGCGACACGCTGCGCGTCTCGCTCACGCTGCCGTTCGAGAACAAGGGCGACGAGATCACCGTGGGACGCCAGATCCTGAGCGATATCGCCAACGGCCGCTTCCGTTCCGTGGCCCGCTTCGAGCAGAAGGGGATGAACATCATCAGCTGCCCGTCATGCTCGCGCGTCGAGAACGAGGCCTTCATCGACCTGGCCCAGAACGTCCGCGAGATGACCATGTACGCGAAGGAGCACGACATCACCATCGCCGTGATGGGCTGCCGCGTGAACGGGCCCGGCGAGACGGACGACGCGGACCTCGGCATGTGGTGCGCGCCCACCTACGTGAACCTCAAGAAGGGTCCGGAGTCGCTCGGACACTACACGTACGATGAGATCCTCGGCAGGCTGCGCGTGGAGCTCGACAAACTGATCGCTGAAAATGAAGGCAAGGAGAAGCGAGGCGTCGCCGTTTGAAACGAATCCCCTACCTCGTTCTCTCCCTGGTCATCATCATCGCCGATGCCTGGACCAAGTGGCTCGTCTCGACGCGTATCGATCTGCATGAGTCGATTCCGCTGATCCCCGATTTCCTCCAGCTCGTCCACGTCCGCAATACCGGCGCCGCATTCGGAATCGGCGCCAACACCGACTCGCACGTCATTCCCTATCTGCTGAACCTCGGCGCCATCGGCGTCTTCTTCGTCGTCGTCGCCTACGCCTTCCGCGCCGCCGTGACCGACCGCGTGCTGCAGACCGGCCTTCACCTGATCCTCGGCGGCGCCATCGGAAACCTCATCGACCGCTTCCGCCTTGGCTATGTCGTCGATTTCGTCGATGTCTTCGTGAAGTCGCACCACTGGCCCGCCTTCAACGTGGCCGACTCCGCCATCTGCATCGGCATCGCCCTCCTCTTCCTCGACATGCGAAGGAAGCCGGAGTCCGATGAGGTGACCAGTGTAGAGCCGTCGCCGACCTGATGGCCGCTTACAACGTCGCTAGCTGCTCCTTCGGATAGTTTCGCGCGTCGACCTTCGGATGCGCCTCAGCGATGCGGCCGTTTTCGTCGATGACGTAGGCGATCCGCTTCGCGTACTCATCTTTCGGCGTTTCGGCGGCGCCATAGGCGATACCAATCTTGCGGTCAGTGTCACACAGAAGGGGGAAGGGGAAACTGAACTTCTCGGCGAAGCGGGCGTTGGCGTCGACATCGTCGAAGCTGGCGCCGAGGATGGTGGTGTTCTTCGCTTCGTACTGGTCGATGAGGTCCCGGAACCCGGAACCCTCGGCCGTTCAGCCAGGTGTGTCGGCCTTCGGATAGAACCACAGCACAACCTTGCGGCCGCGCAGATCATGCAGCGCAATCTGGCTGCCGTGATGATCCAACACTTCGAAATCGGGAGCTTCGTCTCCAACCTTGAGCATGTGTCCTCCTCGAAATGACTTCAGCAAGAAACGAACCGTACCTGCAAACGACACTCAGCTCTCCACCAGCGTCCGCAACTGTCTGCTGGCCACGGTCAGCATGGCCAGGTCGACGGTTTGCGCGGCGCGGAAGTCGGTCATCATCTGGTCGATGCGCTCGACTTCGCGCGGACGGGCGGCCAGCCAGCGGTCGACGGGATCCTTCGGGCCGTCGCTCTCGGAGAGGACGCGCGAGGCAAGAGTGCTCTGGTAGTTGAAGAGATCGTCGACGGCAGCAGCGACGGCCGCCTTCTGCCACGGTGTTTCGGCGGCGATGGAAGCGCCGGCGGTGCGGAGGCGGTCGAGGCCGAAGCGGGCGCCGACGCTGAAGTAGACCCTGGCCACATCCTCGACAGGACGGCCCGTGCGCGAAAGACGGACGATGTCGAGGGCCGCACCCATCACGCCGAGGCTGGCGATGCGATAGGCGACGCGCTCGGGGACGCCGTCCATCTCCAGCTCGCCCTGCCGCGCTTTGAGCGATCCCAGAAGCGACGCCGGCAGAATGTCGTTCAACTTGTCGGAGATCCCGGCGATGGCCGGGCGGAACTCGCCGACGTACCTGGCGGTGTCGAGCGACTCGTAGCCGCTGATGAGCAGCCAGCTCATGGCCCGCTCCAGGAGACGGCCGACTTCGATCAGCATCTCCACCTGCACGCGTGCCGGGAGGATGTTGTCCTGCGCCTCGATCTCCGACCAGAGCGAGCGGAGGTCGAACGATTCGCGGATGATGGTGAAGGCTCGGGCCACGTCGGCGACGGACTTGCCGGTCTCCTCGGTCATCTGCCAGACGTAGGTCGGACGGATGCGGTTGATGATGTTGTTGGTGACGTAGGTACCGATGATCTCGCGCCGCAGACGATGGCGCTCGATGGTGGAGCGGTACGTCTCGCGCAACGGTTTCGGGAAGTAGAGGACGAGATCTTCGACGAGGAGCGGATCGTCGGGCAGATCGCTGGCCAGCAGATCGGCATAGAGCACGATCTTGCTGTAGGCCAGAAGCACGGCCAGCTCGGGACGCATCAGGCCGATGTGGAAGGTGTGCCGCTGGGCGATGGTCTCGTCATCGGGGAGCCCTTCCAGTGCGCGGTCCAGACGTCCGGCGCGCTCGAGGGCGCGCATGAAGCGGGCCTGCTCATCCAGTACCGACTCGCCGAGGGCTTGCGTGAGCGAGATAGCCTGCGTCTGCTCGTAGTTATCGCAGAGCACGAGCTGGCCGACCTCGTCCGTCATCGCCGCGAGAAGAGTGTTGCGCTCTTCGAGTCCGGCCAGCTCGCCGCACTCGATGGCGTCGTACAGCAGGATCTTGATGTTGACCTCGTGGTCGGAGGTATCGACGCCCGCTGAGTTGTCGATGGCGTCGGTGTTGATCGCTCCGCCGCCGAGGGCGTACTCGATGCGGGCCTGCTGCGTGAAACCGAGGTTCGCCCCCTCCCCCACCACCCGCACGCGCAGCTCGCTGGCATCGACGCGAATGGCGTCGTTGGCGCGGTCGCGCGCCGCGGCGTGGTCTTCATCGCTCGATTTGACGTACGTTCCGATACCGCCCAGCCAGAGCAGGTCAGCCTGGCCCCGAAGGATCGCTTTCATCAACTCCGCGGGAGGGAGCGTTCTCTTCTCGAGATCAAAACAGCGCGCCACTTCCTCCGACACCGTGACCGTCTTCGCACTCCGCTCCAGAACCGCCCCACCCGCGGAAAGCAGCGCGGTGTTGTAGCCGTTCCAGTTGAGGCGCTGATCGAAGAGCCTCTGCCGCTCGGCCAGACTCACGGCGGGATCGGGATTGGGATCGAGAAAGATGTGCGAGTGGTTGAACGCCGCCAGCAGTTTCGTATGCGGGGAGAGCAGCAGGGCGTTGCCGAAGACGTCGCCGGACATGTCGCCGACGCCGACGACCGTGAAGTCTTCTCGCTGAATGTTGGTGCCTAGCTCGCGGAAGTGGCGCTTGACCGCTTCCCATCCGCCCCGCGCGGTGATGCCCATGGCCTTGTGGTCATAGCCGACGCTGCCGCCGGAGGCGAAAGCATCGCCCAGCCAGAAACCGTATTCGGCGGAGATGGCGTTGGCGATGTCGGAGAACGTGGCCGTCCCCTTGTCAGCCGCCACGACGAGATAGGGATCGTCGGCATCGCGGCGGACGACGTCACGCGGCGGGATGACCTCGGCGCCGCGGAAGTTGTCGGTGATGTCGAGCATGCCGCGCAACAATGTCTGGTACGCCGCCACCCCTTCCTTCTGAAAGACCGCCCGCTCGCTGGAAGGATTCTTGACGACAAACCCGCCTTTCGATCCCATCGGCACGATGACGACGTTCTTGACGTTCTGCGCCTTCATCAGGCCGAGGACCTCGGTGCGGAAATCCTCGCGCCGGTCCGACCAGCGAATGCCGCCGCGTGCGACCTTGCCGGCACGAAGATGAATGCCTTCCATCGATGGCGAGTAGACCGAGATCTCGAACATCGGCCGCGGCAACGGCAACTCACGGATCGACAGCGAATCGAGCTTGAAGGAGAGGTACGGCTTGCGGTTGCCGCTCTCGTCACGCTGGTAGTAATTGGTCCGCAGCGTGGCCTCGATGAGCGTGAGGTAGAGGCGGAGGATGCGGTCTTCGTCCGGGTTCTTCACGCGCTCGAGCGCATCCTCGACCTGCGCGCGGATGCCGGCGGCCGCGAGATGGCGGCCGGTCACGGTCGAGGAGGCCATGCTCGCGCCGCGGAGCGTCGCCGCGCCGAGGGCGGGATCGAAGTGCGTCTCGAAAAGGTGGATGAGCAGCCGCGCCACATCCGCGTGCGCCGCCAGCGTCTGCTGGATCAACTGCTCGCTGACGTTGATTCCGATCTGGCGGATGTATTTGCTGTAGGCGCGCAGCACGACCACCTCATGCCACTCGAGCTCCGCGGCCAGGACCAGGCGATTGAAGCCGTCGTTCTCCGCCTCGCGGTTCCAGACCCGGACGAACGTCTCCTGGAACTTCTGCTTGATCGGCGTGAGGTCGTCCTGCATCCCCTCGGCATCCAGGCTGAAGTCGCGGATGCGGACAATGGAAGCCGGAGCGAAGGGATGAACCTCGTATGGCTCCTCGGCCAGAACCTTGAGGCCCATGTTCTCGAGCCGCGGCATGATCTCGGAGAGCGGGACGGGCGGACCGGAGTGGATGATCTTGCAGTGGAACTGACGCTCTTCACCGCGATGGCGATAGAGGTCGACCACGAGCTTACCGGTGGCCAGGACTTCCTCGACGTGCTCGATGTCGTACATGGCCGCCTCGGCATGGAAGCGCTCCATGTACGCGGCGGAGAACGCCTTCTTGTAGCGCCGCTGCAGCTCGATCCCGGCCTCTTCGCCGTAACGGTGGCAGAGCGTGTCGAGGAGACGGTCGCCCCACGTACGCGCGGCGTCGGCGAGGATGGCCTCGATCCGCTTTTCATCAACGTCGGGGATCTGACCAGGCGTGGTCTTGACGACGAAGAGGATGCGCGCCAGCGGCGCGTCGGTAACGTGCTCGTAGACCGCCGTGTCGCGGCCGGCGAACTGCTCCTCCAGGATCTGCCTGGCTTTCTCGCGGAACTCGGCCGTGTTCTGATCGCGCGGCACGAAGACGTAGCAGGAGATGAATCGCTCGAAGACGTCTTTCCGCGTGAAGAGCGCCACGCGGTGCCGCTCCTGCAGCAGCAGGATGCCGCGGGCGATGTCGTAGAGCTGCGTGTCGGTGATCTGGAAAAACTCGTCGCGCGGGAAGGTTTCGAGGATGTCGACCAGCGCCTTGCCGTTATGACTGTGCGGATCGAGGCCGGCCCGCTCGATGGTGCGCTTGGCCTTGAGACGCAACATCGGGATCTCCCGAACGCTGCGGCTGTACGCCGCGGAGGTGAAGAGCCCGAGGAAACGATCCTCGCCGGTAAGGTTGCCGTCATCGTCGTAACGCTTGATGCCGATGCGGTCCAGCGGCACCGGGCGATGGACGGTGCTGCGGCTGTTGGCCTTAGTGATGATGAGCAGGTCTTTGGTGCGGGCGTATTCGCTGAACTGCGGTGTGAGCGGCGCGGCGCCGCGCGCGGAGGATTCGGCACGGACCTCGCGAAGGATACCCAGGCCGGTCGTAGGAATCGGCGGCAGAAAGTCTTTGCCGTCATGCGTCTCGAAACCGTAGCGCCGGTATCCGATGAGGATGTAGTTTCCTTGGTCGAGCCAATCGAGGAAGGCGCGCGCTTCCGCGACCTCCTCCTGCGGCATCGGCATTCTGGCGTGCTCGAGCTCGGCGATATTGGCTTTGAGCTGGCCGCGCATGGCCTGCCAATCCGTCACCGCGGCCCGCACGTCATGCAGCACCACTTCGATCGCGGTACGGATGGCATCGAGCTCGGCGGCATCCGTCTCCTGATCGATCTCGACGTGCATGTACGACTCGACGATGGCGTCGATCTTCACTTCCTGCGTCGCCGTGAGCTCGATTCGCCGTCCTCCCTCATCGCGGCGAACCTTCACCACGGGATGGAGCAGGAGGTGGATGTTGCGCCCCAGCCTCATGACCTCGGCGCTGACGGAGTCGACGAGGAACGGCATATCGTCATTGACGATCTCGATCACGGTGTGCTCGAGGCCCCAGCCGTTCCCTTCGACGGCCGGATTGAAGAGCTGCACCTTCGGCGTGCCGACGTTGCGCCGCTCGCCGAACTGCCAGAGCGAAAGAGCACCGCCGAGGAGGGTTTCGAATGCGGTATAGATGATGTCGTCGGGGGCGACGAGCGCGAAATAGCGCCGGACAAAAGCCTCTGCGCTGTCTGCCTGCGCGCCGGAAACGCGCTTGTACACTTCGGTGGCAAGCCGGTCGACGAGATCGGCCTTGCGCTGCTCAGGGGACATGGTCATGAATCGCGGCTCCTGCAACTGCGGGCCGAGATCATATCGCGAGGGACGATCGCGCACGTGTGGACGCGCTCGCGGCTACAGTCAAGACTGATGTGGCATGGCACAGACACTCTTGTCTGCGCCCTGGAGCTCGGACGTTTTGTCGGCGAAAGCCGGCATCTGGAGATTGGACGTTACGACGCCGCGATAGCGGCTCAAGAAGGTAGCCAGGGGTGCGAGCGTTTTTTGCGAGCACCCCTGGAACCCGATGCGATCGGAAATCGTGCCGCGTCAGCGGCACTGGATGGAGCCCGACTACTCAAGCGCCGCTGACGCGGCACCAAACCATGGATCTCTTTACCAGGGGTGCTCGCAAAAAACGCTCGCACCCCTGGCTACCATCTTGTTGCCGCTAAACGCGGCAAAATTGCCGGCGAAAGCCGGCATTACACCGCGCAAAGCACGGGGCTGGTTTGTCGGCGCGCCTTCGCGGGCAACCAAACCGGCTTCGCCGGCCGAAGATGGCTACACCCCACTCCCCGACAGCGCCGCCGCTACGCTCCGGAACATCAGGCGGATGTCGAGCCAGAGAGACCAGGAGCACATGTAGGTGAGGTCGTAGCGCAGCTTGACGGAGGGACGGGAGTCGTATTCGACGAGGCTCTGGGCGAGGCCGGCCATCCCCGGACGGACCAGACAGCGCAGATCGAAATCGGGGACTTCCTCGAGGATCCGTGCGGCGATCTCCGGCCGCTCCGGGCGAGGACCAACGAGGCTCATTTCTCCCGTGATCACGTTGATGAGCTGCGGCAACTCGTCGATGTGGTAGCGGCGCAGGAATCGTCCGACCCGCGTAACGCGCTCATCGTCAGACTTGGCGTTCGATCCTGCGCGCGGCGCACGCATCGAACGGAACTTCCACATGGCAAACGGAACGCCGCCCCGGCCCGTGCGCATCTGACGGAACAGGACCGGGCCGTGATCGTCGAGCCAGACCGCCGCGGCGATCACGATCCAAACCGGAATGGTCAGCACGGCCAGAGCGATGGATACCGCGACGTCGATGCCTCGCTTGACGATCGCATTCGCTCCGAAACCGCATCCGACCATCACCTCGATCAGCGGCTCGTCGCCCATCCATCCCAAGACCGAGGAGACCAGAAGAGCGTCGGCGGAGGACGCCAGCAGAAGATATCCACGCGGCCCGCGAATGCGCAGAAGCTCCAGGCGGCCTCGCGGCGCGGCCTCGGACCAGACACAGATCACCTCTTCCACCTCATGGATCGCAGAGCGCACGGCCGGATCGTCCAGGCGTCCCAGCCACGGCACGCCCGTCTCCGCCGGATCGCCGTCGACGTAACCGATCACGCGCACCCGCTGATCGTCCGCGCCCCGGAGCACCGCAATCGCCGCGGCCACTTCCGCCGGATCGCCGACCAGGATCGTCTCCCGCGGGCGCACCGGCCAGATCTTCTGCTGCAACGAGCGCCAGATCGGAAAGGCCAGCGCTTCCAACAGCGGAACCGCCAGCAGGATCGATCGCGGCAGCGGCCTCTCCAGGACCGTCGTTCCGATAGTGACCAGCGCAATCTGAATCAGGAGCGCCACCATGACGATGGGGCGGCCGCGCAACGCGATCCTGCGCCGATAGAAACCAGCCAGCCCCAACCCTGCCAGGAAGGCCGCGCCGAAAAGCATCACCATGATCGGATCGAGCGGCAGTTTTTCCGGCGACAGGAGAGAGCGCGTAAAGGCCAGCGGAACCGTCCGGCGCAGATAGACGACCGTCGTCAGACTCCACCACGCCACCACGAAATCGCCGGCGATGCCGATGGTGGCCCGGAACGAGCGTTCCAGCGAGCCCGGGCGGATCATCGGACCTCCATTGTTGCGCCGGCGATCGCGGCCAGCCGGTCCAGTGTCACCGCCCGCGCATACTCCGCGGCCACGACATCGCGAAGCTGCGTAACCTGACGCGCGCGGAGAGCATCGTCGAGGAGAAGATCGACCGCCGCGCGGGCGAATCCGTCCGTCGACGACTCGACGCGCGCGTGGCCGGCCAGCGGCGCCAATCCGCGGAAGGCCAGCGGCGTACCGACGATCGCGCAGCCTGCTTCCGCCGCCTCGAGAGTCTTATTGGACTGACCGCTCCCGAAGCGCAACGGCATGAGGGCCACGCGGATGCCACGCGCAAAGATGCCGATGTCATCGACCGGAGAAACCAGCGTCACACCGCGATCCCGCGCCGCATTGCGCAGCGCACGCGACGCGTCGGCGCCTCCCATGATCAGCGTCACCGAAGGCTGCAACGCCCGGATGGCCGGCCAGATCTCATCGAGCAGCCACGCCGCGGCGTCGGCGTTGGCGAAGTAAGGAAACCGTCCCCAGAAGCCGAAGTCGTAGGCACGCGGCGCATTCCCGGGCGGCCTCGTGGCGATACCGATCGGCACGGCGACCGCCTGGCCAAACTCTTCCCGCTCGTCCTCGCTGACGACGACGACCTTCCCGTACCGGAGCGATGCGGCGCGCTCGAGGCGGGCCATGCGCCGCTCCTCAACCCGCCAGAGCCATCGCATCAACGCCCCGGACGCCTTTGCCCTCTCCGCCGCGCTGCGGCGAAGGGAATCGACGGCGTCGAGCACCGTCCGGCCTTGGAGCGAATCCTCCACCCAGGGATGCATACGCGAAAGGATCACCACCGACACATCGAATGGCCCGGCCTCGCGCCCAGCCCGTTCGATTGCCTCACGCCAATCGTACGGCGCGGCCATCAGACATTGAAGAGGCAATCCGTCAAGGAGCAATCTCAGGGTTCCCACCGCCAGGCGCCGGAGTGAACGTTGCGCCGTGAAGAAACGGAACCGCGGAAGGCCCTCCGGCACCGTTCCGCGCGGCGCGACCAGGGCAACCTCGCCGCTTCGCGCAAGCGCGGAGATCCAGATCGGCGCGCGAAGGCGATCGCCGGTGTAGGAAGGCCATGGAAACCGCGATGTGATGATGAGGACCCTCATTGTGGGCAAATACACCACAGGCAGCATGCGGAAAGGATCATTTTGGACCAGCGACAGATTAACAGATCGCCTTCGGTAGAATGCACGTCCGATGATGAGGTCACGAGCGGACTGGCCCGCGCGCATCGACCGGTGGCGCGAGCTGGCGACGTTCGCGCTCGTTCTGGCAGGAGCGCTGGCTCTCCCGCTCGTCTTCCGCCTCGATCCCTCGGCGATGTTCCGTCTGCCCAAGGCGATGTTTCTGCGGGCGGAGGCGATTCTTCTGGTCAGCATCACGCTGGCGGCGATCCTCGCCAGCGCTCCCATTCCGCGCCCGAGGTGGCGCGATTCCTGGCTGCTTCTGCCGCTGGCCGCGCTGGCCGCCTTCGTTTTTCTCACACTAACATCGACCAACCGCGAGCAGAGCATCGGCGCGCTCGGATCGGCCATCGCCACCGCGGTGGTCTTCTTCGCCACCGTGGCCGCGGCCCGCTCGGGCGGTTGGCTGCTCGTGGCCGCACCGCTCGTGGCGGCCGTGACGAATGCGCTTCTTGTCATCGTCGAGGAGACGAATCTCTGGATGCCGTTCGGCGTGCAGGCCGGCCTTCCGCATCATCTTCAATGCAATGCCTTGATCGGCAATCCCAACGAGATCGGCGGCTACCTCGGCGCGGCGGCGCTGGCGATCATGGCCGTCATCGCGGCGCGCGACAGGACAAATCGCGGGAACATGCGCGACATCCTCATCGCCACGGTGCTCGTCATCGCCCTCATCGCCTGCCAGACACTGACGGCGATCCTGGCCTTCGCCGCCGCCGCGTTCTCGATGATCGTGATTTCGTCCTGGCGCAACGCGGTCCGCGTCGCTCTGATTGCCGTGATCACGGGAGTGCTCCTGGTCTCTCTCGTGGCACCGTTCCGCCTCCGCACCATCAATGTAGTCACCTGGATCCGCACGGGCGACTACAACGCCCTCGTCACCGATCGCCTGACGCCGTTCGTGGCGGCGTGGTCGATGTTCACCGACCATCCGCTGACCGGCGTGGGACCGGGCGCGTTCGCCTGGCAGTACTACGACTACAAGATCCAGGCGGAGCAGCGCTATCCCTCGCTTCGCCACGCCTACAACCGCGGCGTCAACTTCGGCGAAGTCCACAATGACCACCTGCAGGCGCTGGCCGAAGGAGGCATCATCGGTTATGGCGCCTTCCTGGCGCTGATCGGATCGCTCGGCTTCCTGTCATTCACAATCCCGCCGACAGCGCCCGATTGGCGACGGCGCTTCGCGCATCATCTGGCGTTGCCGCTGGCGGTCTTCTGGATCGTGCTGTCGATCGCGCAGTTCCCCATGGAGACGACGGTCATCCGCGCCCTGGTGGTGTACCTCGCGGCTCTCTGTGTTGGGTGGCGCAACGAATGAGCCGGGCAATCACAGCCGTTCGCGGTGCAGCGCTGCTGCTGCTCATCGCCGCCACCATCTACGCGCTCGATCGATGGACCGTCAAACCTCTGCGCTGCGGGCACGCCGCATCCCTCGGCGCCGCCGCGCTCGACCGCGAATTGCCGACCGTTTTCCAGATGCAACGCCTGGCCCGCCAGATCCACGCCGATCTTCAAGACTGCGCGTGCGTGACTCCTCCCGACGCCAGCATCCCCATGACCCTCGGCGCCGCCGCCGAAGCCAGCGACGACCCCCGCACCGCCATCGCCGAATACCAGCGCGCCCTCCAGCTCGACCGCCGTCCGGAGATCTACTTCCACCTTGGGTTAATGCAACAGGCGACCCTCAACCGTTCCGCCGCCGTCGATGACCTCGTCCGTGCCTGCGCCTTCGACCCCGCCAGGCTGGCGGACATTCCCTACGAGGATATGAGGAAGGAGACGGAGCAACGGCTGCGGGCCATGTACGGGCCGGGTTGGGTTCTGTAGGCCGTAGGCTGGTCAGGCCGCATTTCTCACAGTCTGCTTGAACCACTTGCGACTCCCTTAATCGAGAGTCCTTCTCCCCCCGCGGTCTCTTGCGGGGGGAAAGGTGCCGAAGGCGGCTGAGGGGGCGGTTCTCGCGCTGAAGTTTAGTGTTTTCATGAGTTTCCCACGCCGGCTCGGCAGGGCCGTGTTGCGACACGAAAGGGACGCACGTGCGGTGACGGGGCGACGCATTGCGGACAGCGACCCGCCGCACGTGCGGCGACGGGGCGACCCATTGCCGACAGGGACCGCCACACATGCGGCGACGGGGCGACCCATTGCGGACAGAGAGCGCCGCACCTGCGGCGATGGGGCGACGCATTGCGGACAGGAGCCGCCCACCTGCGGCGACGGGGCGACGCATTGCGGACAGCGACCGCCGCACGTGCGGCGATGGGGCGACGCATTGCGGACAGCGACCGCCGCACGTGCGGCGATGGGGCGACGCATTGCGGACAGGGACCGCCACACGTGCGGCGACGGGGCGACGCATTGCGGACAGGCACCGCCACACGTGCGGAAACGGAGCGATGGCTTGCTCGCACGGTCTAGCTAGGACCTGTCAGCACCAGCAGTGGGAGCGGCTCGGGTACGTGAAAAATCATCCCGACTTCGCGGCTTCGCGTCTTCGCGTGAAATCGATCTCACGCGAAGGCGCGAAGACGCGAAGGGGAAGCAGCGATGCGTTACCCCTTCCTTGGATTCCCGAACACCAGCACCCCATCCACCGTGATATCCACGTCTGGCGTTTCGCCGGAGGGCACTCCGACGATCGTGAAGACGTACGTTCCGATCTGGTCGGGGTCGGTGGGGCCGGAGATTCGGCCGGTGGTGTTGAGTTGTGCTTTGACGAGCGAGGCGTAGCCCGGCCCGAGGTAGTTGCCGGACTTGTCGCGGGGGGTGACGGTGATCTGGACTGTTTGGGCATTGGGACGGGTCAGTTTAACTTCGGTGTTGGCGCGGTCCGGTTTCACTTTCACAAATGCTTCGAGGCGCTCGACGCGGTGCACGTGGCCGGTGCGCTCGATATCCCAGTCGAGGACGGCTTCGAATCCGTACGAGCCGGCGACCGTGGTCTGATCGAACGTGCCGGCGTAGATTCCGTTGCCCAGGTCTTTCAGATCGATCGTGGCGACATCCTGCGGTGTGACGCGTTTGAGGAGACCTTCGTTCGTAACCGCGGCCAGCTTTCGGTCGAACGGCGTCAGCTTGTCGCCGGAGGGCGTGGTGGTGATGCCGGTTGATTTATCGGGAACGCGCTGGTCGTGAAGGATCGTGCCGAGGCTGGCGGGAGGGCGCTGGATGCGGACGCGAATCGATCCCGGGGGAAGGGCGGGGAGGCGCTTGCCGTCCCAGTCGACGATGGCGCGGACGGTCAGCGTATCGCCCGTCGAGGCGCGGCCGGGATCGACCGACAGGGTGTAGTCGAGGTGACGCTCCAGGATGAGGGCGCTGAGCGAGTACGGAACGGGATCAGTCGTCTGATTCAATCCGCGCTTCACGCGGACCTTCCACGTGCCGACGTCGGACGGCTTGATGTTGAACATCTGGAACGAGCCCTGCGGCGTCTTCTTGAACGTGTCAGGAATGGCTGCCGTCCCGTTCGGACGGAAGACCTCGAGGTCGAGTGCGGCACGCGTCGGTGGTGGCCACTGCACGCTGAAGACGACGCGTTGCGCCGACTGGTCGATGATCACCGGCTGCAGGGCGCTGGGACCTTTGCCGGTCATCGTGTCGTGAAAGACCAGACCCATCGAGGCCGTATTGCCTTTGAGGAGGGCGATGAGCGTCATGCCGAGGGCATCGAACATCGTGGCGGCGTTGGCGCTGATGAACGAGACACCCGACGTCTCGAACGAAACGTTCGTCAGCAGTGCCTGATCGACGGCGGCCGGCGTACCGAACCCTATGGTCTGGATGGGGACGAAACGTTTTCTCAACTCCTGCGGAAAGCCGCTGACGGGAAGGAGACCGAGAAATCCGCTCGCGGTCGGTTCGATCAGCGGTGCGGTGTTCTGGATGCCGTCGGTCACGACGATCAGCGATAGGTCGTGAGCCGGGTCGAGCTTCCACTGCTTCATCGCTTCATTGATTCCGCCGCCGATCGACGTCGAGCCGCCGGGCGTCAGCGTGTTGACGTTGCTGGAGATGGCGTCCCACGGCACGCTGTTGCCGCGCTGCAGCCAGACGTTCGTCGGAGGATCGGCGCCTACAAGCGTTTGCGCCGTTGCCGTGCTGTCGAAGAAAACGTCGCCGAGGCGATCGTGCGACCATTCGGCGCCATCCACCGTCGGCTGGTCCACCTGCTGCCACTGGGCCACGAAGTTCGTGATGGCCGACTTGAGGATCTGCACCTTCGTCGCGCCAGATAGAGCGCCCGGCGGCAGGTCATTCATGCTCCCCGATTTGTCGAGCACAATGCCGACGTCGAACGGATGCCGCCCTTTGTTCGTCGCCACGAGTGCCGGCGCCACGCCGTCACCGACGAGGATGAGGTTCGCCGGCGTATCTCCGGTGTGTTTCGAGACTGCCGAGCATTCGACCGCCGGCGAGGCGACGATGTAGCTGGTGATGCGGAAATCGGTGACGTCCTGCGCTCCGACGAAACGCATGGGGATCTGTTTCTCGACCGCGAACTGGGCGTTGCAGAAATCGGCGCCGAAGTTCGACAGCGGCTTGTAGGTGATCCTCACGTCATTGCCGCCGGCGGTCTCGTAGGTCACGGAGTCGGTGCCGTTCGGCTTCGTATCGCCGAGGTTCAAGGTGATGTTGCCATTCACCACGAGCTGCGAGCCGGCTGGTGCCGCGTTCAGCGTCAGCGTGATGCGTACTTCCCCCGTTTCCTGTTGCGGATTCCCTCGGGTAGGGATGTCGAGCGTGAAGCTCTCACTCGCGGAGGCTGGATCCGAATGCAACACAAAGACGGCACACAGAAGCGAGACCAGGGCGGCGGTCGTTCTCTTCATAAATCCTCACTCGTGTTTCGGGAATAGTAAGCGTCTTTATCCTCGGGTGCGAATTCGGATACTCTTCCGCGCCCATGACGGAACAGATTGCGGTTCGAGGTCTGCGCAAACAGTTTCCGAAGGTCCTGGCAGTGGCAGGGATCGACCTGAGCGTCGCCGCCGGCGAAGTCTTCGGACTGCTCGGACCGAACGGCGCCGGCAAGACCACCACTCTGGAAATGATCGAAGGACTGACGAAACCCGACGCCGGCGAGATCGTGATCAGCGGTCTGACGTGGGAGCGAAACGCGCAGGAGATCCGGGCCAGGATCGGCGTCCAGCTCCAGGCGACGAGCCTCTACAACAAGATCACGCCGCGCGAAGCTCTGAACCTGTTCGGCGGCTACTACCCGAAGCGGCGTGGGACCGACGAGCTGCTCGATCTGGTGCAGCTCCGCGACAAGGCGGACGCGTATCACGTCACCCTCTCCGGCGGCCAGGCGCAGCGGCTGGCGCTCGCGCTGGCGTTGGTCAACGATCCGGACGTGGTGTTCCTCGACGAGCCGACGGCCGGGCTTGATCCACAGGGGCGGCGCTCGTTGTGGGAAGTGGTCCGGGCGATGAAAGCCGAGGGGCGGACCATCGTGCTGACGACACACTACATGGATGAAGCGGAAGCGTTGTGCGACCGGCTGGCCATCCTCGATCACGGCAAGATCCTCCGCTCCGGCACCCCGGCCGAACTGATCGCCGGACTGGGCATCCCGAGCGTCGTCGAGCTCACCTTCGACGGCACGGCGCCCGATCCCGCGGACTTTGCGGCGCGCCTCGGCACGGCCGTCGAGGCTCGCGGCGACATCTGGGAAATCCCGACACCCGATCCGAAGACGCTGCTGCCGCGGCTATTCAGCGTGATCGAGAGCACCCAACTCGAATACAACCAGGTTCACGTGCGGCGCGCCACGCTGGAGGACGTCTTCCTTCAGCTCACCGGCCGCAGCCTGCGCGAATGAACGGAGACAAATCGATGAACCTGCCGAATCCGTTCAAGCTCCTCTGGCTCCAGTTCCGCAGCGAATGGCGGCTCTATGCACGCGACCGCGGCGCCATGTTCTGGACCTTTCTCTTCCCGCTCCTGATGCTCTTCGGCTTCGGCGTGATCTTCCGCTCGGGTGGTCCGCCGGCGCTGACGCTGGTGCGCATCGCGCCGGCGCAGGAGACGGCGCGCGATCGTGCCTTCCTCCAGGCGCTGGAGAATTCGCGGCTCAAGGTCTTGACGCTGAGCGCCGCCGATGCGGAGCAGCGTTGGGCGAAAGGCGAGACCACTGCCCAGCTCGAGAGCGCCGGCGACGGATATCGCCTGCGGCTCAACAGCTATCTCATCGCCCAGGGTCAGGTCGTGGCGCAGGCCGCGAGCCAGGCCTTCATGGTGGCGCAGGCGCGCCTGAAGGGACTGCCGGAGCCGGAGCGGATTCCGGTCGTCGTCGAGAGTCCCGGCCACGTGCACTCCGAGAACTACGCCGCATTCCTCGTGCCGGGCTTGATCGGCTTGAATCTGCTCAGCATGGGCCTCTTCGCCGTCGGCATGGTGACGGTGGCCTACCGGGAGAAGGGAAAGTTTCGCCGCCTGGCGGTGACGCCGCTACCGAAATGGGTCTTCCTCCTCGCTCAGATCTTCCAGCGCGTCACGGTGGTCATCCTGCAGACCGCGTTGCTGCTGCTGGCGGCGCGATTCGGGTTCGGGATCGTCAACCAGGGCTCCTACGCGGTGTTCGCGGGGCTGGTCATCTTCGGAACGGCAACGTTCCTGGCGATGGGGTTCGCGCTATCGAGTTTCGCGTCGACTGTCGAGACCTATGGCGCCATCTCGAATCTTGCCTTCTTCCCACTGATGCTGCTCTCCGGCGTCTACTTCCGCATCGATAACGCGCCGCAGTGGATGCAGAAGGTGGTCTTCGTCCTCCCACTGGCGCCGTATCTGAGGGCACTGCGCGCGGTCTTCAACGACGGAGCAACGCTTGCCGGCCACGGAACGGGCATGGCCATCATCGGCGTATGGGCGTTGCTGTCGTTCGTCCTGGCGGTGAAACGCTTCCGCTGGGTGTAAACCGGCGCCTTCGGCGCGTTGTCGGTTGTCGGTTGTCTGCGCGCTGCGGCGCGCGTGGTCGAAGACACAGAGCCGCTTCAGATCGCCGGTCCGCCATTGACCACGCGCGCCGCAGCGCGCAGGCAACCGCCGGCCCATGACGTGACACCTCACGGTGATCCGACAACCGACAACGCGGCGAAGCCGCAGACAACGCGCGTCAGCTTCATTGCATCAGCAGCAGCCGCCGCTGCCGCAACGTCCACGGCTTGCGCTCGATGCGCTCCTCTGGCGTGTAGCGAACGGCATCGGCCTCGTGTCCCTCGGCGATCGGATCTCCGCGCAGGGACGATACGAGATGGTAGGTGCCGGAGCCGCGGTCGTAATCCATGATTACCAGTTCGTCGTACGGATAGCGGGCCGTTGGACACGTTTGATTAGCCGAACATTCGGGATGACACTCGAGACCGCCCACGGCGGCGTTGCAGGTGGACCCACGATCCGGCGACAACCGCAGTGCGCGCATCGTCGGTTGGTCATACAGCAGCCGCAGCCACAATCCGGTCAGGTAGTCGGCTTCGGTGGCGAGATAGCGTTCGGGAACGGCACCGCTACGCAGGATGATCGCGGTGCCAGGACTCACGGACGGTGCCGCGGTCAATATCGACGAGAGCTCGCGCTGGTGTTGCCGCCACGTCGAGAGGTAGAGATCCTGCCGCTCCATGCCGCCCCACGTGCCGAAGAAAACGAAGGCGACGGCAACGGCCCACGCCAGCGAACGTGCGCGCGGCAGGCGTTCGAACACCCAGCCGATGGCAATGCCGATCGCCGCCGAGGCCCAGACGCGCGAGAGGATGTGCGTGCGGTAGTGGAGCTCCGAGAACTGAATCGATGCATATGCCGCATTCGCGACGAGAGCCATCAACCCGAACAGCAGTACAAGAGCGGGACCGCGCGTTCCGGCGTCGCCGTTTTCCTTCGTCTTCGCGCGCAGCAAAAAAACGGCAACGGCGACGAACGACGAAACCGCCATCCACGTCGTGGAAATCGCCGCAGGCGGACGCGGATACCACTCCGGCCGCGCGAATGCCCAACGCCACGGCGTGAAGTTCTCGATCCAGAGTTTGATCGCCCGCCGCATGACCGCGCCGGCCGGCATCGTCACGATCGCCCGCGCCGCATAGCCCTTCGGATCATGAAGAAACGACCACTCGACGATCGCAACCGGGATGAGCACGATCGCCCACACGGCGAGGAGCGCGACCAGCTTCTTCGACGGCCGCCAGCCGCTGATCCAAACGACAAGAAACGCCGCGAAGGGGACAGCCGGCAGCCCTACGTCCATGTTCCAGAGCGAGCTCGCCAGCAGGAGCGCCGATGCCACCAGCGTCCACGTCTTCCCATCGCGCAGCCAGAGCAATGCGCATCCGAGCGCCGCGAGAAAGCTCGAGGCAGCGACGTTGTATGCCAGCGGGACCATGCTCGCGGTCTGGTAGTCGCTCGTCGCCGTCAGCGTCAGGCAGATGACGAGGAAGCGTGTCAACCGCTGGTTCGGAAGAAGGAGGCCGACGATCCATCCCGCCAGCAGCCCCATGCCGAGCCACGTCGCCGCCGACATGAGCTGCAACGCCTCGATCGGATACGGGGTCGCGTTTGCGAGTGCCGACGGAAGGATTGTCAGACGGCGCAACGGGCTTGAATCGGCGCCGAAAAGCCTCCAGAACGACCGATGTGAACGCACGAACGCCAGCCCGAGCGCCTGCACATCGTCCTGCCACATCCCGCGCCGGAACGCGGAAACGCCCCACACCAGAATGGTGAGCACGACGTAGCAAACGACGTCGGGCAAGGTCCGGTCACGGACCGCCGGCTCGCGGAGAAGGGAAGATGACATGGGGGATGAATCGGACGGGAGGGATTCTAACCGGTCAACGGCGAAGAGCAGGAAGGATATTGAAGCGGCCGTCGCCCATCGGCCGGTAGACGCTGAAGTGGCGCCGGTCGAGCGTAAAGATGCGCCGGACGTTTTCCCGCTCCGCCACCCGGACCAGCGCCGCGTCGGCCAGATCCATCGGCAGGCCGTAATACTTCTCCATCAACTCCTGCATGCGCGGCGCATCGGCGACGGTGAGCGGCAGGATCCCGATGACCTCGCGGAGCACCATCTTCCACAAGGCATTCTGCGCGGCCTCCGCACTTCGGAGAAGGTACATGGCCTCGGTGAAGGCGGGCCACACCGTGGCAATCGGTTCATCGATCCGGACCAGCGTGGCCCGGCAACTGGCGTGGTGACGGTCGCTGGCGCTGATCAGCGCAACCATGGGACCGGCATCGATGAGGATCATCGGCCGTGCGCCGCGTTCCGGCGAAGGATCTCCGTAAACTGCTCGCCGGTGGAATCGGAAAGGTCGGGCGGAAGGTCGGTCACCGAACCGATGAGATCGGCGATCTCGTCGTAAGGCCGCGGCGGCCTTTCTTTCCCGTTGCGGACATACACCCTGACCGCATCGCGGATGACGTCCGAGACGGAGCTCTTCTGCCTCCGGGCCAATCCGCGGACCGTGCCCTGTTCGTCGTCGTTCAGCCGCACGCTGATCGTCGTGCTCTGCTTTTGCCGTATGCGCATGACACATTTGTAATACACAGGCAGGAAAGAAGCAAGTACCGGCGGCGGCCGGCTCCCTTCGTGGCATAATCGTTCACGCCGCAGCCGCCGGCCGTTCCACCATCCATGAATTCGACCCCCGGGGAAAGCGTGCGCGGGTTGCCGCCAACCGTTGAAGAACTGCCCGCACCATTCGATGACTCCGCCCTGCCGGAAGAGCCCCTCGTGGTCATCGAGCAGCGCCACTCATGGATCAACGTCGACGCCCCGGAGTTGTGGCGGAATCGCGAGCTGCTCTATTTCCTGATCTGGCGCGACATCAAGATCCGCTACAAACAGACGGTGCTCGGCGCGGCGTGGGCCCTTCTCCAGCCCGCCTTCATGATGCTCATCTTCACGCTCGTCTTCGGCCGGCTGGCCGGCGTCAGCGGAGGCATCCCATACCCGCTCTTCGCGGTGGCGGGGCTCGTGCCCTGGACGTTTTTCGCCAACGCCGTCGCCAACAGTGGCAACAGCCTCGTCAACAACGTGCAACTGGTCACCAAGGTCTACTTCCCGCGCCTGCTCATGCCGGCGGCCGCCGTTCTCTCGGGCGTAGTCGATCTCGCCTTCTCGGCCCTCCTCCTCGTCGGGATGATGGTCTACTACGGCGTCCGGCTGACGCCTCATGTCCTGATGCTCCCTCTTCTCTTCGGATTGACCACCCTCTGCGCGATCACCGCGGGAATGTGGATGTCCGCGCTGAACGTCAAGTACCGCGACGTCCGGTTCGCATTGCCGTTCATGATTCAGCTCTGGTTGTTCGCATCGTCGGTGGTCGTGCCCTCAACCGTCATCCCTCCGCACCTTCGCTGGCTGCTGTACCTCAATCCGATGTCGCCGATCATCGAGGGATGCCGTGCCGCGCTGTTCTCGACGCCGTTCCACTGGCGGGCACTGGCCCTGGCCACGGCCATTACATTCGTGGCATTCGTGGTCGCGGCACACGTTTTCAAGAAGACAGAGAGGGGATTCGCCGACTTCATCTGAGCGCTGCTACGGCAAGCGCGGCAACGGCAAGACCATGCGTCCCATCATCAACATCGAGAACGTCGGCAAGCAGTATCGCGTCGCGTCGAAACGACGCGCGGCATACGCCACGCTGCGCGAAGCGCTGGTCGGCGCCTTCAACACATCGGTGAAACGCCTGACCGGCCGCGCGGAGATAAGCGAGGAGGAAACGTTCTGGGCGCTGCGGGGAATCAACCTCGACGTCTACCCCGGCGAACGCCTCGGCATCATCGGCTGCAACGGCGCCGGAAAATCGACTCTGCTGAAAATCCTCTCCCGGATCACCGAGCCCACCGAAGGCCGCACCCGCCTCTACGGCCGCGTAGGGAGTCTGCTCGAGGTCGGTACCGGCTTTCACGGAGAGCTGACCGGCCGCGAGAACATTTACCTCAATGGCGCCATCCTCGGTATGAAGCACGCCGAGATCGAGCACAATTTCGAGCAGATCGTCGCCTTCGCCGAGATCGGCCGTTTTCTCGACACCCCCGTCAAACGCTTTTCGACCGGCATGTACATGCGTCTGGCCTTCGCCGTGGCCGCACATCTTCAGCCCGAGATTCTGATCGTCGACGAGGTTCTGGCCGTCGGCGATGCCGCATTTCAGAAGAAATGCCTCGGCAAGATGAGCGAGGTGTCGCGCAACGGACGCACGGTAATCTTCGTCTCGCACAATATGGCCGCCGTGCAGAACCTCTGCAGCCGCGTGGTCTGGCTGGCCGGAGGCCGGATCGTCCAGGAAGGCGATCCGGGCCGGGTGGTCAGCGATTACCTCAGGACCACCCTGACCACGATGAGCCAGCAGACATGGAACGATCCCTCGACGGCGCCCGGCAATGACCGCGTGCGCATTCACCGCGCCGCGGTCCTCCCCGCGAACGGCGCGCTGCAGGATCACGTCACCGTGCGCACGCCGCTCCGCGTCGAATTCGAGTATTGGAACCTCCTGCCCGGCGCGCAATTGAACTTGAGCGTCGTCGTGCGAACCGAAGAGGGGTCGCCGATCTTCAGCACCGCGTCGTTCCGGGAACCGGAGTGGCATGGCAAGCCGTTTCCCGCCGGTCTGTTTCGAAGCTCCTTCGAGATTCCCGCCGACCTGCTCAATGACGGCGTGCACCGCGTGCAACTCGACATCCGCAGGAACGAGAGGGATCTCGTCTTCCACATGGACGACATCATCGTCTTCGACGTTCTCGATGCCGTGGAGGAGCGGACGGCCTGGTTCGGAAAATGGATCGGCACGGTGCGCCCCCAATTGGAGTGGCAGACCGGCCTGATCGAGGATCCGTTGCGGCCGGACATCCCGTCGCAGCTCATCGAATCCGCGCGCTGACCGTGAGCTTCCCCAGAATCACGGTCGTCACCCCGTCGCTCAATCAGGGCCGGTTCCTCGAAGAAACGATTCTCTCCGTACTCGGCCAGCAGTATCCCAATCTCGAGTACATCGTCATGGACGGCGGCAGCTCCGACGGCAGCGTCGAGATCATCAGGAAATACCGGCAGCACCTCGCATGGTGGGTCAGCGAAGACGACGACGGCCAGGCGGCGGCGATCAATACAGGGTTTGCGCGGGCGTCCGGCGGCATCCTGGCCTGGCTCAATTCCGACGACCTATACCTGCCCGGCACTCTTTCCCACATCGCGGCCAGACTCGATCCGGAGAAGGCCGAGCTTCTTTTCGGAAACTGCCTGCATATCCTCCAGGACAGCGCCACGGCCTTCGGCAGCGATGTGCGCAGGAGTCATGAGCAATCCGACCTGCGGCTGGCCGATTACCTCATTCAGCCCGGCACGTTCTGGACACAAAAGGCCTGGCAGCAGACAGGAGCTCTCGACGAGTCGCTTGTTTTCGGCTTCGACTGGGAATGGTTCGTTCGCGCCTTGAACGCGGGAGTCACGTTTCTTCCGGAAGACAAATACCTGTCCGTCTACCGGATCCATAAAGCTCATAAGAGCGGCAGCGGCGGCGAGCGGCGGCGGAAAGAGCTTGCCGCTGTCTACGGCCGCTATGCCGGTGCCCGCTATGAGCATCTGTATTCGCGCTGCTGCGCCTCGCGCTCCCTCGCCGTAGTCCGGAAATGGATCCATCGCGCCAGACTGACCACGATCGAGACGCGAGCGCTCAAAGTCCTCTTTCCGAGTCTCTTTCACGGCTTCCAAAGCAGCGAGGTCCGCGACGTGATTTCGATGCTGTAGCACCCACTGCGTCATTCGGGATGACGGCCGTCACAAGGCGATGTATTACTTGGGCTCGCAAATTATTGGGCGATGCGGTACTGTCGGTGCTTATTCGATCGGCAAGAAGTGGAGGATGCTCCTATGGATATGCGCAGAGCTACGCTTGTGTTTGCTTTGTTGACGTTTCTCTCAAGCCAGGCCATCGCGCAGAAGCGCATCACCGACCTCAGCGGGCATGAAGTCCGAATCGGCCCGTCGGCTCCCGCGAAAGCGGTCCGGCGCGTCACGACCACCAGCCTTCACCCCATCGCCAGCTCGATCGTCACCGTAAACGCGGGACCGGACATCGACGCCGCGAACAACGACTACCGCCGCATCCAGAACGCCTTGAACGCCGCGGCTCCCGGCGACACGATCATCCTCAGCGGCACGTTCGACTTCACGCAGCCCTTCGCCGCGGCGGCGTGGGCGCTGGGCAACGACGGCATCGCCTCCACCGCCGATGACTTCGAGGTCATCGCACCCGGCGTGAACAACATCACACTGACCGCCAGCTCGCTCGGCAGCGCCACGATTCAAGGTCCCGGCGATCTGGCCGCGGTCAACCTCGAGGCGTTCCTCGTTTTCGATGCTTCGATTTCGGGCGCCAGCCAGGGTTGGACGATCTCGAACCTGCGTATCCTCGACTTCGACCTCTCCATCGGCATGTTCGCCGTGGGGGTGAGCGACTACAACAACACCACCATCACGAACAACTTCATCCGCATCCCGACCGATCTCAACGCCACGGTCGCTCCGGCCGATGTGAATCAAAACATCGGCATCAACTTCAGCTTCGGGACGAACCAGTCCATCACCGCGAACAGTTTTCAAATCCCAGGCGACGGAGTCAGCGACACCGGCGCGGGGAACTTCTCCACCAGCGTGGTCATGCAGTCGAACACCAGCGGCGGCAGCGTCTATGACGGTCTGAACATCGCCAACAATGTCATCCATACCCTCAACGCCCAGTCCGCAAACCCGCAGGTCACCCTCGGTATCTGGGAAAACGGGCATGCCCACACCAGCAACATCACCGTCGCCAACAACAGTTTCCTCAACGACGCCGTTGGGAACAGCCCGTCGCTGAATCTCGAACGCGCTTTCCGCGTAACGTCGCACTCGGGGGCGACCTCGACCGTGACCTACAGCGGCAACACCGTCAGCGGCGCGAACATCGGCTTCCAGTGGATTACCGGCTCGAACTTCACGGGGAACCTGCCCGTACGTTTGATCAGCAACACCATCACGAGCTCCGACACCGGAGTGCTGGTGCAGTCGAACGGCCTCGCCCATTTGGAAACGAATGTCATCACCGGCAGCGGCGCGGGCGGCGGCGTGCACGTCGTCACCGGAAACCTCTCCGCATTCGGAGCGAACCCCAACGGCATCGACCACAGCTTCGTTAGCGGCGGGTCGGCAGATGGAGTGCTGATCGACGCCACGGCAGGTGCCATCGCGCCGCTTCTCTTCAACGACCTGAGCAACAACACCGGTTTCGGCCTGAACAACCTGAGCGCCGGGTCGGTCACCGCGCTCACGAATTACTGGGGAAGCAATCTCGCCGCTTCCGTGGCGGCGAAAGTGAGTGGCACCGCTACCTTCGACCCATGGCTCGCCAGCGGGACCGATGTCAGTGCCAGCATCGGCTTTCAGCCGTTTGTCTACGCGACAACCACGACAGCCGCAAACCTGACCACGTTCGCCGGCACCGCGGCAGCGGACACCGGATCGATGCTTGCCACAAGCCCGGTGACGTTGACCATGGACGGCGATACCGGATTCGTTCCGCTGGCGGAGCTTCTCAAGGTCGACATCCAGCTCGGGGGCAGCGACGACGTCTTCACCCTAGGCCAGACCGGCATTCCGACCACCCTCGACGGCGGCGCCGGCAACGACACATTGGTCGGAACGAACGTGGCCCAGACCTGGAACATCACAGGGGCGAACAGCGGCAATATCCCCGGCGCCACGAGTGCATTCCAGAATGTCGAGTCGCTGCGCGGCGGCACAGCCGCGGACTCCTTCGTCTTCGGCGCGGCCGGCAGCATCGCCCAGAAGCTCGACGGCAACCTCGGCATCGACACGCTCGATAACACCGCCATCCCCGCCCACAGCGTTACACCCACCGGCCCCGGCACGCTCGACGGCTTCATGGGAACCGCCAGCGGCGTCGGCACGACCTTCGACAACATCAACATCGTCGCCGCTCCCGCCGACCTGGCCGTTCTCAAGACCGGACCGGCATCCGCGAACGCCAGCACCGTCATCAGCTACACGATCACCGTCACGAACAACGGCCCGAATCCGGCCATCAACGCCTCGTTGTCCGACACGATCCCAGCCGGAACGACTTTTGCCTCGCTGATCTCCCCCGGCGGCTGGAGCTGCGTCACGCCGGCGGCGAACGGTACCGGCACCGTCACCTGCACACTGGGATCGATGGCGGTGGGCTCGGCCATCTTCACCCTCAACATAAACGGTCCTGCCGCGGCGGCGACGGTCAGCAATACAGCCTCGGTATCGTCTTCGTCGACTGATGGGACGCCCGGCAACAACAGCTCGACCGCCAACACCAACGTCACCACGATCGCGAATCTCGCGATCACGAAGACGCCATCACCCGGCCCGTTCGGAACCAGCAGCCCGATCACTTACACGATCGTCGTCTCCAACGCCGGTCCCGGGGCGGCCGCGAACGTCGTCGTCACCGACATCCTTCCCGCCGGCACCACATTCACCTCCGCGACGCCGACGCAGGGAAGCTGCAGCGGGACGACCACTGTCACCTGCAACCTCGGCACGATCGCCAACGCCGGCTCTGCGACGGTCAGCCTGACCATCACCCTGCCGGCGACAGCCGGTCCGGTGTCGAACACCGCAACCGTCGCCACGTCGAGCACCGATCCGAATCCGGCCAACAATACGGCCACATCGACCATCACCACCGTCCCCGCGGCCAACATCCCGGCGACGTCTCCGCGCGTGCTGTTGCTGCTCGCCATCGCTCTGGCCATGGCCGGCTTCGTCGTACAGCGTCTGAAGTAACGAATTCCGCTCCGGAGTGCGGCGGTCAGCCCGCCGCACTCCCCTTCCCAACGCCTCCCCTTCCCGCTACTCTCCAGCGAACAGGAGATTCCATGCGCACGATTGGCCGAATCCGTGTCAGCCTTGTTCTTATCGCAATGTCTGCACTACCGAACATTCTCGCCGCACAACCGAAACCGCCGGCGACGGAGAAGAAGCCTCACGTCACGAAGATTCACGGCGACACGCTGGTCGACAACTACTTCTGGCTGCGGGAGAAATCGAACCCTGACGTCATCGCGCACCTGGAGGCGGAGAACGCCTACACCGCGGCGATGATGACCGGCACCGAGCCGCTGCAGCAGAAGCTCTACGACGAGATGCTCGGGCACGTGAAACAGACCGACGTCAACGTCCCCTACCGGCTCGGCGAGTACTACTACTACTCGCGCACAGAGGAGGGAAAGCAGTATCCGATCTACGCGCGAAAGAAGGGCAGCCTCGACGCCGCGGAAGAGATCACTCTCGATCTCAATGAGCTGGCGAAAGGCCTCAAGTTCCTCTCGCTCGGCAGCTATCGCGTCAGCGATGACGGCAACCTGCTGGCTTACTCCACCGACAGCACCGGCTATCGCCAGTACACGCTGTTCATCAAGGACCTGCGGACAGGCGCGCTCCTCCCCGAGAAAATCGAGCGCGTCGACACGGTCATGTGGGCGACCGACAACAAGACGATTTTCTACGTCACCGAGGACAACGTCACCAAGCGGTCCGACACCTTCTACCGCCACGTCCTCGGCACGCCCGCGTACGACCTTGTTTTCCATGAGCCCGACGAGCTCTACGACATCGGCGCCTTCCGTACGCGCGACAAAGCGTTCATCGTCGTCGAGTCAGGAAGCAAGACCACCTCGGAGGCGCGTTATCTTCCCGCCAACAAGCCGGACGAGGCGATGCGCGTGGTCGTGCCGCGCAGGAACGATCATCGCTACTTCATCGATCATCGCGGCGACCGCTTCTACATCCGCACAAATGATCACGCCAAGAACTACCGGCTCGTGACGGCCCCTGACTCCGCTCCGGAGATGACGAACTGGAAGGAGATCATCCCCGCCCGCGCCGAGGTCAAACTCGATGGCGTCGATCTCTTCAAGGATTACATGGCCGTCGTGGAGTTGAAGGGCGGCTCGCAGACCATCCGCATCGTCGACTTCAAGACCGGCAAGTCGGCGCCGATCGTTTTCCCGGAGCCTGTCTACTCCGTTTTTCTCGATACGAATCCTGAATTCGAGACGACGGCGCTGCGCTATCGCTATCAATCACTGACCACGCCGAGCTCTGTCTTCGATTACGACATGGCAATGCATGCCAGCACGTTGCAGAAGCGCTTCGAGGTGCCGCATTACGACGCCTCGCAACTGGCCTCGGAGCGAATCTACGCCACGGCGACCGACGGGACGAAGATTCCTATCTCTATCGTCTACAAGAAGCCGCTCGTCCGCGACGGCAAGCGTCCGATGCTGCTCTACGCCTACGGCTCCTACGGCTCACCGACCTGGCCGACGTTCAGCTCCAACCGGCTGACCCTGCTCGATCGCGGGGTGATCTACGCAATCGCCCACATTCGAGGCGGCGGTGAGCTGGGCGAGCCGTGGCGCGAGGCAGGCCGGATGATGGCCAAGCGCAACACGTTCACCGATTTCATCGACGCGGCCGACAGCCTGGTCAAACAGAAGTACACAGCCAGTGACCGGCTGGTGATTCAGGGCGGCAGCGCGGGCGGACTGCTCATGGGCGCCGTGGTCAACATGCGGCCGGACCTCTTCAAAGCCGTCATCGCCCAAGTTCCGTTCGTCGACGTCATCAACACGATGCTCGATGCCAGCCTGCCGCTGACGACGAGCGAATATCTCGAGTGGGGCAATCCGAACATCAAGAAGGAGTACGACTACATCAAGACCTACTCCCCCTACGACAACATCGCCGCGAAGCCATATCCGGCCATGCTGGTAAAGGTGTCGCTCAACGACAGCCAGGTACCGTACTGGGAGGGGACGAAGTTCGTGGCCAAGCTCCGCGAGATGAAGACCGACACGAACCCGCTGCTTCTCAAGGTCAACATGGGCGCCGGCCACGGCGGCTCCTCCGGCCGCTACGACGCCCTGCGCGAGAACGCCGCCGATCAGGCGTTTATCCTGAAGCAGATGGGGATCAGCGAGTAGACCACGCAGAGGCGCGAAGACGCGGAGAGCAAACCCTCCGCGATCTCCGCGCCTCGCGGACAGGCGTTACGGCACGCGAACGTCTGCCACATTCACCGTCGCCTGTGCCGCGACCGAGACGGGGAACTCCCTCGCCGCGCGGGCGGTCTTCACCTTCATCGTGTAGGCGCCCGGTGGGACGTTCCGCAGATTGAAAACGCCGTCCTCCGCTGTGTAGACCGTCGCGGTGGCCCCGATGGCCGTGTTCACGAAGACGACTGCCGCTCCGGAATACGCCCGGCCATCGGGCTGCAGAACTCTTCCCCGAACCGTGACTGCCTCCGCCGCGGTGGCAACAAGAAGAACGAGCAGGACTGCAACTGAGAGAAATCTGTTTCTGATCATGACTGACCTCCTCCTGCGATGTTTGCTTGCAATACATTTTTCGACGCGCCTGCTGCCTTGCGCAGAACGATCGGCTCGTCAAAGACCAACGTCGTCGCGTTTTCCATATGCGATTTGTAGTTGCCCGGCCGGCCCGGGTCCGCCAGATCGACTCGCTCGCCGATGTAGCCCTTGGCCGTGAAGTAGAAGTGCGGGATGGGCGAGCGGTCGGCCATCGGGATGTCGACATCGAAGGTCTTGTCAATCGCCGTGGTGTAGTCTTTCGCCGGCGGCAGCAATTTGAACTTGATGTTCTGGTCGCCCGACCCATCCTCCTGTTCCAGCGTGATCGACCCGCGCACGTGCCAGACCGGATCGGGCGGCTTCGGGGGCTTCAACATGTTGGCGTTCGCCGCCATGGTGGTGACGAACACCGTCAGGGCGACGTAACCGCCGAAGGCTCCGCCAAGGTTCACGTTCAAACCGGCCAGCGGCCCCTTAACCACAGCCCGCGAGGGCAGCAGCTTGAACAGCAGGAACGCCGGCACGAGAGGCAGAAGAACAACGAACGCAAGAATGACGAGTGTGTTGTCGAGCATGTGGACCTCACTATTGCAAGGTAGTGACGCGAGGTCCGAAAACGTTTCAACTTACCCGTTCGCTTCGCTCTTCCTGTTCTTGAACTTCGCGGCGATGTAGTCGCGGTTCATGCGGGCGATGAAGTCGATGGAGATCTCTTTCGGACAGACGGCTTCGCACTCGCCGTACATCGTGCAGCTTCCGAAGTGTTCCTCCATGATCTCCACCATGCGCAGGACGCGCTCGTAGCGCTCGGGTTGTCCCTGCGGCAGAAGACCGAGGTGGGAGACCTTGGCGGAGGTGAAGAGCTGCGCGGCGCCGTTCGGACACTGCGCGACGCAGGCGCCGCATTGAATGCACGCCGCCGCGTCCATCGACCGGTCCTGCACCGTTTTCGGGATCAGCATCGTATTCGCTTCCACGGCGCTGCCTGTATTCACGGAGATGAAGCCGCCGGCCTGGATGATCATGTCGAGCGGGCTGCGGTCGACGATGAGGTCTTTGATGATCGGAAAGGCCCGGGCGCGCCACGGCTCGACGCGAATGTCGTCGCCGTGCTTGAAATGCCGCATGTGCAGCTGGCAGGTGGCCGTGCCGCCTTCGGGACCGTGGGCGATGCCGTTGATCATCATCCCGCACGAGCCGCAGATCCCTTCGCGGCAGTCGTGCTCGAAGTGGATCGGTTGCTCGCCGCGTTCCGTGAGCCGCTCGTTGACGACGTCGAGCATCTCCAGGAACGAGGCATCGGGGCTGATGTCCTTGGCCTCGTAGGTAACGAACTTCCCTTCGGCCGTTCGCGAGGCTTGCCGCCAGACTTGTAGTGTGAGGTCCATCTATTTGTAGCTCCTCGTAGCCAGCTTCGCTTCCTCGTAGACCAACGGCTCTTTGTGCAGATTTGGCTCGCTGTTGTCGCCGGTGAACTCCCAGGCGCCGACGTAAAGAAAGTCGTCGTCGTTGCGTTTTGCCTCGCCCTGCTCCTGATATTCGACGCGGAAATGGCCGCCGGCCGATTCCTCGCGGTGCAGCGCGTCGATGCACATCAACTCGCCGAGGTCGAAGAAATCGGCCACGCGTCCGGCACGCTCGAGGGCCTGGTTCGGCTCTTCGCTCGTGCCCAGGACCCGCACATCGCGCCAGTATTGGTCGCGAAGTGTGCGGATGTCGGTGATGCCTTTCTTCAATCCGTCCGCGGTGCGAGCCATGCCGCAGTACTCCCACATGATGCTGCCGAGCTCGCGGTGGAAGGAGTCGACGCTACGCGTTCCCTTCGCCGACACGAGCTTGTTGATGCGCTGCTCGACCTCGGCCTGTGTCTGTTTGAACTCCGGGCGATCGGCCGAGACTTTCTTGCCGAGCTGGCCGGCCAGGTAATCGCCGACCGTCACCGGCAGCACGAAGTAGCCGTCGGCAAGCCCCTGCATCAGCGCGCTGGCACCGAGGCGATTCGCGCCGTGGTCGGAGAAATTCGCTTCGCCGCCGACGTAGAGTCCGGGAATGGTGGACATCAGGTTGTAGTCCACCCACAGTCCGCCCATCGTGTAGTGCGGCGCCGGATAAATCCGCATCGGCACGACGTACGGATCCTCGGCGGTAATGTCCTGGTACATCTCGAAGAGATTGCCGTAACGCTCTGCGATGACCTTGCGCCCGAGGCGCTTGATGGCGTCGGCGAAATCGAGATAGACGCCGCGTCCGCCGGGACCGACACCCTTCCCCTCGTCGCACACTTCCTTCGCTCCGCGCGATGCGATGTCGCGCGGCGCGAGATTGCCGTAGCTCGGATACTTGCGTTCGAGGTAGTAGTCGCGCTCATCTTCCGGAATCTGATCGGCGCGCCGCGAATCGCCCGCCTTTTTCGGCACCCAGATGCGTCCGTCGTTGCGCAGCGACTCCGACATCAGGGTCAGCTTCGATTGGAAGTCGCCGCTCTGTGGAATGCAGGTCGGATGAATCTGCGTGTAGCAGGGATTGGCAAAGTAGGCACCGCGCCGGTAGGCGCGCCAGATGGCCGTGGTGTTCGATGCCTTGGCGTTCGTCGAGAGATAGAAGACGTTCGCGTAGCCGCCGGTGGCCAGCACGACGGCGTCCGCGGCATAGGAGGTGACGGCGCCGGTGACCAGATCGCGGGTGACGATCCCTTTGGCGTGGCCGTCGACGATAACGACGTCGAGCATCTCGTGCCGCGGGAACATCGTCACGCGGCCGAGCCCGATCTGGCGCTCCAGGGCCTGGAACGCGCCGAGGAGGAGCTGTTGTCCTGTCTGGCCGCGGGCGTAAAAGGTTCGCGAGACCTGCACGCCGCCGAATGAGCGGTTCTCGAGCACGCCGCCGTATTCGCGGGCGAAGGGAACGCCCTGGGCAACCGCCTGATCGATGATGTCGACGCTCAGCTCGGCCAGGCGGTAGACGTTGGCCTCGCGCGAGCGATAGTCGCCCCCCTTGACCGTGTCGTAGAAGAGCCGGTAGATGCTGTCGCCGTCGTTCTGGTAGTTCTTCGCGGCGTTGATGCCGCCCTGCGCGGCGATCGAGTGCGCGCGGCGCGGGGAGTCGTGATAGACGAAGCACTGCACGTTGTAGCCGAGCTCCGCCATCGATGCCGCCGCCGCCGCGCCGGCGAGACCGGCACCGACGACGATGACGTCGTACTTCCGTTTGTTGGCCGGATTGACGAGCTTGTAGTGGGCCTTGGCGTACTCCCACTTCCTGTCGATCGGTCCGGGCGGGATTTTGCTGTCGAGAGCCATCGAGTCTTCACCTGCCTGTGTGATGCGGATACGCGTCCAGCCGGAATCAGCGCAGAACGCCCATGAGAACGGCGATCGGAAAGGAGATGTTCACCAGCGTGACCACCACGGCAAAAACCGTCGCGAACACTCGCTTCCACGGATTGAATCGGTCGTGGCTGAGCCCGAGCGAATTGAACATGCTCCAGAGGCCGTGGTAGAGGTGCATCCCGAGCGCGAGGTTGGCGACGATGTAGAACGCGCTCACCCACCAGACCTGAAAGCCGGTCACGAAGTTGTGGTAAACGTCGTGCTCGATGAAGTCCGGGTGCACGGTGCCGAACGTCATGTGCAGCAGGTGGTAGATGACGAAGAGGACGATGATCACCCCGCCCCAGCGCATCGTCCGCGCCGCGTAGCCGGCCGAGACGAATTCGCGCTCCGCATAGCCGACCGGCCGCGCCCTGCGGTTCATGAGCGTGAGCTGCGTGGCCGCCTGAATGTGCAGCCACACCGCGATGAGCAGAAGCGCCCGGACGGCGTAGAGCGCGCTCTTGGCCGGCAGCAGCGGCGCGCCCATGGTGATCAGAAACGCCGCGTAGGCGTTGTAGTGCTCCGGCCCGGTGTAGACCTTCAGGTTGCCAGCCATGTGCAGGAAGATCCAGCCGAACAGGAAAACCCCGGTCACGGCCATGACAGCCTTCTTGCCGATGGCCGAGTGCCAGAAGGCTAAGAGCCAGGAAGCGCGAGCGTTCGTTGTCGCGGGAGCTGCAGCAGTCATGGCTGCATCATATCGATGATGGGTCGCCGGTCAAGGATGGCTGTCACTGTCGGTGCGTGCGATCCACTTCCTCACTTCGTCCCGCACCCGTAAGCCCGGCGTCTCCGCCGTGAGCCCTTCGAAGAAGCCGCGATATCCCGGCGCGGTCCGGGCCAGATAGTCTGTCGTGGCCACGCGATAGGTACCGGCCGGATCGATGACCGCCGGAGAGGCAACGATGGCAAACGAATCGCTCCCCCTCCGCGAGTCTCCATACGCCAGGAGCTTCAGCACCGCCTCACCGCGCAGCGAATAGACGACGATCTCGTTGTCGTATGGCATCGCCGCCCGCAACGACTCGAGCGTCACACGCCCGCGCGGAAGGGCCTGCCGGAAACTGCTGGCCGTCGACAGCGCCACGTCGGCGTGGACCGCATCGCGCATGATCTCGACAGATTTCTTTGCGAATGCCTCGACCGGCAACGGTGCATGCAACGTTCCGATGGTGGCGAACAATGGCGCGTATTGCGGATCGCGCTCCAGGTCGTACTCCATCGTAACCACCCGTCGCGCGATCGTCGCGTCCTTCGGCATGTGGGAGTCGACAGGAACAAGCCTGCCACGGACCCCGACGAGCTTGTGATCTTCGAATGTCAGCACAACGCGGCTGATGTACGTCAGGTACTGAAACGGCGAAATGAACCACGTCGACGTCCCGTCGATGCGCATCAGCTCGCGCTTCAAGTGACTATGCGTACCGAAGATCAGGTCGATCCCCGGGACCGAGCGAGCCAAGGCGAAGTCGTCCTCGAGATGTTCATGTCCGATCATGACCACGACGTCGGCATGCTGTTTCTCGCGCAGGTCCCGTATGGCGTCGCGGGCCGCGGGGACCGGGTCATCGAAGTGCAGCATCGGCTCGTTCACGAGGGTCTTGAAGTCGCTACCGGCGACCGCAAACACGCCGATGCGAATCCCGCTGACGACAAATACGCGTGACGGAAGAAAGCCGTTGGTATTGGCGCTCAGGACGGGATAACGGATCGCGTCGAGGCACGTTTGCATCTCGCGAATGCCGTAGTCGGGATCATGATTGCCGAATGCCATCGCGTCGACGATGCCGTTGAACCACGGCCACTCGGCGCAACGGTACTTATCCGACCACGCCGGAGAGCCTTTGTTGACCATGTCGCCGCCGGAAAACACCAGCGCCCCCCGCCGTTTCTCCCCGCGCAGATACCCAACGGCCCTGGCGATGCCTCCCTGCGCTTCCCGTCCCTCGGAATAGAACGGTAATGCGTGCGAGTGATAGTCGGAGAAGTGGAGGAGTGTTACGCGCGTCGTCCGGGCGTGGGCCGCCACGCAGACGAAAAGCAGCGAAAAAAAGAAAGGGCGCCACCAGGAGCGCCCTTTGTCACAAACAGACGAGGTTTGAATCACCGGCCGACAGCGGACTTCATGGCGTTGATTGCCGCTTCGCGTCCTGAGTCCTTGGCGATCTTCTGATACTGCCCGCGGCGGCTGGCCGGGATCTGCCGGATCAGGCCGAGATAGCGGCCCTGAAGCTGGCGGGAAGCCAACTGCTCCGGCGTAATGCGGGCGCGGCGGCGGCGTTTGACCGGTGCTGCCGCAAGGGCTGGCGCAGCCATTAGCGGTGCAGGCGCTGCCGCTTTCTTACCGCTTCCGGGCGGGCGTCCACGACGCTTGCCGCTTCCGGGCGGTCTTCCCGGCGGACGTCCGCGACGCTTGCCGGTAGTGGTGCCGCTTGTGGCGGCGGCCGGCGCGGCGGCGCCGGCATGGGCACGCAGCGTCTGCAAGCGGGACTCGAGATCGCTGATCTCGCGATGCATGTCGCTGACGTAACGGCTCACTTCACTGGCGGAAATCCTACGATCGGCGATCAGGCAATCCAACACGTAGGATGCCTGTCCTCCGGACAACTGGGGAGCTGGGACATTCAGTCTGGGTCTTGGCACGTTATTCACTCCTTCTTGTGCGTTCTGCACATCGATCTGTGCATGCTACCAGAAATTTACAACGATGGCGCAATAAGACATCGATAACACGACGAATTTACCTGTCCCGGTTCTGCCGCCGGGGGTCTGCACGGCAGAACGATAGAGCGAAGATTGTGGCCGAGCCTTAGGCAACCAGCGCCGCCGGCCGTGCCGGCCTAGTAGCGATAGTGATCGGATTTGTAAGGTCCCTCGACCGGCGTTCCGAGGTACTTGGACTGGTCAGCCGTCAACTTCGTCAGCTCCACGCCGAGGTGCGCGAGGTGCAGGCGGGCCACTTCCTCGTCCAGCCTTTTCGGCAGGACGTAGACCTGTTTCTGATACTCGCCTTTGTTCTGCCAGAGGGCCAGTTGCGCCAGCACCTGATTGGTAAACGAGGCCGACATGACGAACGACGGATGCCCCGTTGCGCACCCGAGATTCATCAGTCTCCCCTCCGCGAGAATCAGCACGCTGTGCCCGTCAGGAAAGACCCATTCGTCGTACTGGGGTTTAATGTTGACCCGCTTCACCCCCGCGTACTTCTTGAGCCCGGCCATGTCGATCTCATTGTCGAAATGGCCGATGTTACTGACGATGGCCTTGTTCTTCATCCGGGCCATGTGATCGGCCGTGATTACGTTCCGGTTGCCGGTGGCGGTGACGAAGATGTCCGCCCGCTCGACGACGGAATCGAGCGTCCGCACCTCGAATCCCTCCATAGCCGCCTGCAGCGCGCAGATGGGGTCGATTTCGGTGACGACGACGCGCGCTCCCTGCCCGCGCAACGCCTGCGCACACCCTTTGCCCACTTCGCCAAAGCCGCAGACGAGCGCGAGCTTACCGGCGATCATGACGTCGGTGGCCCGATTGAGGCCGTCGACGACAGAGTGGCGGCATCCGTAGATGTTGTCGAATTTCGACTTTGTCACCGAGTCATTGACGTTGATGGCCGGGAAGAGCAGCTCCCCCGCTTCCATCATCTGATACAGCCTGTGAACGCCGGTCGTAGTCTCCTCGGAGACTCCTTTGAGGTCGGCGGAGACGCGCGTCCAGCGCTTTGGATCGCGCTTCAATTCGTCTCGGAGAAGATCGAGGATGACTCCCCACTCTTCCGGCTCGGCGTTGTCATCAAAATCCGGGACATGTCCCTTTCCTTCGAACTCGACGCCTTTATGCACGAGCAGCGTGGCATCGCCGCCATCATCAACGATGAGGTTCGGTCCCGCGCCATCCGGCCATTGCAGCGCCTCGGAGGTGCACCACCAATACTCCTCGAGCGTCTCGCCTTTCCACGCGAAAACCGGGATGCCCTTCGGATCGTCCGCGGTGCCGCCCGTCTCCGGACGCCCAACCACGACCGCCGCCGCGGCGGGATCCTGCGTGGAAAATATGTTGCAGCTGACCCAGCGAACATCGGCGCCGAGGATGGCCAGCGTCTCGATGAGAACCCCGGTCTGTACGGTCATGTGCAACGACCCCATGACGCGCGCCCCGGTCAGCGGCTTCGATTTCCCATACTTCTCCCGGACAGCCATCAGCCCCGGCATCTCGTGCTCTGCCAGCCGCATCTCGGCGCGCCCAAGCGTGGCCAGGCTGAGATCTTTGACTTTGAACGGCTCGCGGCCCGCGGCGCGGGCCGCATCAAATGAATGCGTAACTTCGAGTGTAGCGGTCATGCGAGTGTTTGCTCCTTCGAATTAGCGAGGCTCGGCATGAAGGCCGGCCGCGGTGGGAGGAGGATTGTAGCGCATTGGGGGGTGGGCTGGCCCGCGCCACCGTCAGTCTGGCGCGACGATCCTCATTCGGCTTGCAGATTCCAGGAGTAGAGGTACCTGCGCGCCTGTCAACGCCCATGGCAGGTTTCTGCCCCGAGTTGTACAATTGTCAGGATGGATGTCGTGACTGACACGTCGGCGATCATCGCCGTCATTACGAATTCACCTGAAAAAGAACCGCTTGCCGAGATCACTCGGGACTCGGCGCTCGTCGCGCCAGCGTCCGTTCACTGGGAGATCGGGAACGCCTTTTCTTCTTTGCTGAAGCGTCGTCTGATCGGCCTGACTGCGGTCGCGGAGGCACTCCAGGCATACGAGGCCATCCCGATTCGTTTCCTGGATGTCGACCTCGAAAGAGCGATTCAGATCGCGGCAGAGCTGTCGATCTACGCGTATGACGCGTACTTGATCGTCTGTGCCCAGCAAGTTCGCGCTCCACTGCTCACACTGGATCGCGGCCTAGCCAGATTGGCTCGGCGCGTGGGAGTGGCGGTACTGGAGGTTCCATGAAGATCTACACCTATTCGGAAGCACGTCAAAACCTCGCCACTCTTCTCGAAGAGGCCAGACGGAATGGATGCGTCCGCATCCGGCGACGCGACGGAGAAAGTTTTGTCCTTCGTTCGGAACGGCAGGTGCGCTCACCATTCGACGTCCAAGGGGCGGACCTCGGTCTCGGGCGTGAGCAGATCGTCCGCGCAATCCACGAGAGTCGAAAGAAGTGAGCGTGGCGAGGCGAGCGGCGATGGACTGGCCAACTCCACCCGCAGCCAGAAGTTCATCACACTCATTACGATCTTGACCAATATTAAATGACCGAGGAAGGATGCGCAGGGAACGCGAAGAAACGTTCAGCGACCCAGCAAAAATGCCGGAGGAGTTCGCGTATCGCTCCCCTGTGTTCGGCAGCGACTCCGTCGCGTCCCTGTTTACCCGGCGTTGACTCCAGGAAAGGAGGCAGATAGACTCTCTTCGCAACTGAGACTCAGTCTCAGATCTAGGAGACGCCGTGTCACCGCCCATCCGTCCCATCATCGCCCGCCTGTGGCTACCATTCTTACTCACGCTTCCCGTAGCGGCTGCCTCCGCCCAGGAGAACCCCTATTTCATCACCTACACCCACCACATGGAGGAGCCGGGCAATCTGGAGATCGCCCTCAATCCGGTCCTGGGCGTACCGAAGGGAGGGGCGAGACAGTTTGTGGCGTCCTCTCTCGAGCTCGAGTACGGAGTCAATGGATGGTGGACCTCGGAGTTGTATCTCGATAGTCAGAAGACGAGCAGAGAGAGCACGCTGTTCACCGGCTATCGGTTCGAGAACCGTTTCCGGCTGCTGATGAAGGAGCACGCCGTCAATCCCGTCCTCTATGTCGAGTACGAGGACATCACCGGCGCGGACAAGATTCTCAAGGAAGTGGTCGGGTTTGACTCGTTTCGGGATCTACTGGGACCGGCCGAGGATCTCCGGCACCAGAAGAAGCGCGAGGTTGAGGCCAAGCTGATCCTGTCGAGCAACACGCACGGATGGAATCTCGCCGCCAATCTGATCGCCGAAAAGAATCTGAGCGGCGATCCGCTCGAATTCGGCTATGCCGCCGCGGTAAGCCGCCCACTTGCAATGTTCGCGTCTCCCCTCCCCTGCTTCCTATGTCCGGAGAACTTCACGTTGGGCGTGGAGCTTTACGGCGGCCTTGGCGAGCAGCATCAGGTCACCCTTTCCAGGACGTCGCACTACATCGCGCCGTCCGTGGCGTGGAACCTTCCCAATGGCGTGACCTTCCGGCTCAGCCCGTCGTTCGGAATCAACGGGAACAGCAACCGCGCACTCATACGGTTCGGCGTGGCCTACGAGTTTCCCGTGATCGCTTCAAGGATGAAATAGCCATGAATTCCAATAAACAGATGTTGATCGCCCTCGCCTTTCTGATCGGCTCCGCCGGTTGCGCCGCCGGCCCGGGCAACACCGCCGCACCTGTCACACGAGAACACATCACCAATGACGTCCAGGCCGGCCGAAAGCTCTTCTCGCAGCACTGCGCCGCCTGCCACGGAGACGACGCACAGGGGACGACGCGCGCCCCGAGCCTTCACACCCCGTCGGTGCAGACGAGGAGCGACGATGCTCTCGTCCAATTCCTGACCGACGGAAATCTCCGGAAAGGGATGCCCTCCTGGTCACGGCTCCCCGAAGAACGTCGCCTGCAGTTGACGCGCTACCTCAAGTCGCTCCCACGATGAGGAGTTTGTTCCCGAGGCAGATCTACGGTGTGCGCTGGGTAGATCACCGTGTGCGCCTGATGACTCACGGTGTGCGCCCGATGACTTGGCGCGTGCGCCCGATGACTTAGCGCGTGCGCTCGATGACTTAGCGCGTGCGCCCGATGACTTGGCGCGTGCGCCCGATGACTTGGCGCGTGCGCTCGATGACTTAGCGCGTGCGCCCGTGTCAACGGCCATCCAACTTTCCCCCCGGTTGGCCAGCTAATAATCCCCCCTCTGGGCGTTAGTTTGTTGATCGATGGAGACGAAGGTTTTGATTCTTCGTCTCTGCCTCAAGGCTTTTTGTTTCCAGTGGTAGGGGCTG
>DATMNC010000008.1:0-31437 GCA_035569395.1 Thermoanaerobaculia bacterium | reverse complement strand
TTCCGCTGGTCGTTGCCAGCCAGACGTCGTTGGTGTCGTCGATGGACAGCGCGTTGATCGGAGGCCGCGGTCCGCGGGCGGGGACGAAACGTCGCCCGTCAAAGCGGGCGACGCCGCCGTACGTGATCACCCAGACGCTTCCATCCGCCGCGGCCTGCACGTTCGGTACGTAGCTCGACGGAAGTCCTTCATCGAGTCCGAAGCGGGTGAACCGATTGCCGTCGTAGCGATAGACGCCGTCCTGCGTCGCCACCCAGAGGAAGCCGGCCGCATCCTGCGCCAGCCGCATCGCCGCCAGATTGCCGAGGCCAGCCTCGGTGCCGTACGTGCGAAAGGGTCGGATTCCCGAAGGGAGAACACGACCGGCCGCCGGGAGGGCGGCCAGCAAGAGAAGCAATACGGCACGGCGAGCGGGCATCGGACAGGATGATGGTAGCGCCGATTTGCCGGAGCGTTACGATGTATGGAGGAAGGTATTGCAATGAATGGCATGAAGACAGCGATTGCGATCGACGAGGACGCCATCACCCGCTTCTGTCGAAAGTGGCAGATCGCGGAGCTCAGCCTCTTCGGCTCGGTGCTCCGACCCGAGGAATTTCGAGAGGACAGCGATGTCGACGTGATGGTGACTTTCGAGACGGACGCTCGGTGGACGCTGTTTGATTTCGTCGATATGCAGGACGAGCTGACGCAAATCTTCGGGCGAAAAGCGGACCTGCTGTCGATGCGCGCTCTCAAGAATCCGCTACGCCGCCGCGCAATCCTCTCTACGGCAAGAGTGTTGTATGCCGCGTAGGAACCGTGGCGACGCCTCGTATCTCGCGGACATGCTTTCGTTCGCGCAGGAGGTTCTTACCTTCACGAAAGGACGTTCACGCTCAGACTACGACACCGATGCCGTGTTGCGGCGCGCAGTGGAGCGCGCAACGGAGTTAATCGGAGAGGCAGCAAGCAATGTTTCTGATTCGACGCGTGCCGCGCATCCGGAAATCCCGTGGCGAAAAATCGTTGGCCAACGTCACGTTCTGATCCACGACTACGGAGACGTCGACGACGACCTCGTCTGGAATCTGGTCGAGCTCGAGATTCCGACGCTCGTCTCGATCCTTGATCGGATTGTCCGGGAGGATCTCGCGGAATAACGCGGCGCAGGACATGGGACATTGATGATGGTGGTGGCGTGTCGCACCGCGGCCTCGCCGGTGTTCTGTTCAACGGCTACTGTTCCAATTCGCGCGAAGTTTCGTCCAGGCGTCCCACTTCCGTTGGTCGTCCTGAGCCTCGAGATCGTCACGCCGCTCGAACGGTGACCCGTTGCAGGCCTCGTCGAATTCGAGCAGCGACATCGCTGCCTTGAACGCGTCCGATGGTGAGAGGGGATTTCGCCGCATTTCCTTCAACTCGCGCGCCGTCACAGCGGCATGATTTTCCGACCATCGGCGAATGTCCGAAGGATCCATGAGTCAAGGATTGTACCGAAACGATACGATACCGCCATGCGCAGAGCACTCATCACCGGCATCCTCCCCGTTTTCCTCACCGCCACCCTCCACGCCCAATGCGCCGACGTGACCAACATCGTCGGTCAGCTCGACGGCGCGCGGATGAAGCAGACCGTGGAGAAGCTCGTGTCGTTCGGCACGCGGCACACGCTCTCCGACACGACCTCGGATACGCGCGGCATCGGCGCCGCGCGGCGATGGATCTTCGATGAGCTGACGCGCGTCGCCGCCGCCAGCAACGGCCATATGACCGTGGCGTATCAGTCGTCGATGCAACAGGCACAGCGGACGAACAACGTGCCCGTGGAGATGATCAATGTGGTGGCCACGATTCGCGGGACGACCGATCCCGATCGAATCTATATCGCCACCGGTCACTACGACTCGATGAATTCCGACATCATGAACTCCACGCTCGATGCTCCCGGCGCGGACGACGATGCCTCGGGTGTGGCGGTGATCATGGATCTGGCGCGCGTCCTTTCCCAGCATCCGCTCGATGCCACGGTGATGCTCGTAGCCGTACAGGGCGAGGAGCAGGGACTCCTCGGCTCGCGCGGCCTGGCCGAGGAGGCCGTGGCGAAGAAGTGGAACGTGGAGGGGATGATCACCAATGACATCGTCGGCGGAACGGTTGGAGGCGAGGGTGATATCGACAATCGAACCATCCGCATCTTCTCGGCGAACACGAAGGGAGCCGGAGATGGAACGTCGCGGCACTGGGCGCGCTTCGTCCGCGACGGCGTCCGGCTCTACCTGCCGCACGTCAAGCCGCGGCTGATCTATCGTCTCGACCGCTTCGGCCGCGGCGGCGATCACGCGCCGTTCTTCGAGAGAGGCTTCCCGGCCATTCGCTTCACACAGGCCAACGAAGACTACAAACGCGAGCACCAGACCGTGCGCACGGAGAACGGAATTCAGTACGGCGACCTGCCCGAATTCGTCTCCGGCGATTACATGCGCCTCGTGGCCTCGGTCAACGCCGTCGCGCTCGTCACCGGCGCCTGCGCACCCGCCGCGCCGAAGAACGTGAAGGCCGGCGGCGCGGTCACGAACGACACCACGCTGAGCTGGGACATGGGAACGGATGCCGACCTCGCCGGCTACGAGATCGTCGTCCGCGAAACGACGTCCGATGAGTGGGAGAAGGTGATTCCGGTCGGGAAAGTGGCTCGCTACACGTTCAAGGACTTCACGATCGACAACGTGTTCATGGGCGTGCGTGCCGTCGACAAGGATGGGAACCGTTCGCCGGTGCGGACGCCGGAGGAGAGGCTGGTGGAACCTGCGCGGAGCGCGGCACCGGCGCCACCGGCGAAGTAGGCCGGAGCGCTCCCCCTCGACTTTGCGCGGTAGAAGGTTTTGGCGACACCGTCGGCGGAGCCTTGGGCAACCAACGCCGCCGGCCGTGCCGGCTACTCTTTCTTGATCGACAGCCTGGGAGACTGCGATTCGACAAGCACGCGGGCGGTGTCGGTGGGCGCGTGGCTCCGGCGTTTCTGGATGGGGAGCCTGGTGTAGACCTGCGTGGAGAGGATCGAGGCGTGGCCTAGGATCTCCTGAATGTCGCGGATGTCGGCGCCGGAGGAGACCAGCATCGCCGCCATCGTGTGGCGCAGAGAGTGCGGCGTGATGTGGCGCTTGATCTCGGCCAGACGGACGTGCTTCTTGAAAATGTTCTCGATCGAATAGATCGTCAGGCGCGTTCCGGAGCGGCCGACGAAAAGCGCGTCGGTGTTCAGGCTGCGCTCGGAGCGCATCTCGAGGTAGTTCATCAGCGACTCGATGACGACGTGCGAGGTGATCGTCACGGTCCGGCCGCGCGTGGCACGGCCGATGATGTGGATCTGGCTGTTCTCCATGCCGACGTCGGAAACGTTCAACGCCACCAGCTCGCCGATGCGGATACCGGTGGAAAAGAGGAGCTCGAGGATGACGTTGTCGCGCACCGCGCAGAAGTAGCGGTTCCGTCCGCCGGCGGAGTGGTCGCGCGTTCCAGAGAGTGCGCCGATCTGATCCTTCGGCGCGGCCAGCAGGGCGCGCACCTCGCGCGACGAAAGCACCGTCGGCACGCGGTTCTCGACCGGCTTGCGGATCTTCAGCTTCCGCGCGGGCGATTCACTGAAGACGCCCTTTTCCTCGAGATAGCGGAAGAAGACTTTGAGCGCGGCCACTTTGCGCCGGATCGACGTATCGCGATACGGGCCCGTGCCGAGCTTGTCGAGATACTGCTCGAGATGCTCGGCGGTGATGTCGAGCATCTGCGCGCCATCGACATGCACGTGGAACTGGCTGAGATCCGACTGGTACGCACGAATGGTACGGTCGGATAGATTGCGCACAGCTTGTCCATGCTGCAGAAAATCGGCGATCGCTTCTTGCACGTTCATCATTACGCTCGCGTCAGAATAGTTTTATTGCTGGTTGGGGGGACTGCGGGCAGTGTAGTTGGGGATGATTGATTGTCAAGAATTATTTGCCCGATCGCGTTATGCTGTAAACGCATGAAGACAGCGGGTTTGGGGGACGACGAAGGCGGGATTGTAAACGCCTCGTTGACACCGGCGTGAAAGGCCAGAAGCTCTTCGTTCGCCCGATCGAGGCCGCGGATGCAGCCGCCATCCGGGCGTTCGCTGCACAACATGGAGGCTCGTCCGAAGTCCACTCCGGTCTTGTGGGCAAGCTGGTCGGCGATCTCGCCGCGGTTCTTTCGATGGAGGTCGAGAGCAGCGCGGTTCGCCTGCTCGATCTCGTCGTTGCCGAAGAGTTGCGGCGCAAACGCATCGGACGCGTCATGCTGAACGAGCTCGCGGCGCTGGCGGCGAAGCTGGAACGGGCGTGGCTCATAGCCGATGTCGCGCACGCCGGGTTCCTGCGGCGCGTCGGGTTCATCGAAGAAGACGGCATGATGAAGCGGAGGGTGTGATGGAAGGTAGAAGGCAGAAGGCAGAAGGCAGAAGTGAGAGTCGGGGTTGGCTACTTCTGCCTTCTGCCTTCTGCCTTCTGCTTTTCATCGCTTGCTCCCACCCCGCCCCCACTGCCGTCCCGCTCCCTCCTCCGCCTGCTCCGGCGCAGGCGCCGGTCGAAGTTGTCGAGCCGGTGAAGCAGCCGACGCTCGATGACGTGCGCCTGTTCCGGATGAACAATCAGCTCGATCTCTACGAGAGCGGGTTGAAAACTCTGGCGCAATCGGCGGACGCACAGACGAAGGGACGTGCGCTGGCGCTCCTTGCTCTTTCTTACATCGATCAGAAACGGACGGGAGATGCGCTCGCCGCTCTCGGTCCGGCGGCGGATGCCGATGCGCTTGCGGCGCCGTGGCTTCGGCTGCGGGTTCTCGACATCGACGTCGCCGCCGGTACGTGGGCCGGCGCCATCACCGTCGCCAATCGGATCATCCAGGACACGCCGGCCAATTCCGCCGCCACCATCGCCCGGCTTCGCCTTCCGGCGCTCTACGCGGCCGGGGGCGATCGCGCAAACACCGACGCCGCGTTCCAGGCCGCGAACGCCATCGCCATCGATGTGCTGACCGAGGAGGATTTCGTCTGGCTGGCGAAAGCGCTGGCGAAGGGCGGACGGATGGACCTGGCGACGCCGCTGCGGATGCGGATGCTCACCGAGTTCACGCAGGGCCGCTTCACCGAGGATACGTACGATCATGTGGCCCAGGCCACACCGTCGCCGCTCGACGCGCTCTCGTTCGACGACGAGTTGCACATCGCCCAGCAACTCGGCCGGAACGATCGTTACGGCCGCGCGTTCGATCTGCTCGCGAGAATCGCCAGGCGTTTCCCGAAAGAATCGGCGAGATCGAGCGCGTATCGCGCGGTGCGTCTGCACGCGCTTTTCAACGCGCGCCGCTACACCGATCTGCTCGCCGAGACCGGCCGTGTGAAGCTCGCCGAGCCGCCGCTCATCCTCACGCGCGCCCGCGCTGCCTGGCGCGCCAATCAGCCGAAAGTCTTCCTGGCCGGACTGAATCGGATCGAAAAGAAGTTCCCGTCAAGCGGCGAGGCCAATGAGGCCAGAATCCTGCGGGCGAAGTACTACGTCACGGATGACGTGAAGTATGGCCTGGCCATCGCCAACCTCGAAAAAGCCACGGCGGCCGGCGCGGCCGGCACCGAGGGGGAGAACATCTGGACGCTGGGCTGGACGTATTTTCGAGCCGGCCGGTATGACGATGCCCTGAACGTCTTCGCCCGCTACGCAAAGCAGTTCCCCGACGGCGACTACCTGTCGAACTCCCTCTTCTGGGCCGCGAAGATCCACGAGCGCCGCGGCAATCTCCAGGCCCGCGATGCGGCGCTGCACGAGCTCGAGGCCGCCTATCCCTACAGCTACTTCAGCTATCGGGCACGCGCGATCATCGGCGAGCCGATCCTGGCGCCGAACGAGGTCGCCAATGGCAACGCCTTTCCTGATGTCGACGCCCAACTCGCATCCGTACACGAGCCGCGCCTAGACTCCGTCCGCGAGCTGGCCTGGCTCGGCCTCTACCGCGAAGCAACACGCGAGATGAAGTCCGTCGCCGCCGCCTACCCCGCCAACCTCGGCATGCAGTTCATGCTGGCCAATCTCTACGTGCAGGGCGGCGAGCCGTTCTCCGCGAATAACGTGCTGCAGCGGAAGTTCCGCCAGTTCGTCCGCCACGGCGGCACCGGCGTGCCGCATCGCTTCTGGGAGATCCTCTTCCCGCTCAATTACTGGGACACCATCAAAACAGAAGCGGAGCAACGTCAGATCGATCCGTATCTCATCGCCTCGATCATCCGTCAGGAGAGCGGCTTCGAGCCGTCGACCGTTTCGAACGCCGACGCCGTCGGCATCATGCAGATCATGCCCGCGGAAGCGGCCAGCATCGCCACGCGCGCGGGCCTTCCGCCGCCCACGCGCGAGCAGCTCTTCGATCCGAAGTTGAACATCGCCGTCGGCGTCGCCGAGTACGCGCAGAAACGCGCCGCCGAGCAGGGCAACACCACGCTCGCCATCGCCGCGTATAACGCGGGTGAAGATGCCGTTGGCAAATGGATTGCTCAACAGCCGGTCGATGATGAGGACTTGTTTGTCGAATCGATTCCGTACGCGGAAACCAGGCTCTATGTAAAGACCGTCAGCCGGAACCGATTCGAGTATCGGCGGATTTATGAGGCAACAACAAAGCCGTAGACCACTTCTTCAAACTCTCATTCTCACACTCCTCCTCGCCGCAATCGCCGGCGCGGCTCCCACACGACTCGTCGTGAGCCGCGATTCCAGGCCGCCCGACGAAATCAAAGGTATCGTCGATCTGACGATCCTCCCCGACTTCGATGACGCGCGCGTCACGGTGACCGTCGATGGGCAAACGATCGCTGAAGGCTTGCGAGCGCCGTGGCGCATTCCGATCGACTTCGGCCCCCAACCCGTCGAGCACAAGATCGTCATCACCGCACTCGGCGCCGATCACAAGCGCGTGCAGTGGCAGACGACGATCAACAAAGGGCATCAGACCCTGAGCGTGAAGATCGAGCCGGTCGACGCCGCGAAGCGCATTTTCGAGGCGAACGTAACGGCACCCGGCGAAGACCCGGTCACCAGCGTTTCCGTTTGGGATGACGGAAAGCCCATCGCCTCGGCGGATGCCCCTCCGTATCGCTTCACCATTCCCGCGGAGCACTACCTCAAACAAACGGTTCAGGTGACCGTACGAACGAAGTCGGGCGGCGAGGCCGCCGATTTCTGGTCCGCCGCGGGAGACGTGAAGAATGAGTCGATCGAAGTCCGCACCGTGCCGCTCTTCGTGTCCGTGGTCGACAACAGCGGGACCGCGCGCGACGACGTCGATCAGGCGCTCTTCAAGGTGGTCGATAACGGCACGGAGGGGAGGATTCTGCAGATCGGCAAGGCGTTCGATCAGCCGATCTCCATCGCTCTGCTGCTCGACGCGTCGAACAGCATGACCTACGAGATGCCGCGGGCGACGAGAGCGGCTATCAACTTCGTCGAGCGCACTCTGAAGCCCGGCGACCGCTGCGCCGTGTACTCCGTGAAATCGTCCCCGCGCCGGGAGGTGGAGTTGACCAGCGACCACGCCAGGCTGGAGAAGGTCATCAGGGAGATCCGGCCCAGCGGATTCACGGCGCTTTACGATGCCGTGGCCAGCGCCGAGAGGGAACTTCGCGACGAGAAAAACCGCCGCGCCATCGTCATCCTCACCGACGGCGGCGACACGTCGTCCATCGCCTCATTCGATGAGATCGACCGCCTGACGAAGGAAGCCGGCGTTCCGCTCTACATCATCACCTACGACACCGGCGTCAGCGACGACGAGTCGCGGGACGTGAACCGTCTCCAATACCTGGCCACCGAGACCGGCGGTTTCCTCGTCACCGCCTCGGCCCAAAACCTCCAGGACCGTTACTCCGAAATCGAAAAGGACCTCCGCGCCCAATACGCCATCACCTACCAGATCACCGACCTGGCCCGCCACAATCAATGGCGAAAAGTGAACGTGATGCTGAAGTCGAAGCAATTGACGGCCAGAACGATCAGAGGGTACTTCGCGCCGTAGGCGCAAGCAGGAGCGCTCGCTGCGCCGGAGCGCTGGCGTCTCGCCGCTGAGACGTCACGACACGTGAACCTGAATGAGTTCACCTGGTGAAACAGATGCAATCGCTGAACGGATTGCGTCGATTGCCTTATTGATTTCGCGGAAACGCAGACTTGCCGTAAGGATCACAACGACACCTATATCGAATCGGGCCAGATTCTGCTGGAACTGCAATCTGCGGTCAGCGGTTAGGAGCACGTCGAAATTGGCTTGTGCCCGACCGAGTAGTTCACCGTTCGCAAAACTGGTCCAAGCTTCTTCCTGAACGGTCCGAACAAAGCAACCGGGCAACTCGCGCCGGAGTTTTCGTGGCAGGTTCTCGTCGAGCAGGATGCGTCTCAAGCAATGCGCGCCAGCAGCGCCCGCCCCGCCTCTTCGAGAAAGGCGATTGCCTGTTCGCGTGAGACGCTTGGAAAGTCGTCGAGAAACTCCTCGATCGTTTCGCCGCCCTCCAGATAATCAAGCAGGGCTTGCGCCGGCACGCGTGTGCCTACAAAGACAGGCGTTCCACTAACGATCTCGGGGACGGAATGCACGATTTGTTTCGGATCCATAGCCAGGGAGTAGCATACCGCGTTCCGCCTATGGATCAACGCCCGACTGGCGCTTTCCGACGACGAGCACCGTCCCCAACGTATCCCCGTCAGTCGTTGAGAATCGACCGATCAGAGATGCCCCAGCCTCAGTAGTGATTCGACTCACAACCCGCTCGTCGTACGCGTTCACCTGCATCCATGACGGCCGGTGAATGTCGTGCGGCAGGACCCGGTGCACGACGCGCGACGCGCGACGCATGCGGGCGAGACGCTGAAGGCCGCCGCCGTGCGGCTCTAACGTAAGCTGAATCGCGGCAACGCCTCCGGGAGCGAGTAGGCGCAGGAGAGTACGAATGAGACCGTAGGCTTCTGCCGGATGGATGTGCTGAAACGTCAGGAGCGAACAGACGAAATCAAACCGATCGTCGAGCAGTCCAGTCAGTTCGCCAGTCTCGATGAAGGTGACGTTGGACAGTCCGGCTTCGTGCACATTCCGCCGTGCGTGTTCGAGGATCGTCGGCGCGATATCGCAGGCGACTACTCCCGCCGCGCGGCGCGCCAGAGGGAGGGTGAGACGGCCGGCGCCGCACCCGAAGTCGAGCACGGCCGCCAGCGGAGGGTCGCGGCCGAGAATGGAGGCGATCGCGGCGAGCAACAAGACGATGTCTTCCTCACCCGTCTTGAGGAAGTCGGCGTCGCGCACCCCCTCATCGGTGAGCACGGGAAAGTACGGCTCACGCCGCGCGAGATCCTCCCAGTCCCCAGCAGTGCGGTCTTTCACATTTCGCAGGATACTCGGCGGCGAGATTTATGTTTTCGCATGCAACGTGCAATCCTCAACCGAACGAAAGGAAGGAACGAACATGCCTCAACTGAACGCCTATCTCTCTTTCAACGGAAACTGTGCCGAGGCCATGCGCTTCTACGAGCGCACGCTGGGCGGCAAGCTGGAAATGCTTACCTTCGCGCAGACTCCCAACGCGGACCAGACGCCGGCCGCAGATGCGGACAGGATCATGCACGCCTACCTCGTCCTCGACGGCGGCCATGGACTCATGGCCGCCGACGCACCAAGCAACATGACGTACGAGCCGATGAAGGGATGCGCCTTGGCGCTCTCTTACGAGACGGCGGAGGAGGGCAGGCGGATCTTCGATGCGTTCGGGGAAGGCGGCAAAGTGACGATGCCGTTCGAGCCGACGTTCTGGGCTGAAGGCTTCGGCATGGTGGACGACCGTTTCGGGACGCACTGGATCATCAACGGCGGCATGAAACCGATGTAAGGAAGGGAGAGACGATGATGCGTTACGGGATTGCGCAGCACCGCGCAACCCCGAGACCCGCTACGCCAGAGCCGCCTGCTGAACAGCGGTCAATACACGCGCCATCGCCCGGTCGATCGGTTCCATGGCGCTGTCGTCAAGCCGTTCGTCGAGCGCGTCGTCGTGCATCGGATGGATGACCGCGCCGACGTCGAGAGACGGTTCGCTGATTCCGAGATCTTTCAGACAAGCATCGAGACGTGCGCGCAGCGTCCATTCGTCCGCTCCGCCGCATCCGATGTGCAGCAGATGGAAGAGCGCTTTCTGCATCGGCGTAGACGCGACTTGCTCCGTTCCGCCGCGGTACCACGCCACGACGTCACCCAGAGGCACGACCGTGCTCACTCCCGCGGCGAAGGGGGCGGCGTCGAAGGTGAGCTCGTTCACGCGAAACTCGCCGCCGCTGACGGTGATGGCGGCACTGAACGAGCCGGGAACGGCGATGTTGAACAGCAGACAGGCGTCGTAGAAGAAGAGCTCGACAAAGGAAGGAACGTCGCGCGGCGCGAGGTGCCCGTTCTCATCGATCACTGTTAGGTCTATGCGGACGACGTCCTCCTCGGATGCCAACGGTCTCCAGCCGGCTCTCACGCGAACGATGCCCTTCGGCGTCGTGTAAGCGCGCTCCTGAAACGAGGAGGTCGCACTGCTCCAAAGCTCTTTGGCGGCGCCCGCGTCCCGCGCATGCCGCGCAACCTCGGCGGTGAATCTGTGTTCGTTCATGATCGTGTTCTCCCGTGCTGAGAATCGCACCGTGCCTGGCTCTTCCTGGATTTCTCCGATTCGCTTCGCGTCCCGCCGAGGCCTGGCCTCGGCGTGCGCCGGTGAGTTCCCCCCATGGCTCTACAAAGTGTGGAGATGAGAGTCGTGCCTGAGTAAATTGGGGCATCCGCGCTCATTAACCCTGTCATCCTGAGCCTGCCGGAGCGCTGAGCGAGCGTAGCGAGCGCATTGCGCGGAGGACGGCGAAGGATCTCAAGATTCGCTGCACCTGCCACAGGCGCTGCCACTGGAGATCCTTCAGCGTCCTGCGCGCATCTCGCTCGCTGGTGCTCGCTCGGCGCTCCGGCAGCTTCAGGATGACAATTTGCTCCATGTTCGATTTCTTCACAGCCTCTGAGGCTGCCGGAGCCGCGTAGCCGAAGGCGGAGGGGCGTAGGGCGCCGAAGGATCCCCTCACTACCACCGGAAAGGGGGGGGCTTCGACGGTCCGCCAGCCAGAGTGTACTTCGCGCGAGCAAGTAATCGTCACGGGTCTACTCCAATTCAACCCTGACATGAGACTCAGCCTGAACGCTGACGCGGCCCGATAGGCGCGTCGACAATTCTCGTAATCGTCCCAAAGATTCTGAAATCGTCAGGCGCACCGAGATCGATCGTTGGTTCGTTGTGCTTGTCGAGGTAACAACGTTTCCCTTCGCGACGCCAATAACCGATCATCCTTCCGAGGTGGCCGCGATCGACCGCAATCATCTCGCCGTTGCGCGGCGTGCGGAGATGCATATCGATGAGAACGCGATCGCCATCGTGCAGCCGGTCGGCCATCGAATTCCCGCGCACTCGGATGACCTGAAACCGCTCACCTCGAATGCCCTGAATCGACGCGATGACGTCCGCATCATCCGGCTCGAACTGAGAGTCGGTGCCGACTTGACTGGCCGCCAGCGTATGCACCTGCTTCCGGATCGATACATACGCTTCGAAATCTTCGAAGTCGCTCGTGTACGCAACACGTTCATCGTCACGTCGAGCGAAGTTCGCGAGTGACCAGCGCGAAAAAAGAGTCAGAATCTCGCGTTGAGGGGCTGTCAGAGGCTGATGCTCGATGGTCGGCAGAAATGCGCAGATGGGAACGTTCAGGTCCCTGGCCGCGTCGGCGACGGTAAAGAACGAAGGCTCTTTCGCAACCCGCTTCCCGCTCTTCTTGCCTCCTCGGAGCTCACGCCATTCGGGGAGAAGGTTCAGAAGATGCGACAGCGGCCCGGTCAATTTGAGGCGGGTTGTGTTGGCGATTTCGTGCTCACGCCGGAGGCGCAAGAACGCGCGCGCCAGTTCGAGGAGCTCCTTGCCGCGGTCGCGTCGGGTAGCCATCGCTTCGAAGTTACGCTCGCCTTAGAGCGCACAACCGGCGACGTCTTGGCAGACGGCGGCAAAGGGTACCGGCAGGTTGCAAACTGACAAGAACAGACACCTTTTCGAGTCAGTTTACAACAAAGAGAAAACGCTACGGTCACCGATCAGTCCGCTCCGAACAACCGGCGCAACGACCGCTCGCCGCCAGCCGAAAAGACCACCGCGCGGCTATCCAACTCCTGACGGGCCCATCGCAAGGCGAAGATGCGGCCGAGAATGGCGGCGCCGAGGGCGCCGCCGAGGTGATGGCGACGCTCGCTCCAGTCGAGGCAGGGGCGGCAGAGAGGGCGGCGCAGTTTCGCGAGTGAGGCGACGTCGATTCCGAAAGGCCTGAAGAACGACTCGGCGTCGCGGGAGACCTGGGAACCGTCGATCAGCCTGCGCTCGCGCAACTGATCCATCAGCCACACACCCCGCTCGCCGGCGAGATGGTCATAGCAGACGCGGGCCACGCGCAGCGCCGGATCGGCAGGGCCGGTACGCCGCCGCGGCCCGCGGCGCGAAGCGATCCCCATCAGCTCTTCCAGCATCTCCGCGATCTCGGCATCGTAGAGACGGAAGTAGCGATGCCTCCCCTGCTTCTCAATGGCCAGAATCTGTCCCTCGGTGAGCCTGGCCAGATGCGCGCTGGCCGTCGATGCGGCCACGCCCGCCTCGAGCGCCAGCTCGGTGGCCGTCAGCGCTGTCCCGCTCATGACCGCGGTCAGCATCCGCGCCCGCGCCGGGTCGCCGATCAGCGCCGCCAAGCCCGCCAGGTCGGGCGCGTTATCCCTCGCCAGCCCCTTCACGAGCGCACCGTCGGATGATGATGAATGGGAACGCTGCAGGAGTTGGCGATGAAACAGGTCTCATGCGCCCGCTCATGCAGCTTCATCGCGCGCTCGACCTGCACCTTCTCAGCGACCGTCACCACAGGATGCAGCACGACCTCCTCGAACCGCCCGCCCCCCTTGCCATCCTCCTTCATGATCCCCTTGGCCGCATCCTCGTACGTCAGGACGCTGATACCGTACTTCGCGCAGAGCGCGAGATACGACAGCATGTGACAGGAGGAGATGGCCGCCAGGAAGAGATCCTCCGGATTGAACCTGTCCGCGTCGCCCCGAAAGGCGACGTCCGCCGTCCCCTGCAACTCCGGCTTGCCGTCGATGAGAACGCGATACTGCCGTCCATATCCGGCATAGGTCGCCGTCCCATCGCCGCGATTGCCGTCCCAGATCAAGTGCGCGTTGTAGTGATGTTCACCGTTGTTCATCGGTACATCGTACCGAGGATGGGGCCGGGATACTTCGGTGGGGAACGAAGGTTCGAGACCTCGAATACGGGTAACCGATCCACCGCCGCCGCGTACACTTCGAGAATGGCGGAGTGACCTGTTTCTAGGACAAAAGGCGCTGGTCTCTGTTCCGTCTACGACGCCGGTTCCACGCGGAAGCGTCCGGCAGTTGCCCTTGAGACGACCGTACGATACGGCGCCGCAGGGACGTCGGTGATCGCCTCCCCCTGTAGCAGTGCGCCCAGGATCGGGTACGGATCGCACGGCCACTCGATCACCGACTCGAGGTCGTCGTCGCGCAGGAGCGCGCGCTCGAACGCCGCGACCGCCGTGACGAGCGCATCGCGGCAGCCGACCGCGGCGAAGAACCCCTCGGCCAGTTCCTCGATGTACGGCGACGCCGGCGCGCGGTCGAGCGCGTTCAGCACCTCGTCGTAGAGGCTGCGGCGGCGCAGCATCGACGTCGTCAGGCGGCAGTGGCGATCGAGGCGGAATTGACGCCAGCCGCGGATCGTGTCGCGCGTGACCTCAAGCCCAGTCGACGCCGCGGCGGCGGCGATGTACGGGTCGGAGGTCTCGCCCTGACCGTGGAGCAAGGCCTGCATAGCGCGCTGGTGCTCGCGCAGCGGCAGTCTGCCGACGGCGGGTTTCGGTGTCTGGGCTACACGTGGGCGGCGGCTCGCGGGCTCGACGCCGTGGACGGCAGCACGCACGCGCTGCAGCTCGGCGCCGATCGCTGTGTAGCCGACCGACGGCACCGCCGGACCGAGGAGCTCGAAGATCACCGCCTCTACGTTCGGGGCCACGGCCAGCACCTGTTGCAGCAGCGCAACGGTTTCATCGCGCGTGGTCCGCGAGTGGACGTCGACCTGCAGCCCACGGTCTTCGGTGCCGCACGCGACATGGATCTCCCGTATCGCATCGAGGTCGATCTCGTCGAGAAATGCATTGGCGCTGCACACGCCGTTGTGTGCGTCGCATTCGAGATTGTAGACGTCGAGCAGCAGCCCGCAGCCTGTGCGGCGGACGATCTCGTTGAGGAAGCCTGCCGGCGTGTAGTCGCCGCCCGCGTCGGGGAAGAGATTGACGGCGTGCTCGAGGAGGAACGGTTTCGCGTAGCGGCCTAGAACCGTCTCGACGCGCGTGCAGATCAGCGCCAGCGCCTCGTCCGTGCGCGGTGGCACGAGCATCGTCCCGAGGTGCTTGCCGTCGACGCTGACGTAGCCAATGTGCTCGCTGTGCCATGCCGGATCGAGCTCCTGCATCAGTGTGTCGGTGAGGCGGAAGTAGTCGTCGTTCATCGTGTCGGCCGATGCGATCGACATCCCAACTCCATGAAGAGTAATGAGCGAGCTGCGCGCAATCGCGCGCAGCTCGCTCATGGTCTCATCCGGGATCACCGGCACGCTGTCGCGCAGCGTGGCGATGGCGTCGGGCGTGACCTCGACCACGTCGGCGAACGGCAACACCGTCCCGACAAAGCGCGGGTCACGCCCTTCGTAATTGACGCCGACGCGAATCACCGCACCGTGCCGCTGAAGCCCTGAACGTTGTCCAGCAGCGGCTCGGGGTCGCCGCCGTGGATCACCACGTCGATGCCGAGCAGCCCGCAAGCGAGACAGCCGTTCAGGCGGAAGATCTGCGCGAACGCGGCGTGCACCACGTCAGGCGTTATCTTCGCGCCCGGATTCGCGACCAACCTCACTGTCTTTCCGAGATTTCTGTTGTCCACTCGTGTCGCCTCTGTCATGTCACTCCTCCTTGTTTTAGCCCCTTCAGATCGAATTCTGAATGGGGTAGACCTGGACCAATCTCCACGGTCATTTGAGTAGTGAACGATGAGGGCAAATCGTTACAAATCGAATGTCTGGCGCTGTCCAAGGGAAAATCCGGGGAGAATCCAACGGTGACAGGCCTCGTTCTTTTGACAGCTCGTAACTCACTGAAACGGCCGTACTTCAAACGGCCGGTTGGACGGTCGCCGACGATCATCAGTTAAGTTAAGTGGATGACGCGCCTCCGTTACTTTGCGGCCACCGAAGCGCCGCGGTGAACTGCGTGCGCAGCGGAAAAAGGCAATCCGCGATGCCAGTGCGGATTGCCCGGGCCACCGAAGCTGGATACCGCGAGTCTACGGCACGTCGATGCGGTTGACGACTGTCTTGACCCCGGTGACCTTCGCCGCGTCGTCGTACGCTTTCTGGCGGTCCGCCGCGTTGGGCAGGTGGCCCGCCAGCGTCACGACGCCGTCGGTGACGTCGACATCGACGCCGGTCAGGTGGTCGCCCAGCAGATTCTTCTTGATCTCGGTCGCTGTCGTCGAATTGTCGAGCGACTTCGGGGTCATCCGGTTCCAGTTCGAGCAGCCGAGAGCCGTGATCAAAGCCACGGACACGATGGTGGTAGCGAGTAGTTTCTTCATTTGGCTGTTTCTCCTGACACGGTTGTAGAGCAACAGGCGGGCCAGACTGATCGCTGATGGGAGCGCTTGCCGGAACGTGAAAGGTGGCGTGCGTTTTCGAATGCACCAGTCACAGATCCGCTGAGCACAGGGTGCTAATATCCAGCTCATCATGTCGTTCGCCTCGGAACACCCTGCGCGGCCCCAGGTCGGTCGTCCCATGACTTTTGAGGAATGGGCCGCCATGCCCGAGGATGAGCCGGGCGAGTTGGTCGATGGCCGTCTTGAGGAGGAGGAAGTGCCCGATCTGGTCCATGAGCTGGTCGTGTCCTGGCTGGTTCGGGTGCTTGGAACGTGGCTTGGCCGAGGCGGCTTCGTGTTCGGATCCGAGGCGAAGTATGCCGTGCGTGCGGATCGCGGCCGGAAACCTGATGTGGCGGTGTACCTCGGCTCAGACGGGAGTCACCTGCCGCGACGCGGAATCGTACGTGTACCGCCCGACATCGTGGTGGAGGTCGTATCGCCCTCGCCCCGCGATGAGCGGCGTGACCGCATCGAGAAGATGGACGAATACGCGGCGTTTGGGGTGCGCTTCTACTGGATTCTCGACCCGAGCCTGCAATCACTCGAGGTGTTCGAGCTGCTTGATGCGCGCTATGCTCGCGCCGCGCGGGCCACGGAGGGGGAGATGGATCCCGTTCCGGGTTGCCTCGACCTGGTGATCGATCTCGATGACCTCTGGTCAGAACTCTCTCGACTCGGTCCCGCCAACGAATAGTCGCTGATCTCCATTCGATGCCGGGATCATGACTACCCCAGGCCTTTCGAAGTCCCTCCTCGAGCGAATGCATCGTGTGTTGTCGGGACACATCGAGCGCCGGAATCTGCCCGGCCTCATGGCGCTGGTAAGCCGTCGCGACGACGTGCATGTCGAGACGCTCGGCACGATGTCGTGGCAATCCGGCGCCGATGAAGCGCGACACGATCTTGCGCATCGCTCGATCGATGGAGTAGGCGGATACAGTCGTGTGTGTCTTCGCCGGCATCCACGTTTGAGCGCCTGCCCTCACTCCATCCGGAACAGAGGCTCGACGATCACGTCGCACTTCACGGAGTTTGCGACGAGGCAGGTCTGGTGGGCTTTGGCCAGGACCTCGCGCGCCGTGGCGAATGACTCCTGATCGAACAGGGTGATCACCGGGGCGACGATGACGCGCGTGAAGTGGTAGGAGATCTGATCCCACTCCAGCAGCCCCTCGGATGAGCTCTCGTACGTACCGAACGACAGTCCCCGTTTTTCGGCCAGACCGACGAACGTCAGCATCAGGCAGACCTCGATCGACGCTACGAAGAAATCCTCCGGTGTCCAGTGCCCCGCTTCACCCTTGAATTCGGGGGGACTGCTGACCCAGATCGGAGGCTTCCCCTCACCGGTCAGAGTCCCGGTGCGGCCTTTCACCTCCCCGACATTCGTGCGGTAGGTAAACGATTTCGGACGGATCCGCGGCGGGGTAAGCGTTGTGGTCATGAGGAGCCTCCGAGTAAGTCTTACTCCGATGCCGGTGAGGGTGCAACGGTGGTCCGCACACGTCGAACGTGCCGGCTGTCACGGCTTGCTGGTCAGCACCTCGGAAAGCGTGCGCAGAAGCTCTTCGGCCGTGTACGGCTTGGTCAGGATGTGGGTGACGCCCGTCCTGGCGATTTTCGACATCGATGCCGCAGACGGATTCCCCGTGGTGGCGATGATCCGGACGCCGGGCACCATCCGATTGAGGGCCGCGATGAGCGCGGCGCCGTCGATGACCGGCATAGCCATATCGGTCACCACCAGGGCGATGTCGGCGAGACGGCGGGAGAAGACGCCGATGGCCTGCGCGCCGTCTTCCGCGGTGAGCACTTCGTATCCGAAAACCTCCAGGGTCTGTTTGGTGATGCTGACCACCGATGCGTCATCGTCGACGATGAGGATCAACTCGCCGTTTCCGTGAGGCGGCCCGGTTTCCTCGGGGATCACCACGGCTGCCGACTGCTCCGGACGAGCGGGAAGATGGATGGTGAACGTGCTCCCTTCGCCAAGGTTGCTGGAGACGCCGAGGAATCCGCCGTGGCTGCTGATGATCCCCTGCGCTGTCGATAGTCCCAGCCCCGTACCCTTGCCGACTTCTTTCGTCGTGAAGAACGGATCGAAGATCCGGTCGAGGATCTCCTTAGGCATCCCTTCTCCGGTGTCGGTCACTTCCAGAACGACTTGTGGTCCGCTGTTCGGGTTTCCATGCGGGAGCGCATCGTGGTCGTTGATGCCGGTGTTCGAAGCAGAAATGATGAGCTGGCCGCCGCGCGGCATGGCGTCGCGGGCGTTGACGCAGAGGTTCAACAGCACCTGGGTCAGTTGCGTGGCGTCGCCGGTGACCGGGCTGAGATCGTGGGCCATCGAGACTTCGAGGGTGATGTCCTTGGGGAAGGTGCTGGTGATGATGGCCTCGATCTCGCCGACGACATCCCTGAGCTGAACCGTCTCCCGCGACGTCTCGCTGCCGCGGGCGAACAGGAGCACCTGCTTCACCAGTTCGCTGCCTCGCCTGACGCTGCGCTCGATGTTGTTGATTGCTTTCAGGCTGGCCTCGTTCGGGTCGAACCGTTTGAGCAGCGTCACACCCATGAGGATCGGCAAAAGCAGGTTGTTGAGATCGTGCGCGATGCCGCCGGCCAGGGTCCCCAGACTCTCCAGGCGCTGGGCGCGGAGGAGTTGTTGCTCGAGATGAACGCGGTCGGTGACGTCTTCGGCGATGCTGGCCGTGCCGATGACCTCTCCGGAGGGGGAGTAGGTGAGGGAGTTGTTCCACTGAAGGAGTCGTCTCTGGCCGGAGCGCGTGAGAATCTCGTTCGTGTAGTGGCGGATCTCCTCACCATCGGAGACCAGATTTGCGAATGCCCTTCTCATCTCGTCGACGATTTCCGGGGGCACGAACCGCTCAAACCAATTGGTCCCGATGACCTCTTCGCGCTGCCAGCCCGTCAGGCGGAGAAAATAATCATTGCAGTAAATGATATTGGCCTCGCGGTCCATCATCACCGAGACCAACTCGAGATTGTCGAGCATCCCGCGGAACCGGCGCTCGCTCTCATGCAGCTCATCCTGGGCGTGCTTGCGCTCCGTGACGTCGCTCCAAACGCCGACCAGTTCTGACGGCAGGCCTTTCGAGTCGCGCACGACACGCCGCGCATCGTCGACCCACCGATAGCTTCCGTCCTTATGCCGCATCCGGTATTCCGTCCGGCTCACTCCCTGCGCCACCGTTTCCTGAATGCTGGCGTGAGCGCGTTCGTGATCGTCGGGATGAAGCTGCGTTTGCCACCAGGCGAAGCTGAGCGTTTCCTGCACCTGAAACCCGAGCATCCGGGTGATGTTCTCGCTGACCAGCCGGGGAATGACCGTGTCGCCTTCCAGGCTGAGCGCATACAGCACCGCTGGGCTGTGATCGAGGAGCTCGCGGAGCTGCTCATGTGCTTCGTGTAGCTGCACCTCAGCGTGCTTGCGCTCGGTGATGTCGTGCATGATGCCGACGAAGTGCGTGACCGTGCCAGCGGCATCGCGCACCGGTGTCACCGTATGCTCGCCGAAGTAGATGCGTCCATCCTTGTGCCGGTTGACGAATTCGCTTCGCCACCTCTCGCCGGCGAGGATCGTCTTCCAGAACTTGCTGTAGAAGGCCTCGGTGTGCGTGCCTGACTTGAGAATGCGCGGCGTCTTGCCGATTGCCTCCTCGGCCGTGTAGCCCGTCATCGTCGTGAACGCCGGGTTGACCCAGAGCATCACCCCCTCGGCGTCGGTGATCATGACTGCCTCTGCCGCCGTCTCCAGGGCGATGTTCTGCAGGCCGAGCTGGCTTACGGCGTCGCTCAATTCGATATTCTTTTTCTCGAGCTTCGTCACCAGGCCGGCGTTGTATTCCTTGAGCACGTCCGTGGTATCGAGGACCGCCGTCGGCCGGCGCCCGGGGTTGGAAAGGGCGGCCTCAATCGTGCGCATCATTTCGTCGACAGGTGCCGGCTTGAGCAGGTACTTGTCGGCGCCGAGGTCGAGGCTGAGCTTTTCGTCGGACGGCGAGACGTACGTGGAGGTGTAGGCGATGAACGGCAAGTGACGATGGCGCTCGCTGTTCCGCACCTCCTGGCAAAGGCGGTAGCCGTCCATGACCGGCATGAGAATGTCGGAAACGATGACGTCGACCTTCTGGCGGTCAAGGACCGCCAGCGCTTCCACGCCGTTATGCGCCTCGACCACCGTGTGTCCCTCTCCCTCCAGTTGCGCTCGGAGGAGCTTGAGGTTGATGGGAAGATCGTCGACGATCAGGATGGTCAGAGGTTTCATCGATCCGTTCGCTCCGCGTTCTCCACCACGTCGGTCAGCGTCGCCGGAAGGGTGCGGGTGTTGATCGGTTTACGGAGGTAGGCGTCGCATCCGGCGGCCAGCACCTCGGCCATCGTAAACTTCTCCGGATGTGACGTGATGGCGACGATGGGAATATCGCGCGTTGCCGGATCAGCTTTGAGCTTTCGCACCAGTGTCAGGCCATCCATCCCCGGCAGCAACAGGTCCATCAGGATGACCGTCGGGTGATCTGCCTTGATTGCCGCCAGCGCTTCATCGGCGGCCTCGGCCCGCGTGACGTCGTGACCGGCGGCACTGAGCACATGAACCGCCAGCTTTGACTCGATGACCTGATCTTCGACGACGAGAATCTTCATGGTCTTCTCCGCAGGTAACCGGCCACTACACCGGGGAGCGTTCGGGTGTCGATCGGTTTGGTGATGTACCCGTCGCACCCCGCGTCCCGTGCTTTGGCGTCATCGCCTTTCATGGCGAACGCGGTCAGTGCGACGACGATGATGTGGCGCGTCGTCTCGCTCGCTTTGAGCAGCCGTGTGAGCGTCAATCCGTCCATGCCCGGAAGGGCGATGTCCATCAGGATCAGATCGGGCGGCGTGCTCTTGATGATCTCCTGTGCCGCCTCCGCATCGCTGGCCTGCAGAATCCGGTAACCATCGAACTCCAGAACGTCGGAGACCAGTTTGAGGTTCGTGTTGTTGTCGTCGACGACGAGGATCGTGGCGCCGTTCATGCGTGTTCTCCTGTCACGAAAGGCAGAGTCACGCGGAACGTGCTCCCGCTTCCGAATTCACTTTCGACATCGATGGTGCCGCCATGAAGAGCGACCAGACTGCGCGTGAGCGCCAGACCGAGTCCCGTCCCGCCGAAGCGGCGCGCCGTCCCTGATTCCAACTGCTCGAACTCCGTGAAGAGCCGGCCGATGTCCTCGCTGCGAATCCCGATGCCGTCGTCGGAAACGGCAAGCCGGAAACGGCCCTTTCCATGCAGCGCGGCGTTGATTCCGACGTGCCCGCCTTCCTCGGTGAATTTCAAGGCGTTTGAAAGCAGGTTGAAGAGGATCTGTTTGAATCGTTGCCGGTCGAGAGTGACGAAATCGAGCTCAGGGTTGACGTCGATCCTGACCTCGATCCGCTTCGATTCGGCGATCGTTCGCACACCGGCACGGACTTCGTCGATTCCTTCGCGGAGGGAGAACCGTTCCACTCTCAGCTCGACCTTCCCAGCCTGAACCTTCACCAGGTCGAGCAAGTCGTTGATGAGGTGCAGCAGGTGCCGGCCGCTGTTGAGGATGTCGCCGAGGTACTCCTTTTGTTTATCGTTGAGCGGCCCAGGCTTCCCGTCGGCGAGAAACTCGGCGAAACCGATGATGCCGTTCAGCGGCGTGCGAAGCTCGTGCGACATGCCGGCCAGGAAGCGATCCTTGGCCCGATTGGCCCGCTGCAGCTCCGACGTGCGGTCCGCCACTCTCTGCTCCAGAGTGGCGTGCGCCTCCTGAATCTCCACGTGTTGCCGCTGAATCTCGAAAAGCATCTGGTTGAAGGTATCCACGAGCTGCTCGATCTCGGCCGCGCTATTCACCGTGGGAGCGCGAACTGAGTAGTCCTTCTCCGACGAAACGGACGCGGCCAGTGACGCGAGGTCGAGGATGGGTCGGGAAATCGCCCGCTGCGGCAGTTGGGAGATGAGGATGGCGATGAGGAGCGCCGGAATGGCCACGAAGCCCGTAACAGCGGCGAACCGCCGCCAGGTCTCCTCGATCTCAGAGAGGTCCGATTGAACGAACAGCGTCCCGAGGAGGCGCCCTTCGGACGAGATTGGCCGGAACACCGTGAGATCCTGATCGGTGAAGCTGTAGCCGGACGGCCCGTGGCGGAGATTGAGAGGGCGAACAGTCGACTGCTCGCGGCGGTATAGGGCAAAGATGCGGCCGTTTGCGGCGATGCCGGCGGAAATCACCTCCGGCCGCGTCTTCAATGAGCGGAGAATGATCGTGGCAGCCTCGGTGTCGCCGAAATCGACTGCCGCGGCACTGTTGAATGCGATCAGATCCGCCATGGTCTCGCATCGGCGCAGCAGGCTGCTTCGCACCTCATGCAACTGGAAAAAAAGAAGTGCCAGGCTGGCAGCGAGAAGGGCCGTGCCGCTGCCGAGCACGCTCAGCCAGCGCAGTTGATGACCGATCGAGCGTGATGGCATCGTGCGTTACCTTCCACCCGATCGCGATTCATCGACAATCCGGGCCAGGTGCAGAAGCTGCGAAGACGCCTTGAGCCCGGCGCGATCGATGGCGTTTTTGTTGATGTCGAAACGGATCTGATGATCTTCGGTCGTGATCAGATTGATCATTCCGCCAAGCTCAGCGAATTGATCCATGTCTCCTACCGTGAGCACCGGGGCACCTCCCAATGCCGCGAAGATCTGTCGCAGATTTCCGCGCTCCGACGAGCTGATGAAGAGAACGTCGCAGCGAAGGGCCTCCTCCAGCCGGCTCAGCCTCATGATCAGGATGACCCTCCCTTGCACTCTCTCGCCCCGCACCAGATCACGCAGAGCCGGCCCAAACGGATCCTTGCCGATGATGCCAATGACAAAGGGCGTGGTCGCATCCGGGACGGTCGTTGCCGGCCAGCGGATGTAGGTGGCGAACTTGTAAATGAAGGCCGCCTTGACCTGATACTCGGGTATTGCCGCGTTACCACGCCCCTGCGAGACGCAGAAGACTGCGACGATTACCAGTACCCATGGCCAGGCTCGGCGACGATGCACTACGAGCCCCCGAAGTGGTTGATGTAGGCAATGAACACGCTTCGCCCGATCTCCGTGCGTGTGGAAATGTCGGTGAACTCCCCGTGTCCTTTCCCGAACAGGTTCCGGCCGGTTACGGAGACCTCTGTCCCGCGACGCGGCTTCCAGCCGAAACGAAGATCGACGGCCGAGTACGCGGGGACCGTCGGATCCGCAAGCGCGGAGACGCGGCGGGCGGTGACGTCGAATTCGCAATGGTAGGGAAGATCGAGCGAGGAGCGCAGCCGCCAGCTCTGTTTCGCATCACGGCCCTGTTGTGCAGCGAGAGTGGCGGTGTCGTTGCTGCCGGGTCTCAGCTCGAGGTGCTCGGTCAAGCCGTCGAATCCAGCGCTCAACCGCCAACGCTGCGACGCCTGATACGAGCCCCAAATCTCGAGGCCGCTCGTCGTTCCCTTCATCCCGTTCGCAAAGAAGAAGCTGGTTCGGCTGGGAGCGATCTCCTGCGTCCGCAGGTGGTCATACAAAGAATGAAATGCAGTTGCCGAGAAGGTGATCGACGAGACCGGCTGTCCTCGGTATCCGAGCTCGTAGACATTGGCCACTTCTGAGATGACGCCGGCTCCGCCCGTGAGCAGGAACGGCGGGTTGCCCGGAACGAACACGTCATGGTCGAACCGTGACGGCGCCCGGACCGTGCGGGAGGCCGCTGTCCATAGAAGATGATCGGCCGCGACGTTCCATGCCAGCCGGACATTGGGGAGAAACTCGTAGCCGGTGTAGTCGTTGCGCTCGCTTCTGGCACCGAGGGTCAGGCGCAAGTCTTTGCGCAACGTGATTTCATCCTGTGCGAAGAGTGCCATCCACTTCTGATTCAGATGCGCCGGCAGGAAGGCCACATAGGGACTGTTTCTGACACTGTCCAGGCCGTAGCGGTACTCTCCGCCCCAGGCGATGGAGTGCTGGCCGCCCAGTTTCAAGGAGTGGAGGAATTGCAGGTCGCCGATGTTCAGAGTCTCGGCGAACGTCGGCGGAACCGTGCGTTCGGTCCTGTCGAAATAGCCCTGCACGGTGATGGTTGAGCCATTGCCGAGGCTTCGCTGCCAGTGCGAGGTCACGTTCCATCCGGAGATCTGGATTGTGCCGAGCGTGAACTTCGCACCGGTTGCCAGTGTGCCCGGCGGTGGTTGGCCCTCGGAGCCTTTGTAGGCGTTCCCGAGGAGGGTGAACTGGTTCGCTCCGTGCTCCCAATCGGTGCGGAAACCAACCTGGCCTTTGTGCACGGCATCGTCTTTCACCGTGCCGTTCGCAGTTTCGGTGCGGCTGCGGTCGACATACTTGCCGTAGAGGCGATAGCCGCCGTACGCGCCGGCGCCGGAGCCGTAGCGCATCGCGCCGATGCTCTCGCGATTGCCGGCGCCCGCGGTGAGTAGCTCGCTCTGCGTTTGCTTCGCTGAGCGGGTGATGATGTTGATGATTCCGTTGACCGCGTTGACGCCCCAGAGCGTTCCACCAGGTCCGCTGATCACCTCGATGCGTTCGACATCCTCGAGCAGTACGTCCTGAACATCCCAGAAGACGCCCGCGAAGAAGGGGGTGTAGACCACCCGGCCGTCGATCAGCACCAGGAGTTTGTTCGACGAGGAGCTGATGAAACCCCGTGCACTGACCGTGTAACTGCTGGCGCTGACCTGGACGACCTGCAGCGCTGGCGCGAGCCGCAGCGCCTCGGGAAGGTTCGTGGCACCGGAGCGGCGAATGTCGTCGCCGGTGATGACGAAGATCGACGCGGCGGCATCAGAGAGACGTTCCGGCCGTCGCGAGACCGACGTGATCTCGATATCCATCAGCTCCTTCAGGTCGAGATTGACAAGCGTCCCCGGGCGTTCCGTCTGAGCCTCTTGCTGGGCCAGCAGACCGGGGGTCATCGTCAGCGCACAAAGCAGCGCAATACAGCGGATCTGTCGCTTGAAGCCGGGAGCCTCTTCGGCAGCCTCTGCGCTCGTGTTGTCGAAGAGTGTCGTGGGCATGATCAACCGGACACTTTCTTTGAGACTGGTGCCGTTTGCATCGGCGACGAAGATGCCGGCGCTGCTCGCGCGTTCTCCGCCGCGACCACGAGAGGCAGGACCACGCGGAATGTGCTCCCTTTTCCAGGCACACTCTCCACGTCGATCATGCCGTCGTGAAGAACGACGAGGCTCCGCGTGAGCGCCAAGCCGAGCCCCGTTCCGCCGAAACGGCGCGCCGTCCCGGTCTCCAGTTGCTCGAATTCGGTGAAGAGCCGTCCGATGTCCTCGCTGCGGATCCCGATGCCGTCGTCGGAAACGGACAGCCGGAAACGGCCCTTTCCATAGGCCGCGGCTTCGATTCCAACGTGACCGCCTTCGTCGGTGAACTTCAAAGCGTTCGACAGCAGGTTGTAGAGGATCTGTCTGAAGCGCTGCCTGTCGAGCGTGACGAAGTCGAGATCAGGAGCGACGTCGATCCGTACGTCGATCCGCTTCGCTTCCGCGATCGGACGCACGCCCGCGCAGACTTCGTTGATCTCCTCACGGAGAGAGAACCGTTCCAGACACAGGTCCGCTTTTCCCGCCTGAATCTTCACCAGGTCCAGCATGTCGTTGATGAGATGCAGCAGGTGCCGGCCGCTGTTGAGAATGTCGCCCAGATACTCCTTCTGCTTGTCGTTCACGGCGCCCGGCTTGCCGTCGGCGAGGAACTCCGCGAATCCGATGATGCCGTTCAGCGGCGTGCGCAGCTCGTGAGACATGCTGGCAAGAAAGCGGTCCTTGGCCTGATTGGCCCGCTCCAGCTCCGCATTCTTCTCCTGCAGCGAGCGCTCGATGCCTCTGCGGTCGGTGATGTCGCGGATCGCGCTCGAGACCAGCGTTCCTTCCTCCGTCTCCAGCGGACTGAGACTGATCTCGACGGGAAACTCTGATCCGTCGCGGCGGAGACCGTGTAGCTGAAGGCCTTCGCCCATGGACCGTGGCCGCGGGGCGTTGAAAAAACCGGTCCGATGGCCGGGGTGTACACCGCGAAAACGCTCCGGAACCAGGATCTCTACCTTCTTACCGAGGAGCTCCTCCCGCGGATAGCCGAACAGGCGCTCCGTCTGGGCATTGACCAGAACGATCTCGCCGGCGCGATTGGCGATGACCATGGCATCAGGCGCTGATTCCAGGAGACCGCGGAATTTCTGCTCGGCCCGTTTCTGCACGCTGATGTCGCGGATCGCACTCATCACCAAAGTTCCCTCATCAGTTTTGAGAGGGCTCAGGCTGATCTCGACGGGGAACTCTGTGCCGTCCTTGCGTAGTCCGTATAGCTCCAGACCGGCCCCCATCGAGCGCGTGCGCGGATGAGCAAAATATCCGGAACGATGGGCCACGTGGCCGCCGCGGTACCGGCTCGGCAAAAGCAGCTCGACCAGGTGTCCCAGCAATTCGCCGCGCTCATACCCGAAGAGCGCCTCGGCCTGGCTATTCGCCAACACGATTCTTCCCGATTCGTTGGCCATGATGATGGCGTCCGGCGTCGACTCCAGAAGATCGCGGAACTTCGCTTCGACGAGTTTTGCGTCGCGCAGAACCTTCAAGTGGGTGACGTCTTTCTGAGTCGTGACGATGAGCTCGGGCTGTCCGTGCTCGTCTTGAATCACCTTGTTCGTGACCACCGCATGGACGAGAGAACCGTCCTTCCGCTTGCGGGTCGTTTCGAAGGTGGAGTGTCCTTTCTCCAGCGCTTCCCGCCTAAACCGAAGATATAGATCCTGGTGCCCGGCCGGAACGATCAACGTCGCCAGCGGCTGGCCGACCGCCTCGGCGGCCGAATAGCCGAAGACGCTTTCCGCTTCGCGGTTCCAATACAGCACCTTCCCATCCGGCGTCGTGACGACGATCGCGTCAGGCGTTTCGTGCAGGAGAACGTCCGCGATGGCTCTGGTCACGAGTGATCCGCCTCCTGCGTGATTTGCTCGTGCCGGATCGGCAGTTCGACCATGAACGTGCGGCCTTTGCCAGGCTCGCTCTCAACGTCAATGACGCCGCCCTGCAGCTCCACGATTTTTCGCGTGAGCGCAAGACCGAGGCCGGTGCCTTCGTACCGCCGGGAGGCGCCCGACTCCAACTGCTCGAATTCACGGAAGAGCCGTTTGATGTCTTCCTGCCTGATCCCGATTCCTGAATCTTTGACCGCCAGCCGGAAGCGGTTCGCGTCCAACGCGTCCACGGAGATCTCCACGGAACCGCCGTCGTCGGTGAACTTGATCCCGTTGGAGAGCAGGTTGTAGAGCAGGTTGTAGAGCACCACCTCCTCGGGCTCATATCCGTAGAGGCGGCGCGCTCCTTCGTTCCACAAGAGGATCCTGCCGTCGAGATCCTTGCCGATGATCGAGTACTCGGTGGAGGACTCGAGAATGTTGCCGATGAAGTCGACGGCCTCCTCGGCTGTGGTGACCATCGTGGGGTCAAAGAGGGTAGGGGGCATGAGAACCTCGTAATGGAAAGGGTGTCAGGAAATATCGGGCTCATTGGCCTTCCGGACATTTTTCCATCCGGCGGCGAGATTTGATGAGGGTGGGTGGTCCTCAGTGGTGAGAATCGCGCCGAATGGAGATCCGATGACCGGAAAACCCCTGGCCCGTGAAGGCTACTCGGCCCGATCCGCAAGGACATTACGCCAACGTATGTTGCCGGCTCGCGCCCCTTTGCCGAACTGATCAGCTTGCATCGTTTGCCGGACGACGATCCTTAGCCGGGTGAGCTCGTCGTGTGCTTCGGGAGTCGCGTTAATGGGACCGGCGAAAAACATTACGAGGCCGTATGTTTCAGCCTGGGGAAGGCGCCTATTCTTGTCCCTCTAGTCAAGTGATCGCTTCGTCCGGAGTCGATGACGACGGGAGTCCCTGGGAGATTCATGTCCAATTCCATCCTTACGCGGAGCGGCCCTGGTTTTGGCTCTGCCGGAGAAGAGATCACCTTTCGCGTGGGTGAAACTCTCCTCCTGGCAAATCAGACCACCTCTCACGTCTTTTTCCCGGTGAGTCTGGTGGCGACCCTCGTGCGTCGCCTCCTCGACGGAAGTACGATCGAGGTGGGGATGGTCGGCTACGAAGGGGCCATCGGCATCGAGGCCATGTTTGGCGCCACCGCGCAGCCGAACGACGTGATCGTGCTGGTCGAAGGGACAGCCATTCGCATTCCCGCGGCGGCGGCCAGGGCTGCTTTCGACAAGGAGCGCGGGCTCCGCGGACTGGTGCTGCGGTTTGCGAACGCCTTCACGCTTCAGGTTGGCCAGTCGGCCGCCTGCAACTGGCTGCATCCTCTCGATCGCCGGCTGGCGCGCTGGCTCTTGAAGGTCGCGGACAGGATGGCCGAACCGAAGCCGAACGGGAAGATGGAAATCGAGCTGACGCAGGAGTTCCTGGCAAGCATGCTCGGGGCGCGAATTGCCGGCATCAACGAGGCCGTCTCCGCGCTCACGGCCTCCGGCCTGATCCGCCACCGCAGACACGTGATCGAGATCGTCGACCGTGCCGCTCTGGAAGCGGCCTGTTGCGAGTGCTACGCGACCGTCCGCCTGCTCTACCAACGCGACGAGGTCATGTGATCGATGAAAGAAGTCAGGAGCCTTTGAAGTGTCCGCGTGTGTCCGCGTTATGATTTCACCGCTATGTCTGACACGATCGTTCGCCAACATCTCCTCTCTCTTCTCAACAGTGGCGACGCGCATCAGGACATCGATTCCGCCATCGACGAGATCCCCGCCGCGGTCCGCGGCAAACGTCCCACCGGATCGCCGCACTCGCCATGGGAGTTGCTCGAGCACATCCGCATCGCCCAGTCGGACATCCTCGAATACTCGCAGGATCCCAAACACGTCTCGCCTGAGTTTCCGAATGGCTACTGGCCGGCCACTCCCGAGCCTCCCACCGAATCCGCCTGGGACGAAAGCGTAGCCAGCTTCCGCGCCACCCGCGCCGCCGTCTCCGCGATCGCCGGCGACGAGTCGAGGGACCTCTACGCCAAGATCCCCCACAGCACCGCCAACTGGCTCGCCCAGATCCTCCTCATCGCCGACCACAATACGTATCACCTGGGGCAGTTGGTGCTTTTGCGAAGGATGTTGACGGCGTAGAGCAGGCGTCCGCGCCTGCTCCCGACGGGCGTCTCGCCCGGCGGTGGGGAGGAAGTCAAACGTACGTGTCAGGCATAGACAGCGCTGTCTGCCTCCGCGTTTTCAGGCTCAACCCTGCTGCTCCTGGGACCGACCGCCGGGCGAGACGCCACGGCGGGAGCAGGCGAGAGGCCCGCTCTCCGATAAGAAAACCGGAGCCGGCGTGCGCCGGCCCCGGTCACTGCAACTATGTACGAACCCTCAGTCCGTCGGCAGCTTCGGTTCCATTTCGGCGGTGACGCCGCCGATGGCCAGATCCTTGCCCGCCTTGAACGTCGCGTTCACCTCGTCCGCGGTGGTGACGAGGATGCGCAACGCCGAGCGCCAGGCCGCCGGGAGAAGCGCGATAGCGGTGACGCCGAGGAGGATCGGGCGCACCGCCGCGTAGACGATGTTCAGACGCTGGATCTGATTGTCCAGCCCCTGCACCGCTCCCTGCGACGTGAATGCTGCCGCGTCGAATGCCATCACATGACGGTCGATGTTCCCGAACGTGACGTGACTGATGTCGCTTTGCTCAATACCAGTGCTCATGATGAATTCCTTTTCTGCCGCGCGTGGCGCGGCCGTTTGGATGGTTGATGGATAGAGGTTGACGAACTAATTGATGATGGCGGCCGTCTTTCCGGCCAGAGGACGGCCGAGCCCCGACGCCGGAGCCTGCATCAGTCCCGGCGGCGTTGGCAGTCCCACTTTCCCCCAGGCCTCGGCCACGATGCGTTGCACCGCGCCGCCGAAGACGAACTTCTCTCCGGCGGTGCGAAACGCTCGTCGACCTAATCCTTACACATTACGAGCAGTTCGACCCGAACTACAAAGCTAAGGTGCCGCTGAAGCGGTGTATGTGCCGGATCGCGAGGGGGCGTAGCACTGATGACGCGCGTGAAGAGAGAGCAGCTCAGATATGGCCGCTTCTGACGTTTGCCGCGTCGATTCGGATGACACTGACGTACGTTCGGCTCGCGCAACTGATCGGCGGCATGCCTCCGGGCCTTGGACGATGGCTCGAGCCCATCCAATCGTACTGTCTCATCAACGAGTTGCCGCCGCTGACCGTGATCGTCGTGAGCGATATCAATGGCAAGCCCGTGAAAGGATTCCTTGGCGTGCCGATGTACCCGAAGCGCAAGCGCGTGTCTTCAGGTATGGCTGGCTTGCAATGAAGCGCCTGCCGACTGCGGCCGACCTTGCCAATGCGGTCGTGAGACATCCTTCGAACGGGATTGTCACGCGTGACGGAAGCGGTGAAGCGTAACATCGCGAACATGCACGGTTATATCGGCAACACCGACTACGAGTGGTTCACGTACCTCCGTGCAATCGAGCCGCCGATCGACGACGTAAATTTCTGGCGATTGAGGTGGGACCAGTCGTTCCGCGCGCTTAAGCCGGGCGAACCGTTTTTCTTCAAGCTAAAGTCGCCCCATACCGTAATCGGCGGTTTCGGCTATTTCGCGCACTTTTCAAAACTTCCGGTTTCGATGGCGTGGGAGGTCTATCGCGGTGCGAACGGCGCGGCATCCTATCCGGAGTTGCGCGAGAAACTCGTGCGCATTCGCTCGCGTTTCCGTATCAGAACGGAGCCCAAAGAGGACTTCTGGATTGGCTGCATTCTTGTGAATCAGCCGGTCTTCTTCGAGGACCATGAGTTTGTTCGTATCCCCGACGATTTCACCGGTCCCATCGTGCAGGGGAAGACCTACGACCTCACATCCGGCGAGGGCGAGCGCATCTGGTACGAGTGCCTGGCCCGGGCAGCGAAGCGGCCCGAATGGATCGGCCCCTATGCCGATGTCGATGAGGAGCCGCGGTACGGTGACCTCATCGCCGATTTGCCTCTCCGCTCCGGTTACGGCGAGCCGGCGTTGATTCGTCCTCGTCTCGGGCAGCGGAGCTTCCGCATCGCGGTGCTCGATTCGTATGGCCGCCGCTGCGCGGTCACGAACGAGAAGACCCTTCCCGCTCTCGAAGCGGCGCACATCCGCGACTTTCGCGATGTGCAGGAGCATTCGCTTACGAACGGCATACTCTTCCGGGCCGACATCCACAAGCTGTTCGATGCTGGCTATGTCACCGTGACACCCGACTATCACTTCGAGGTCAGCCGCCGGATCAAAGAGGAGTTCGAGAACGGGCGCGACTACTACGCACTACACGGATCGCCGATCCGGCTGCCGAAGAAGGCGGCCGACTGTCCCGCCGCCGAGGCGCTGTTCTGGCATAACGAGGAGAGGTTCTTGGGGTGAGGTCGTGGCCTCCAACGCGGCGCTGTTGCGATCGCTCGGCGAATGACGGGCCGCAAGGTGCGGCATCTCGTCACACGCTAACCAAGGTGAGGTTTGGCGAGGTCCAGCCGG
>DATMNC010000007.1:0-36327 GCA_035569395.1 Thermoanaerobaculia bacterium | reverse complement strand
TCGCCAGCGCGACCATTACCTCGACCATCGAGAAGCCACGGGAGCGGCGCATGGGAAGGATTCTACGCGGTTGGAACGGAACCTGGTGATCTGGGAGGAGTGTGGCGTCTTGATGGGGGAAGGCAAATGTTGAATGTGGAGTGTTCAATGTTGAATGTTGAATGTTCGTTCCTGCTTCATTCAACATTCAACATTCGACATTGAACATTGAACACTCAACATTCAGCATTCCTCAGCGTAACCGTGCGCTAGACTCCATCCCTGCCATGAAGCTCCGTTTCGCTCCTTCTCCGACCGGCTTTCTCCACGTCGGCGGCGCCCGTACCGCGATTTTCAATCTCCTCCATGCACGGCGATTTGGCGGAACGATGCTGCTGCGCATCGAAGACACCGACGTCGAGCGCTCCCGCCAGCATCACGCGGAACAGATCATCACCTCTCTGAAGTGGCTGGGCGTTGCCTGGGACGAGGGGCCCGTCTACCAGAGCGACCGCTTGGAGCGGTACCGTGAGCGCGCCGAGGAGTTGGTCGCGGCGGGCAAGGCATACCGCTGTTACTGCACGGTCGAGGAGCTCGATGCCGCACGCTCCGCCGCGGAGCGTGCCGGCAAGCAGTGGCGATACTCCGGACGGTGCCGCAAGATCGATGGCGATGCCGGGGAACCGCACGTGATCCGTTTTGCGGTGCAGCCGAGCCCGATCGAGTTTCATGACCTCATCCGCGGCGACGTGCATTTCGAGGGAGAGCTGATCGACGACTTCGTCCTTCTTCGCTCCGACCGCAATCCGACGTACCACCTCTCCGTGGTCGTCGACGACATCGACATGGCCATCACCCATGTGGCCCGCGGCGACGACCACCTCTCGAATACGCCCAAGCACGTCCTGCTCTTCCGGGCCTTCGGCGCCGCGGTACCGTCGTTTGCACATCTGCCGCTGATCCTCGGCGGCGACAAAAAGCGGCTATCGAAGAGAACCGGCGCGACGTCAGCCGAGGAGTACCGTGAGATTGGCATCGTCCCGGATGCGCTTTTCAATTTCCTCACGCTTCTCGGCTGGTCGCCCGGAGAGAACCGCGAGCTCTTCACGGCGGGCGAGGCTACACAATGGTTCGATCTCGCCGACGTCAACAAAGCGCCGGCCGTCTTCGACCCGGAAAAGCTGATCTGGATGAACGGCCAGTACCTGATGCGCATGACCGCCGGGCAGATCTATCCGCATCTCGTTCCCTTTCTCGGTGATGCCCCACCGCCGCTCGACGAAGTGAGAACGATCATCGAGCTTCACAAGATGCGCGTCCGGACGTTGCGCGAGCTCGCCGATCAGATGGCCATCTACTTCGTCGATGACGATGCCATCGAGTACGACGGCGATACCGTAAGGAAGCACATCAAAGGCGATGACCTCGCCGGCCGTCTCTCCGCGCTGCACGAGACGTTGTCATCCACAGATCCGTTCGATGTGGTGACCTCGGAGGCCGCCTTACGCAAACTTGCCGAAACGCTGGGCGTCAGCGCGGCGAAACTCATCCATCCGCTCCGTCTTGCCCTGACAGGCCGAGGCGCCTCACCCCCGATTTTCGACGTGGCGGTGGTGCTCGGAAAGGAGAGGACTCTGCGGAGATTGCAGCGGCTGATCGAGCGGTTGCCGGAGCTGTAGTGCTCCGAACTACGCCGCCCTCGACCTTGCGAACCGGTCCTTCATCGACGCTCCCACCAACCACGCCGCGCATAACCCAACCATCAGCACCGAGAGCCACTTGCCGTAGATCCCGACCGGTGAGAACGGCTCGGTGGCGTTATGAATGGCTTCGCTCCAGCGGCCGAGAACTTCGGCCTCGGAGAACTCGTGGATCGAATAGAAGAGGATCTGCAGCGTGAAGAGCAGCAGGAAGAGGCCGGTCACCTGGAAGAAGCGTTTGATGTCGATGCGATGCCCGTAGTGCGCCCAGGCCCATGACATCGCCGCAGCGGCGGCGATGCCGAGGAGCGAGCCGAGGATGAAGCGGCTGTTGCGGACCTGGATCAGCATCAGCGCCGTCTCCATCCCTTCGCGCGTCACCATCAGCACCGTGAAGCCGAAGACTCCGGCGACGGCCAGGAGGCGAGAGGTGGCCGACGAGTAGACGTCCAGCCGCCGCTCCATGTCGCCTTTCATCTTCGGCGCGGTACGCCAGACGTGGACGACGAAGGAGGCCACCAGCACCGCGGCGATGAGGCCGAGGACACCCTCCCAGAACGACTGATTGACGCGCATCAGCCACCAGCCGAGGGCGAAGCTTGCCACGATCGACGTGACGATGCCGGCGTAGACGGCGGGGCGCAGTGAGTTGCGGCCTGTCTTGCGGAGATAGGCCAGGATGATGGCGACGGAGAGGAAGGCCTCGAAGCCTTCGCGAAACACGATGATGAGGGCGGGAATCATTGATCGATTATTTTCGGAGCCGCATGGCCCCTTCGCCGATCGACATGACGCGATCAGGTGAGGCGGGCTGCTCCCCTTTCCGGTGACAGGAATCGCAGACGCCGAGGATCTGCAGGTTATGAAACGTCGGCGTGAATTTCTTGCGGGCACAGATCTCGATCTGCCGTTGCTCCAGCTCCGGATCGTTGAACTCGATCACGGAGCCGCAAGCCGTGCAGACGAGGTGGTCGTGATGGGAGTCGCCGCGGACGTGCTCGTAGTGGTAGTGGTCCTCACCGAGGTGAACGCGGCGGACCAGGCCCGATTTCACAAGCAGCTCGAGAGTACGGTAGACGGTAGCCCGCGAGATCTTGACGCTCTTTTGCTTCATCTTGAAGAGCAGCTCATCGGCCTCGAAGTGATAGTGCGTCCCGAAGATCTCGCGTACGAGTGCGGTGCGCTCCTTGGTGAGCTTCTGCCCCTGATGGACCAGGAACTCCTGGAAGCGGTGGATCTCGCGGTCGATGGTGGGCATGGATGATATTGAGACTAAGTCTCAGCTGCGGTCAACAGTCTAGCGGCGGGAAAATTTCGTGTCAACCGGACCCTACAACCGCGAGCGGGCAGCCATTGCTGCTTCACGGATCTGCGGCTGGTGCGGATCAATGGTTAGCGAACGGTTCCAGAAGTCGAGAGCGCGCCCATAGTCGTTCTGCTGCGAGTAGAAAACGCCGAGGTTGTTGAGAGCCATTGTGGAAGACGGCTGGATCCCGAGAGCACGGACCAGCTCCGGAACGCCTTCGCTGTACCGCTGCGCCGCAAGCAACGCGGAGCCGAGGTTCGCGGCGACGAGATACGACTGCGGAAAGAGCCTCCGCCCCTGGTAGAGCAGCGCGATCGCCCGCGCGTCCATATTGCGCTCCCGGTAGAGCGCGGCGAAGTCGATGAAGTAACTCTCCGCGTTCGGCAATCCGAGAGCCACCGCCTTCAGGAACTGATCGTCGGCCGGCGAATACTGCTGCCGGTCGAACATCGTCATGGCCTCGTTGAGATGCGGCGTCGGGCGCGTCGGATTGATGTCGATGGCGCGGTCGAATGCATCGACGGCCTCGTTCAGCTTTCCCTTCCCGCGCAGATCGACGCCGAGGTTGTTGTAGTACGCGTACTGTCCCCACCGCTCCGGCGACAGCGGCGCGGCCGCGCGCTGGGGCGCATCCCCTTCGTCTTCGAGCACTGGCGTGAGGTTGCGCGTCGGGTCGTTGAGGTGGCCGATGGCCTGCAACTCGCGCGCGTACGGGCCTTCGGTGACGTGCGCGGAGATCGTCAGCGGCTTGCTGGTGACGAACTCGCCGTAACTGACCACACGGACGGAGGTGATCGGCGCGACGTCCTTGAACGCCCATGTGATCACATGACCCGGCATGTCGGCTGCCGGCGGCAGGCCGAGGAGCGCCAGAACCGTCGGCGCGATGTCGTAGACCGATAGCGGCTGCTCGGCGTGATTGGCGAGCACATGCGGCCCGTACGCCACGAACATGCCTGGATTGCGATGGTCGGATAGCGCCGCGCCCCCGTTGGGCATCGTGCGCGGCCGGTTCTTTCCCCAGCGGAAGCCGTAGGACGACATGATCATCACCGTGGTGTCGCGCGGCAGGACACTCATCCATTCGCCGATGAGCCGGTCGACCTCGGCGTAATAATTCGCTACGGCCGGCCAGTACTTGCGGTAGCTCTGCTCGCTGATCCCTTCGCGATACGGCGGATGGTAGGGGGCGAAGAGATGATTGACCGCGTCGGTTCCCTCATACGAGACCATGACCAGCATCGGATCCTGCCCCCGCTGCCTCTGGTCGTTGTAGAGATTGATGGCCACGCGATGGTCGTTCCAGGTCTTTGCCAGGATCGAGCGGAAAATCACAGCCGGGTCGGCGGGATTCTTCGTAGCGCTATCCCATTCGTCCGTGGTGATGTTCAGGAACCGCCGCACCTGCGCGTAGCCGACCGTTTCGTCCGGAACGGCAAGCGACGCGGCGCGGCCGGCCAAGGCCGGCGGATAAACCGCGTTCGCCACCACCTCGACCGGTGTGTCGTAGAAAACACTGTTCGGCGCGGTCGGTGGCCACGATCCCCACCAGCCGCTGACGAGCGAACTGCGCCCGAAGGCGTCGGCGATGTCCCACAGCGCCGGGACGCGCCGCGAATAGGCATCCACCGGAGTGCCGTGCGCGCGGTCGATGTAGTCGAGCATGCCGTGACGGTCAGGCGTCAAGCCGGTGGCGACGGTGGTCCAGACCATCGGCGACACCGTTGGCTGGATGGTCTGCACCGCCGCCGTCGTCCCACCGGACGCCAGCGCCCTGATGTTGGGGATCCGGCCGTCGTCCGACAGTTCGTGCAGCAATTCCCAATCAGCACCGTCGAGTGCGAAGATGACGACGCGGGCCGGCGAGCTGCGCGCGTCGCGCCGGAGCTCGGCGCGTTTGACGCGGAGAAGCGCGTCACGATCGACTTCGAATCGCGCCACCTCGAAGGCGGTGACTTTCAGGCCGCTCCGGGCGAGATGGTTGGCGACGGTCTGCCGCAGCGGGTCGCGCTGCGAATTGAATTGCGAGCTTGGCGAGAGTAGGTCTTCGATCGGGATCTGCTGCGTCACGGCCGACACGGCCTCGGCCACGCGAGCCCGGATCCAGGCGTTCCATCCTTCCTCGACCATGCGGCGGGCGTCCGGAAGCCGCTCGCCGGCAATCCCGAAACGGAGGCGGTAATTCACCGTCACCGGCACCCCTTCCTTCGACGTGATGCGGATGATGCCGTCGCGTTGCGCGTACCCTTCGCGGCGCTCGAATCGCAACCGGTAGAACTGATGCGGCGGCAGGAAGGTGATGGTCTGCTGCACGACACGAACGACGCCGGTGTGCTTGTCGACGCCAAAGACCAGCCACCGCGACGAAGGGAGGTAAAGGCTGATGAGGACATACGTCACCAGCAGGAGGCCGGCCAGGAGGAGGAGCGCGCGAGTCAGACGATGCCGAGGCATGGAGGAGTGAGATGCCTATGCAGAGAGCGTGACAGGAAATTGGGGGTCGGGGGTCGGAAGTCGGAGCTGAACCGCTAATCTCCGACTCCCGACCCCCGACCCGCGACTCCCGATTCAATCACTTCTTCCTCTTCACAAGTTGCTTCACTTCATCATTTCCGATCGGGCTCTGTGCGGAGATGATGATGGCGGCGGTTCCTTCGGCGAAGGGCGGGATCTCGCAGCGGACGATGGCGGTGCCATCGGCGGCGGTTTTGCCACGGAAGATGACGCGCGGCGGCTCGATAGTGGAGATGACTTTAACCTCGATCGCCGCCGCGGCGATCGGATTCTGCGAGAGGCTCTTCTTCGCCGCCACGCGCAACTCGACCGCCGAGCCGGCATAGAATTCGGTGCTGTTCAACAGCGAGAGCTCGAGGTGCTCGCTCTCGGCTTCCGACGCCAGGTAGTCGATGATGACCTGATCGAGAGTCCTCTCCTCGTCGATCACCAGCGGTGGCGGCGGCTCGACGGCTGTCGGACCGGGCGAGGGCTGCGACATCGTCGGACGAGCCGTCGATTTCGTGGCATCGGCGTCGAAGCGCCCGCGCTTGATGGCCGCGATCATCGTCCGATGCTGCTGCTCCATCAGACTGCCGATCCACTTTTCATCGACACCCGCGCCTGCCTGCTCCGCGTACGAGGTCTTTTTCGACGCCAGGATCTCCCCGCCAACGTAGACAAGCGACTCGATATACGGGTTCTGGAGTCCCTTATCCTCGGTCTGGATATGGAAGACCTTCTCGTTGTGCTTGATGTCGGTGTTGAAGCCGGTAATCACGAGGAAGCTCCGCCGCGGTAGTGGTCTGAGGAACCGGAGTGTATCAAATGGATTTCCGGCGTATGCGCCTCACGTTTCCTTCTGAAAGGCATGCACCTTCCGGCGCAGCTCGTCGCTGATCGGCATCTTCGTCTGCGTCTTCCAATCGAAGAGGACGACCACGACCTTCCCCGTAGCCGCCACCATGCCGTTCGGCCGCTTGCGGATCTCGTAGACGGTGTCGAACGACGTATTGCGCATCTCTTCGATGCGGATACAGATATCGATCGGCTCCATCTCGATCTGCAGCTTGAAGTCGATCTCAGCGTGCGCCACGATGAAGCCGATGTCCGCCGGCACTCCGGCCGCGCCGGTCAACGCGAACCACAGTTGCGCCCGCGCCCATTCGAAGTAGGTGAGGTAGACGGCATTGTTGACATGACCGAAAGCGTCGACGTCCCGAAAGATGACCTGCCAGGGAACGATGTACCAGCCGTCTTCCCAACGTGCGCCTTCGGCGCGTTGTCGGTTGTCGGTTGTCGGTTCGGTCGGTCTCATGAGCCGCAGCATGATCGCACGGTCGAGACAACCGATAACCGATAACCGACAACGCGCGGAGCGCTCAGTGTACGGTTGTGCTTGCCGGCGCCACCGGCGCGCCGGCTTTCGTACACGACTGCAGATAGCGCCCCGGCAACGGATGATCGAGATACGGCCCGATGATCTGCGAGGCGGCCACGAGAAGCTTGAGGTCGACGGCGGTATCGATCCCCATCTTCTCGAGCATGTAGATGAGGTCCTCGGTGGCCATGTTGCCGCTGGCGCCGGGGGCGTACGGACACCCGCCGAGACCACCCGAGGAAGCGTCGAAGGTGGCGATGCCCATCTCCAACGCCGCCAGCGTGTTCGCCAGCGCGGTCCCGCGGGTGTCGTGGAAGTGCATCGCCAGCTTCGACGGCGGAATCACCTGCAACAGGATGCCAACCACACTCTGAACCTGGACCGGGTTCCCGACACCGATCGTGTCGCCGACCGACACTTCGTAACATCCAAGGTCGAGCAGCCGGGCGCAGACCTCGAGCACTTTCTCCGGCGCCACGTCGCCTTCGTAGGGACAACCGAACGCGGTGGAGACGTACCCGCGCACGCGCATCCCCTCGCCGCGCGCCCGCTGTACGACCGGTGCGTAGTTCTCGAACGACTCATCGATCGACATGTTGATGTTGCGCTTGTTGAAGGTCTCGGACGCGGCGGTGAAGATGGCGATCGATGTCACGCCGGCGTCGCTGGCGCGCTCGAGCCCCTTGAGGTTCGGCACCAGCACCGGATAGTCGACGCCCGGATCTTTCGGAATGTTGCGATAGACCTCAGCGGTGTCGGCCATCTGCGGCACCCACTTCGGACTGACGAACGCCCCCGCCTCGATCGTACGCAGTCCGGCGTCGGCCAGCGCGGTGATGTAGTCGATCTTGGCCTCGGTCGGGATGGTGACCTTCTCGTTCTGCAGGCCATCGCGCGGCCCGACTTCGACGACATGGACGTGATCGAGGGTGATTTTCATGAGAGCGTCACCAGATCCAAACCAGGTTGAACCAGCTCTCCTTCCTTGCAGTTGATCGAGGCGACGATGCCGTTGGACGGTGCGGTGAGCTGGTGCTCCATCTTCATGGCCTCGAGGATCAGGAGAGGCGTTCCCTTCGTCACCTCGTCGCCGACCGCGACGAGGATCTTCAACACCACACCCGGCATCGGTGCACTCATCGAGTGATCGCGGTGCCTGGCGCGCGCGCGCAAGCCCTTCTCAGGGGCCTCGACGAACCAGATCTCGCCGTCGTAGGCGAAGCTGATCGTTGTGCCGTCGATGACGAACTGCACAAAGTGCGTGCGTCCGTCGATGCGCAGCTCCGCCTCGTTGCCACGTACCGTGATCAGCTCGACATTCACCATTCGAGTTTATCGCGACGGGTCGGTCATCACCGTGAGTACCGCGATCCCGGTGAATCGATGGGAATGCCGCGCGCGCACTGCGGGCAATGCGCTTCGTCATACGTCTCGAGGTCCAGCTCCAGCAAGGAAACATACGGCGCATCGAACGGATTGAACGTCCCGCTGCGGTTGAGGATCGAGCCGAACCCCGCCACCCACCCGCCAAGGGTTTCCACTACGGCCGCGGTCTCGCGCGTCGACTTGCCGGTAGTCACGACGTCCTCGACGATGACAATCACCTCTCCCTGGGCGATTCGGAAACCCCGCCGCAGCGTCATTGCTCCCTCTTTCCGCTCGGTGAAAATCAAAGGCACGTCGAGAGTTTCGGCGACCGTATAACCGATGATCACGCCGCCGAGGGCTGGGGCGACGATCTTCGAGGGCATGAAAGTGTAGAGCCTGACCGCGAGCTCTTCACCGATCGCTTTCGCGGTGCGGGGATTTTCGAGAAGGAGCGCGCATTGCACGTAGCTCGGGCTGTGAAGGCCGGAGGAGAGGCGGAAGTGACCGGTCAGCAATGCGCCCGTTTCGCGCAGGAGTGCGGCAATGTCTGGCGGCATGGCCGGCGAGAATAGAATGGCGGGAGGAGTGAGTGCAAGATGGGTCAACTGACGGAGACGATTCGCGCCGAGCTTACCGCGGCCATGAAGGCACGCGACGCGGAGCGGCTTTCCACGCTGCGCATGCTGCAGTCGGCGTTCAAATACCAGCAGATCGAGTCAGGCCACGAGCTGAGCGACGAGGAGGCGTTGACCGTCATCCGCAAGGCGGTCAAGCAGCGCCTCGATTCGATCGAGCAATACACGAAAGGCAACCGTCCCGAGCTCGCTGACAAAGAGCGGCGCGAGATGGAGTTGCTCAAAACCTGGCTCCCCCCCGAGCTGACCGACGAGGAGGTCGAGGCCGGAATCCGCGAGATCGTCGCCTCGACCGGTGCCCAGTCGAAGAAAGACATGGGCAAGGTAATGAAGGAAGCGTCGGCCCGGTACAAGGGGCGGGTGGATGGGAAGAAGATTCAGGAGATCGTTTCGAGGTTGCTGGGGGCGTAGGTTGCTAGGTTGCTTGGTTGCTATTGAATCCGAGAGACTTCACCTGGGCGAAACTGGCAACTCGGCGACCCCAGCAACTGAGCAACCCAGCAACCGACAACCGACAACCCCAACAACAACCATGCTCACCCCCTCCGAACGCGCCCGCTACGCACGCCACCTCATCCTCCCCGAGGTTGGTGAGGCGGGGCAGGAAACGCTCAAGGCGGGGTCGGTGCTGGTCGTCGGCGCGGGCGGGCTGGGCAGCCCGGTAGGCCTTTATCTCGCAGCGGCTGGCGTTGGGCGTATCGGTCTCGTCGACTTCGATGATGTCGATGCCAGCAACCTCCATCGACAGGTTCTGTACGGCACCTCGGACGTCGGGCGGCCCAAGCTCGACGCGGCGCGGGCGCGGCTGCAGGATCTCAATCCCGACATCGCTATCGAGACGCACAGCGCGGCGCTGACCTCGGAGAACGCGCTCGCCATCATTGCAAGATATGACGTGATCGTCGACGGCACCGACAACTTCGCCACCCGCTATCTCGTCAACGACGCCTGCGTTCTTCTCGGCAAGCCGAATGTCTACGGCTCGATCTTCCGCTTCGAGGGTCAGGCCTCCGTTTTTTCGGCCGAGGACGGGCCATGCTATCGCTGCCTCTACCCCGAGCCGCCACCGCCCAACCTCGTGCCGTCATGCGCCGAAGGGGGCGTCCTCGGCGTATTGCCGGGCGTCATCGGCACGATTCAGGCGACGGAAGCGATCAAGTTGATTACCGGCATCGGCGAGACCCTCGTCGGTCGCTTATTGCTCTTCGACGCGCTACGGATGTCGTTCCGGACGTTGCGGCTGAAAGAGCAGCACGATCAACACGCGGCGATCACCGGCCTCATCGACTACGACCAGTTCTGCAACCCCGCGAATCTGCATGAGGTCACGCACCTCGCGGAGGGGGCGGTCGCCGTCGACGTCCGCGAGCCGTACGAGTGGGATGCCGGTCACCTCGTCGGCGCGCGCCACATTCCGCTTGGTGAGCTACCGAATCGCCTCGACGAGCTGCCGCGCGACGCCGACATCGTCTTCTACTGCCAAACCGGCGGCCGTTCGGCCCGCGCGCTCGACATCGCCCGCGACGCCGGGCTCACCCGCGCGAAACACCTGCGGGGCGGTTTCACCGCGTGGCAAAAGAGGTAACGCGCGTCTCCCCGAACATCACCACGATCGACTTCCCCGCCCCGCGCCGCATCGTCAACCCGTCGATGATGGCGATGCCGCAGTCTTCGAAGTGCGGGGAGAGGATGTTGTCGCGGTGGCCGGGCGACTCCATCCAGCCGGCGACCAGCAACTCGGTGGTCTCGAAGCCGGTGGCGAGGTTTTCGCCGGCGTAGTGGAAGTCATAGCCGTGCGGTGCGAGCCAGGTGAACGGCGAACGGCCGTCGGGAGATTCGTGGGCCCAGTAGCCCTGATCTTCCATGTCGCGCATCCGGTCGTCGGCGGCGGCATCGAGACGCACATCCTCACGCAGCGGCGGTAGGTTGTGCTCCGAGCGGTACTCATTCATGGCCGCGACGACCGACGCTCGGGTGATGTCCGAGGCGAGCGCCGGTGTCGCGACCAGAAGCAATAGGGACAGGAACCGTTTCATGAACAGTTATTTTGCAGCAGCCGCGGCCGGTTGTGAAGTGGTCGCCGGCTGATTGACCAGATCTGTGTACTCGAAGAGTGGCGTCGACAGATATCGCTCACCGGTGTCTGGAAGAACGACTACGACCCGCTTACCAGCGCCGAGCTCTTTGGCGATCTCGATCGCAGCCCAGGCGATCGCACCGGAGGAGATGCCGACGAGGATCCCCTCCTGTTTGGCCAGCCTGCGCGCCGTATCGACTGCCTGATCGTACGTGACATCGAAGACGCGGTCGACGACGTCTTTATCGTAGATTGCCGGCACGAAGCTCGGCCCTATGCCCTGAAGCTTGTGCGGCGCATATGGCCCGCCTTTGAGCGTTTGTGCTTCGACCGGCATGACAGCCACCATGAGGATCGATGAGCGGTGCTTCTTTAAAATCTGTCCGACGCCGCTGACCGTTCCGCCCGTGCCGACTCCGGCGACGACTGCGTCAACCGCGCCGCCGGTGTCGCTGAGGATCTCCTGCGCGGTTGTCTCACGATGAACCTTCGGATTCGCAGGATTGTCGAATTGCTTCGACTGCCACGCACCCGGTGTCTTCTCGGCATACTCGCGCGCAACTTTCAGCGCTTCCGGCAGGCCGGCCGTGCCGGGAGTCAGGATCAGTTCAGCGCCAAGTGCCTGGAGGAGCTTGCGGCGCTCGACCGACATCGTGTCAGGCATGACCAGAACGCATCGATAGCCCTTCGCCGCGGCGACGAAGGCCAGGCCGATTCCGGTGTTGCCGCTCGTCGCTTCGACGATGGTCGATTTGCCGGGCGTGAGCTCGCCGGCTTTCTCCGCCTCGGTCACCATGGAGATGGCGATGCGGTCTTTGACGGACGAAAGCGGGTTGAACGATTCGAGCTTGACGTCCACTTCCGCGGCCCCGGCAGGGACGATGCGGTTGAGTTTCACCAGGGGTGTGCTTCCGATCAGCTCCGTGATGTTGTTGTAAATCTTCCCGTGCATTTTTCCTCCTAAAACAAAAGACCCGAGCGATCTGCCCGGGTCTCATTCGATGAAAAGTGGCTGTTGATGCGCCTACGTTCGCTCGAACGGACCTGTGAAGCGGCGGCAACAGATGGTCGGCTGCATATGGGGGATGACGCTATGACGGTTGGCTCCCGTTGTCAAATGCGCAGTCTCGCGGTCTCGGGGTTGCGCGGTCTCGCGGTGGTGCATGCTCGCGGGCCGCGAGACCGCGTAACCGCGAGACCCCGCGACCGCCCTACGCCGCATCGCTCGCCTCGCCCAGATACCTGTATCCGATCTTCGCCACGGCGACGATCACCGCGGCATCGGTTCCTACAGCCTTCTGGAGCTTGCGGCGGAGGCGCGTCACGTGCGTATCGACGGTGCGGCTGTTGAGGTTGAGATCGACGCGGTAGTTCCAGACGCGCGAGAGCAGCTCGTCGCGCGGAACGACGCGCTCTTTGTTGCGGAAGAGGTACATGAGCAGATCGAACTCTTTGGGCGAGAGTTTCAGCTTGTGGTCTTTCGCCGAGGCCTCGCGCGTCGAGGGATCGAGCTTGATGAGCGTGTCTTCGCAGATCGTCTTCGTGGTCAGCGAGGTAGCGTCGCTGCGGCGCATGACGGCATCGATGCGGGCGAAGAGCTCCTGCAGGCCGAACGGCTTGGTGATGTAGTCGTCCGCCCCCCCGCGCAGGCCGCGCACCTTGTCGGTTTCCTGCCCGCGAGCGGTGAGCAGGATGACCGGGATCTTCGAAAACTTGCGGATGTGGTCGAGGACTTCGAAGCCGCTCTTTTTCGGCAGCATCAGATCGAGGAGCACCAGATCGGGCGTCTCCGCGTGAAAGATACGGATCGCTTCCTCTCCGTCGGCGGCCAGCACCGTCTCGTAGTTTTCCATGCGGAGATTGATCTCGAGTCCCTGCCGCAGTCCTGCTTCATCTTCAACGACCAGTATTTTCGTCATCGGCAATCTCCGGGTGTTAGTACGGCCCTCGGGCGGCGAGAGTTTCTACAGCGTCTGTGGTGCCAGCTGCGCCAGGGATGAGGTTTTCGGCGATTGCGGCCGGGGAAAGAGGAGCCGGAATGTCGATCCGGCGCCGGGTCTGGATTCCACTTCGATCGTACCGCCGTGCGAGGCGATGATCTGCTGCACCAGTGTCAGCCCCAGGCCGGCGCCGCGACGCGTCTGGGTATCGGAGAACTGCGCGCGGTAGTACGGCTCGAAGATGTGCGTGAGATCGTCGGCTTCGATGCCGATGCCGCGGTCCTTCACCTCGATCACCACGGATGCCTCCGTCTGACGAAGCGTGACGTCGATGATCCTGTTCTCATCGCCGGAGTACTTGATGGCGTTGTCGATCAGGTTCAATACCGCGCGCGACACGGCATCGCGATCCCATGATTGCTCGTCGATGGCATCGTCGATGTGGAGCGTGACGTCGAAGCCGCGGCTGCGGATCCACGACTCGTAGGTCGAGACGAGGGAGGTGAGAAGGTCGCGCGGATAGACCGGCGTGAACGCCAGCGCCTTGGCGCTGCTGTTCTGGATTCGGGCGACGTCGAGGACGTTCTCGACGAGGTGCGAGAGGTGCAGCACTTCGCGAAGGATCGAGTCTTCGATCTCGTGGCGCTGCTTCTCCGGCAGACGCGTAGCGCCGCGTTTGAGCGTTTCGGCACCGAGGCGGATCATCGACAGCGGTGTGCGCAGCTCGTGCGAGACGTTCGCCACGAGCGCGCCGCGCAGCCTCATCGTATCGGCTTCACGCATGAGGCCCCGCATCGCCAGGTACGCCCCGAGCGCCGTGAGCGACAGGGCCAGAACGCTGAGGAGAATGCTGATCAGCCGCGCATTCTCCCATCCCGAGGTTCCGTAACCGGTCTCGACGAAACCGCGCACCGCGTACGACGACAGCGGCACGGCCAGCGGGGCGATGAAGGCGTAGCCGTTGCCGGTCTTGATCGCGCCGACAGCGGACGGATTCTCGATTACGGCGACCTGCGCCTGTTGCGAGAGCCCCTGCGCCTGCACCAGCGGCTGGTGCGCCAGCGCGGGACGGACGCGGGCCAGGAGCAGCGAGGGATCGTAGGTGTAGCGGACGAGACCGCTGGATGAATAAAAATCGCGCGGCAACCGCGCCCCGGTATGCGCTGTCCCGGGCCGCTCACTTGCGTAGATCGCATTGGACGGGTCCGCGTCAGGGACATAGAGCGCGGAGATGATCCAGTCGTTGTCGCGAATCCACTTCTGCAGTTCTCCCTGCGACGGCGAGCGCCGCTCTACCTTCTGCCACTCCTCGGATGCCCGATAGAGCTCGTCGCGAACGGCCGTGTCGATGCGCCGCGCGCTGATCTCCGCGGCGTAGCCGGCGTACTGCATCGCCAGCGTGTTGACGCCGTGCTCCATCCGAACCGAAAGCACGTACGAGCGCCACGCCAGGACGCCCAGACCGATCGTGACGATGAGAAAGGGAACGAGAATCGGTGAGACCTGATTCGGCCGGTCACCCGATCGCGGGCTCACCTTGAACTTCGCCAGTAGGGCACGGACCATTTGTCTCCATCATCACTGCTGCGGCGTCGACGTCGCGCTGACGGTGGGTGGAATGCCATGGCCCTGCAACAGATGCTGCGCCACCATCTTGTCGATCTGCGCCTTCGAGTACGGCTCCAGCCGCACGTCGATCTTCTTCAGAACACCCTGGCGCTTGATGATGATCCAGAGCACGCCGGTTTCTTTCGCCGTGTAGAGGATCTGCTTGAAATCCTTGATGTCCCCCTCGAGGGTGCTGCGGCCATTCACGGCAACGAGGCGGTCGCCGGGTCTGAGGTCGGCGCGGGCGGCCGGGCCGTCATCGATCACCGCTTTGACCACGATGCCGGGATTGAGCTCTTCGATCATCGCCCCGAGGTAGCGGCGGCCGCTCGAAAGCTGGCGGATGGCCTGCTCGCACTCACGGGGCGACGAGGTGCACATCTTCCGATCCTCGGCGTGCGCCGTGGGAACGAGAAGAAGAGCTGCAACGAGAAAATGAGAAAGTCGGACGGTCATGTCGGGGACTGGGGTCCTTGGCCACGCTCAATCTAATCTGCGAATGCCGGGGAGATGATTACAAATCAGCAAATGTCGAATGAATTCCCTGTAATACAAGAAGTTAGCTGCTTTTGTCACGTGAAGCGCAGCCGGCCGAACGCGGCCGCGACGTGAAAGTCGGGCGGCGATTTCAGAGTGGGTTGCCACGCGCTGAAGTCATCGCCATGCGCGGCGCTTCGGTCGATGCGAAAGAGGTTGGCCCGCCACTCGTCGCCCGATCTCGCGTGGACACCGAGAGATGCGAACGGTAGCCGGATGACGACGTCCAGCGTACGTTGATCGGCCCGCCGCACGGCGGCGAAGAGATCGGTGCACGTCCAGGCAAGATCGGTCGTCATCGTCGCTCGGACGCCGTCGGGGGAGTCGATGCGCGCGTCGAAGGTCGTTCCAAGCGGGTTGACCTCGATCTCGAAGTAGGGCGTCAGGCCGGTGGGCGACAGGAACACCTCGACGACATCTTCCTGCCAGAGCGGCTGGTCGTGGTCAAGGTAGGTGGCCACGATCTCATCGTCATCGCATCGGAAGACGATGGTGAGAAGGTCGTCGTCGTAGTACGCGGCGACCGAGGTCCGGAGCCGCGGCACGCCGCCGTCAGCGGCAAGCCGCAACGTCACCACCTCGCAGACGGGTGGAACGTCCCACGGCTCTTCGATCGAGAACTCGGCACGGGGCACAGCGATCACGGGAACCGTCATTTCCGAAATCATACGGCCTCACCGGTGCGGCATTGTGCGTGCAATGCTGCCAGAGGCCCGAGGGAAATGATGGTGGATCTGGAACTGGATGACCTGAGACGCGAGTTTCTCGCCGAAGCCGACGAGAAGGTGCGCGAGCTCCAGGCGAAGCTCGATGGCGAGCAGTCGCCGGAAGCGCTGGAACGGCTGACCTATCTCGCCCATCAACTGAAGGGCTCAGGCGGAAGCTACGGCTTCGGCCTGATTTCGACCGACGCCGCGGAGCTGGAGACAGCCGTGGAACAACTGGCCAAAGAGGGCACCTCTCCGGGAATCGACGACCGCATCCAGCAGCACGTCTTCAGCCTGCGTGCCGAGGTAGACCGGCGGATGAAGGAGTTCGCGGTGGAGGTTTCGAAGTAGCGGGGTCCTCGGGGTTGCGCAGTAGGTGATTGCGGTGCGACATATTCCTGTCGCCGTATGCTGCCACGAACGCGCCTGATGAGCCCCTCCAAACTCAGAATAAGGATCCAATTGCCAGTAGATCCATGGACATCATCGGGAGGCTGATTTGCTTGCGGCGTAGCGGAATCGGCTTATCGAAGAACCAAAAAACATTCTTCAATATCGCCATGGCAATACGTCAGAACGAAATCTGTTCTGGCCGGAGCGAGCGTTTGATCGATCCTACGTCCATGGATCGCCGTTGGAAGCTTCCTGGCTTCCGCGATAAAGTCAGGTCCCTCCCGCGGAAACGAAAAACATTTTGACGTATTGCCATGGCGATACGTCAGAACCAAATCTCTTTTGCCCAGAGCGAACATCTGATCGATTCTAGGTCCATGGATGACCTTTGGAGGCTTCCTGACTTCAGCGGAAACGCGAGGGCGTTCCGGCGGAAGCAAAAAACGCTCTTCGATATGCCATGGCAATACGTCAGAACAAAATCTCTTTTGGCCAGAAGGCCCGCCAGATTGATTTCATCATCCATCGAGGTGGTCTTGAAGGGGTTAGTTCGGGTGTTCACCGACCGCCAGACCGCGCAACCATGTCACGCCGCGTCCGTCCCCTTGACCGCCTGCCGCGTCCTTCCGCCATCCGCTTGAACCTGATTGCGGCCGTTTTTCTTCGCGCGGTACAGCGCCTTGTCCGCCGCCACGATCAGCTCTTTGGCTGAATGGATGCGCGCGTTCGGCACCGTGGCCACGCCGATGCTGACCGTCGCCGAGATCGGGCCGGCCAGCGTGCTCACTGGCGTCAACTCGATAGCGCGCCGGATCTGCTCCGCGAAGATGAGGGCGTCGTCGATGATCGTCTCCGGCAGCATCAGCGCGAACTCTTCTCCGCCGTAGCGGGCGGCCAGATCGGTCGACCGGATGGCCTCCTGGAAGATCTTCGAGATGGCCTTGAGCACTTCATCGCCGACCGCGTGGCCGTAGGTGTCGTTGACCTTCTTGAAGAAATCGAGATCGACGATGACGAAGGATAGCGGCCGCTGATAGCGCGCTGATTCCTCGAAGGCTCGCGACAGCTCGTCCTGGAGATGGCGGTGGTTATGGAGCTTCGTCAGCCCGTCGGTGATCGAGAGAAGCTCCAGCCGCCGGTTGCTCTCGAGCAGCTCTTTCTGCAGGTCGACGATCCGTTTGGCGGCGCGGATGCGCGCCATCAGCTCGGGATACTGGAAGGGCTTGGTGATGTAGTCGTCCGCGCCGAGGTCGAGGCCCTGGACCTTGTCCTCCTGATCGTCCTCGCCGGTGAGCATGATGAGGTAGCGATTGCGCAACTCCGGCTCTGACTTGAGCTGCCGGCAAAGCTCGACCCCATCCATATCCGGAAGGCGCCTGTCGAGGATGGCCAGGTCCCAGGCGATCTTCGGGAGCTGCTCTTTCGCCTCTTCCCCCACCCCGAATTCGACGATCTCGTACCCGCTGCGCTTGAGAAACAGGCGCACAAGCCGCCGGATGGCGGGATCGTCATCGACGATGGCGACCTGAAAGGGCTTGGAGTCGGGCATCGGCAGGCGCTGCCGCAAGGGCGGTGCCATGCGCGGTTGCGGGGTCTCGCGGTTGCGCGGTTGCGCGGTGTTTGAATTGCAACGCATCCGTAGCAGCCACAGGCCGCGAGACCGCGCAACCGCGAGACCCCGCAACCTAGTCGACAGAGTTACCAGACGATGCGCATGGATATATCCAGGGCCGTCACCGAATGCGTCAATGCTCCGATCGAGATGCGGTCTACGCCCGTCTCGGCGATCTCGCGGACGTTCTCGATGGTGATGCCGCCCGACGCTTCGAGCGGGACGGCGCCGGCCACCAGGACAACGGCGTCGCGCATCTGCCCCACGGTCATGTTGTCGAGGAGGATGAAGTCGGGATGAAGGGCCAGCGCTTCCTCGAGCTCGGCGACGTCGCGCACCTCGACCATGATCTGCCGGGTGTTGTTAGTAAAACGGATCCGTTCGACCGCGGCGGTGATCGACCCGGCCCGGTCGATGTGGTTGTTCTTGATCAGGAACATGTCGAAGAGGCCGAAGCGGTAGTTCTCTCCGCCGCCGCAGCGGACGGCGTACTTGTCGAGAGCGCGCAATCCCGGAGCGGTCTTGCGCGTGTCGTAGATCCTGGCCTTCGTTCCGCGGACTGCCTCGACGTAGCGCCTGGTGGTCGTAGCGATGCCGGAGGCTCTCTGCATGAGATTCAGCGCCGTGCGTTCCCCCGCGAGCAGCGCGATCACCGATGCGCTGACCTCGGCCACGATATCCCCCGCCTCGACCGCATCGCCATCTTTCCGCTTCGGTTCGAAGGAGGACGAGGGATCGATCGCCGCGAACGTTGCCGCCGCGAAGTCGAGTCCCGCCAGGATCCCCGAGGCTTTGACCAGGAACCGCGCCTGCCCGCGGTCGCCGGGATCGAAGATGGCCTCGCTGGTGATGTCGGGAAGGTCTTCATCGAGCGCGTGACGCACGATGGAATCGATGTCGAGGTCAAACTCACGGCTTGTCATATCGGAATGCTGCCATCAGGCGGGGCGTTTGAGGAGGCGGTTCGTTGAAAATTTGGGGGCGTACCGGCTTCGACGGGGACATGTCGGGGCCATGGTTGCATGCCGAGCTGATTGCCTCGTAAATCCGATCACCCTGAGTAGCTGCGAACAACAGCCAACTCGCTCTCGCGGCCTAAAAACCCACGAGCGTCCGCCCGATGGTTGCTCACGCCGTCGGGACCGGATGTCATGAATGTGAGCTAAGCGTCCGCGAGCCGTCTCGGCGCGGACGACGAAAACCCAGAGGCTGGTCCACGTTCACTCCCCGCTCTCCGGGCAGAACATGGACGAGAACCAAAGGAGAGATAAGCATGTAGTAGCCAGGCTTCACTGCTCTCGGACGCGGGTTCAACTCCCGCCGCCTCCACCAACGATTTTCCGAGACCTAAACAACTGTTGTAGCGGGGTTTAGCAAACCGGGCGAATCTCGCGTTTCGGCGGTGTACCTAATACGTACTCTTCGATTTAGAACGGAGAGTGCGATGCTCACGATCTACCGCCGTCACCTCGATTCCTGCCCTCATCGCGTACCGCCGCTGCTCCTGCCCGATCTGGGTGCAGGGCACGCTCGGCGGCGAGACCATCCGCCGCGCGCTCGATGTGACGTCGGCAGCGAAGCCTTCGGAAGCTCTTCGCGCTGGCTGGAGTATCCGGCTATCCGCATCGCTTCCGACATACTCTCGCGACAGAGCTGCTGAGCGAGGGCGTAAGCGTTGAGATCGTGGCGGCGATTCTTGGACACTCTCCACGCATCACCTTGAAAACTACGCGCCGTGGGTTCAGAGCAGACAAGCGCAGCTGGAGGAGAGCATCAAGAGCGTTTGGGAAGCAACGGCGGAGCTAATCAAGAGTTAGCCCGACCGCGCACGAAGCTCAAATCACAGATGCTCATGGCACAGTCCACGCTGAGCGTCACTTTCCTGTCGCAGCACGGCACAATGAGGGACGCCGAACTGCAGCCCGTCACCCTGAGGCAGCGGGACTTTAACGATCGTAGTCAATTGGTTTCTGGTAAAATGACTTGCGCTCCGAGCCCATGCGTGCATGAATGAACAACACTGTTGATCTTGACGCTATTTTGGACGAAGTGGACCGGTTCCTCGCCGCAGCCCGGAACCGGCCGCGCTGTGTCCGAATCCTCGACGCTCTCATGCAGGTCGTTCACCTTGGGAGAGATCATCTGCTGGCGTGGGAAGCCTGCCGTGCAGTGGTTCTCGGCGACGCATTTCTCGCAGATTTAGCGCCGGCGTTTTTCGTCATAACCGGCGTCGCGCATATCGAAACCGCTGCACTTCACGCAGCAAAGCTCGTTGACCAACAGCCCAATTCACTAAATGTCAGCTACCTCCTTAACGCAATCGCGGAGGATCGCCGGCGAGCCTATCTCCATAACGATTGGCCGAACGTTTCGCGAGCTGTCAAATCAGGTCGCCATCGGTTAACGGCGCTACAACCCGTCATTGATCGTGTAAAACGCAAACGCGATCGCGAACTCGCGCACATTGATCGCCGAGATATAGATTCGCGCTGGGATCGCGAGTCAATTGAAGTCGACCAGCTGCAATCAATTTTCGGTGCGGTGGACGAAATCGCGCAAGAACTTGTGGTTAGCAGCAACGTTTTCAGCGCCGCGGTCCGCCCTTCGTTGCCGCCAACAGACGCGGCGTTCGGGCCACCAAGCTTGACCGATTTGCTGTACTTCGCAAGTTCTGCATTTCGCGACGAAACGGTGATTAGTCCCAACGAAAATATAGAAAACATGCGGCGTCTTGAGCGTGAGTTCCGAAAGGCGAGACAGGAATCACTAGAAATCGACGAGCCTACGATGGAGACGTCGAAGGCGGGCTAACTCCCGGCTCGCGCTGACGTGCGGGCCGTTCCCTGGCGCACGAAGAGTCAACTACTTGGCGTCACGCCGGCCGGACTTCGCTCCCTCCGAATCATTCGTCCGTCGCGGCGGCCAGCGCGCCGCGGTGAGGCCGGCGCGGGGAGCCCGCACGCAGCTCAGCCAGGGCGTTGGGCAGACTGGAGTAGCATGATGACGTGCCGCTGCGGTATTCCAGCGACGACTTACACGTGGTACGACTCCACAGATTTCACTATCGACAGGGCCTTCCAGCAAACGCGAGCACACTACTTTCATTTTTCACCGATGGCCCTCGTCTCGTGCAAACTCAAGGTCGTTTTGCCGGTGCATACTTCAACCCGGGATATTTCTTTTCGCTCACCGAAATGGCGTGCGTCGTCGAAATGCATCACTATCACCGCGTCCCGGCGGCCGCAACGGCCTCGTTCACCGTTCAGAATGTTCTGACAACCCTGGCGAACAACAGGAACGAGCGTGTCTTCCTTACCTGTGAAGGATCTTTTGAGAACGTGTTGAACCTGTTCTGGCCGGCAACCTTGCGTCGCACGATCGCGGAGTGTTTTCCGACGATCGACACTCAATACATCGACTACCCGTCCGTGCTCCTATCGCTCGCAGACTCCACTTGTGGCGGAAATTGGATGACTGACGCGATCGGTCGCTATGCCTACGAACACGGTTACAACGGTGTTAGGTTTCCGAGTGTTCGCGCACTTCACGCTGAGAGAAATCGCCCATGGGCCGCAGGATCACTAATGGATGGACTACGTTATGGCCCTATCGGAGATGACGAATCCTTCTATCTAGATGATCTCATGCAAGAGATTCATTCTGAAGCCACTAACGTCGTGATCTTCCGCGGCTCGTATATCCTCCGCAACGTCACTCGTTTCCGCATCGCAACCGTCGCCGAATCTGCAGCCCAGTGGCATGAAAACGAATGGTGGCTTAATGACGAGGCTGCGATAGAGGGGGCTATCATGGCGGCTGGAGGTAGTATGGGAACGGATCTACGCGCGATGTGCACGCGCGACATTGATGCATCGGAACGGTCTTTTGATCACTGGTACGTATGATGTCTCGGGTCGTTTCTGAATCACGTGCCCGATTGTTTTCCCCGGGGGCTGTGTGAATTCATTAAATTAAGGCGGCTGAACTACGCGAGCGCGCGTGCGACTGCTTCGAGTGCTTCGGTACCCGGGCGTGCGTAGCGTTCAGTGGTCCTGGTGCTGGTGTGGCCGAGGAGGTCTCGGAGCGTGAAGCTGTTGATGCCTTTGCTTGCGAGCGTGCTGGCGAACGTGTGGCGTGGTCGTGGAACCAGGAGCCGCAGGCTGGAGCGTCGCAGCCCGGTGTAGAGCGCCAGCACGAAGAGGGGCTTGCTCCACTGCAAGCGCTCGAAGGCGTACGTGACGTAGTCGCTCTGCGCGTTGGGCGGCAGGTGCTTGCGCTCCGTCTCGCGAGTGCTGTCGTGGTGAAGTGCGCACGAAACCCCGCTTCGTTGTCGAACGCGTTGAGGAAGTGCTCCCGCTCGTCCGTGGTGAGCTCGTTCTGCACAACCGGCTCGGGGAGCAGCGGCAGCTTCTCGCGCAGTGCGTAGTTCGGTGCGCACGAGCTGCAGGCAGGAGTTGATCGTCGCGTTGCTGTACGGCCGATCATCATGCGTCTTACGCTGCATCGTGCTCACGAAGTCTTCGAGGTGCGCGATCGTGACTTGGTCGAGGCGCACGTTGCCGATCGAGGGCAGGACGTGGTGATCCAGCAGCATGTAAGGACCCGACACAGGCGAGGGCGCTTCGCATCAACGTTCGTATCTCGCAGGATTCCTCAATTCCCTCCGATCATCTCATGTAAAATATTTCCATCATGAATGGAGCTCGTGCAGCGATGGGTGCGCGCATCCTGGAGACGGTAGAGAACTACGTGCGCGTGGAAGCGAAACCAGGTGCGCACGCGGGGTGGTCGCCGAGGGCGGTGGACTTCCTAGGCGATGAGTACTTCTGGTTCGAGGCGCTTCATGGAAACGCTCCGTTCGGGAGCCAAGTCCTCTTTTTCGACAAGGTCGCGATCTCGGAATGGGTGCCGCGCGTTCCCGGACTCTTTTGGACCAACTCTGCTGCGAAGCTGCGCGAGTGCGGCAAGGAGCGAGTCGAACACCGCACCGGAACGTCGCTGGTCCTCACGCCGTTCGGGAAATCGCAACTCGTCAGCGGCGGAGTGGGAACGCTGCGTTTGCCTCCATCGGCGCACGGCGACCGCATCGCGACCGTGATCATGACCGGCAATGTGTCGGCCGGAGTGCCGATCCTCATCAGCGAAGAGGTGTGGGCGCAGGCGCAGTTGCGCGAGGGGAGCGTCGTAGAGATTCAGGGAGCCGTGTGGCAGGCCATGGACACGACATGGGCATCGCAGTTTCCGTCGACGCGAGGCATTCCGCGCGGCTACCTGCGCATTGATGACCCGAGATCGGTAAGAGCAACGGCGGAAACCGTCGCCACCGAGGTTCATCCCTTCTCCATCATGGAGTACGCGTCCGACAACGTCGAGTTGTTCGACTTCGTCTACGCCACCGCGGTCACTGGCGAACGGCCGTTCCGCCAGGACATCGAGAGATTCTTCGATCACTACCGGCAGGCCGAGGGGCGGAACGGGCGCTATCTGATCGCCGCTGACATCGCCGAACCCATGTGGGATTCGGAGTTCACGTCACCGGCGGAGCTGCGGAGGAGCGGCGCGCACTACGACATCCTCCTGCGCCGCATCAACGACTCGATCAACGGCAGCACGAGCACGGACGACCTCCTGCGCATCCTCTGCAAGACGGATGTCGATCTGCTTAAGCGGTTCTCGGCCGATATCGGCATCCCGCATTCGCTGTGGTTCCACGGCGGCTCGCTTGCTGGCGAAAGCGCGAACCTGCTCGATCGCCTGCCGGCCGACAAAACGGGGCAACTCCTGGACGCCATTGCCGCTGTCAACCCGCATTACCTGGAGGCCTGATGCCCTGGTCGCAATGGACGCGCGTGCTCAACGACGTTCTGGCCGATCTCTATCCGACGGTCGATGAGTCGAAGCGCATCGTGAAATGCGCGGAGATGAGACCGTCGCTGATCACATTCAAGGACGCCGCGCTGGTCAACTGGTTCAACATCCTCGAAGCAGCGGACAAACAGGGAAAGAAAGAGCAGACCATTCTCCGCTGCGCGCTGGCCGACTATCCCGACCACGAGATCCTGCTTGCTCTCGCTCGCAACGAGCCGCCGGTGGTGAAAGGTCCCGATCTGCAGTGGGAGGCGCCCGACAATGGCGAGCACATCGAGAAGATCACCGGTGCCCAGAGCACCCTGGTTCCGATCAGCTTCCTGGAGATCGGGATGCAGCGCTCGCGCGCTGTGGCGCGTGTGGTGCGGCAGGATCGCAGCAGCGGAACCGGATTCCTCATCGGCGGCGGCTGGCTGCTGACGAACAATCACGTGTTACCGACCTCGGAGTCGGCGATTGGCGCGGTCGCGGAGCTCAACTATCAGGCTGCGCCGGATGGAACGGCGGCGGAGATCAAGAGCTACCCGCTCGACGCGGCGTGCTTTCACACCAGCGTGAAAAACGACTGGACCGCGATCGGGATCGACGCGGCCGCGGAGAAGGAGTGGGGGACGCTCGCGCTCGAGCCGGTGACGACGGAGGTCGATGCCTTCGTCAACATCATCCAGCATCCGGGCGGCGGCCCTAAGCAGATCGGCCTCTATCACAATACAGTCGCCTACGTCGGCAAGGGACGAGTGCAGTATCTGACGGACACGCTCCCCGGCTCGTCCGGCTCGCCGGTCTTCGACGGCGACTGGAAGGTCGTTGCGCTGCACCATAGCGGCGGAATGCTGCGGCAACCGGGTACGAAGCAGTCGTTTTATCGCAATGAAGGAATCGCGATCACGACGCTCATCGAGGAGCTGCGCGAGGCGGGCGTGCTCAGGTGAGACAACCGGCTTTGCACACGAAGTTGATCGACGCACTCGCCAGTCTGTTCCCTGACGAGGCGAGCTCCCGCATGATGGTCGGCCGCGCGGGGATGGATGAGACGAAGATCGCATTCGTCTCTTTCGACGGTCCAGTCTTTCGCGTGACGCAAAAGACCGAAACAGCGATTGCCCGATGACAGAGGGTTCGCGTACTCAATACGTACTTCCAACTAGGTTTTTGAGCAGTTCGAGCGGCTTTGGTGATATAGTGTTTTCAGTAACTTACTGAATCTAAAAGGGTACGGACAGGTTCAACTCCCGCCGCCTCCACCAATTCGAAATGGATGTTCAATCGGCAGAGCGATGTAGAACGTCGATCCGGAGCCGGGCTCGCTCTCGACCAGAACCTTCCCGCCGTGCTCGGAGGTGATCTGCTTCACGACGGAGAGGCCCAGCCCCGTGCCGCCGTTCTTTTTCGTCGTAAACAGCGGCTCGAAAATGCGGTCGAGTACCTCGGGTGGAATGCCCTTGCCGCAATCACGCACGAACAACGCCGCGAAGCGATGCGGCTCCGCCAGATGTTGCCGGAGGAAGGGGATCGATTCCGCAGAGGCGGCGCCGATGGTGATGATGGCGCCGGGGGCGCTGGCATCGCGCGCGTTCGTGATGAGATTGAGCATCACCTGGGAGAGTTGCTCCGAGTCGGCCTGGACGGCGATCGATTCCACCGTTTCCACCTCGAGTTGCTGGTCGTGAAGCACCAGCCGCGTCTCCTCGCTGAAATGCCGTGTCCACCCACCAAGATCCAACGGTGCCAGCCGAGGCTCGGCAGGGCTTGCGAAGCGAAGAATCTGCTTGCAGATGAGCCGGCCTCGCTTCACGCCATCGAGAATGTACTTGATCGGTTTTTGCCGCACCGCATCATCGCCGTGCTTCTGACTAAGAATCTCAGCAAACGGCTGAATCCCCATGAGCACGTTATTGAACTCATGGGCCACCGACGCCGCGACCTGGCCCAGCGAAGAGACGCGCATGGCCTGTTCGATTTGCCGCTGCATCTCTCGTTGCTTCGTAATGTCGCGAAACGCGACGACGACGCCCCTCATTCGCCCTTCGCTATCGAGTTTCGGAGCGGCGACGTAGTCGACGTGGAACGAGGTTCCATCCCTTCGCCAGAAAACGTCGTCGCTTACCTCCCGCACCATGCCGTCGGCCAGGGTGGCGAGAATCGGACAGGCGTTCCTGTCATGAGGGGCGCCGTCGCCTTTGGAGTGATGAATCGTCTCGCACGCCGGCTCTCCAATGAGATCCGCCCCTTCCCAGCCGAGCATTGCAGCGGCCGCGGCATTCTGGAAGGTGATGTTCCCGGTCAGATTCAGACCATGCACGCCATCGGCAATCGAATTGAGGATCAGCTCATACCGGCGGCGCAAATGATCCGCGGTCTCGAGCGCCTCATGACGCTCCGTTACGTCGCGGAAGTTTGCGACGATGGCGCGAACCGCGGGATCGTCAAGCCGATTGACGCGCAGGACTTCCAGATATCGCCATGTGCCGTCGCGATGACGATAGCGGAGATCCCTCTGGTACGTTGGCCGGAGGCGGTTGGCGAGAACAGCCGCAAAGCGCTCACGCCCCTCGCCCAGGTCATCCGGGTGAAGTAGCGTAAGTAAATTCGTGCCGATGAACTCCTCGACAGAGTAGCCGAGGATTCGGGTGATGGCCGGGCTGGAGTAGAGGATGTTTCCGTTGGCGTCGCCGAGAGCGATTCCATCGGAGCCATATTCGACGAGGGCCCGGAATCCTTGAATGGCCTGGATCAGTCGAGCATCGGCGGGGGGGTCTTCCACGAGCAGGGTGTGGAGCGGTGTGAATGGGATGAGCGACATCGGTTGAGCAGTCATCGACTCTTCGGATAGTCAATGCCGATGCCTGACGTAACTCGTTGAAAACACGCTGGTGGGCCTGTCCGGCGGGCGACGGCTTTTCGTCGATCGACGAAATCGTGACGGTCAGCGTGGCGGCCTGAAGCGGGCCGGATCGATGTGGTACTTGCGCAGCTTCGAGTAGAGCGTCGTCGGGCGAAGGCCGATACGCGCCGCCGCACCGCCGTTGCCGCCGACGCGGCCACCGCTCTCCGACAGGGCCTGCTCGATGACCGACCTCTCCATCTCATCCACCCTCATGGGAAGCGACCCGCCCCGGCCGGGTTTCCCTGTCAGCCGGGGAATCAGCGAGGCAGCCACGACCAATTCATCTCCGTGCGCGAGGATCACAGCGCGCTCGATGATGTTCTCGAGCTCGCGCACGTTTCCCGGCCACGAGTACTCCACTAGCCGGGTCATGCTCGCCTGCGAGATCCGCCTAATCGGCTTGTCGAATCGACGGGCAAAGAGTTTGCTGAAATGCTCGACGAGCGGAGGGATGTCATCACGCCTCTCCCGCAGCGGAGGGATGTGGATTGGAAAGACGCTCAAACGGTAGAAGAGATCGTTTCGAAATCTTCCTTCGCCCACCATCGTGAAGAGATCGCGGTTCGTGGCGGCGATGACGCGGGCATCGGTGTGTAATGTCTGGCTGCCGCCCACGCGCTCGAAGCTGCGCTCCTGCAGGACGCGCAGGAGCGCCACCTGCATCTCGGCCGGCAGCTCGCCTATCTCGTCAAAGAAGATCGTTCCTCGGGTAGCGAGCTCGAAACGGCCGATGCGGCGTTGCATCGCCCCTGTGAAGGAGCCGCGCTCGTGACCGAAAAGCTCGCTTGCGATCAGCCCGGCAGGCAGAGCGGCTGGATGTACGGCAATCAGGGGCCCTCCGGCGCGCCCGGAACGGCGATGGATCTCGCGGGCGATCAGCTCTTTCCCCGTCCCTGTCTCGCCGGTGATCAGCACCGTGGCGCCGGTTGGTGCAACTTTGCCGACGTTCGCCAAAACTGACCGCATCGATCGTGAAACCCCGAGCACGGAACCCATGAGTAGGCGCTCATCGATCTCGCTCCTGAGGTGGATGTTCTCTTCGACAAGCACCTCGAAGCACTTCCTCCCGATGACGATGTTGGCCTGATTGAGAGTCACGGCCAGGAGGAGAAGGTCAATTTCCGTTGGGAATTGGAGATCCGCCGACGCGACAACGATCGTCAGTTCCGAAGCGCTGCCGCCAACGCTGACGGTGGCCCGAAGGGAGCGCGTTGCATCCGCCGGATCGGGGATTGTCGCCTCCCCGGAGTTGCCCGTGGCCAGCAGCCGCCTGGCTTCTGCCGTGAAGCTATTGACGGCGCTGGCTCCTTGTTTCGCCCGCGCAACCGAGATTGGCCGTTCATCGTCGAACAGCGTGACGTAAACGAAATCGAGGTCGAGGATCCTTAGAAGGACATCCGCCACGTCGTCGACAATCTGCGGTAAGCGGTAGCCGGACCACACCGCGGGAAGCGCCGTGAGAGCGACCACTTCGCCGAACACGCGGCGGTACCCGGCATTCCCGGCGCTTTTGGTGGTCATGCAACGAGCCCGCTTCTCCCGCGAAGCTCCTCGAGCATTTGCGCTGGTGGTACGTAGAACGGGTTGTGCTGGAAGACTCCCCCGATCATGGCTGCCGGATGGGTGCGCATGACATCGAGCACGACCGAGCCGCTGAAGTGGGAGAGATCGTAGGAGCAGATGACCCAGACGTCGTAACGTACGTAGACCTCTTCCAGCCGTGCCTCCAGCGCGATGAGCTCGTCGTCACGGATCTCATCCTCAACCACCCAATCCATTTCGCCGATGACGCGTGTGCGCCGATAACCGCGCTCCACGGCAGCACCCAGCAGGTGGTCCATCATTTCGATCGCCTCCTGCTGATCGATGATTCCATGCTGCGGAAAGGTCGGAAATGAAACCACCTCCAACTGCCCGCTGCTCTCGACCGCATCGATATCGACGCCAGCCTCGGTCATGCGGCGCCGGTAGCGTTCCCTAAGATCCGGCTGGACGATGTGGATCGCCTTTTCACCGGCGGCCAAACCTTCAAGGATGAATGGAGCGAGTGTCCGGAACTCCTCGTCCTTGTTGCGAAAGAACGCGCAAACGTGATGGTCTTCAATGAAGACCGTCTCCCCGAACTGAGACTTGCCCTCCGACGCAACCATTAGTGCCCCCCTGATTCCTGGCGCCTGAATATGTCAGCAACATAAGCTCGCCGACGCTTGGCGGCGACGCAATTCCGTGACGGTGTAGGTCCATCGCGCACGCCGCTGCGCGGCCGTCGGCACGCTCCCCGCACATACTCCCCCCATGAACGTCCCCTCCATCCTCCTCTGGGGCTTCGCTGCCACCGTCCTTCTTACCAGCCTCACCATCGCGGGGCAGTCGCTCGGGCTGACGCGGATTGACATCCCGTTCATCATCGGGACGATGTTCACGCCGGACCGCGACCGGGCCAGGGTGGTCGGGCTCGTCGTCCATCTTGGAAACGGGTGGCTCTTCGCCATCGTCTACGGGCTCTTTTTCGAGAACCTGCACATGGCCACGTGGTGGTACGGGGCGATGCTCGGCACGGCGCAGGGGATGTTCATCGTGGTGGTGGTGTTGCCGGTTCTTCCCGGCGTCCATCCGCGCATGGTGTCTGACTTTCGTGGGCCGGAGCCGGCGCGGCTGCTCGAGCCGCCGGGATTCCTGGTCAGGAACTACGGGTCGAAGACGCCGTTCGTGCTGCTGTTCGCGCACGTGATGTACGGCGTGGTGCTGGGGACGTTCTACGCGCTTTATTGAGCGCGCGGCTCCGATTTCCCCTTCCGCGAAGCCTCCTCGAGGTGCAGCGCGGCGTTGAGCAGGGCGATGTGCGAGAGCGCCTGCGGGAAGTTGCCCAGCAGTTCCCCGCTCCCGGCGTCGATCTCCTCGGCGAACAGTCCGGCGTCGTTGCTGTGGCGGATGACGTCGTCGAAGAGCGTGCGCGCCTCGTCGACGCGGCCGGCCAGCGCAAGCGCTTCCACCAGCCAGAAGGTGCAGGCCAGAAAGACCCCTTCGCCAGGTGGGAGACCGTCCTCGGTTTTGCGGCTGTCGTAGCGGTAGATGAGACCGTCGTGCCCGAGGTCGGTGCGGATGGCGTCGATGGTGCCGAGCATCCGCGGATCGGTCGGATCGATGAAGCCGACACGGGCGATGAAGAGCAGGCTGGCGTCGACCTCCTCGTCGTCGAAGATGCCGGTGAAGGTGTTCCGCTTTTCATCGAAGCCGTGCCTCAGCACCGCCTCCTTGATGTCCGCTTTCGCCTTCTCCACGCGGGCCTCGTCGATCTTCATGTGACCGCGGCTGGCAATGCGTTGCGCGCTGTCGAGCGCGGACCAGGCCATCACTTTTCCGTGGACGTGCTGGCGGGGATCGCCGCGCTTCTCCCAGATGCCGGCATCCGGTTCCCGCCAGCGCTCGCAGACGATCTCGGTGAGGCGGCGGAGGAGATGCTGCACGTCGCGGCCGAGTTTCTCGCCGCGGCGCGTGGCTTCTTCGACCGCGCCGAGGACTTCGCCGTAGACGTCGAGTTGAAATTGGGAGCGGGCGTCGTTGCCGATGCGCACCGGGCGCGAGCCGCGGTAGCCGTCGAGGTGGTCAAGGGTCTTCTCCGGCACCTGCGCTTCGCCGAAGACGTCGTAGAGCATCTGCAGATGCGGATGAGTGAGGCGCGTCGAGTAAAGAAGCCAGTCGAGAAAGGCCGCCCCTTCGTTGGAGAAACCGCAGTCGTAGAGCGCCGAGACGGTCCAGGAGGCATCGCGCAGCCAGCAGTAGCGATAGTCCCAGTTGCGCACGCCGCCGATGAATTCGGGGAGGGAGGTCGTCGGCGCGGCGATGATGGCGCCGGTCGGGGCGTAGGTCAGCAGCTTGAGCACGAGCACGGAGCGGAGGACGAGGTCGCGATACGGTCCGTCGTACGTCAGTTGTGACGACCAGGTGCGCCAGAAGGAAATCGTTCGTTCGATCTCCGATGCCGCATCGAGGCTGGGAAGAACTGCCGGCGTCTGGTCGTCGAAGCCGAGGGCGAATGTGCGCGACTGGCCGGCGTGGAGCGTGACTCGCGAGGTCGCCGTGCCTTCGTCGATATTGAACCGTGCGTCGCTCCGGAGGTTCAACACGCGCGCTCCCCAGGAGCAATAGATGGAGTCCTTGCGCACCTCCAGCCGCGGTGTGACGCGTCCGTAGTCCGGCCGCGGTGCATAGGCGATCTCGATCGGAACCCCTCCCTCGATGACCTCGATGCGCCGAAGCAGTTGCCGGAAGGGCGAGAGTTGCTTCTGCTTCTCCTCCTCGGTGAAGACCGGCATCAGATCGAGCATTCGCGCCACGCCGCTCCTGGTCGTGAAGGTCGTCTCGATGACGTTCGTCCCCTCAAGGTAGCGCCGCTTTGCTTCGTGCTCGACGGACGGCCTGATGGCGAAGAAGCCCCCTTTCTCCGCATCGAGAATGCGCCCGAAGACCGAGGCGGAATCGAACCGCGGCCAGCACAGCCAGTCGATCGACCCGCCGCGGGAGATCAGCGCGACAGAACGCGTGCAGCCGATGGCCGCGTAGTCGGCGATGGGGGGGTAGGGAGGCATGGAGCTAAACACAGCAGATGAGCCAATCGGGAGGTAAATGTGGCACAGACACTCTTGTCTGTGCCGGGGCTTGCAAAGACTGAGGATTGCAAGCCCTCATCCGCGACGGCTTCGGGTCATGCACAGACAAGAGTGTCTGTGCCACATTGGTTCCCGTCGTCTGGCCGCAGGCACGGCGAGTAATTTCAATCCTCAACTGTGAACGCATCGCGCGTCTACCGCCTCCGCCATCTCCGCAACAGCGCCACGCCCCCCGCCAGCATCGCGATGCCCCCTGCGATCCCGGCCGCTTTCCATGTCAGCTTTCGAACATCCAAAGTCGGCGGCTGTTCCACATAGGACCGCTCCGGAAGATCGCCCGCGGTACCTTCCAGCATGGCCAGGTGCAGCACCTGTGCGACGTGCAGCGCTTCGCGGCCGGTCGATTGCGCGATCTGTTCGCGGCAACTGAAACCGTCGGCGATGATGATCGTGTCGCGCGAGGCTTCGCGCACTGCCGGAAGCAGGGCGCGCTCGCCGATGCGCATCGACATCTCGTACTTATCGCGCTCGAATCCGAAAGCGCCGGCCATGCCGCAGCAGCCGGAGTCGGGATGGTCGACGTCGAGTCCGACCTTCTTCAGCACCTGCTCTTCGTCGTCGAAGTGCAGGACCGCTTTGTGATGGCAGTGCGCCTGGACGAGCGCTTTGCCGCGCAGCTTCGGCAGTTCGACCCCTTCGCCGATCAGAAACTCCGGCAGCGTCTTCACCGCTTTCGACAAACGCGTCGCGGTTTCGTCGGCTGGGAAGAGATTCGGCAGCTCGTCGCGGAAGACCGAGACGCAGCTCGGTTCGAGTCCGACGATGGGGATCCCTTCGTCGAGCTCGGGCCGCAGCGCATCCATCGTCTCGCGCAACAGGCTCTTGGCCATGCCGAGGAAGCCCCAGTCGTAGAGAGGACGCCCGCAGCAGAGGCGTTTGCGCGGGATGATCACTTCGTATCCTGCCGCCTCCAGCACCTCGGTCGCCGCATTGGCGGTGCCGGGGTGGAAGTGGTTGTTGAAGGTGTCGGGCCAAAGGAGGACCTTCTTACGTGGGTCGGACTCTCTAGTCCGACCGTCAGACTGAGAGTCCGACCTACGTTTCCTGAACTGTTCGACGAACGTCGTCTTCGCGAACTTCGGCATCTGCCGTTCCGGGGCAACGCCGCCGAGCGTCTTCAATATCGGCAGCGACATCACCGCGTTCGCCAGGTCGGGAGCCAGTTGCGCGACGCCCGCCCACCAGTAGATCCAGCCCATCGCGTAGGCCGCCGGCGGACGCAGCTTTTTCTCGTAGTAGTGCGAGAGGAACTCCGCCTTATACGTAGCCATGTCGACGTTGACGGGGCAGTCGCCCTTGCATCCTTTGCAGGCCAGGCAGAGATCGAGCGAGTCCTTGACCACCTCGTTGTTCCAGCTCGCCGGGATCGTTTTCCCTTCAAACATTTCGAAGAGCAGGCGGGCCCGGCCGCGCGTGGAATGCTCCTCTTCGCGCGTGACCATGAAGCTCGGACACATCGTCCCGCCGTCGAGCCGCCGGCATTTGCCGACGCCGACGCAGCGCAGGGCGGCGCGGTCGATGCGGCCATCGTCCTGCGGAAACTGGAAGTGCGTCTCCGGCGACCAGGGATGAAAGCCGCTGCCGAGCCGGAGGTTCTCGGTCGGGTGATACGGCATCACCACCTTGCCGGGATTCATCTTCCACTCCGGATCCCAGAGCGATTTGAACTGGTTGAACGCCTGCACCAGCTCCTGGCCGAACATCTTCGGCAGCAACGCCGCGCGCGACTGGCCGTCGCCATGCTCGCCGGAGAGCGAGCCGTTGTACTTGATGCAGAGGTCCGCGGCTTCGTCGATATAAGAACGAAACTTGGCGATGCCCGGCTCGGTCTCGAGATCGAAGTCGTTGCGCGTATGAACGCAGGCCTGGCCGAAATGGCCGTAGAGCGATCCGATATATCCATACCGATCGAGGAGCGCCCGCAGCTCGCGGAGGTACTTGCCGAGGTGCTTCGGATCGACGGCCGAGTCCTCCCACCCTTCCCATGAGTGGCCCTTGCCGGGGACGAACGCCGTCGCGCCGAGGCCCGACTCGCGGATCGCCCAGATCATCTTCGCTTCGTTCTTGTCATCGTAGAGGCGGTGCGATGGTTTGAACGGCGACGCCGCCAGCGAGGCGATCAACGTCCGCGCGTAGCCGTCCGACGCTTCCTTCGTCTCGCCGCCGAATTCGACCAGCAGCCAGCCTTTGCCTGCTGGTAGCAGATCGATCTTGTCGACGTGCAGCCCTTTCGCTTTCATGTCGGCGATGAGGCGGTCGTCGATCCCTTCCATGCCGATCGGTTTGAATTCGAGCAGGCGCGGCACGTCGTCCGCGGCGAGGTAGATGTCGTCGTATCCGAGGACCACCAGCGTGCGCGACGGCGGCGAGTAGACCAGCCGGCACTTCGCCTCGAGCACCACCACGCAGGTGCACTCGCTCCCGACCAGCGCCTGGGCGACGTTGAAGCCGTTCTCGGGGAGAAGCGCGTCGAGGTTGTAGCCGGAGACGCGCCGCGGGATCTTCGGATACTTCGCGCGAATGAGATCGCCGTAGGTATCGCGTATCCGCTTCATCCCCGCGTAGATCTCGCCCCTTCTCCCCCCCTCGGCGATGATGCGTTCCAACTCGTCTTCGCTCGTCGGTCCGACGCGCATCCGCACGCCGTCGTAGGTGAGTATCTCCAGCTCATCGATGTTGTCCACGGTCTTCCCGGCCATGAGCCCGTGCACGCCACAGGAGTTGTTGCCGATCATTCCTCCGAGCGTGCAGTGTGTGTGGGTGGCCGGGTCGGGCCCGAAGGTGAGCGTGTGCGTCTCCGCCGCGTTGCGAAGGTCATCGAGGATGATCCCCGGCTCGATCCACGCATACTTCCCCTCGGCGTTCAGCTCGCGGATGCCATGCATGTACTTCGAGAAGTCGAGGACCACCGCCACGTTGCAGCACTGCCCCGCCAGCGACGTCCCCCCGCCCCGCGCCAGGATCGGCGCCCCATGCTTGCGTGCCAGCGCCACGGTGGCGATGACGTCATCCGCATCGCGCGGAACAACGATGCCGATCGGAACCTGGCGATAGTTGGAGGCGTCGGTGGCGTAGAGGGCGCGCGCGCCATCGTCGAAGCGGACTTCGCCTTTGACCGCACGCCGCAGCTCCGACGCCAGGATCTCCGCATCAACGTTCAGCGTCTGGATGCGGTCGCTGTGCTCGATGCGCGTTCGCACGGGGCGGTCGTGTTCAAACGCGATCGGTTCGGAACGCGTCTGTTCATCGCGCGCCTTCGGCGATGCGGCGCCGCGGGCGGCGAGGTTGACTGGGTGGGGGTGCTCCTCAGACACAAAGCGCATCGTATTCTGAAAGGATGCCGGGAACGGTTGGGGTGATGGCAACGAAAACGTTGGCGATGTTACACTTCCGCAATTCCACAACGCATGTTGCTATGGGAACATATCGTATTGCCGCTCCTGGCAATCCTCGCGCTCGGCGTCATGGATCGGCACGTACGACGGGGTCTGGCCGGATGGCTGGTTAACCTGGGATGGGATTCCTGCGTACTATCGCTCGGTGCCGCCCCAGCGGTGTTCCTCAGCGAATCGGCAGCAAGGCTCTTCGGTGGGAAGGAGTTCGCAGTATGTTGGGGTTTTGCATACATGCTTGCAGGCATATTCGTCGCGGGTGGAATTGTCGGATCGTTGCGCGGAGCTGAACACAAACATGATGGTCACGCCATTGTTGCTCTGATGATCGGTGGCGCACTTCTTGGAAGCTTGGTTTACGTTGCTACTTGGCATTAGGTTCCAGTGCTGCAAGTGATAAGGTAAGGACTCACCGTCATGGGTATAACTAGGAACTTGATTGACTTTTTCCTTTCCGTGTCTGTCGGAGCGTTGAGCTCCGTTGTGGGCGGCATCCTGCTCGTTACGATCAGAGTGGCGGTCAGCCCGCGCCGCCGCCGACAGTTTCATCGTCTGATGAGCGCAGGTTCGGACTCCTTCGTGACCGCGATCCGAAAATTGCTGAACGAGGCTCCCGAAATCTCCGACGACACAGCGTCGCGCGTGTCGGTGCGTATAAGTTGATTCGCCGGTAGCGAGTACTCCGCACGCCGCGACCCACGCCCGATCGTACTATTTCGGAGCGCGGCGGCGCAGCCGATGCGTTGGCGTCAGCGGGTCAATAGCCCGCACTCTTGTCCACCACGTTCAGCAACGCCTCCTCCAGCTCGAAACGGGCGAGGTTCTCGAGGAAGCACCTCATGGCCAGCTCGTGCGAATCGTCGGTGTGGTCGGCGCAATGCGGCGAGAGCAGCACGTTTTCGAGTGCCCACAGCGGGTGGTCGGGTGGGAGGGGCTCGTCGGTGAAGACGTCGAGCGCGGCGCCTTTGAGGTGATGCGACGCCAGCGCGGCGAGGAGCGCTTCTTCATCAACGACGGCGCCACGGCCGACGTTGATCAGCACTGAGCCCGGCTTCATCCGCCGCGGATCGACCAGTCCGCGCGTCGATCCGGTGAGTGGCGCGCAGACGACGACGTAGTCGGACTCGGTGAGCACCTCGTCGAGCGAGCCTTGCCGGCGCGAGAACGGGATCACGCGCATGCCGGTGCATCGCGCCGCCACCGCCCGGCCGATCGATCCGTAGCCGACGATGCCGACCGTTTGCCCTTCGATGCGCTGGACGTTAAACGGCTCCCATTGCCGCACCCGCATCAGCCGCGGAATGTCTTTGGCGAAGTGGAGGATCGCGGCCAGGACCCATTCCGCCAGCGCGGGCGCGAAGATCCCCCGGCCGTTCGTCACCGGGACGTCGAGCTCCGGGAAGAGGAGGTTCTCCACGCCCGCGGAGAGCGCATGCACCCACTTCACGCTCGGAATCCGCGGCCAGACTTCGCGAAGCCGCGCTCCGGCGCGCGGGTGGACGAGCACGATCTCGGCGTCGCCGTCGGTGGCGTACTCGTGCAGCATCGAAAGCGGCGCGAAATCCGGCGGTCCGAGGTAGAGCAGGCGCACGGGGGAACTTTATCGCGAGACTCCAGGCGATGGCACAGAGCGGCTCGAAGAGTCCGTGAGTGGATTCCACGAGCTTACTGGTGGACTTGGCACGTCCAGTAGTGGACTCCGCGAGCTCACTTAGTGGACTTCACGAACTCACTAGTGGACTCCGCGAGCTCACTAGTGGACTCCGCGAGACTC
>DATMNC010000006.1:0-6889 GCA_035569395.1 Thermoanaerobaculia bacterium | reverse complement strand
TTATCGGTTGTCATGTGCAGTGCCGCTCGTCTTCGTCCGGCACGGACACGCGGCAAACCGTCCGGCACCCGACAACCGATAACCAACAACCGATAACCGAGCCGACAACCGACAACCGACAACCATCTTGCCCTCACCGGGGCAATCGCCGCGTTTCCCCCGGCTCGAACGCCTTCTTGATGTCCTGCGTGGTCATGTAGTGCAGGCGGGCGTTCTCCTGGTAGCGGGCGCTGTCGGCGACGATGCGGTTCAGGACCTTCATGTAGCGGCGCTCGTGCATGAAGCGTTTGATGTCGGGATAGAGGAATCCTGCCGCGGTCAGGGCGAAGGCGAACATGTCCTCGGCGATGGGGATGAACGGTAGCTTGACGATGATGCTGCCGATGAGTAGGCCGGCCAGGGCGAAGGCGAAACGGGCGCCGAGGTCGCCTCCGCGCCAGATGCCGAAACTGTTCCGCTCCTGCTCGGTGATCGAGCGCGCCGCCTCGATGTACTGCGGCAGCACCACCTCGTCCACCTCTTTTTCGAGCGCCTCCCAGTAAACGGCAGATCCGCCGGATTCGTCGTAGACCGCTTTGATCTCCGCCAGCTTCTCCGCGCCGCAGGCGCGGACCTCGGCCTCGAACGACTCCTCCTCGAAGCTGCGGCGGCGATGCTCGCACTCCTGCAGCACTACATAGACGACTTGCGCGTAGTCGTATTCGGCACCGGCGATGTTCAGCATTTATTGCTCCGGCGGCGCCTTCTGCTGCTGATACTGAATCACGCCCAGTTGCTCGAGCAGCTTGTTGCCGTCGATGATGACGTTGCCATTCGGCAGCTTCGGAATCTGCCGGATCTCCTTCTTCTGCAGTGCGTCGATCAACTGGAGCGAAACATACGCATCGCCCGCGCTTCCGTTGAGCGCGGCGCGCTCCTTCTTGATCCCCTGGGCTACGGCGCTCTTCTCCGACAGAGTGGCCTGCGCGTCCTGCTGCTTGCGCACCACGTAGGCGTCCGCGGCGCGCTTGGCTTGCTCGAAATCGCCCTGCGCGCGCGTGAGCTGCTCAGTCAGCTCGGCCACCTTCTGCTGCACGTTCGCTTTATTCGATTCCAGGGTGGCCAGGATCTGCGACTCCAGCTTCTCGGCCTGTTTCTCCGCTTCCTTCCGCTTGTTGATGAGGTTCTGGTAGTCGGGCTTGAAAGCGAAATCGCCGAGGATGACCTGCTCCACGATGACGCCGTACGGTTTCAGTTGGGCAGCCATCACTTTGGTGGCGTCGCTCGCCGCCGCGAACCGCAGGTCAGGGTTGTAGTACTCCTCGGAATCGAGCCGGTTGAGGACGTCGCGCACGTACGCGCGTGCCAGCGGCCGCACCACGCGCTCCTTGAGCGACACCGTATCCGGAGCGACAGTGCGCCAGATGTACGCCGCCTTGTTCGGATCGATCCGCCAGCGGATGGTGACGTCCGTCTCGATGTCGTTGCCGTCGCGCGTCTTGAACCGCAGGTCGTCTTTCTCCTTGCGGTCGCCTTCGGCCGCTTTGGCCGACATCACCAGGTTCTGCGTCGACGTATCGTACGTGGTCCAGTCGTTGATGATCGGGGCGAAGAAGTACGTCGCCCCCGGATCGGAGTTCTCCGTCGACCCGGTGATCTTATTGAAGCGGACCCCGACCTCCGTGGCCTGCGTCGTATGCGGCGTGCAGGCCGCAAGGAAGGGGAGGGTGGCGAGCAATGCAAGCAGTCGTTTCATCATTCGCCTCAGTGCTTCCCTGATCCGGTGATCTTCCCGATATCGGTCGGGTCTTCACTGATGTAGATCGGACCTTTGATGCCGTTGAGGATGGCCAGGCCCTTGCGCAACCGCAGCAGCTTGTCGGAGCCGGCCCCCTCCATGGCCCGGTTGATCTCTTCCGTTCCCTGCGCCTCGGCGCTCTTGACGAGGAGATCGGCTTCCGCGTGTTTGGAGCGCTCGTAATTGTCTTTCTGTGCGTTGAGCCCCGTGATCTGCGCCTGAAACTCCGCGCTGCGGACATTGATCGAGTTCTGCCCCTCGGCCGCGGTCTGCTTGAGCCGCGTATCGACCTCGGCCTGCTTGGTCAGCGCGCGGTTGGTCAGCACCGACTGGTCCTGAATCTTTTTCTGCTCGGTGAGCTGCTGGAAGGTGTCGGGGTAGTCGTACTGCCGGATCAGCACGTCCGCCAACTCCAGGCCGTTCTGGCGAAACTTGTCGGCCAACTCCTTCCTGAGGTCATGCACCTTGGCGATGCGCTGGTCGCGGTAGAACTCTTCCGCGCGAAGCTCGCCGAGGTGCTGCTTGATGGCGGGATCGGTAAACCGCATCACCACGTTGTCCTCGTAGCCACGTCCGAATCCGAACTTGGACACCACCAGGAAAGGGTCGGCGATGCGATAGAGGACCGTGACGTCGACGGCCACCGGGTACCCGTCGACGGTCGGGACGTTGATGGCGGCTACGGTGCGATGGTCGGCGCCTTTCTCGGCTTCATCGTTGGTGAACTCGACCGCCTGGACGTTGCGCGGGAACGTGCGGATGGTCTCGTATCCGCTGATGGAGCGCCGGTAGCCGGGCTGCACGAGCTCTTTCTGCAAGCCCTTGTTCATCCCGAACGACACCTGCCGGAGCCCGATCTGATCGAGCGGCACGTACGTGATGAGGCAGGCCCGCAGCAGAATCAGCGGCACGATGAGGACGCCGACGCGAAGGAGGAAGCGAACGAGTCCTCCCCGGAGCGGCGGCAGTTTGAAGGGAAACGAAGGTCGGAAGCGGGGCGCGGATGTAGCGGACTCGAACATGGATTTACCTGCTCTCCCAATGTGGGCGATTTGGGAGGATTGTACGCGCAACGCGCGAAGCGCCGGCGGCGACGTCCTCGCGATCACAAAGACCGCCAGCGGGCACTGGCGGTCCGGCCGTCAGGGCGACGGCGCTACGTTTGAATCGCCAGCATTACCGTCCGCGCGCGTACTCGATCCCCGCGTCGACTTCGCCGATGGCGCTGTCGACGAGGCCGATCGCTCGTTCGCGATGGCCGCCTTTGTCGGCCGATGCATCCCGGAGCTCTTGACGCGCGCCGCGAAGGTGACCGCGTGCCGCGACCATGTGCGACTGCGCGGCGTGTGCCCGGCCGGCGACGATGCCGCCGATGAGCGTCAGACAGAGGAAAAGGGCGCCAATAATTCTTTGATGTTTCATCACAATCTCCTCAATTTCGTGTCCTGATCAGTGAGTGCGGGCGAATTCGATTCCTGCCTGGACCTCGCCGATGGCCTCGTTGATGAGACCGATGGCCTTGACCCGGTGCCCTCCCTTGTCGGACTCGGCGGCCTCCAGCTCCGCCCGGGCGGCCTGGAGCTCATCGAGGGCCGCATTCATATGCGGCTGCCCCCCCGTTGCGCACCCGACCAGATAGCCTCCAGTGAGAGTGATGATGACGAGTAGAACGAACACAAAGACACGACTACGCATAAATCCTCCTCCTCCAGATTTGGGGTCTCCGAGCAGACGGCCCCAAGGCCGCCGGCGCTTACACGGACGAAAGATTACCCGCAGATGCCGCAGATTGGGACACATTATCTGCGTTCATCTGCGCCATCTGCGGATGGCTTTTCGTTGCGCGGAACGATTACCGCCTACTTCACCCCGAGGTTCTCCTCGATGAACTTCCACATCGCCGCGCGCATGTGCGCCACGAGCGCGGGATCGACGACGCCGTGCCGCGACTTCGGGTAGACCTGAAGCTGATACGGCTTGTTGGCCTTCTCCAGCTCGTAGATGAACTGAATCGTGTTTTGCATGTGCACGTTGTCATCGATCGTGCCGTGCATCAGCAGGATGTTGCCGTGGAGGTTCTTGGCCGCCCAGCGCGGGGCGGTGTCCTTGTAGCCGTCAGGGTTGTTCTGCGGCATCAGCATGACCCGCTCGGTGTAGATCGAGTCGTAGTCGCGCCAGTCCGAGACCGTTCCCCCGGCCAGGCCGGCGCTCCACATCGTGCTGTGCGTCAGGGCGAACGATGTCATGAAGCCGCCGTAGCTCCAGCCGCTGAGCGCCACGCGCGATCCGTCGACGTAGGACTGCGACGTCAGCCACTTCAGCCCGTCCTCGAGGTCGCGCAGCTCCCCTTCGCCCATCCGTTTGTACGACGTCCAGGCCGACTCCGCCCCCTTGCCGCTGGCGCTGCGGTTGTCGCACACCCACACGATCACGCCGTGCTGCGCCAGGAATTGGTGCCAGAGATAGGTCTGCCCGGCCCACGCATTGCGCACCTGCTGTGCGTGCGGACCGGAGTAGGTGTGCTCGTAGACCGGGTACTTCTTCGAGGGATCGAAGTCCGGCGGCTTGATCATCATCGCTTCCATGACGAAGCCGTCGCGCGTCTTCACCTGCACGAACTCCGGTTTGGCGATGTGAAGGTCGCGCATCATCGGCGCCTCGTTGGCGTCGACGACGCGCACGCGCGTTCCGTCGCCGCGGTACAGCGACGTCGACGGCGGCGTGGAGGCGTCTGAGAACGTGTCGAGATACGACGTGAACGACGGATTGAAGTTGGCGTTGTGCTGGCCGGGCGCTTCGGAAAGCCGTTTCAGACCGCTCCCGTCGAGGTGAACGCGGTAGATGTCCGTGCCGAGGACAGATCGCTCGGTGCCGGAGAAATAGATCCAGTCGTTGGCGGGATCGGCGCCGTGCACCGTGCGCACTTCCCACGGCCCGTTTGTGATCTGCCGGATGAGCTTTCCGTCCGCGGAGTATTGATAGAGGTGTTTGAACCCGCTCCGCTCGCTGAGCCAGAGGAACGATCCGTCCTTCAGCCAGACCGGGTTGCCGGTGATGTCCACCCACGCCTTCGTCGACTCGCGGAAGAGCGTCTTCGGCGCGCCGCCGCCGCGCACGTCGGCGGCATCGAGGTCGAGCCAGGTCTGCTCGCGGTTCTGGATCTGATAGACGACCTTGGAACTGTCCGGTGACCAGTCGACCAGGACGATGAGGAAGTCGGCGCCGCTGTAACTCTCCGTGCTCACTTCCTTCGGCGCCGTGCCGGTGATGCTGACCGTGAAGAGCTTGGCGATCGGATTCGGCGCCCCCGCTTTCGGATAGAGCTCGGACTCGACGTTCTGCTGGTACGGGAGGTGATCGACCACGGCGAAGTGCCGGACCGGCCGCTCGTCGAGCTGCAGATAGGCGATGCGCGTGGAGTCGGGGCTCCACCAATAGGCGCGGAAGTTGCCGCGGCCGTAGACCTCTTCCTGGTAGACCCAGTCGAGGATGCCGTTCTGCAGGTTGGCGTTGCCGTCCGTGGTGAGCTGCCGTTCGCGCTGCGTGGCCACGTCGACGGCGTAGATGTTGTTCTCGCGCACGAACGAGATGAAGCGCCCGTCAGGGCTGAACATCACTTCCTCTTTCTCACCGGGGGAGGAGGTGAGCCGCGTCATGGAGTCGGAGTCGAACGTGTACAGATAGACGTCGTTGCCGATGGTGAGCAGGGCGCTCTTCTTGTTCGGGCTGACGTTCCAGCTCCGCTGTTTGGCGAGCCCGGCCGCCTCTTCCGATGACACGCCGGCGATCTTCGTGGCCGCCGCTTCGAGTTTCGCGGCGCTGAAGAGGACGTGCTTGCTGCCGCTCTCGCTCTCCATCACCGCCTGCTCGACCACCTTCCCATCTTCGGTGCGCGGCCAGGCGAAGGTCTTGTCGTCGAGCCAGTGGAATCCCCCCTGGGGCGTCCCGGCAAACGACACTTTCGCTTTCGGATCGAAGATGTTCTCGAGCGTCAGCTCCCGGATCGTCGGTTTCGGCTGCGGAGTGGTCTTCACCTCCTGAGCGAGGACGGAGGAGGCGATGAGGAGGAGCACGGCGACGCAGTTCTTCAGCATGGCCGCGCTTTATATCCCGAGAAGCCGGAGCGGGGAAGAGGCCGGCTCAGGGGCCACGGCGGTTTTGCCGCGTTAGCGGCAATCAGACGGTAGCCAGGGGTGCGAGCGTTTTTTGCGAGCACCCCTGGTTGCGAATGTTATGGATCTCGTGCCGCGTCAGCGGCACTGGAAGTCGTCGCAATCGTCATTCGTATCATTCATCCAGTGCCGCTGACGCGGCACAATTTCAATGCACATCGCAACCAGAGGTGCTCGCAAAAAGCGCTCGCACCTCTGGCTACCCTCTTGTGCCGCTAACGCGGCGCCGTTAACATCCAAACTCATGGCCCCGTGCTTTTCGCTGAACGCCCGACCATCGCGGCAGCACTGTTGATGTTCGTCACCGGGGTGACGAGAATGCAATCGAATGAAACCAAACTGGATACTGGCGGTCGTGACGGCCACGCTTTGCCTCCCAGCCGTCGCCGCAACCTCCCGGCGAGCCATCCTCAACGCCAGCGTTGCCGGCCCGGCAAGGTACATCGTCGCGCTCAACGACGATGTGGACGACATCAGCTCCGTCGCCGATGAATTGTCGAGGAAGCATCACGGCCGGTTGGGTCAACGATTCAGCCGGGCCCTCCACGGTTTTGTCATCGAGATCCCTGAGGCGGGAGCGTTGGATCTTCTCAATGACGGCAGGGTCAAGTACGTCGAGCAGGATTCGATGGCCTTTGGCGGGTCGACGGTACACCCTTCGCCGCTCGGCACGCAGACCGCCCCGCCGGGATGGGGACTGGACCGGATCGACCAACGCGACCTGCCGCTCAATCAGACCTACGTTTATGCGACCACGGGCCGGGGAGTGACCGCCTATATCCTCGACAGCGGCATCAACGCCACGCATGTCGATTTCGGTGGCCGGGTGAGGAATGGTTTCAACTTCAGTGCAACCTTGCCGCCGGCCGACTGCAATGGCCACGGCAGTCATGTCGCCGGAATCGTAGGCGGATCGGTGCATGGGGTGGCAAAGGACGTA
>DATMNC010000005.1:0-16639 GCA_035569395.1 Thermoanaerobaculia bacterium | reverse complement strand
CCCCCGACAGCCCCTCCGTGCCGTTCATGAGGTGAGTTGATGCGAACGAACAACGTCGAAGTCGATCCACGCTCGGTCCTTGTCATTCGTCTGCTGGTGGGGTGGGTGTTCCTGGCGGAAGGGATCCTCAAGTTCACGCGGCCCGAGGCGCTCGGGATCGGCCGGTTTGCGAAGATCGGCTTCGTCTCACCAGGTCTGCTGGCCTCGTTCGTCGGATGGGTGGAGATCATCTGCGGCGTGTTGATCCTGGCGGGGTTCTTCACACGGCTCGCGAGCGTACCTCTTCTCATCGACATCACCGTGGCGATCGTCACGACCAAGATCCCCATCCTGCTCGGTCACGGTTTCTGGGGCGTCGCCGATCCAACCACAAAGCCGTTTGGATGGGGAACGATGCTGCACGAGGCGCGCACCGACATATCCATGCTCCTGGGGCTTGTGTTTCTGCTCATCGCCGGGGCCGGCCGATGGTCGGTCGACGCTGCCATCATCGAGCGGCGCTGAGGAGGTGCCTCACAGAACCGCCGGCGAGATCTTCCCCGTTACGCGTACCTTCTCGCCGAGCATCTCGGCGCAGAATCGCGAGAGATCCTCGTTGGAGAAATCGTCCCAGGCGCGGCAGGTCTCGTAGGTCATGAATTGCACGTCGCAACAGAGCAGCGTCCCTTCCTGCTTCTGCCGTTCGAGCTGCCAGGCGTTGGCGTGTGCTTCCAGATTGGTGCGGGTCAGCTCCGGCGCGTTCGCGATCGTGGCCGCGTAGCGGAAGTGCAGGTCCTCGTCGTCGTCGCGGTGGAAACCGCGGCAGAAGATGCCTTTCTCCGCCGCCATCCGGCAAACGGATTTCCCCTCTTCCTGCATGTCGATCAGCTTCCGGCGCAGGCGTGCCACGGCGGTTTCGCGTGTGACGATGGGTTCATGCATCCTGTCCTCCCCGGGTTTCCCGATCGAGCACGTCAATCGTGCGGGTGAATAGGCGCTCTGCTTCCTCGCGGCTGTTGGCGATGGCGGTCATGCCGAACTTCCCGAACTCCGAGACCGCCCCGATCATGTGAAAGACGACGCCGGTCGTGGTCCGGTGGTTGAAGTCGAGCCGGTTCATGGTGACGATCTCGATGAGATCTTCCGGAAGCAGTCCTCGGTACGCTTCCGACTGCACGTTGTCGGAGGCGCGGTAGAACTTCGGCTGCCCATCGAGGCCGTGAAGCAGGCCGGTTGTGCGATCCACCTCTCCTCCGGTGAGGAAGCGAAGGGCCAAGGTGGGATGGGTCGTTCCTCCCATCCGAAGATTGATCTCGATGGCGGACAATCGCCACGGCTCCATCGGTTCGTTTCTGGTGGCGAGGAAATCGACGGAAAGGCGGCCGATGACGCCGCGTGCGGCCAGCGCCTCCCCGATGATCAGAGCCTGCCGCTGCAGCTCGATGCGGTAGTCATCGTCGGCCGGAAACACACAGCCGAGGAAGACCTGCTTGCACGGTCCGCCGAGGATTTGTTCGTGGGTGGATGCGAGGATCACGTCCTGCCGCGGATTGATCCGAAGCTGCACGCTCGGCGAGCGCACCTCGCGCGCTTCGATCAGCTCCTCGGCCACACCGCCGCCGGCGGCGAATTTCGACAGGAAGGTGTCCACCGATTCGGATTCGATGGAGAACCGCAGGTGATTGAGCGCCTGACGGATGGAGACAGCGTCGGCGACAGGCGGGTATTCGAAGCGCGCGATTCCTTCGCCGGAGAATCCGTCATTCAGTTTTAGCAGTGCGCGACGAGCCTCGGGCCGGGCGGTCTGGATGACAACGAGCGCGTTGACGATGTCATCGACCGTGTGGAGGTTCTCGCGGCCATATGGCCGATCGACTCCGATATCGGCGAAGAGCGTCCGCGCGCCCGACTTCGACCCGTAGCCGATCAGCCGAGGATCGGGCGCATTCAGCGGGATGTCGAGTTTGACGGCCAGCCGTCGTTCCAGCGGCGTCGAGTTATAGACGGTGAGGTAGGCGCGTTGCGAATCAGGAATGCTGGCGCGGATGCGCTCGATGACACGAGGACGCTCGAGAATCTTTTCCGTGAGGGAGCGCGGGGAGCTGTCGTAGACGCAGAGAAGCGTCAGCCGCGCGCGGGCATGACTGGCCGGGATCCCCGCGAGAAGTTGCAGGTAGTAGTCGAGAACGACCGGGTGAAGCGGCTGCGACGTGACATAGACGACGCGCGCTTGCGGATTCCTCAGGCGCATGAGAAGAAAGAGCAGCCGTTCTTCGTACCAGTGGATGGCGGGGATCTTGGCCATCTCCGCCTGATCGAGCGTGAGCGACGGCACGATGACCGAGGTGTAGGCCTCCTCGTCGCCCGGAAAAACGGTGTCCCACAGGGTGCCGAGCCGCGGTTTGAGACGCTCAAAGGCTTCGATCTCGATTTCTTCGGCGCTGGCGATGATCGGGGTTATTGGGCAAGCCGTCATGACGGGTCCCTTCGGGCGATGACCGCGCCGATCGTCCGGCGCGGGGTCATTTGATCGACCGGCATCGCCGTCCCGATCCGAATGAGCAACTGCGCCGGGGTCTTCGAGTCCGCAAGCATCTTCACCCGCTCACGCAGGCTCTTTACTTCGATTGCCTGATTGAGAAATGAGTACTGCAAGCCGGCGTCCGCGATGGTCAGCAGCAGATGCTCGAGCGCTTCACCGGCCTGGAGCAGCGATACCCGATCGTCATCCGCACAGACGATCAAGAGCTCCGATGCGCTGTCCGCGAGGCGCCGGTCCCGCGGCCCATGCCAGGCGCCTGCTTCGAATTGACGTACAAACCATGAGGCGCCGGATGCCAGGAAGCGAGGGACGCCAAAGACTTCGGCGGGGATGCCGTCGGTATGCAGTCCATCATCGGCACGAATCCAATCAGCAAGCTCAGCGCGCAACGCGGGCCGAGTCATCTGAACCCGTTCGGCGTAGTCGATCAACTCGGCGGCCTGGTGCCTCTCCTCAGGGAGAACGATGTTGAACGTCTCCGGAAACCGCTCGAGAACGTCGCAGACGCGCGACCAAGCTCGAGGATCGATCGGCTTGTGATCGAAGATGGCGCGGTTCGTGTGCCGCTTCGGAATGGCGGCGAAGAGCGAGGATAGGTGAGGATCGGGCAGGCAGGTCTCGCAGACCGTGACGGAGGCAACCAGATTGTCTTGCGGCTGGGCTGCGTAGCGGACGGTGGTGGTGAAACCGAAATGCGCCGCGGCGATGCGAAAGTTGGTGATGGCGGCGCCGACGCTCATGAGCAGCTCGCGGTCGTCGGGATCGATGGTGGTGAGCCGGCGCGAGTAGTCGGCGTGGACGTCGACCCCGTCGGGCATGATGCGGAACATCCACGGCTGCGTATTGCGGCTCGACGGCGCCAGCACGGCGAAACGCAGAAGAAACTGCATCTGATCGTGCCTCGATTCGATCTCCTCGAATTCCGATACGTCGATCTGCCACGGCGTCACTCGCGGATCGAAGGTTTCACGCATGCGGCTACTGTATGAACGGACGTTCGCGCGGATGGATGTCCAGCGTCATACGGAGGTGTGATGGCGCGCACAGGAACACAGACTGCTTGAGCCCATTCATCCTTTGACGCAGACGATCTGCTTCAGCGAATGGACGATGTCGACGAGATCGCTCTGCGCCTGCATCACCGCCTCGATCGATTTGTACGCGGCGGGCGTCTCGTCGATCACGTCCGCGTCTTTGCGGCACTCGACGCCCTCCGTTGCCCGCACATGATCCTCAATGGTGAAGCGGCGTTTGGCCTCGTTGCGCGACATGGCCCGTCCCGCGCCGTGGCTGCAGCTCTCGAAACTCTCCGGGTTCCCTTTTCCGCGCACGATAAACGACTTTGCGCCCATGCTCCCCGGGATGATGCCGAGGTCGTTGATTCCGGCACGCACCGCTCCCTTGCGCGTCACGAAGACGCGCTCACCGTAGTGCTCCTCGACCGCGACGTAGTTGTGGTGACAGTTCACTACCTCGGCGTCGGCCGTGAACGGCGGCAGCAGGTCCGCGGCACGAATGGCGTCGATGGTGGCGGCCATCATCAGCTCGCGGTTCGTCATCGCGTACGACTGTGCCCAATGCACCGCCTTCACGTATGCGTTGAAGTGATCGGTGCCCTCCGGGAGGTAGGCCAGGTCCTGGTCCGGAAGGTTGATCATCCATCGACGCATGTCCTGCCTGGCCAGCTCGATGAAGAACTGGCCGATGCGGTTGCCGACGCCGCGGGAGCCGCTGTGCAGCACGATCCAGACGTTCTCCGCTTCGTCGAGGCAGACCTCGATGAAATGGTTGCCGGTACCGAGTGTGCCGAGGTGATTGGCATCGTTGCCTCGTCCGAGACGCGGATGCTTCTCCACGATCTCCCCATATTTCGGCGATAGGTTCGCCCACGCCTCCGCGTTCCGCTGCGGCGGCTGGCTCCAGGCGCCGCGATCGTTCCGGCCGCCGTTGTCGGTGCGCCCATGCGGCACGGCCGATTCGATCGTCGAGCGCAGTGCGTGCAGGTCGTCCGGCAGATCGCGCGCGTTGAGCGACGTGCGCACCGCCATCATGCCGCAGCCGATGTCGACGCCGACGGCGGCGGGGATGATGGCCTTCCTGGTCGGGATCACGCTTCCGACCGTCGCCCCTTTGCCGAGGTGAACGTCGGGCATGACCGCGATCCAGCGGTAGATGAACGGAAGCGAGGCGATGTTGAGAAGCTGCTGCTTCGCCGCATCCTCCACCGGCACGCCGCGCGTCCACGCCTTGATCGGAACGCCGTGCTCCGGGGAGAAGACTTCGTACGAATGATCGTTGGCCATTTTGAAGTCCGGAACTCACGCGGAGACGCGGAGGAGACAAACGAGGAACTTCTTACTCCGCGCACTCCGCGCCTCCGCGTGAGTCTCCAACATAACAACTGTCTCGCGCTACTTCCCCGCCGCCCTTCGCCGCGGTGTCGTAGTCGTCGACGACTTCCAGAACCGCAGCATCGCCCGCAGCGCTTCGGGCGAGTTCTGCGGAGCCACGGCCCCGAGCTGGTCGTACGAGTTGACGCCATGGCAGGCGCTGCAGACCCGCACTTCGCCGGGCTGGAAGGTCAGCCAGTAGCGTTCGCGGACGACGGGCGTGCCGGTGGCGTCGGTCAGTTGCCAGCTCATGGCGCGCCGGGCGGGGACGAGGGCGGCCATCGAGCCATCCGAGGCGATCTGGACGCTGCCGGCCGGGCCGGTGGTCGGCGGATTCTTCACCGCGGCGTCGTGCATCGTGCGGGCGAGCACGCGGCGGCCGGCTTTCGGCGATGTCGTGCCGCCGAGTCCGCGGAGCTGGTCGGCCTGGAAGAGCTGAAGGTGGGCGATGTCGTAGACCTTGCCGCTGCCGGTCACCTTCTGTGTACTGCTCCCGGCGACGTGGAGGTTGTATGGCTGCTGCTTGTCGGCGGCATCGCGCGAGGTGACGTTGCGGCTGACGATCAGTGCCAGACCGCGCGCGGCGAGGTTTGCGCGGAAGGCGGCCGGATCGACACCCTCGTCGCGAAAGATCTTCGCCTCCGGCTCCTCGAGGGGCGTGGTGCGGAGCGCGGGACGCGGACGCGCGCGGACCTCCACCGGATTAAGCTCCCACATCGTTCCCGACCATGTCACCAGCTCGTCGGGATCAAAGTAGGAGACGCTGCCCTGAATGCCGGACGTCAGCAGGTCGCCGGGTACGTAGACGCCGTTCTGCAACACCATCGTCCGGAGGCGAAAGGCGTAGCGCGACGTCGGGGCGGGGCGCGTCCCGTCGTTGCTGTCCCCTCGGAGCTCGCTCGTGTGCACGGCCAGCAGTGTGCCGTCCGCGAGGGGGAGAGGATCGCGATAGTGCCCCGACGCATCCGCGGGCGGTGTGCCGTCGATGACATCACGCGTCGAGCGTGGCGTGATGTAGGTGACGACGATCTTGTCGGCCGGCAGCCCCGGATCCGCGCCGAAGCGGACGATCTGCCCGGAGGCATGCGTCTGGAACTCCGGCGCGTCGACGGCGTAGTAGACGCCGGGATGCGCCGGATCCTCGTGCAGTTGAAAGAGGTTCTCGACCTCATTCGGATTGGTCCGGCCGCTCGATGCGGCGATGAATTCGCGAACGCCGCTGTCGCCGTTCATGCTTTTGTCGAAGTAGCTATGGAATTCGTGCCGGCCGACATGATTCATCGTCTCTTCCGACGTGCCGTCCTCATTGATCGCCCACGGAAAGAAGTGATTGATGCTGTTGCCCTGCAGATTCGTGCCGGCCAGGAGATCGGTGCGCGCGCTGCGCGGCTCCGGGAAGACTTCGACGTCCGCGCCGCGCGCCGCGCCCGCGGACTCGTCGGTGTAGTCGAATGTCCCGTACGTCCCCCCCTCGGTGGCATCGGTGTCGGCCTGCTGATCGCGCTGGAGATGATCCCAGCGTGTGAAGATCACCCGGCCGAAGCTGTCGATCGATGGTGAGAAGAGACCCGACGGCGTGTGATTGAGCATGCGCAGATCGCCGGTAACAGGATCGAGGCTCCAGAGTCCCGTGACCGTCGGCGCCTCCTCGTACTCATCGAGCTGAGGATAGAGGTGCGGCTCTCCGCTGCGCGGCCGATCGGAGGTGAAGAGGATGCGATCGTCGGTGCCGTAGAACGGGCTGACGTTGTTGTAGTCCGCCGGTTGGCTGGCGACCTTGCGAATGACCGGCGTGTCGGTCTCGCCGAGGCCGGTGATCTCGTAGATCTGCCAGACGTAGTCCTCCCACACGAACTGCTGCGTCGGCGCGCCGATGACCATGCTGAACAGCGCCTTGGTGCCGCTCCAGTGGACGGACGGCTCGCGCACCGCGATGGCGTTCGCCCCCTGCATTCCGCTCGCGCCGAAGCCCGCCGCGCGCGTGAGGTTCTTCGTCGTGCCGTCAGGATAACGGATCCAGAGGTCGCCGCCGCGCGGCGCTTGCTGAACGGAGGGGATCTGATTGCCGAAGGTCGAGGCGACGGAGGTGAAGTCGCCGGGCACCGGCACCTGAGTGACGAAAAGAATCGGATTCGAGAGGACCGCGGCCAGCAGGAGGCTTTTCATGGCGCAGTTATTGTGTGCCTCAAGCGGGGAGGATTACGTGCGCCCGGTCACGATCTTTCGAACGACTTGAGCGCCCGCGGAGACGCGGAGTCACGGAGGAGACGGCGAGAAACGTCTTTCTCCGCGCACTCCGCGCCTCCGCGTGAGCCTTTAGTCCAGAGCACCTGCCATTGTATGGTGCAACAAAACGGCCACCCGCGCGGGTGGCCGTTCGTGTTGAGCCGCTTGTTCGTTACTTACCAGATCCGGACGCGGTCCTCTGGCTTGATGTACTCGGCGTCGCCTTCCTTCACGCCGAACGCCTCGTACCAGGCATCGACGTTGCGGAGGGGGGCGAAGGCGCGCACCTGGCCGGGGGAATGCGGGTTGGTGGCGATGAGCTGGCGGAGCGCGTCGTCGCGCGTCAGAGTGCGCCACACCTGAGCCCAGCCCAGGAACACGCGCTGATCGCCGGTGAAGCCGTCGATCACCGGGGCCGGCTGGCCGTGCAGCGAGAGATGGTAGGCATCGAGGGCCATGAGGATGCCGCCAAGGTCGCCGATGTTCTCTCCCATGGTCAGCTTGCCGATGATGTGACTGCCGGGGAGTTGCGGGAGGTTGACCGCCTCATACTGCGCGCCGTACCTCGCGGCCTGCACCTCGAACTTAGCGGCATCCTCCGGAGACCACCAGTCGCGCAGCATGCCGGTGCCGTCCGACTTGCGGCCCTGATCGTCGAAGCCGTGCGTGATCTCGTGACCGATGACGGCGCCGATGCCGCCGTAGTTCACGGCCATGTCCGCCTTCGGATCGAAGAACGGCGGCTGCAGAATGGCGGCGGGAAAGACGACCTCATTCTTGGTGGCCTGGTAGTAGGCGTTGACCGTCTGGGGCGTCATGCCCCATTCCTTCTTGTCGACCGGCTTGCTCAGGCGGGCCAGGTCACGCGCCCACCCGAACTTCGCGGCGCGCTCGGAATTGCCGACCAGATCGCCATCGCGGATCTCGAGCTTCGAATAGTCACGCCACTCCGATGGATAGCCGATCTTCACGGTGAAGTGTGCCAGCTTGTCGAGGGCGCGGGCCTTGGTCTCCGGACTCATCCACTGCAGATTCTCGATGCGGCCCTTCATCGCGGCACGAAGGCCGGCGACGAGTTGCTCCATCTTGGCCTTCGACTCGGGCGGGAAGTATTCGGCGACGTAGGTCCGGCCGATGGCCTCCCCCATGGTCCCTTCGGCGGCGCCGACGGCGCGCTTCCAGCGCAGGCGCTGCTCTTTGGCGCCGTTGAGGAACTTCGAGCGGAACTCCCAGTGCGTATCGACGAAGCGCTTCGAGAGAAGAGGGGCTGCATCATCGGCGATGTGGAAGGCCTGCCATGCCTGGAGCGTCGCCACCGGTGTGTCGGCGAAGATCCTGGCGATCTTCGGGATTGCGGTGTCCTGCCGGACCACGGCGCGGTCGACCTTGTCGAGTCCCGCTTCCTTGAATGCCACGAGCCACGGGAATCCCGGAGCGTTCTTCTCCAGATCGGCGATGGTGGTGGGGTTGTAGGTTTTGTCGCGTTCGCGGCTTTCGGCGCGCGTCCAGTGGGCCTCGGCGATTTTCGTTTCGAGCGCGACGACGTCCGCCGCGTTCTTTTCCGGATCGGCCCATCCGATGAGCCCCAGCATGTCGGCGACGTACTTCTGGTAATGCTCTTTCTGCGGTTTGAAGTTGTCGCGCAGATAAAACTCGCGGTCGGCCAGACCGAGGCCGCCTTGCGAGAGGTAAAGCGTGTACTTGTCCGGGTTCTTGGCGTCATCGCCGACGCCGGCACCGAAGAACGAGCTGCCGAAGCCGCGTTCGGCGCCGCCCATCGAGCGAGCCATGTCCTCGTGCGTCTTTGCCTTCTTGACGGCGTCGAGATACGGCTGGAGCGGTTTGGCGTCGAGCTTCTCCGCGGTGGCCTCATCGAGGTAGGTGCGGTAGACCATGGCCACCTTTGCCTCGTCGGAGCCGGGCTTCAGGCTCTTGTCGGCAGCCCAGCGGTCGAGAAGGGCATGAACGCGCGCCTCAGAGAGATCGCCGAGGATGGCGAAGGCGCCGTAGCCGGTCTTGTCGGCCGGGATCTGGGTCGTGGCGGCCCACTTTCCGTTGACGTACTTGAAGAAGTCGTCGCCCGGTTTGACCGAACGATCCATCCCTTCCAGATCGATGCCCCAGGTGCCGTAGCGCTGGGCCGTGGTGGAAGGAGCAGGTGTGGTCGCCTTCGCGTCTTCGGCGCGTGCGACGTTGGTAAACAGAAAAAGAACGATCACGGAAATCGCGGAGCCAAAACGTTTCAAGCGCATAGATTGAGTTCCTCTCGGTTGTTTGCACCCCCAGGACGGGGGAGGGAGACGCGAGAGCATAGCAAAACCGCGCCGTGGCGGCGGTCGCGGCTTGGTGACAGCGTTCTCGGCGGTTCCGGGCGGGCTCTGTGGGAGGCTGCGCTACGTCGAGAGTCCTGCTCTACCAAGCTGGAGTGCAGGCCCTCAAAGAAGCAGGGTGCCGGCAATGCCGTTCGATGGCGAAGTCAGGCACCGGATGCCCGCCCGGACAAGTCGATCACGTTCAATGGTTTGCGACGAAACTGCCTGGTCGATCGACCAGCGGTCAACTTTCTGTCAAGTTCTCGCTTGACGCCAGCCGTAATTCCGCCTAGACTGCCAATCTACTTCTACGTCAGGTTCGTCCGTTCGGGGGGGTGGCCAAACTCGACGCGGTGACTGTCGATGTGTTGTTCTGGCAACCATGGAATTCCATGCCATGCGGCAGGAGCAAGCCGCGCGGATTCCTAGACCCTGACCCTTTCGGAGGCTCATATGTATGCCTTCCGTTCTCCAGCCACGATTCAGGATGGGCGTCTCCGCAGGCTTTTGCAGATGATGGAAGACGACCCGAGAAGCACCATCGACGACTGGGCCAGGGCGTTTCATCTCAGCTGTTCCTATCTTAGTCACCTGTTCAAACAGGCCACGGGGGCTTCCCTCGGTCATGTGCTCCTCGAGCAGAGAATGCAACGGGCGGCCTACCTGCTTGCAACCAGCGAGATGAGCGTCAAGGAAATCGCCAACGCCGTCGGGTATGAGCACACGTCGAGCTTCACACGCGCCTTCGAGCGCCGGTTTGAACGGGGACCGCGCAGCTACCGGCGGACGAATGAGGGTGACTGATTCCCCGAGGTCCGTGGCGCGCCGGCATCCCCGCCGGCAGCGTTAAATGCTAACAAATAGCCGTTTTGGCTAACGCTTGACCCTTGGATCTCGATAAGCCTGGAGATAGATTGCGGGCACAGATCCGATATCACGTCAAGATGTGCTGCTTCTTACGCCCAGGTGTGATGTGAGCGCAGAAGCGACGAATCGCTGAACGACCCGGAGCACGCCAGCAATTTGCGGACGCTGTTCCGCCCAACGCATGAGGAGGCGGGGAATGTACTTCAATGTATTCGGCGAGAAGGTATCCAAGGCGCGCTACCGCGAGATGCTCAACGCGGCGAAGAACCGGCGCGAATTGATCGCAGCCGGCCTGACAAGCCGGCGCTCCCTCTTCAAGATGGGGTTACTGACGGCAGGAGGGATGCTGGCCGTGCAGGGAGGGTTGAGCGCTCGCGCGCAGACGAATCCTCCGAGCTCGGGATCCAATTCCAGCCCCGGGACGAACCAGCTATGCCTTCCCAGCAATCAGACGGCAAGCCCGCCGACCAGGGCGTTCGTCGAGCCTCTCGTGGTCATGCCGGTTGCCCATACGGTGACCGCCCTGAGTCCCACGCCGACGGAAAACCCCAACACCGGGGCAGGCGAGGTGCGCGCGGCCCCGTTCCAGGCCCCGCAGATCGATCCGGTCCGGTTTCCCGTGGTTCCGGCGACGCTCTACAACGTCCACCAAAGGCAGTTTACGACCAGGCAGTCGCCCGATCTGCCTCTGCAAACGATTTGGGGTTTCGACGACGGCACCGGCACCCGCAGCCCGGGACCGACCTATAAAGCTTTTTATGGCAGACCTCAGATCACGCGTAACACCAATTCACTCCCCGCGGTAACGCAGGTGAACAATACCGGTTTCGGACTGCCGTCCGTCACCACCCACCTGCACAACGCTCACAATCCGTCGGAGAGTGACGGCAATCCCTGCGACTTCTACGGCCCCGGACACTTCTGCGATCAGTACTATCCCAACGTACTGGCGGGATTCAATTCCGATCACGCTCCCAACGGCGATATCAACGAATCGTTGAGCACGCTCTGGTATCACGACCACCGCGTCGATTTCACTTCGCAGAATACCTACAAGGGATTGATCGGCTTCTATTGCCTCTTCAACCAGTTCGATACCGGCGACGAGAGCACGGGATTCCATCTTCCCAGCTTCCCGCAGTTTGACATTCCGCTGGCCTTCAACGACAAGGTCTATGACCCGGAAACCGGCGATCTGGTCTTCGATCTGTTCAACCTGGACGGCATCCTGGGCGACAAGTTCCTGGTCAACGGCAAGATCCAGCCCTTCTTCGAGGTTCAGCCGCGCCGGTACCGCTTCAGGCTGCTCGATACCGGCCCGTCGCGTTTCTACGAGTTCTTCCTGACGGACCTGAACCACACGAGCAATGCCAATCCATACTGGCTGATCGGCACGGACGGCAATCTCCTTCCGAATCCTGTTCAGATCACGAGCGTGCGCATCGGCCCTGCCGAGCGGGTGGAAGTGATCATCGATTTCAGGCCCTTCGCCGGCAAGACCATCTATCTGGAGAACCGCCTGAATCAACTCAATGGGCAGGGTCCGGTCGACAACTTCGGCCCGGGCAACACGTCGCAGGAGTGCAGCGCCAATCTGGGAATGACCGTTCCTCAGATTCTCCCCGCGGGCGCGGGCAACCTGCTGTTGCAGTTCCGGGTGAGCGGAACCGCCGTCGCCGACCACAGCGTCGATCCGGCCACGAATCCCACGTTCTATCAATTGCCCAGCACCAATGTCGATCCGCGAATCACCCGGACCTTCAAGTTCGACCGGTTGAATGGTCAATGGTCCATCAACGGCCAGTTCATGGACTGCAATCAATTCCGCTTTGCCGTGCAGCAGAACTCCGTGGAGCAGTGGCTATTGATGAATCTCAGCGGCGACTGGACGCATCCGATTCACATCCATCTGGAAGAACACCAGATCCTGAGCCGCAACCGGGCTGCACCAACGTTGCCGGCGGACAAAGGACGCAAAGACGTGACGCAACTGCATCCCAACGAGCGCGTTCAGCTCTTCTTCCGCTTCCGCGACTGGCTGGGCAAGTATCCCATCCACTGCCACAACGTGGTGCACGAGGACCACGCCATGATGGCGCTCTGGCATGTCGTGGCCCAGGGCGACGACGTTCGAGTGCCATAGAGAAAGGAGACCGGAGCCATGGACATCTCGAGAAGAAAACTATTGGGCTGGACGGCGATGGCCCCCCTTGCCGCAGCGGCAACGGCTGTCGCCGGCGTCACGGAAAAAGCCGGTTTGGGCCTCGGGGCGACGTCGTCCGATCTGGCCCGTCAGCGCATCCAGCGCATGCATTTCCCCAATGTCCCTCTGTACACGCACGAGGGCAAACGAGTGATGTTCTATGACGACCTGGTCAAGGGCAAGATCGTCACGATGAACTTCTTCTTCGCCAAGTGCGATGAAGTCTGCCCGATGGTGATGGCCAATCTCTCCAGAGTGCAGGAGCGGGTGGCCGCGGACCTCAACAAGCGGCTCTTCATGTACTCCTTGACGCTGAAGCCGGAAGAGGACACGGTCGATGCCATCCGCCAGTTCCGTGAAATGCACCAGGCCAGACCAGGCTGGACGTTTCTTACCGGCAAGGCCCAGGATCTGGAAAAAGTCCGCAGAGGCATCGGGTTCAGTTATCCCAATCCAGTCGTTGATAAGGACAAGACCCAGCATATCGGGAACATCCGCTATGGCAACGAGCCGCTGATGTTGTGGGCAGCGTGTCCAGGGATGGCCCACGCTGACTTCATTGCCGAGTCTGTCTCCTGGATGCTCCATCCGGAGCAGAGTCACATTCAGCCGTCCTGACCGGAGGAAGGTCATGAAGAGTTTACGAACAAATGCTTCGTTTTTTCTGACGCTGGCAGCGGTGGCGTTCCTGGTTGCTCCCAGCCTGATGGCCCAGCTGAACAACAATGCGCCGCCGTTCGATTTCAATGACGGTTTCTACGGGGCCAATGGTATTGACGTGACGCAGTTGGACCAGCCCGCGGCGGGCCGCTTCGGTCTGTTCCGGCAGTTTGGTCCTCCGGCGCGGGATCCGCACCAGCCGAACTGGCTCGTGGACAACTCCAATAACGATCCCACTCGCAAGAACATCCGTATCCTTGCGACGACAGGCGGTTACCCGGACGATGGTAGCGGTACGGCCACCGAGTTCATTTCCATCATCGCGTTCGTGCTCAACCAGAACTTCTTCAATACCGCAAACCAGTCGGGAGGCGCCGGCAACGCCCGGGGCATCGCGATGCAGGACATCGTCGGCAACTTCGAGGGCTACGCCGCGCTCAAACAAAGGCTTCCGAGTGGAGTTCTCGCCCCGACACCTTGTGGCAGCATGGGAGACTCGACGTTGCCCGTTGGGACTCCCTGCTTCCCGGTGACCAGTGTTGCCACGCCGGCCATAAGGCAGGACTGGCGCTTCGCCACGAATCGAAACGCCATTGACGGCAGCGATGGAAACGATCCGCTGGGTATCGTCTCAGGAACCCCGCACGATAGTCCGTTTGGTTATTTCTGTGACGATCTGTTAGGGATGTGGGTGCTCACCTACTTCTGGTACAACCAGAATTCGGTTGGTGATCCGGCGGGGAATATCCACCCGACCACGCAGTGTATCTCCATGTTGATCCAACTGGCGTCCATGCACGGCATCGGCCTGGATGGAACCCCGAACGTTCTTACTGCCAATGAGCTCAACTTCTTGGAAGGCAAGGACGTTGGCGCACAGCCGCTCGGTCCGCATTTCCCCAACCCGCCCAACCCTGGATGCATGAACGAAGGACAGCTCGACACTGGCGGAGCGGACGGTGGAGCGATCTGGTTGATCTGTCCCGCACTTCCTGACCCACGGGCAGGAGCGATCACATCGGATGCGTTCTTGGACACGGTTCGTGGGCCTTTTGGCATACCGCTCGATTTTCGGTTCAATCTCAACTTTGCCTGCCTGCAGCTATTTGGGGCGTTCTGCAACGAGCTCACGTTGAGCCCTTCCCAGACTGCCCAGGTGATATCGGCGGCGGCTCACAACTAACAACGTTCCGTTCCCGGAGGAAAGTTTAAACCGACCGGCCCTTGGCAAGCGATCTTGACTTGCCAGGACCGGTCGTGTTTATCTGGAATCGGCGTTTAAAAACGATGTCTAAGGTGAAGGGCAGCAGGTTCTCTCGCCGGGACTTTCTCAAGTTCGCGGCAGTATCGGCAGCCGCCGGGCCTTTTTTCGCCTTCCCTTCTCGCGCCCTGGCCAGCCAAAGAACGCTCCGAATCGGCAAATGGGCACATTTCGTCCCCGAGTTCGACATCTGGTTCGAGGGTATGGCAAAGGAGTGGGGCCGGCAGCATGACATCCACGTCACCGTGGATCGAATTCCGGCCGAACAGATCCACCAGCGTGCCGCAGAGGAAGTCAAACAAGGGAAGGGCCATGATGTGATGATGTTTCCATGGCCACCTGCGGAGTTCTGCCAGCACGTCATCGATCACAATGAGATCTATCAGGCGCTGCGGCTCAAAGTCGGGGTCATCGACAAACTTGCGCACCGCTCGACCTACTACGTGAAACAACGCAAATACTTTGCATTCTGCGATTCCTGGATGCCGGCCCCTCTCCATTATTTCACCGACTACTGGGCTGAGGCTGGTATGCCCATGGGTCCCTTGTACTACGGTAGCTTGCGTAGCGGAGGAAAAAGGATCCGCGAAAAACTCGGTGTGTCGTGCGGTTTGGCTATGACGCCCACTCTGGAAGGCAATATCACCATGCATACCGTTCTGGTTGCTTTCGGTGGAGCGGTTTTGAACGTTCAAGGCCGCGTCATGCTTGACGGTGCTCGTACGACCGAGGCCCTCAAGTACGTCAAACTGCTCTACCAGGAGACGGGAACTCCCGATCAGCTCAGTTGGGGCCCGTCGGACAATGTCAAAGCGATGCTGGCGCGCAAAACCACCTGCAGCGTCAATGCCATCAGCCTGCTGCGCGCCGCGGAGCACCAAGATCCGGAGGTCGCTAAGAAGATCATGATCCAGCCGCCACTGTTAGGGTCGGCCGGATCGGGGATTGTAGCCACTCCTCACATCACGAACTGCTCCGCTGTTTGGAAGTTCGGACGGAATCAGGAAGCCGCGAAGCAGTTTCTGATCGATCTTGTTGACACTGGGAAGACCGGTTACGAGCAAAGCAAGGGCTGCAATCTACCCATCTACCAGAAGGCCCTCCCGGATCTCATCGTGAGGCTTGAAAATGATCGCACGAGTGATCCCCCGGACAAGAACAAGCAACTGAAAGACGCCCTGCATTGGACGCACAACCTGGGCGTCCCTGGATATGCCACCCCGGCTTTCATGGAGACGTTCAACAAGTTCGTCATACCCAGCATGTTCTTGAGCGTGGTTAAGGGTGAAAAGAGTCCTGAGGACGCCAGCCGCGAGGCAGCGGCCGTGGTGCAGCGCATCGCTGAGAAATGGAAGGACGTTTGACTATGATGTCTTCACGGATTCACGCTATGCGAATGCTCTTCTGTCTCACCACGGCTCTCACGTCGGCCGGTTTTGCTGCGGCGGCGCCGCCGCCCGGCGTTTCGCGCATATCGCCAGAGCTCAACATCGCTGAGCCGTCGGGAAGAACGATCCCTCTTTCCAGTTTCCGGGGGAAAGTAGTGGTCATCGAATTTCTTTTCATTCAGTCCAATCATTGCCTCCGCGTCGCCGGGACCTTGAACAATCTCAACAGCGAACTGGGTGCGCTCGGTTTCCAACCGGTAGGGATCGTTTTCGATCCGCCCAACAGTGGCGGCGCCAGCGGGCGCCTGATCCCTGGCCTGGTGAGCCAGCTCAAGCTCACGTATCCGGTTGGTTATGCGACCAAATCCGAGGTGGATCGCTATCTGGGCCGCACGGGCAAAGAGATTCTGAACATTCCGCAAGTGATCGTGATCGATCGCGCCGGCAGGATTCGCGCCGCCAGCGGCGGCGCGGGCGGGAACCCCGGATTGGAGGACGCGGACTCGCTGCGCGCGATGATTGCCGGGCTACTCAAGGAAGGTGCCGTAGGCGGCAAGAGTCACGAGACACGGTGAGACTGGAGATATCCGAGTATGTCGCAGAGTTTCAGTCGCGGCGAGACCCGGCACAGACAAGAGTGTCTGTGCCCACAGTTGTCCAAATTAGGTATCGGAGAGTTGGCCGATCGGAAGAAACGCCGGGCGCTGTAGAGTCAGTCAGTTCGACCAAGAACGACGATTCGACAGGAGGCCCGACGTTGAGCGCATTTTCTAGCGTGTTCGGTCAGATTCTCAAGCTGTTTCCACGGACA
>DATMNC010000004.1:0-39810 GCA_035569395.1 Thermoanaerobaculia bacterium | reverse complement strand
CGCCAGCCGTAATCCCTGAACGCCGCCGCTGGCTGTACACACCGAGAAACCTTCCTTGCGCAGGTACCGCTGCATCAGATCGCGCTGCAACGGGTCGTCATCGATGACGAGCACGCATGTGCGGACGGCAGGAAGTGGCTCTGCGTCGACGGAGACATCGCTGGGAACCTGCGACGCGTCTCGGCGGTCCTCGAACGGGAGGACCGGTTCGGCAAGGGGTTCCGTGACCGTGCCGGGCAGCTTGATCGTGAAAACGCTTCCTTCGCCGGGGACGCTGTGGACGGTGACGTCGCCGCCCATCATCTGACAGAAGCGGCGCGTGAGGGCCAGGCCGAGGCCTGTTCCGCCGAACTTCCGCGTCGTCGAGGCGTCGGCCTGCGTAAAGGACTGAAAGAGCCTGACGATCTGCTCCGAGCTCAGTCCGATCCCGGTGTCGGAGACCCGGAAGATGATCCAGTCGCTGCCATCCATGAGCTGCCGTTCGGCGGCGACTTTGATCTGTCCGTCGTGTGTGAATTTCGCCGCGTTCGAAACGAGATTGAACAGTCCCTGCCGCACTTTACTCAGGTCGGCGCGCATGAATCCGACGTCCGGAGCGCAGGTGATCTCGAGGGTATTGCCGTTTTTCTCAACCTGCATCTCGATCGTCGACGCCACCTCGCCGATCAGCGCGGAGATGTCGAAGGCCTCGAGGTGCAGCTCCATCTTGCCGGCCTCGATCTTCGAGAGATCAAGAATGTCGTTGATCAGTCCAAGCAGGTGCTTGCCCGCCGTGGAGATCTTCTGGAGATCGGCGCTGAAGTCCTGAAGGCCGCGCTCGAGCGATTCTTCCTGCAGCATCTCCGAAAATCCCAGGATGGCGTTGAGCGGGGTGCGCAACTCGTGGCTCATGTTGGCCAGGAAAAGGCTCTTTGTGCGGTTGGCGGTTTCCGCCGCTTCCTTGGCCGTGGCCACCTCCGCCTCGGCGCGACGGCGCTCCGTGACGTCTTCCATCGCCAGCACCAGCAGTTCCGCGTGGCTGCCCTCACGCAGCTTCCGGGCGTTCAGCAACATCACACGCCGGCCGATGACCGGAAAGTCGTGCTCGAGCTCGAAGTCGTTGAAGACCGAGCTGGTGGGGACGATGTCCTCGAGCAGCGTGCGAAGGTCGGGAATGTCCCACTGCCCGTTACCGAGCTCGTAGATGAGCTGGTTCTCGGTCTCTTCCGCCGAGACGTGAAAGGTCTGGTAGAACGCGCCGTTTGCCGAATGAACGCGCAGGCTGCTGTCGAGAATCAGGAGCGGCTCGCGCACGGTGTCGACGACGTCCTGCGCGTAGGCCTCGATCTGTTCGAGCAGATGCTGCGCGCGCCGTTTCTCCGTGACGTCTTCCATCGCCAGCAGAACGAGCTCGTCGTGCAGTTTCCGGGCGTTGAGCAGCATGACCCGGCGCCCGATGTGAGGGAAGTCGTGCTCGAGCACGAAGTCGTTGAAAACAGTGCTCTCCGGTACGATCTCTTCGAGCAATGTGCGGAGGTCGGGGATGTCCCACTGCCCGTTGCCGAGCTCGTAGATGTGCAGCCCCTCGGTCTCCGCGGCGGAGACACGGAACGTCTTGTAGAACGTGCTGTTCGCCGACCGCACCCGCAGCGCGGCATCGAGCACGAGCAGCGGCTCGCGCACCGTGTCGAATACGTCCTGCGCGAAATTCTGAATGTCCGCAACGAGCGGGATCTTCGTGATCCTGGCCTCATGAAGCGCCGGCGCGAGGAGTGGGAGTGTTTCAGGCATGCATCGCCTCCTGGTTTGTTCCAACCGGACGCGATCGCAAGGCGCGGGCAGTCGATGTGGGAGAGAGAACTGCGAGGGGACTGGGCAGGTATATGCAGTAACCGGGCCGTAGGTGGGGGTATTGCGGTCTCGGGGTTGCGGGGTCTCGGGGTTTCGCGGTCTCGCGGTGTGCCGGCGAACAAGCCGCGCCTTGCAAGCCAACACCGCGAGACCGCGCAACCGCGAGACCCCGCAACCCCGTCCCCTGAGCCTGCTTCTTGCACTAACCTTCCCGCGTGTCCGATTTCGAGCTGATCGAGCCGGCGACAGGAGAGACGCTCGGCTCCGTTTCGCGGGCTACCGCCGAGGATGTCGATCGCGCGGTGCGGCGCGCGGCGGGGGCGTTTCCGGCGTGGCGTGCGGTCAACTCGAGAAGCCGCGGGCGGATGCTGATGCGGCTCTCGCAGCTCATTCGCGACAACGCGGACGAATTGGCGACGCTGGAATCGCGCAACGTCGGGAAACCGATCCGTGATTCGCGCGACGAAGTGGCGCTGGCGGCAAACTGTTTCGAGTACTACGCCGGCACGACGAACAAGATTGGCGGACAGACCATCCCCGGCGCGGCGCCGGGCGTGTTGATGACCTTTCGCGAGCCGGTCGGCATCTGCGGGATCATCGTGCCGTGGAACTTCCCGATCACCATCACGGCGTGGAAGTCGGCCCCGGCGCTGGCGATGGGGAACACGGTGGCTCTCAAACCAGCAGAACAGACGCCGCTCACCGCCATCCGCCTCGGCGAGCTGGCGCTCGAAGCGGGCCTCCCCGAGGGGGTCTTCACCGTCGTCACCGGCCCGGGATCCGTCGCCGGCGAGGCCATCCTCACGCACCCGCTGGTCCGCAAGCTGGCCTTCACCGGCTCGACGGAGGTCGGCAGAAAGGTCATGGAGATGGGATCGCGCGACATCAAGCGCGTGAGTCTCGAGCTCGGCGGCAAGTCGGCCAATCTCATCTTCGACGATTGTGATTTCGCGAAAGCGGTCGCTTCCGCGGTCTCCTCATCGCTCGGCAACGCCGGACAGGATTGCTGTGCGCGCAGCCGCGTGCTCGTCCAGCGATCGATCTATGATCGATTCGCGAAGGCGCTCGTCGAAGCCTTTGAAAAGGTGAAGGTCGGCGATCCACTGGCGACGGAGACGGAGATGGGGCCGCTGGTGACGGCGGCGCATCGGACGCGCGTCCAGTCGTACATCGACACCGGCATATCGGAGGGGGCGACGCTCGCGACCGGTGGCCATTCGCGCGAAGGAGCCGGCACGTATCTCGATCCGACCATCTTCGTCGACGTCACCCCGGAGATGACCATCGCCCGCGAGGAGATCTTCGGCCCGGTGGTAGCGGTGATGCCTTTCGACTCCGAGGACGATGCCGTACGGATGGCCAACGATTCTCTGTACGGCCTCTCCGGCTCGATCTGGACGCGCGACATCGGCCGGGCGCTGCGCGTCGCCCGCACCTTCGAGACCGGCAACATCTCCATCAACTCCGGCAGCAGCGTGCATCTGGAAGCTCCCTTCGGCGGCGTCAAACAAAGCGGCATCGGACGAGAGCTCGGTCTCGCCGCGCTCGATGCGTATTCGGAGTGGAAGACGGTGTATGTGGATATTGGCTGAGCAGGGTCTCGCGGTCGCGGGGTTTCGCGGTCGCGCGGTCACGCCCACCCGGCAATCGCAACAAGAAAGGTGAAGGGAGTAGGAGAGTTGGCGCAGTCGCGCGGATCTCCAAGCAAACACACAGCGAGACCGCGTAACCGCGAGACCCCGCAACCGCATATGCACGGACGCATCGACATCGACACCCTCAAACGCCTCGTCGCCGACGACGAGATCGATACCGTCATCGCCGCATTTCCGGACATGTATGGGCGGCTGGTGGGCAAGCGCCTCGTCGGACGGTTCTTCGTCGATGAGGTGATCCCGCACGGGATGCACGCCTGCGATTACCTGCTGGCCTGCGACATGGAGATGGATCCGGTGCCCGGCTACGCCTTCACCTCGTGGGCCAAGGGCTACGGCGACTTCCGGCCGATCCCCGATTTCGAAACGCTGCGTGTGGCCTCGTGGCTGCCGAAGACGGCTCTGGTGCTGTGCGACGTCTACCAGGAGCATGCGCACGAGATGGTGCCGGTAGCGCCGCGCAGCATGTTGCGCCGCCAGATCGCCCGCGCCGCGGCCATGGGCTTCACCACGATGGCGGCCTCGGAACTGGAGCTTTACGTATTCAAGGATTCCTACGAGGCGGTGGCGGAGAAGGGCTTCATCAATCCGACGCCGATCGGACGCGTCATCGAGGATTACCACATCCTGCAAGGGACGAAGGAAGAGCACCTCATCGGCGCGATTCGCTCGCACATGGAGCGCTCCGGCGTCCCGGTCGAGTCGTCGAAGGGCGAGTGGGGACCGGGGCAGCAGGAGATCGGGCTCCGTTACGCCGATGCGCTGGAGATGGCCGACCGCCACTCGATTTACAAACACGCCGCCAAGGAGATCGCCTGGCAGCAGGGACACGCCATCACCTTCATGGCCAAGTGGGATGAACGTTACGCCGGTTCGTCGTGTCACATCCACATGTCGCTGTGGGACGAAACGGGGAAGGTCCCGCGGTTTGCCGGCGACGACTCCCTCGGCACGATCCATTGCTCGCCGACGTTCCGCTGGTTTCTCGGCGGATGGATGAAGCACATCCGCGAGCTGTTCGCCTTCTTCGCGCCGTATCCCTCCTCGTACAAACGCTATGTGGCCGGCTCGTTCGCGCCGACCGGCATCGCCTGGAGCTTCGACAACCGCACGGCCGGCTTCCGCATCGTCGGCAGCGGCCCGTCACTGCGCATCGAGTGCCGCGCCCCCGGCGCCGACGCGAACGTCTACCTCGCCTTCGCCGCCGCCATCGCCGCGGGACTGGACGGCGTCACCCATCACATCGAGCCGCCTCCGGCGTTCGAGGGCGACGTCTACAAAGCCGCCTCCGACCTGCCACACATGCCCCATTCCCTCAACGAATCGATCGCCGCGCTGGCCGAGAGCGCCTTCGCGCGCGAAGTCTTCGGCGAAGACGTCGTCGATCACTACCTCCACTTCTTCCGCACCGAACAACGAAAATTCGACGCCGTCGTCACCGACTGGGAGCGGCGGCGGTACTTCGAGATGGCCTGACTATGCGACTGCAAAACAAAGTAGCCCTCATCACCGGTGGCGGCTCCGGCATCGGCAAAGCCTCCTGCCTCCTCTTCGCGAAAGAGGGCTCCAAGGTCGTCGTCGTCGACTTGAAGAAAGAGACCGCCGAGGCGACAGCAAAGGAGATCGGTCCGAACGCGCGTGCTTTCGCCGCCGACGTGTCGAAAGCGTCAGGCGCCGAGGGGATGGTGAAGTTCGCCGAGGAAACCTTCGGACGGCTGGATGTGATCTTCAACAACGCCGGCATCTTTCACCCCGACGACGAATCGGTCACCACCACCACCGAGGCCATCTGGGACATGGTGATCGACGTCAATCTCAAAGGCGTCTTCTTCGGATGCCAGTACGCCATCCCCGCGCTCCTGCGCGCCGGCGGCGGCTCGATCATCAATACAGCGTCGTTCGTGGCCATCATGGGAGCCGCCGTCCCCCAGATCGCCTACACCGCCAGCAAAGGGGGCGTGCTTGCGATGACGCGCGAGATCGCGGTCGAGTTCGCGCGCAAAAACATCCGCGCCAACTCGCTTTGCCCCGGCCCCGTCGAGACGCCGTTGCTCGCCGAGCTCCTCGCCGACCCCGCCCGCCGCAACCGCCGCCTCGTCCACATCCCCATGGGCCGCTTCGGCCGTCCGGAGGAGATGGCGAATGCTGCGCTGTTCCTGGCCAGCGATGAGTCGTCGTTCATCACCGGAACGTCGTTCGTCGTCGATGGAGGGATTACAGGGGCGTACATTACGCCGGAGTGAGTAGCGAGGTAAACTCCAAGCGTATGGCGACCAATGGCGCGGGGAATGTCGATGTACGCAAAGCGGATGCGGCATATAGGCCGTTTCCGTCCTTCGCCGAGTGGCGGGCTTCGTCCCGCGTCGATGAAGGGCGTTGGGAGAGATATGCCGGTCTGCTTAAGCAGCGCGCGGAGCTGACGCCCGAATTGCTCGCGCGGGCTCGCGACGTGGCCAAGCGCGCCGCGGCCGTCGATACCGGCGCGCTCGAAGGTCTCTACGAGGTCGATCGCGGATTCACCTTCACCGTGGCGCTTCAAATGGCAGCGTGGGAATCGGCTTTGGATGCGAAAGGTGCGCGAGTCCGCTCCCTCGTTGAGTCGCAAATGGGCGCGTATGACTTCGTCCTCGATTTTGCCACGAGAGCCACCCCGATCGCCGAGGTTTGGATTCGTACGCTCCATGAGGTCATGTGCAAAGGACAGGAAACGTACGCCGTCTACACGGAGATTGGCCTCCAGGAGCAGGCACTTCCACTTGGCGAGTACAAAGCTCTTCCCAATCATGTAATGAAGAGCGACGGTGTTGTCCACTCCTGGGCTCCCGTCGACCTGGTTCCTGCTGAGATGCAGCGGTTATGCGCTGAATTGCGAAGCGTTGATTTTGAAGCTGCTCATCCGGTGTTGCAGGCGTCATACGCTCATTACGCATTCGTTTCCATACACCCGTTTGCCGACGGTAATGGCCGTGTCGCGCGAGCGCTGGCGTCTGTGTATACCTATCGTGCGCTCTCTGTTCCGCTTGTAATCCTGGCCGAGCATCGGACTGAGTATCGGGCCGCGCTCGAGAAAGCCGACGCAGGCGAGTATCAGTCGTTTGTTGATTTCACCCTTGACCGCACTCTGGATTCCATTCAGTTAGTGTCGGAAACCCTACGAGCGGCTGGTGTTCCTGCTCCTATCGAATCGGCCGCACAGCTCAAGCGTATGTATCTCACGCAACGCGGCTACTCACACGCTGAGGTCGATGGCGCAGCGTTCAGAGTGCTAGACGCCTTTATGACTGAGGTCAAGCGCCAGGCGCAGAGCTTGAATACCTCTGAACTGGTCATCGGCTGTTCCGACATTCCGGCAACGGCTGATGTCGTCAATCCTTCGTACCGCGCACCAATCACGAACGGACCGCGAGTTGCGTTGGTTCAACTTCGTACCGCGCCACCGGCTGAGACGGAGCTGCTTCGGCACGTGATACTGGAAGTTCCGAAGGACTCTGGCGCTGAAGATGACTTGGTTCTTCGATGTGTCGAAACTGACGATGTTTTCCAAGCCAGAATGTCAGAAACGCATCCGGCTCTCACGGGAACTCTGCAACTCCGGCTGAGCGTATTCGTGCATGGCTTTCTAGGTCGCGCGGTCGCTGAGGTCGCACGGTTGGCGTCGGCGATCCTGCGCAGGTAAAGTGCTCGGGGAGAGGCCGTCTCGACGCGCACATCACCACGAACGATGCTAAGAGGACGGTTGTGATACTTGACTACGCAGAGTATATTGAAGACGGTAAACACTCATCGCCTCGAGGCTATAGTGAGGCTAAGAACCCTACATTTTTCAGCCAGAAGCGATGGTGCCCTTTCTGTAATGTTCCCACTCAGGAAGTAGCTGACGAGAAAGAAGAACAGCGAGTTTCGACGATAGATGAGCGCGGCGTCATGCGAAGTGCGCAGCTGTGCGCTTGCGGCTGGTGGCAAACTAATTACTATGAGTGGAGGAATGATTCTGGGTTTGAATGGGACGACTATGGAGCGCGACACGCAATCCTCCGGCGCTACGAGCCAGCCGATAGCGAGCTACCTGTCGCAACGCTGCGCAGGGCGTTAATCAAGAAACCAGACTTGATTCATCAGATAGGAAAGCGAAAAACAGAAGAACTCGTGGGAAGTATTTTTGCCGACTACTACGATTGCGACGTAAGGATGGTTGGCAAATCGAGCGATGGTGGATTTGATCTTGTGCTGGTTCTTTCCGACCGGCATTGTTTGGTTCAGGTCAAGAACAGAGAGCGGAATTCAAAGAGGTGGAGAGCGGAACCCGTCTCCACGGTGCGCGAGTTTCTAGGGGCATTTCTGCTCGCGGATGGGCAAAATGGAATTTTGGTGACAACAGCGGACCATTTTTCCAAACAGGCCAAGGAGGCCGCCGCGAAGGCGATTACTCGTGACGATGTGCGCCAATACGATTTGATAGATGGTGGAGAGCTACTGCGAACGCTAAATCTGACAAGCACTCGTGTTAATGAGCATTGGCGTCAGAACCTTGTCTTTGCCATCAAACAATGACATGAGAGAGAGTCAGTGCGCGAGGATCTGCCTGGACCAGGCGCCTCACCATCAGACTATCGCCTACTGCGCCGCGCAGTACCTCACCGTCGGCACATTCTCGATAATCTTCCCCTTGGCACCCCCGCGGATGACGTACTCCGACGCCCCGTATCGATCCGCTCCCGGGGTCCAGTTGTAGGTGTAGCCGAGGTGCGTCCAGGGGTAGCCGTTGGGGATGGCGTGGAGGTAGAGAGTTTCGACGGCCATCCATTGATAGTGGGAGGGGGTCGTCGTCGAGGGGAAGGTGTTGCCGCAGTCGGTGGGGGTGGTGTTGTCAGAGAGAGGTTTGCATGGGAGCGGCGTGTTTGTGCTGTCGTCGGGGGCGGGGCGGAAGAGGTCGGAGACTGCGACCTTGAGCACGAGGACCCTCGGCACATCGGCGTCGGGAGGGAGTCCGAGCAATTCACGTAACTGCATGGCCACGTCGCCGTGGAAGGCGCGGCAGAGCGTCTGCACCTCGGGGACGCCGGTGACCCACATCCCGTAGGTGCCGGCGGTGAGCGAGTCGCCGACCTTGCCGTCTTTGGACGTGACCATGGCCACGAGCACCTGGCCGTGCTCGTCCGGAGTGAGCGGGCGGAGAGGGCGGACGTTCCAGCGTTGGTAGACGGCGGAGTCGATTACGGCGCGCTCGTAGATGTTCCAGAGCGCCTGTGTTTCGCCGGCGAGCGGCTGCTCGGGTTTGACTTCAGTTCCGCGCTGGAACGGCTGCTGCGCCTGGAGGGCGCCCGCGGACAGAAAAATGGCGAGTGCGATCCCGAGCAGAAGGCGAGTCCTCGTTAGCGGCCGGTTCAACATGAGTGCGATGGCGTAGTAATAGCAGACGAAGCGTCATTCCGTCGATAGAATCCCTAAGGTCATGTTGTCGAGAGCTTTCCTTCTGCTCACGATCATCGCATTCAGCGCGGATCACATCGCGCTGGCTGATCCTCCCCGCTTCGAGATCCATCCGCAGGCATTCCTGATCGACGAGCCGATTCCGATCGTGATGTCGGGATTGCCGCCCGGGCGCACGGTGACCGTGCGGTTGCGAGGCGGTGAGGAGCCCGCGCAATGGTCGTCCAGCGCGACATTCGCCGTACCTCAGGACGGAGTCGTCGACCTCGGGCGAATGGCTCCGGCGTCAGGCAGTTACCAGGGGGTCGACGCGATGGGACTCTTCTGGTCCGCGCGGCGTGATCCTGACGCGCGCCCCGCTCCCGCGCCGCCGGCGGCGATCGCTCGAAATCCGCCCGCGCAGGCGTGGAAGCTCACCGCCGAAGTGGATGGTTCCGTCGTGGCGGAAACGACGGTGCAGCGGCGCGCGGTGGCGGCGGATGTGAACGTGACCATGGTGCGTGAGAACGGATTGGTCGGCGCGTTCTATCAGCCGCCGGGCGAGGGACGGCATCCCGCCGTGATCGTCCTCTCCGGTTCCGGTGGGGGATTGCCACCGGCCACGTCGCAGGCGGGCGGTCTGGCATCGCGCGGATACGCCGTGCTGGCGCTGGCATACTTCGCCGCCGAGGGGTTGCCGCCGTCGCTGTCGAACATTCCGCTCGAATACTTCGGAAAGGCGCTCGATTGGCTGGCCGCGCAGCCTTCGGTGGATCCATTGCGCATCGGTGTGCTCGGTACGTCGCGCGGCGGGGAGCTGGCACTCCTGCTGGGCTCCGCCTACCCGCAGATCAAGAGCGTCGTCGCATACGTCCCCAGCAATGCCTTGTGGGGTGGCTGCTGCGATTCGAGAAATGCGCCTTCATGGACCGTTCAGGGAAGACCGCTTGCCTTCGTCCACCCCGGCGCTCGTGACTTCCTGGCCATGGAGCGGGCGGCCATCCGGGTCGAGCGGATCAAGGGTGCCGTGCTGCTGATCTCCGGGCGTCAGGATCAGGTCTGGGATTCGAGCGGGATGTCGGAGCAGATCATGGCCCGGCTCCGCCGCAATCAGTTTCCCTATGTGTACAAGCATTTCACCTACGATGGGGCGGGCCACGCCATCGGCCGTCCGTACACGTCGACCATGGACCTCAACGACACGCGCCACCCGTTGACGGGACGAGTCGTGCACTTCGGCGGTACGCCCGAGGGGACTGCACACGCCCGCGAGGACTCGTGGCGGCAGACGTTAACGTTTCTCGACGAACAGTTGCGCCATGCCGGACGTTGACGACCCGGCCAACGAGGGAAGTTCGCCGGACCGCGCGTCTTCGTCGCCGCCAGTCATATCCGATCAAAACCATCCCTCATCAGCCGCTTCCACCACCCCGCCCCGATTCAACGCCCATCCAGCGCGCGGTGGTTCAGTCCAACTCCGCGCTCTCCGGAATCCTGACCCGGGCTCCAACCAAGTGGATCCTCAATCCCACGGCTCGCTCCGCAATCTCCAGCTCTGCTTCACCGGATTCCGGAAAGAGCTCCATGCGTTCGGCGGCGTATCCGACCACCACAAGCGCGATCCAGTTGAGATCTAGCTGACCCTTGCCCAAGGCACAAACGGCGTATACTGCTGACATCCGGATGTCCGCAAGTCGGCGGACATTTCGGACATCATCGTCGCCAAATACCGGACGGTACGACTGGGTTAAGCATATGTGACTGACGGAGTTTCTCTGGAGAAGCAAATGAACAAACGTGGGACTTTCGTTATGAGCAGCATAGTGTTATTCGTATTTGTATTGAGTTCCCAGGGAGTTGGTGCGGCGGCACTGAAAGATCTTTCGCGTTCGGCACGAGCACAAATCGAAGCAACGGAAAGTGCGCTATCAGCGCTGACGGTCGATGTTCCAAGAACATCTAGCATGCTTGAGCAAAGTGTGCGCGACGCGCGAACATTAGCAGATAACTGGGAGCAGATCGCGGCTCACGAGAGTGACGACAAAATAAAAGCCGCGGTGTTTAGGCTTCGCGATGGCGAACTATCCGACGCAAGCGAACTGACGAAAATCGGAGAACTGTTGCGCGAGACCGGCCAGCTTGGCGACGATTTAGAATCTAACGAGAAATTGCTGGCGTCGCTTCAAGATTCTGTGGAGGGAATCGTCGAAGGATCGAACGGCGCTAAGCCTGCGCCGACAGAATTGAACGACATGTCGGAGTCGTTGACTCTCATGCGGAGGCTAATCGCGAGTTCTCGGCCCAGACTGGTGTATTTGATGCAGACCGCGCTCGCTCGTGCATCGTTGCTGACTGAATACGATAAGAAGAATCGCGCTTTGCTCGCGGGCTTAGGAAATCCGCAAGATCGGATCAAGCATTTGGAAAAAGACTCGGTGGAGATAGAGTTGGCTTGCGATGAGACTAAGTTGCGATTTCTCGAAATGATCGGCGGTTATGGAGTGCGTGTAGCGAAGATTCTGCAGGGGATGGGGGCGACGCTCAAGATTCAGCAGGACATCGTAACGAGCCTTCAATAGAAGGCCGATCGGTCCGCGCCAGACCCAGCCAACCTGCCCGCTGTTTAAGTAATTACTGCTCCGGTCCGCCTAACGTTGGACGAAGCACTTGGCTGAGGAACCGGCTGATTGCCTACCGCGCTTCCGCCTGACGGTGGTTTAGGCGCCACCGGTCCTTCTTTTGGCTGATATCCCTCATGAACCGGGCGATATCCCTTGGACACTTCAAATCTCGATTTGTCTGACATCACGACTCCTTAACTTCGAATAGCTCGATGAAATGACATTCTTCGACACGCACCAAAGCTCCCGCTGAATCGGTTACGGTGTGAGCGGGCGGAGAGAGCGGACCTTCCAGCGCTGATTAGACCGCCGAGTCGATCACGTCGCGTTCGTAGACGTTCCAGAGCGCTTTCGCTGGCGAGCGGCTGCTCGGGTTTGACCTCAGTCCCGCGCTGGAATGGCTGCCGCGCCTGGAGAGCGGTGGTGGAGAGAAGAACGCGAACGCGATGCGCGGCAGGAAGCGAGCTATCTTTGGCATTCGACTCAACATGGTAAACGGGAGGACCGATGCGATCCATTGCCAGCGCCACCTTCATCTCCTTGCTCATCGCGGCCGGAGTCTTAGCTCAAGAGCCGGCATCCGTCGCCATCCACTCGCACCGCGTGCTCGACGTCCGCAGCGGGACGGCGGCCGAGGGATACGTCGTCGTGCGCGGCGACAGGATCGTTTCGATCGACAGGAGCGCGCCCAGCGGGGTGCGGGTCATCGAGCTTGGCGACGCCACGGTGCTGCCGGGTCTCATCGATTGCCATGTCCATCTGGAGGCGGACTGGAATGACTTCTCGGCCACCAGCAACCTGAGGCGATCGTCCGCGGAGAAGACGCTCGACGGATTGCAGAACGCACAGACATACCTGCAGCGCGGCTTCACCACCGTGCGCGATGCAGGCACGACCGATCCGGCGTACGACACGATCGCTTTGCGGAATGCCTTTGCCCGAGGGAAGTTCGCCGGACCGCGAGTCTTCGCGGCGGGTATTCCGATCTCCGTCACCGGAGGGCACGCCGATCTCAACCCGCTTGCGGCGGACGTCCCGATGGTCAAGCTCTCGAACATCGCCGACACGCCGGACGAGGTACGCGTCGCTGTTCGCCACGACCTTCGCAACGGCGCCGACTGGATCAAGCTGATGGCCACCGGCGGCGTGTTGGATACGTTGAGTGACTACAACGTGCAGGAGCTGAGCGACGAGCAGATGAAGGCGGCCGTCGAGGTCGCGCACCGCGCCGGCCGCAAGGTCATGGCGCACGCGGAAGGAACGGCCGGCATTGCCGCGGCGGTCCGGGCCGGCGTCGACTCGATCGAGCATGGGACCGTGCTCGATGAGGAGACGGCACAACTGATGGCCGAGCGCGGAACGTGGCTCGTCCCGACGCTGGAGACCTTTCAGCGCGGCGTCGAGATGGGCCTGACGTCGGGCCAGGAACCGATCATGCTCGAGAAGGGGAAGGCCATCCTCCGCTACCAGCAGCCGGCCTTCGAGCGCGCGTTGCGGCACCACGTCAAGATCGCCTTCGGGCTGGACGACGAGCCGAAGTTCACCACCCGCGAGTTTTCGGCGCTCGTCACTGCCGGTCTCACACCGCTGCAGGCGCTCCAGACGGCGACGACGAACGCCGCGTCACTCCTCGGCGTCGATGCCGGCTCGCTGGAGTCCGGGAAGCTCGCCGACGTCATCGCCATCGACGGCGATCCGCTGAAGGATGTGAAGGTGTTGGAGAAGGTCGTGTTCGTGATGAAGGGCGGGGTCGTCGTGCGGCAGAGGTGATCGACGAGCCGCGAGCTGTGCAAACGTGCACACACGCCGTGCAAACGTGCTCGCACGCCGTGCAAACGCGCCGGCAAGCCGTGTAAACGTCCTCGCACGCCGTGTAGACGCGCTAACACGCCGTGTAAACGCGATCGCACGCCGTGTAAACGTGCTCGCACGCCGTGCAAACGCGCTAACACGCCGTGTAAACGCGATCGCACGCCGTGTAGACGCGCACACACCCTGTGTAACCGCGCATGCACGCCGTGTAACCGTGACACTTCTACGACGTCCAGGTCGTCAACTAACAAAAACTGTCAGGAGCGCCGGAGCCTACGCCAGCGAATCGACGATCTCTTCGATCGTCGACCGCCTACACGTGTACATCGGCGTGTCGCGCAGCGTGTATTTGGACGACTCCGTCTCGCGGAGCTCCTGCACCAAGTCGAGGAACTCGGCGGCGGAGTCGGCTTCGAAGGCGACTACGAAATCTTGGTCGTCCAGGCCGAAGGAGTAGGTGGTGTTGATCTTCACCCGCGGGTACTTGTGGCCGATGGCGATGTGCTCGTTCATGATGCGCTGGCGCTCGCTGCCGGGGAGCAGGTACCAGTCGCGCGTCTTCACGAACGGATAGACGAAGAGGAAAGGCTTCTTGCCGGGGACGATGCGCAGGCGCCGGCCTTCCTGCCCCTCGTGCACGTGCTCGTCGACGTACTGCGAGTGCTTGGTCATCGAGAAGTACGACACCGGGATGTCGAGGTAGCGGCCGAGGATCGATTTGTTGATGTCGGCGGCGAGCTGCTGGAAGGGGTCGAGGTCGTAGCCGATGCGCCAGAGCATGAAATCGGTGTTCGGCTTGATGCCGACTGTGGAGTACGGGAGGACCATCATCGGTCCGGTGTGGCGGTGAACGATCTCCGCGAATTCGCGCTTCGCCTCCGCCTTCACCTCGGCGCTCTCACGCCGCAGGGCGCGGTCGGCTTTGAAGAACATGAAGTTGACGAACTGGCGTGGAGGGGCGACGGCCTCACTCGGTTTGGGCTGTGTTTGGGGCTCGACTGTGGTGGTCATGGCAACCCGATTCTAGCCTTTTTTCGTGCCCCTTTATCGCGCCGCCCGTCCGCGCGCGGGACGGGGCGTGGTCATGAAGGCGCGCGGCACGCCGCGGTACAGCGACTCGTGGCCGAGGCGTGTGTAGGCGGCAACGACGCGGCCGGTGCCGAGTGAGACGAGGGCTGGGTTTCGTTTGTCGTCAGTCGTGGCGCTGATGAGGAAGGTTTCGAAGGCCTGACCGGACGGGCGGAGGTGTGCGACCGCCAGATCCGGCCTTTGGCTAACGAAGGCCAGATCGTATTGGGCGCCGTCCCAGATGAGATCCTGCGCGGTCCCGGTAAAAAGCGATTGGTCGTCGAAGGCTTCGCCCAATGCGGAAATGCGTCTGACGTGAACAGCTCCGAGGGAAGACCACGACGCGAGAAAGTCATGGCCGTCGGAGGCGAGGCGCGTCGATCCGGACAAGGTGTAGTTCTCGCTGATCGTGATCGGCTTCGTATCGATCGGCGTCAGCGCGGCGGAAAGGCGCGCGCCGCGGAGCGCAAACGTCGGAGCCGGGCAGTTCGGCGGATCCAGAGCACAGTTGCTAACGACCTGCTCCTCCCACGTCACCAGCCACATCGTTCCATTCCACGCCACGGCGGGATGGTTCTGCACTTGCGACCAGGAAGGGGGCGTAGCGATGGTTACAGGGGCCGACGCCGGCGTACCGTTCGCGTCGATGAACGCCGCGGCGATATCGCCGCAGTTGGCCCAGACCGCAATATGTGCCGTGCCGTTGCCGGCAACGATGCGCATCCCATCGCCACAGAGCGTATGGGTGGCCAGGGTTGCTCCGTTCGAAGGATCGATCCGGACCATGGTCGTCTGCGAGCGGTCCCCAACGGATACCAAATACGACGCACCGTCGTAGGCCACCACCGGGGCACTTGTGGACGTGGCGATCCGCCGTCCTCGGCCATCGAGGGCGGTCCCGTCGAGTGACAGACGTCCGGCGTAGATGCCGTCGTTCTCCTCCCACGCCACCAGATAGGTCGATCCGTCGGTGGCGATGGCGGGGTCGCGCTGCGCGTTGGCGCTGGTGGCCAGATTGCGCAGGTCTCCCGCTGACGAAGGTGTCATGAGGGCGATCGAGACGGGATTCGTCGACCGCAGAACTGCGGTGTTGTGTCCGTTGGAGGCGGCGGCAACGCCTGCGCTTCCCGGCCAGCTCAGCGAAGTGGGTGGCCCTAGCGGATTGTGCTGACCATCGAAGCGCTGCACGACGCCGGTGCCTGAGAGGAGGAGGTAGCCATCCGACGTAGCAACGACATCATAGAAACCGTCTCCGCTCGGAATCGAAAGCCCGACCGCTGGAGTGTGTGACCCCGTGGCCGGATCGTACGACGCGGCGTTGAGGTTTGATCCGTATCCGAGGTCGAAGACCTGGAGGCATTCATTGCCGTGGCAGGCAATCACTCCTCCGATCGAGCTGGGCTGAAGGCCGCTCGCCGTGGGATGGCCCGTTCCATCGAGCCGGAGACCGCCATTGCCGGTGAGGATGAATCCCCCGGAGCCGTTCGTGAAGACTCCGGAGGCGTTAGGGGCGACGTTGGAGCTTCGCGCGCCGGAGTCGATGACACGCAGATCCTTGTCGAGGACGGAGTAGCCGCCGCTCGTCAGTACCACGGTGACATTTCCGTTCGACGCGATCGTATGTCTATCGCTGGTCAGGTAAGCGCCCGGCACGATGACATGGGGCGGATCGACGACCCGTCCATCCGGCGAGATGCGTGCCGCCATGACGACCGGCGGACTGAACGTGCTCCAGATGACGACGTACGCATCGCCGTTCCAGGCCACACCCAGCGGACCGTAGGTCGATGTGATGAAGATGCCGAGGGGATCGAGGATCGTCCCGTCGCTGTCGATGCGTGCAGCGTAGAGATCACCCTGCGTACGGTTGACATCGCCGCCATCGCGGCCATCGCACCAGACTGCGAGAAACGAAGTTCCGTCTGAGGCAATCGCCGGAGATCCCGACGACGAGACAGGCGCGTAGAAGAGCGGCGCGGAGACCGGCCGCTCACCGGCGATCTGCGCGAAGGCTGTGGACGCGATGATCGCCAGCAGCACTGCAATGCATGATGCGATACGGGCCGTGGTACTCCCCAGTTAACGCGATGCTCGTCCCCGAATCGCATGCGGGACGCCTACGAACGCGCGCTCGACGTCACCATACTGCACTTCGGAGCCTACGCGTGTATAGACGGCGGACCGCCGAAGATACGGAGCGGGTACTGGGTGCGGGGCCAGACGATCAGTTCCTCATGACGGAACGTTCATGAGATGTCTTTCTGATGGTACTCCCCCGCGCGGGATTGATGATGTGATGCCGTTTCCCGGCAAGCCAGTGGCTGGGTCACAAACTGTATAAAAGGAAACACTTTTAAACGCGGTCGCAGCCGTAAATCCACGGCGTTCCGTCACTTGCAACGGATCTGTAAACGGCACGGAAACGAGGCCGGCTTGTCAAGCTGGATGTGGAAAGTGCAAACCGTCTTGGGCAATTGGACCAAAAGCGCTGCCCGGGATGTGTCTGATTTTGGTTAACACCAGTTCCTGCAACACTTAGCTCAATACGCCCACGGAGTTGTGCAAAGCGCTCGGAAGGCCCGCATTTGTGCGGTCTTTCGCAGTTTTTCACAGGGCTTTCCGCAGGGTTTTCCGCAGAAACTGTGAAAACGCGGGATCTCCTCCCGGATGAGCCGCGGCTCAGAGCCGGTAAAGTCCACGATCGTCGAATGTTTCCCTTCGCGGGGACCTTGATCGAGCAGCGATATCGGTGTCATGTTCAGCGCACCGCTCTTCCTCGTACCAGGTAGGGCACGCGTACGAAGGCACGCTCGACGTCGCCGTACTCCGGCTCCGAATCGATTCGCGTGTATGCGACGGTGACGCGACCCGGGCTTGTGACGAGCAGCGAGGCGTCCGGCGCCGAACGATCGTTGACGACCGCAAGCGGTGTGAGGCTTTCGATCGCTCCGTTCGCGGCTACGTGAGTGACGTAAAGCGTCGACGTGTCGCGCACCGTCGCAAACGCCAGATCGTATTGAAGGCCGTCCCAGACGATGCTCTTGGCGTGTCCCTGTCCGAGGCGAACGCCATTGGCCGGAGCCTGCGGCGAGCCATCGGATGCAATCCGCCGCGCGAAGACGCCGTAATCGCCGCTTGGGGTATCGAAATGCGACCAGGAGACGACGAAACCGTTGCCGTCGGATGCGACGATCGGGTCGCTGTCGGTGTACGAGTTTGAGACGTCGATGGGCGTGGAATCGAGCAACGTCAGTTGGGGCGACAGGCGGGCGGCGTCGATCTCGACTGGATTTGGATCGAATGATTCGATGCCGGCAAACCCGACATTCTCCCAGACCATGAGCCACTCCGATCCGTTCCATGCCGCCGCGATCGCTCCGATGTAGCCGTATGAACCCACCGTGGCAACGGTATTGAGAGCGCCGGGTGCGAGATCAGCGTTGACGGTAATCACGACGAGATTCCTGCAACCCGACCAGGCCACGAGAATCGAGTGGACGCCCGAAGCGAGTGCCAACTCGCGGCCGAAACTGGCAATGCACTGGTTCTGCTGCATGATGGTGATTCCGCCGGGATCGAGCAAGACACCGCTGACGGGTGAAAGGCGCGCCAGTTTGATCGGGTAGTTGGGGTAGCGGGCCGTCGGGTCCAACCAGTCCGTCCAGCCGATGATGTAGTTTGTGCCGTCAAAGACGATGCGTGGGTCCGTCGAGCTTGATCCGCCGATCCGGATGCCTCGGCCATCGAGCAGTTGTCCGTCGAACGTGAGCCGGCCTGCGTAGACACCACTCTGCTCGTTCCAGACGACGGCCATATTGGCACCGCTCATTGCCACGTCCGGAGTCCGTTGGGTCGTTGCGGCGATTCTGATCAGGCTTGGGCTCGACGCAGTCAGGGACTGTGCGTCGATCAGCGCTCCCTTGAGGACATCGAATCTTCCCTGCTCGATCCAACAGCCGAAAACGCTCGATCCGTTCGATGCCAGCGTCAGAGCAGCGAGATGATCCCCACTGACGATCGGCGTGTATCCGCCGACGGGCTGGCCGGTGCTGCTGATCCGGTGGAGTCCGAGCGAACCCCCATATGCGCCCAGGTTGGGCCGATCCAGCTCCATGACCAGATAGGAGCCGTCACGGAACGCGAGCCCTGCCACCCAGAAAATGTCAGGAATCGTCCAGGCTTCCATCAACTCGCCGTTCGGACCGAAGTGCCGTGAGTTGAAGTTGTTCAGGCCCCCGGCCGAGTACAAGAGAATTGCCACGTAGCTGTCGCCGTCGGAGGCGAGGGATCGGAGCGTTCCCCACTGGCTGGGCGCGAGCGGGGGCTCGTTCGAGGTCACGATGGCTCCACTCGCATCCAGCGTTGTCGCGCGGACAACGCTTCCGGAGGTCTGCAGGACAAGAAAGCCGTGACCGTTCGATGCGATCATCGCCGTCCCGGTCGACGGGCCGGAGGCATTCAACGCTTTCGGTCCGTCGACGATATTGGCGTCGCGGTCGAGGACGAGAAGCATCAGGCTTCCTGCCGGACCGTTGTAGACGATGACGGTGCGATTTCCGTCGCCGGCGATGCCGCCGTCGAGTGCGGTCCCGCCATTGGCGAAGACACGCGGCGTGGGATCGAGCAGCGTTCCGTCACTGCTGATTCTGACGCCCATCAGCCCCGCGTTGCCGCCAGCCTGACTCCAGCAGACGAGGTAGGAGTTGCCGAGATAGACGACGCTGAGGTACGAGGAGAACGCGGACGTAACCGTCGGGATGCGAATTCCGAGCGGATCGAGGACCTGGCCTGATGCACTGACCCGCGAGGCGTACATCTTCGGATTGGGGTTGGACGAGCGGTTGCGAGACTGGTCGATCCAGGCCACCAGGAAGTCGTGGCCGTCGGATGCCGCGTGGACGCTGGATAGGTATCCGGGCGCCGCTTCGTAGGCCGGCGATGCCACGGGACGTTCGCCGGAGACTTCCGCCACAGCAGCAGCCGCGGTCAGGAGCATTAGCGAGATTGCCGCGATCGTCGAACGTTTCATGGGATCTGTGTCCTGACGGCGGATCTTCTTCGCGAAATCGAGTATTGATGCAGCACGTCAGGTTGTTTTATGGCTTTATACCATAACAGCATCGCGCGGATCCGTTCGGCGAACCGAGATCCTTCACGGGGTTTTCCGCGGAAACTGTGAAAACGCGGGATCGCCTTCACGGATGAGCCGCGGCTCAGAGCCCGTAAAGTCCACGATCGTCGAAGGTTTCCCTTCGCGCGGACCTTGATCGAGCAGCGCGTCCAGTCCAGTTTGCAGGTCGCTTGCGAGCAGATCGGGGCTCACGACGGGCGGTTCGCCGCTTCGGTTCGCGCTCGTCGAAACGAGAGGCCCGGTGCGGTCGAGGAGCGCGCGCAACCATACGAGATCGGGGATGCGCGCGGCGATGGTGGCATCACCCGCGACAAGAATGGCCGTCAACGGCGCGGGCCATATAACGGACAACTGTTCGGGAATGACCGCGCCGAGGTCGCGAAGCTGTTCGACCGACGAGGCGATGACGACGAACGGCTTGTCGTCGCCGCGGCCCTTCATGGCCCGAATGCGTCCGACCGCCTGCTGATTCGTGGCCACGGCGTGCAGGCCGTAGATCGTATCGGTGGGAAGCAGAGCAACGCCGCCTGCTCGCAGCACGTCCGCCAGCTCATGGAGCATGCCGTCGGACGGATCGCCGTCGACGTGCCAGCGTTTCATCGCCGTGCCTTCGCCGTCCGCCCGCGCGCGCCGTCGAGCAGTTCGCGCGCGTGCAGCACCGCGGAAGCCGTGACCGATTCACCGCCGAGCATGCGGGCCACCTCGTTGACACGCTCTTCGTCGCTGTCGAGGCGTCGGATGCGCGCGCGGGTGTGGCCGGCGGCGTCTTCCTTCCAGACGAAGAAATGGGTCGCTCCGAAGCTGGCGATCTGTGGAAGGTGGGTGACACAGATGACCTGATTTCCCACGGCAAGCTCCTGCAGCTTCCTGCCGACGACCTCGGCGACGCGGCCGCCGATGCCGGCGTCGATCTCGTCGAAGACCAGCGTTGCCGCCGCGGCGTGCTGTGAGGCCTTGAACAGAGCCGCGGCGATGGCGAGCTGGATGCGGGAGAGCTCGCCGCCCGAGGCGATCCGCTGCATCGGCTTCGGCTCCTCGCCGCGGTTCGGAGCGATGAGGATCTCGATCCGGTCGATACCGTGCGCCGCGCCATGCTCCCGCGTCGGGTCGGCGGCATCGACGACGACCTTGACCGTCGTCCGCTCCATGGCCAGATCGTTGAGCTCGGACTGGATGGCGCTCTCGAACTTCTTCGCCGCCTTCTTTCGGGCGGCCGAAAGAGCCTGGGCGGCACTCCGCCAGGCCGCGAAGCGATGTTCTTCGATCCGCTGCAGTTTGTCGACGCTCGTTTCATAATCGCTGAGCCGCTCGAACTCGTCCTGAATGGTGCTGAGGTGGGTAAGAACGGCCTCGACCGAGCCGCCGTATTTTTTCTTCAGCCGCTCAATCGTGACGAGGCGATCCTCGATCTCTTCGAGCCGTGCCGGATCGTGGCGCACGGAATCCGAGAGACGGGACAGGCCCCGCGACGTCTCCTGGAGACGATAGATGGCGTCTTCGATCTCGGCGGTGATCGTGGCGATGTCCGCGATCTCGCCGGCCAGCGGCTGGACGAGGTGAAGCGCGCGCGCGAGCTGGGCCAGCGCGGAGTCTTCGTCGTCATCGACGAGCGCGAACGCGCCGCTGCTGGCCTCAGCGAGCTGCCGGGCGTTGGCCAGCATGCTTCGCTCGACCCGCAGCGTTTCCTCCTCCGCCGGATCGACGGTGGCCGCGGAGATCTCGTCGATCTGGTACCGAAGCAGGTCGAGCCGCAGCGTGCGATCGCGCTGCGCGTCGGTCAGCTCGCGCAATTGCTCCGCGGTTTCGCGCCAGGACGCGTGGGTCCCGGCTGTCGCGGCCAGGAGTGAGGCGTGACTGCCGTAGTCATCGAGGAGCTCGCGATACCCCTGCCCGGCCACCCGCCCATGCGACTCATGCTGGCCATGAATCTCGAGGAATGCATCCATGGCCCCGCCAAGCTCGCGTACGGAGAGCGGCGAGCCGTTGATGAGAACGCGCCCCCGCCCGCTGACGGCGATCTCGCGCTTGACGATGACCTCCGACTCGCCGGCGTCGACGCCGATCTCCTCGAGTGCGTCATGCGTCTCCCGCGGCAGCTCGAACACCGCCTCGGCCGTCATTTTGTCCGCGCCGGCGCGGATCATCTCCGTCGACCCGCGCGCCCCCCGAAGAAACTCGAGCGAGTCGATGAGCAGCGATTTCCCCGCCCCCGTCTCGCCCGTCAGGACGTTCAGCCCGGGCCCCGGCTCGATGTCAAATTCCTCGACGATGGCCAGGTTGCAGACTTTGAGATAGGTGATCATCGGGTGGTTGCCGAAAGTCTATCGCCACTCGACCACACTGCCTTCAGGGCTTCGAAGCCGATGAGAACAGTTGCTGGATGCCGACGCCGACGAAGTATTGGCGAAGCTTCGTGAAGACCGGTCCGGAGTGCCCGTTCTCGTATGAGGCCACGGCCGAAAACACCGAGAGCGGGTCAGCCTTGTAGAAGATCTCAGCCTTGTACGAGTGCTGCGTCCGCGGGGTTGTCGCCGGCCGGTCGCTCACGTCGTTGAATACTGTTTCCTCGGAGAGGTCGACGGCATAATGATCGAACAGATAGAAGTGATAGCTCACGACGCCATCGGCCACATACCCGCCGGACCTTACCCCTGAAACGTTCTGGGAGCGGTAGCCCGCGGAGATCTGGAAGCTCAACGGAAGCGTTCGCGTCCGGCTTTGCGACAGGAGATTCAGGGACTGGAAGAGAGGCAGCCAGCCGTCCAGCGCGATCTTCACGTCCGTGTCCCGGTCCTCGGTGTGAATGGCGCGGGCGAATTGACCTTCCAACCCGATGCGGACCCGGTTCAGTACCTTGCCAAACGTTCTCTCCGGAGAGCGGATGGCGGCGGTCAGACGATTGTCGTCAACGAACTGGGTCCCTGAGGCCCGCTGGTCAGTCGTATCGACGGAGACGCTCAGTTCTTCCTCGAGGCTGCGCTCCGCCGGAATCCGCGTTGCATCTTTGCTGACCTCGACCAGACGGAGCATGCCGCGTGAAAACTGGAAGCGCATCGCACCGTTCGGGTTGCTCGCGCCGGTCGAACTGGGCTCAGTCGAGACGGTTGGGCCGACGTGAAACGAGTAGTTGAGCGGCGTGAGGCCACAGAGTGCGATCGGGTCGCCGGTTGGAGGGAGCAGCGAGACCGTTGCCGCGGTCAGCCCGGAAGCATTCACTCCCTGGATCGGTCCGTTGAGCGGCTGCGAGGCATGAAGCGTGACGATCGAGCCGCCGATGAAGGCATTCGTGGTGACGTCCGTAACCGTGGCATCGATTGCCGTTCCCCCACCGATGATGAGCCTGACCGCGGCCCCGGTGGTGATCGACGGCGGCATCGTGTCCTTCGGAAATGTGACCGTCGGATTCTGGGTGGCTGCATTCAGCTCGAACCGGGGCATCGTCGCGCTGCAGTCGTCTCCGAGGGCGATCCCCGCGATGAACAGGACCAGGATGCTGAGCAGGACGCGTCGAATCACTTAGCCACCGCCGGTTTCATCATCTGCGTAATGGCCTTGGTGAAATTGTCGAAGGTGATCTGTGTCCCCTGGACGCGCATGATGTCGAAGGTTCCACCGAGGGCGGGCAGGCTGAAACCCTTCGAGGTCACGCAAAGGACGATGGCGTCTCCCAGATCGATGCAAGATTGCTGATCGAACCGGCTGAAATCGATCACGTCAGCAGGCTTTACGTTGGTGATGCCGACGGTCGTGAACCCTTGCTGGGAACACTGCGTGGCCACGTCAGCCGATGTCGAGGCCTGCGGCGGATTGGCGAACGTCAGCATCGTGGCGATGGCGGGCGTGGGCGCGGGGGGAACGCTGCCGTCTGTCGAACTGGAACTCCCATTCGAATTGGGATCGGTTGCCATCATTTCCTCCTGATCAGATTGGAAAGGCTCGTCGGCCTCGGGGTTCATACAGCGGCTTCGGCGAACATATCTTCCAGATCGATGCGCTCGATGTCGCCGTCGTCGACGACGGCGCGGACGACGGTACCGTCTCTCTTCAGGGTGACGATTGTAGGATCGGGTGTCTCGCCGATCTCCTGCCGCAGCGCGGGTCCGATGGCGTCGTCGCGCGTGACCTGAACGGTGCAGCGGGTCGTGGCTTCACCGGCCTTGACGCGGTCACTGACCTCGCTTGCCAGTTCCGCCAGCTCGCTTGCGCGCCGACTGGAACCGATGATGAGCATGTAAACCTGATCGGTGCTGAGCACCTGATCGAGAGACTTGTCCCGTGGAACGATGACGGGAGCGGGCATGGGCGGGAACCCTCCTTCGGTGCGAAGAGTACACAAGAGCCCGGCCAACCGCCTCTGAAAATTTACGTCGCGGCTTGCGGCGGGCATATCCGCCAAAACCCCAGCGAATCCTGGGGATTCCGCGTGGTGGCTCACAAACGGTAAAGTCAGGCTACTGCCTTGCGCAGCATGTCCGTCGAAATCCCCGGCGTCTTCAGATTTCCGATCAGCGTGAGCGAGAGTGATTCGGGATCGACGATGGTGGCGGCGACTTTGGCGATGTCTTCCAGGGTGACGGCGTCGATGGCCGCGGTGATCTCGTCGGGTGAGAACTGGCGCCCGAAGTAGTACTCCTGCCTTGCCAGGCCGGACATCCGGCTGACGGTCGATTCCAGAGACAGGAGAATCGAGCCTTTGACGTGCAGCTTCGCCGAGCTCAACTCGTCCGCGGTGACGCCGCCGCTCTTGATCGCGCGCATCTCCGCCAGGGTCATGTCGAGGACGCGTTTGAGATTCTTCGGCGCACACGCAGCGTAGATCGCTTCGTATCCGCCGTTGACGTAGCCGTTGTGGTACGACATCACGGTGTAGACCAGTCCCATTTTCTCGCGGATGCGTTGGAAGAGGCGCGACGACATGCCGCCGCCGAGGATGGTGTTGAAAAGAGCCGCGGCATAGCGCTCGTCGCCCTGCTGCGGGAATCCTCGCGAGCCTAGGCAGAGGTGAACCTGCTCGAGCTCCCGCTTCTCGCGGAGTATCACATGCTGTGCCGGCGTCGGCGCGGACCAGGTGCGCGCGATGGGAGGCTTGGTGTCGCTGGCGAACGTCTTCTCGAGGAACGGGAGAATCTCCTCGGGGCGCACATTGCCCGAGGCGCAGAAGATCATGTTCGACGGATGAAAGGTCTCGTCATAATGGGCAAGGATCTGTTCCCGTCCGAGGCGGTTCACCGTCTCCTCGGTGCCGAGAATCGGACGGCCGAGGGGGTGATCTGGCCAGAATGCGGTGACGAAGATTTCGTGGACGAGGTCGTCAGGCGTGTCCTCCACCATCTTGATCTCTTCGAGGATGACGCCGCGCTCGACTTCCAGATCGTCGTCGGTGAAGCGCGGCGAGATGACGATGTCGGTCAGCAGCCCGAGAGCCGTCATCATCTGCTCGTCGAGCACATGGCAGTAGAAGGACGTGTACTCCTTGCCGGTGAAGGCATCGACGTCTCCGCCGAGGATGTCGATCACTTTGGCGATGTCGCTCGTCGACCGCGTGGCCGTCCCCTTGAACACCAGGTGCTCGAGAAAGTGCGACGCCCCACTGTGCTCCTCCGACTCGACCGCGGAACCGCTGCGCAGGTAGTAGCCAAGCGCCACGGAGCGGACGTACGGGAGGGTTTCAATGATGATCGTCAGCCCCGAGGGGAGGACGTAGCGGCTGACAGTTTCCATGTTGGATGACATGCGAAGCGGGATTGTAGTGGCCCGCGCCGCAAAGGGGTTCAGGAGTCTGCGCGGCAGAACGGTGAAAAACGACGATGGTGGCCGAGCCGGCCTAATGGAATATGGTCGAGGCGCCGGTGATCCGTAACGCCTTCTCCTGTTCGTAGTCCAGGGTCGTGTAAATCCAGGTCTCGTAGGTATCGGCGCCGAAGAGGCTGATGAGCGACTTGCCGTGGGTGGGAGGGCGGACGCCGATGAAGGGGCCGCCAGCGTAGTCCTTGATCGGGATACCGGGCAGGGAGGGTGGTGCATTAGGATTCGTGCCGCTGGTCGACGTCGTGCTGCTGGACGATGTATCCGTGGTGCTTGTCGTATTTGTCGTCTGTGTAATCGGCGGTGGCGGTGACGGCGAACCGTTGGCATTCGGGGTCACGATGTTGTGTGCCGGCAGGGCGGTGCCGGCCGACTGCGGGATGACCAGCCAGTCCACCTCGCCCGTGAGCGGATCGACGAATTCCCCTTTCACGCCCCGGATCATGCGGGGCATGCGGGCATCTTTGAGCTGTTGCGGCGAGGTCGGGTAGGTGTTGTTCTTGAGCCGGAACTCGGTGATGGCCTTTGCGTACTGCTGCATGGCGTAAATCGTCTCGCGCTCGCGCTCACGCTTCATGATGGTCGACCACTGCCGCGGGACCGTATAAGCGACGAAGATCATCATGATGGTCATGATCACGATGACCCCGGCGAGGGTGAAGCCTTTTTCCGCGGTTGCGCGGTTGCGCGGTCGCGCGGTCTCGCGGTGGAGTGGCGCTGGAACACCGCGCGACCCCGCAACCGCGCGACCCCGCAACCGCGATTCACCAGCTCTTGTACGGTGTGCCATCGAGTCCATTGCCGGGTGCCTGGCTGTGTACGTCGTAGATGCCCGGTGCGGCGTTATCGGCCGACGCTGCCGGATCGGTCGGTACCGCATTCGGATCCGAAGGATCGGGAGTGTTCTGCACTTCCTCCCAGTCGGCTTTGCCGGTCATCGGATCCTTCGGAATGTTGCGCAGATAGTGCTCCTGGTGGAGCGTCTGCAGGCTCTCGGGATACTTCTGCTTGTCGGCGTAATAGTCGTCGATCGATTTGCGCATTTCGAACAGATCGTGGCGCAAGGCCGATTCGCGCGCCTTCGTCTGCGCCCACTTGACGTTGGACACAGCGACGGCAGCAAGAATGCCGATGATCGTGACGACAACGATCAGCTCGATGAGGGTGAAGCCGGACTGTTGTTTGCGTCGTTTCACGGTGGCTCCCGGGTTCATCACCATTCGTTGTAGTGCGTCTTCCCATCGAGGGCCGGCGCGGTGGACTTCGAATGAATCTCGTAGACGTTCTTACCATTGCTCGACGACGCGTCGGGGTCGTCGTCGGCGGAGAGGGCGGTCCACTCGGACTTGTTGGTCATCGGATCGATGAGGTCACGCGCGCGGAGCAGGCGAATCGACTGGCCGCTGTTGACCGGAATCGGTTTGGTCAGCTCTTCGAGATCCTTCGGCCACGGTCCCTGTTCGATGTTGGGCGGATCCTTCATACCTCCCGGACTTCCCGGCGGCTGCATGCGCAGCTCGTGGTAGCGGTCGATGGCCTCGGTGATCCTGCGCAACTTTTCGTGCAGCTCGATCTCTTTCTGCCGGCGGATCCCGAAGTTGGCCAGCGGCATGGCCACCGAGGCGAGGATGCCGATGATCGCCACGACGGTGATCAGCTCCGCGACGGTGAAGCCGGCGTTGCTTGAGTGGCGTGAGTTCATCAGTCGACCTTGGCGTGGCCTCCCGACACCGACGCGTTGACGACCGTGCCGATGCCGTTGGTGAGGTTTGGGTTCTCGAGCACGAGATAGGTGTCGCCGGGCGAGCCCCCGCGCACGCGCAGCGAGGCGATATCACCGCCGCCGTTGTAGAACTGCATCGGTTTGCCGTTCGACGACGTAATGCGCACGGTGCCGTGCTCTCGGTCGATGGTGACCACCGGCGGGGTCTTCGGATCGACGACCAGCGCCGGACCGAAGACGACTTCGCTCACGTCGATCGTGTGCGGATCGTAGTGGAGCATGATCTGCTGCGTCGTCAGGCCGTCCAGATCCATCCCCACGACATTCCACATCTTCTCTTCGCCTGCTTTGAACGCCAGGCGCATCGGTTGCGGCTGGATGCGGGGCGCGAGGCCGCTGTTGTCCGTGGCGATGCTCTCGACCATCGCCTCCGACTGCGCGACGGCCGTTCCTGTCGACGGCTGCGAGAGGTTGCTCTCCGGCTGCGGGTTGATCGGCGTATTCGGCCTGTTCGGATTCGGATTCGTCGAATTCGGATTCCGGCCGCGGAGCGGGGCGTTCGGTCCGCCCGGCGTCGGTCTGTTGGACGGCGGAATCGGATTGCCATCCGCGTCGACGCCGTTGGCGTTGAACAGTTGCGTGGCGCGCGGGGTGAAGGGATCGGCGGTCGTCTGCGACTCGAGACGCGGTGAGAGACCGCGGAAGCTGAGGTTGCTCTGCGTGCCGACCCACATCGGCGCCATATCATCCTCGGTGATGTCGGGCATGCGGATGATGTGCGGCGTCATCGTCAGCATCAAATCGGTGCGGTGATGCGAGGTCTTGTCCTTCGAGAAGAGACGCCCCAGGATGGGAATGTCACCGAGGAATGGGGTCTTCGCGCTGGTAGTCCCTTCGGTCTGCTGAATGAGGCCGGCCAGAAAGTTCGTCTCTCCGTCTTTGAGGCGGATGGTCGCTTCGATCGTTCGCGTGTTGAACGTCGGCTGGTCCGACTGGTTTGCCGAAGCGGCGACGTCGGAGACTTCGACGGTCAGCTTGAGCGTAACCTCACCGTTGTGGTGGACACGCGGCTCGATGGAGACCTTGATGCCGACGTCCTGGTACTGGAAGGACGTGGCTTGCCCGGCCAACCCTCCGCTGCTGGCGGTATTGATCGTTGGAAACGTCGTCACCGGCACAGGAACGCGCTGCCCGATGTGCAACGTCGCCTTCTCCCCCTCGGAGATACGGAGCTCGGGGTTGGCGAGCGTCTCGGTGTTGCCGATGGTCTTGATGAAGTTGTACGCGACGGAGGGGACCGTAAAGTTGAGGTTCGAGCTGCGGATGGCGCGAAGCGTGTCCAGGTTCGAAGGCTTGGGGCCGGTGGTGTCGGTCGGGACGTTTCCGGCCACAAGGCTGCCCCCGAGGCCGGTCACGACCGCACCGATCTCCTGCTGTTTATCGAGATCGATCTGCAGCAACTCGACGTCAACCACCACTTCGGCTTTGGCTTTGTCGTTGGCCTCGATGATCTTCTCGGCGATACGCACCTTGTCGGCGGTGTCGCGGATGGTGATGGCGTTGAGCGCTTTCAGCGGGAAAACGTTGCGGGCCTCGATCATCGTCCGCACGACGTTCGTGACCTGTTCGGCATCGCCGTTCGACAGATAGAAGGTGCGGATGACCAGGTCTTCGTAGTCGCGCCGGGCCTGCGGGTTGTCGGGAACGACGATGATGGTGTGCTCGTCGAGTGCCTTGTAGAAATGATTCGCGGCCTGCATGAGGCGCTCGAGAGCCTGCTGCGCGGTGACGTCCTTCAGTTCGATGGCGATGCGATCGTCCTTCACGGCCTGATCGAAGAGGATGTTGATTCCGAAGGCGTTGCCGAGGGCCTTGTAGATTTCCTTGACCGGCGTCTCGTGCGGGAACGAGAGAGAGATCGGCTGATCGGAGCTCGGGTTGAGCTGCGGCGGTTGTGACTTCGTGATGTTGGCTTTCGCCCGTTTCTTGAGCTCGTCGATCGTGGTTGGCTGCCCTGCCACACTGGCTTCCCGCAGCGCGCTGACGGCCTTCCCGTATTCGACGGCCGCGTACTGGTTCGTCGGGTCGAGCCTGATCACCAACTCCAGCTCCGTGGCGGCGAGCTGCATCAGGCGGATCTGATCCTCACCGCGGGCGTTCAGCGCGGAGGCACGCAGCGACTTCCCCTTCTGGAAATGGATGCGGGACGCTTCGAGCTTCGCGCGCGACAGGTTGATCTGGTAGAGGGAGTTCGACGGATTGACGTCGAGCGCCTTCTGGTACTCGGCGACGGCCTGATCCCAGTCCTTAGACTGCTCGGCCGTCTTCGCTTTCTGGAACGCGTTGTAGCTTGTGCAGGAGAGCACCGTGAGAGACAACGCGAGTGCTGTAATTCCGAGTTTCGTCTGGTTCATTCGTTTTCCGGGAGATCGGGAGCCGGTGGCGGGTGTCGGAGAGACCATGCTGTTTTTTCTCCGACGCCCGATGTCCGCCTCCCGACTCCCTCCTCATTCTGATGTTTCGACGCTATTACGTTTCAAAAGTCACTGTCCGAGCGGCACGCGCGTTTTCTCGTCGGCAGGGAACCCGACGAAGCCGATCTCGACCGATTCGATCCCGATGCTGCGGAGGATGAACTTCCCGTCGATCGTTTCGCCGACGCGTATGTTGACGATCTCGCCGTTCCCTTCGAACGTCGCGATCGGATTTGCTGCCGGTCCGAACGTGCCGATGTACTTCATCGTGAACTGAGGCGGCACCGGTTTGGGCGGCGGAGGCGGATGGGCCTTGATAAACTCCTGCCATGCCGTGTCGCACGCGTCGCCGATGCCGTTGTTGTCACTGTCTTTCTGGTCGGGGTTGTAGACCGTCGGACAGTTGTCGCGGAAATCGGGAATGCCATCGTGATCCTGGTCGGGCGGCGGTGGTTGAACCTTGGGGGGTGGAGGTGGTGGAGGTGGCGGCGGTTCCTTGAAAGCGAACAGATTCCGCTCGATCTTGTAATTGCCGGGCTGAGGGTCGAGCCACTCCGAGTGCAGCATGGGGACGCCGGGCGTGCCGGCGGTCTGCGGTGCGCGCGCTTTTTGCGGGGATGCCGGCTCGGAGGCGGCAGCCGGCGCAGGAGGCTGCTCATCGCCGCCGTGCGAATTCGCGAACGCGTAAATCGCAAAGATTGCGATGAGGATCACGCCGATCGTCGTCCAGGTTTTCCAGTTCATCCAGTCCATCACAACTGTTTGCTCGCTGAGGGCGCGCTGGTGCGCACATCGCGGAACAAGGTCTTGAGTCGAATGTTGAGCGTCAGCGTCTTGTCGCCGGATGCCGTCGGGTTGCTGGCGAGACTGATTCCGTCGATGATCACGAACTGATCGGAGAGCTCCAGCATATTGATGAGACGGCGCACCTGCTCATACGTCCCCTGCACGGTGAATGCGATCTCGACCGTGGTGGTGCCGATCGATCCCTTGGTGTTGCTGACGACGGTGGAGCTCTTTGTCTCGCCGGCCGTGAATTGATAGCTGGGCGGCTCGAGGTGGCTGGCCGCGGCGAGCCGCCTGACCTCGTCGATCAGCGACGTCAACCGCAGCAGGGCCGTCGACCAGCGCTCGTTATAGAGAACCTGAAGGTCGCTCTGCACTTTCTTGTACGCTGCGAGCTGCTGTTCGGTGGTAATGCGCGTGTGGCGGGCCTGATCCAGACGGGCAGCAGTCTGCGCCTGCCGCGCGTCGAGGTCCTGAAGCCGGCTGACGTACTGCACGCGGTACGTGAAAAAGAAGATCGTATTCGCCAACAGCAGCAGGCCGAGAACGATCAGGAGGATTCGCTTCTCGCGCCAGATCATTCAACCCTCCTGGCGATCGACGGACGGTAGTCGACCCCAAGCGCGATGTGGTACTCGCCGCCGTTGATCGTCTGAATGGTGGGGAACGCGTTCGCGAAGCGCGGGTCGCCGTTGAACCGGTTGATCGTCGCGGTGAGGCCGTCGCCGGTCTTGGTGATACAGGCCAGGGAGAGATGGACCAACCCGTCCTTGGCGAAGGAAGGCGTCACCGACTGGAGCCTGACGTCGGACGGCAATACCCGCTCCAGGCGGTCGAGCAACTCGCTCCAGGAGAAGGCGCGCTCGGCGAGCTGCGTGTTCGCGAACTCCGTCTGCGAAGCCAGGAGCTTGAGATCGATCCCTTTGAGTCGCTGCGAGAGCGTGTCGGTCTTGTGCTGTTCGTCGGCGATCTGCTGTTCAAGCTTGTCGATGTCCGCCCGTGTCGTCTTCGTCTCCGTGCGGTAGCGAAGGAACGTGTCGACGTTGTTGAGGGCCAGAAACGCCGTCAGCAGCGCCATGACCACGACGACCCCGTAGACCGGCCGGTAGTCGCGGAAGGGCCGCGAAGCGAGGTTGAGATGGATCGGTTTCACCCTGTGAAGACTCCTGTAGCCGCGGCCAGTTCCGCTTCATACGCGGCAGCATCGCCACCCGAGGTCTGTTCGGCCACGTCGCGAAGGGCGACCTTCACTACCGGCGCCGAGAATTCGACGGTGATGGCACTGGTGACCTCGCCGTTGACGCCGTTGCCGGCGACGTAGCACTTCTCCACCGACGTCGTCTGCAGAGTGTCGCGCAGGTACGTCGCGGAGAGTTTGATCTCCTGCTGGAGCGTCCGTTCGCCGTTGAGGTTGCGCGAGCGGATGAAAAGCGGCATCGCCCCTCGGAAGAGGGCCGTGGTGAAGTCGTGCTCGCGGATATAGAAGAAGATGCGGTCGCGCGTGGTGGCAGGTTCGCCCGCGGTGACGGCGTTCCAGATGTTGAGTCCCGCCGGCTCGATCAGGATGACCTCGATGCCGGCCGCTTCGAAGAGCCGCTCGATGGCCGCAATCGTCGCTTCTACAGCGGTGACCGCCAGGATCCGCGGCGGCGTCCGGCTGAGCACCTCGTACGACATCCGCAACGCCGACGGATCGATCGGCATGGTCCGGCGCAGGCTCCAGCGGATCACCTCGGCTGCTTCGTGCGCGCGCTCCGGCAGCGCCTGCAACTCGACGATGTTCATGCGGAACCAGGAATCGGGAAGAAGGATCGAGACCTTGTCCCATTTTCCTGTTTCGAGCTTCATGCGGCGCAGCACCTCGGCAAATACGGCCTCGTTCTGAAGCTGCGGTGTCACTACACCCGGCGCGAAGACGTCGTCGCGAAGGACGTAGCTCTTGGCCTGCAGAATTTGCATCGCTCTGCGCCCACGGCCCACACGGGCGTGGATCAGAGAATCGCTGTCGAGGACGACGACGTCAGGTGGGAAGGAACGGGCCATATCACTCCACGAAGGTGACCTTGTTGATCTCGCGCAACGTGGTCTGCCCCGCCATAACTTTCCGGAGCGCTGATTCGCGGAGGAACAGCATTCCTTCTTCTTTCGCCGCTTTCTTGATCTCCGAAGCGGGACGGCGGTCCAGAATCATGGTCCGGATACGGTCGGAGAGGTCGAGAAGTTCTGAGATCGCGGCGCGGCCATGAAAACCGGTGCCGTTGCAGTCGATGCAACCGGAGCCTTCCCAGAATTTCGTTCCGTGGAACTCTTTCGCATCGAGGCCCGATTCGATGATGAAGGAATCGGGATAGGTGACCTCGTGCCGGCAGGAGTCGCAGATCTTGCGCACCAGCCGCTGGGCCAGGACGCAGTTGAGGGCGGAGACGAAGTTGTAGAGATCGACCTTCATGTTGAGAAAGCGCCCGAGGACGTCGACCACGTTGTTTGCGTGGACGGTGGTGAAAACGAGGTGGCCGGTGAGGGCGGACTGTACGGCGATGGCGGCCGTCTCTTCGTCGCGGATCTCGCCGACCATGACCTTGTCGGGGTCGTGGCGCAGGATGGCCCGAAGGCCGCGCGCGAAGGTCAGTCCCTTCTTCTCGTTGACCGGGATCTGGGTGATGCCGCGAAGCTGATACTCGACCGGGTCTTCGATGGTGATGATCTTGTCTTCCGAGGTCTGAATCTCGGAGAGCGCGGCATAGAGCGTAGTGGTCTTGCCCGAACCGGTAGGACCGGTGACGAGCACCATGCCGTACGGCTCTTTGATGAACTTGCGGAACTTCAGCAGCATCTCGTCATCGAAGCCGAGGACGTCGAGGCGCAGGCTCTTGAAGTCGGAGTTCATCGACTCCTTGTCGAGAATACGGATGACCGAGTCCTCGCCGTGCGCGGTGGGAACGATGGAGACGCGGAAGTCGATGGTGCGCCCGGTGATCCGCAGCTTGAAGCGGCCGTCCTGCGGCACACGCTTCTCGGCAATGTCGAGCTCGGACATGACCTTGATGCGCGAAATGATCGTGCTGTGGTGGCGCTTGTCAATCGGCTCGAGCGCCTCGTAAAGCACACCGTCGATGCGGTACTTGACCACGACTTCGTTGTCGCGGGTCTCGATGTGGATATCCGAGGCCCGGCGCTGGATGGCGTTGAAGACGATGGAGTCGACCAGCTTGATGATCGGCGACGATTCCTGCTGTGTGATCGAGTCGATCGTCAGCGTCTCTTCGCCTTCTTCATCCTCGCCGACGAGCGTCATGCGGAAGCCCTCGGTGGCTTCATCGAGCACGCGCTGGGTCGACTCCGACTTCTGCAGCTTGTCGCGGATGGCCGCGGGGGAGGCCACTTTGACTTTGAGAGGCGCGCCGAGCAGCAGCTCCAGCTCGTCGAGCTTCAGCACGTCCGTTGGATCACCGACCACGACGGCGATATGGCCGTTCTCGCGCTTCTCCGGCAGGAACTGGTAGCGGATCATCAGCTCGAGGGGGATGTCCTTGAAGAGCTGGTGATCGACCTGGAAGTGCTCCAGGTTGACGTAATCGAAGCCGTACTGCTCGGCCATCCGCTGCGCGCGCGCGGACTCGCCGGTCGGGTCGGCATTCTTGTAGAGAATCGTGCGTGGATCGGCGGCCATGAATGGTCTCTTATTGCGCGACGTTGCTGAGCTGGAACAGGGGGAGATAGAACGCGTAGAGCAGAATGGCGATGACGACGCCCATGAAAACAAGAATGATCGGCTCGATCGCCGACACCATCCGCGTCAGTCTCGATTCGATCTCCTCGTCGTAGAACTCGCTTACATTTCCGAGCATTTCCGTCAGCGCCCCGGTGGACTCGCCGACTTTGATCATTTCGACCGCCAGATCGCTCATGGCCTTGGTGTTTTCAAGCGAGCGCCACAGTGGCTCCCCCTCGCGCACGTTCTGTACGATGCCGAAGATCTTCGTCGAGATCGACTGGTTAGTGACCGACTGGGAGGCGATCTCGATAGCCGGGACCATCGGCGTCCCGCCAGCCAGAAGCGTGCCCAGCGATTGCGTGAACTGCATGATGGCGAAGCGGTGCAGGATGCCGCCAGCCAGCGGGATCCGCAGCTTAAGCTGATCCCATGTGGTGCGGCCGCCGGTAGTGATCCAGCGCCGGAAGAGGATGAAACCGCCCACTCCCACGACCAGGACGATGGGGAGGTTCGTATTCAGCGTCTTCGAGACGCCGATCATGAAGGTCGTGAACCACGGCAATTGCGCGCCGAACCCCTCGTAAAACTCGGCGAACTTTGGGATGACCTTGATCAGCATGACGAAGACCATGGCGATCGACAGAATGATCAGAATAGTCGGGTAGATGAGCGCGCCGATGACCCGCTTGCGAAGATTGACGATGATCTTCTGGTAGCGGAGAAAGCGGCGCAATACGCCCTCGAGGTCGCCGGAGCGCTCGCCGGCGCGCAGCGAGGTCGAGTAGATGGCCGGAAAGGCGTCGCCGTACGAGGCGAAGGCGTCGGAGAGGGCGATGCCCGACTTCAGTTTCTCGCGGACGTCGGCCAGCACTTCCTTGAAACGCAGGTTCTTCTGCCGCTCGAGCATGATGTCGAACGATTGCAGGATCGGCAGGCCCGCCTTGACCAGGGCCAGGAGCTCCTGGTTGAAGAGCAGGAACATCTCCGTCGAAATGATTTTCCTGCCGCGGGGCAGGAGGTCTCGCAAACGGACGCTTCCGCGCTTGGCCTCGAAGACGTGCATCCCCTGCTGGCGCAGGTCATCCTCGGCGGCGCGGGCGCTGAGCGCCTGCACGTGGCGCTCGGCGATCGTTCCGTCAGGCGTTCCAACTCGTACGATGAATTCGGGCATTGATCTCGGGCCTGCCTTTACGACGGTTCACACCGGAAAAACGTTCCGAGGCGGGCAGGGTGCTTACAACGGGGTGAGGTGGGGGCGGATTCCGTGATTTCCTCACGATTCCATTGCCGTGCCTGATGTAGCGCGCGCCGCCGCCATGTGACGGGGATCACGCCGGCGGACAGGGATGGCTCCTAACTTGAATGTTTCTCCAAACCACGTGAACCCGCCCCTCCGCCGACGAAGTGACTCCCCTCCCGATTCGCTCGAGGATCCGATCCGCGTGCTCATCGTCGAGGATGACGAGAACTTCCGCGTCTGGTTGGCATCGATCGTCCGGAAGCTCGGCCTGTTCGCTGCCACCGCGGCCGACGGCATAGAGGCGCTCGTGGCGCTGCGGGAGGGCGGATTCGATCTGCTCATCGCTGATTTCGAGATGCCGCGAAAGGATGGCCTGGAGCTGATCGCCGACGTCCGCGCCGAGCCGGAGATCAGGGACGTCTACGCGTTGATGCTGACCGCGCACGACAAGCTCTCCGTCAAAGTAACCGCCCTCACCCTCGGATATGACGACTTTCTGGCCAAGGGGTGCACGGAGGTCGAGGTGACGGCGAAAGTGGCCGCGGCCCGGCGGATCCTGGCCCGACAGCGGGTGCTCGACGCCAATGCGCGGGAGTGGCGCGACATCGCCAACCATGACGAATTGACCAAAGTGGCCACACGCCGATTCTTCTTCGAACAGGCCGGACGTCATCTGGCGGCGGGGGAGACCATCGCCGTCGTTCTGTTCGACATCGATGACTTCAAGATGATCAACGACCGGTTCGGACACCTGATGGGCGACCTGGTGCTGAAAGATATTGGGGCGCTGTTTCTCGGGCACACCCGGAGCGGCGACGTGATCGCCCGCTACGGCGGCGACGAGTTCGTCCTGCTCGCGCTCAATCTGACAGTCGAGGAGACCGCCGCGGTGGCCGAGCGCCTGGCCGCCGAGCTCTCCCAGCTTCAGTGGCAGGCCGGCGGCGAAACGACCCTGCAGATCGGCGTGACCATCGGCGTCGCTTGCTCGGCGCTCGTGCCGCACGCGAATGTGAAGGACCTCCTGGCCGCGGCCGACCACGACCTGTACGCGAAGAAATCGCAGAAGAAGCGCCCGCCGGAAGGTGCCGACATCGTGCTCACGACACCAGTCATTACCGAAATCAAGGCCGCTCCGGCAACCCCCGGCGCGTTTGATGCCCGGGTTCCCGCGGACGGGACGTCTGGGTTTCCGAGCCCCCGCCGCTATCTCTGATCGGAAGAACTCAACACAGAGAGAATCTGTGTCCTCTGTGCCTCTTTGGTTGGAAGGGTTCGTTCCGCTGCGGCTACATCGGAGGTTTCTGCTTCATCTCGGCCGGAATCTCCGTGAGGCGCTTCTCCACGTGATCGTCGATGACCTCGGCGTACGGCTCCAGCTCCTGGGATGCCATGTACTCCTGCTCCTGACGAAGGCCTGTCTGACGGGCCTGTTCGGTGGCAGCTACCTGGTCGCGCCCCCTCTGCTCGTTTGCAGCGATGGCGGAGGCGTCGCCGGAGTTACCGGATTGCCAGGAGCGGCCCCGGTCACCCGGCGCGACAGCAGCGGGTACCGTGGTTGCCGCGGCAGCCGTTTCGGACCGGTGACTCACGACGAGATTCGTCGAGTCGATGACGATGCGCGACTTCGGATGCATCCGTGCCTGAAGACCGATCTTCGCGGCTCGCACGAGCGGCGAGTCGTTCGGGCTCACGGTAACGTCTTCCGTCAGAGCGGCCGGACTGGCAGCCTTCGTCGCGTTGGCTGGCTTCGTTTGGCTGGCGGCCTTCGTATCCCCCGCGACGGCATTGATGGTGAACAGCGCACACACAGCAAGCACCACGATTCCGGTACGTCGCATCGGCTGGGATCTCCTCATCGAAAGTACTGGATCTAACGAGCCTCGTGGATGGCCACATTCCCATCGCATTCCGTCTTATCTCTCAACCCACTTCTGTCCTTTCCCGGCATAGAAGAGCTTGTGCAGGGTACCCTCGGAGCCCGAGCTGCGAACAGCCACTCCGAGGTTGCCGCCGTCGGTGAGATATATCGAGCCGGGGGTGCCTGAGCCGGTCTGCGAAAACGAGCAGATGAAGGAGCTGTTGAACTCAATGGGCGAGCTCCCGGGGGGAAAGGCGTTCAGAGTATCGGGATCGGTAAAGCCGTCACCGATGCCGACACGGATCGGTGCCGCAGCGTCAATCAAAGGGGTAGGCCCTTCAATGCGACGGTCGGTTCCCTTGACGATCTCGCTTCGCAACACGCCGTTGCCGTTCTCGTCCGTATAGATCGCGTACATCCACTGGCCGTCCTGCTGGAAGTAGTAGACGCCGCAGTTTCTCGAGAGCGCAGCGGCCGTGCTTTGCGCGCGCACCATCTGTTGCCGTACCCGTTCGGCGCACGTTGCCAGCACGCACCGGCGGAACATGTTGTCGAGCGCAGGTGTGACGCACAACAACAGAATGCCCATGATCGCCACCGTGACGGTGCATTCGATAAACGTCATTCCCCGGGACCATTTCTTCGGCTCCATCCCATTCCTCCTGCGGTTTGCGAGGAGGTGCTCTGCAAAGGGAAGAGCGGAAGAAGGATTTTGGGCAAGCTACAGCAGGAGAATGAGTTGCATCGTTCGGCGGCGGGCTGGAGCCGTCAAAAACCTTGGCGCCGTCGCCTGTTTTTCACGCGACGGCGCCGGTATTGCCGCTAGGACGATCCCGAGGTGATGACCTGCGTCTCTTTCGAATCGATATGCCCGACCCAGTTGGCCATGATCACGACGCGGCTGAGGATGCGGCGTGATCCGGCCGGTCCGACCATGAGGAACTCCAAACCGGAAGGAAAAAGCGGCACCGTGGAGTCGAAAACGGCATACTTGGGGATCGGGTCCTTGACCAGAATCGTTCCATCGGCTTGGGTGACGTCGGTCGCCAGGTTGAACCTTGCCGCGGAGGGACGGAACCCAACCGTGTAGGCCATCTTGCCGCTGACACGGCCGCCGGAAAGTCCCGGTACAAGCTTCACCACGGTGGGGAGCGCGATTGCCGGACTGGCAATCGTGTTGAAGCCAAGTGAGGCGGTGATGTCGTAGAACGCCGATGGCGCCGCGACGCTGGAATTCCAGGCCTTGGTGGTGGCCTGGGAGACGTTGGTGAACGGATCCTTGTAAGTGCTCAACTTCGAGGCCACCGAATTCTTGTCCGTGGAACTCGGTCCGAGGCTTACCCATTGGTTCAACTGCGAGTAGTCGGCGTAGATGACGCTCTTGGCCTGGATGATGTCGATGTAGTAGCCGGTCGAGGCGAAATTCTGGGCGCCGGTCACCTTCGTGAGGTAGAAAACTTCGAACTGGTAGCGATCGATGGCCAGCGAACAATTCGCCGACGCCCCGGTCGCGCATCCGATGGAAAGCCCGGTGATGACGGCCGGCGGAAGTTGCCGTGCGATGAACAGAACGTTCCCGGTGTATCGCGTGGCGGTGTCGGGGACGAGGTTGCCGGTCGGATTAAGCACCGGCAACTGGCTGCCGGCGAGCAATGGATAGCTCGCTGGGAAGGTCAGGGCGGAATAGTACCCCGGTCCGAAACTGGTGGGCGTCCCTTCGAAGACGGTGCGCGTCTGCAGCAGCTCCCGCTGGATGGTGTTGACGGCGCTCTGCCCGTATACCGGCAGATCGTTATGCTCTTCCAGGAAAAGGCTCGTCTTGACCGTGTCCTCCAGCAACGAGTACGAGATGATGAAAACCACGGAGAAGATGGCCACGACGACCATCATCTCCATGAGAGTGACGCCGCGCTGTCGTCTATATCTCTGTTTCGTCATGATCGTTATCTCTGGAAGAACGCGCGGTACTGGTGGAAGGAATAGTGTAACGCCCATCCTTCCCGGTAGCCTTCGACGCGAATCAGATAGTTGCCTTGCGGGAAGGTGGCCGGCGGCGTGTTCCAGGTCACGGAGGAGCTTGTCGTCGCGGCGGAGATGACTACCGCGACCTCATGGGCGGTGTTCGGCTTCACGCCGGGCGTGGCAACCGTATTGTCCGAGACGTAGAACCAACCGGTCGGATTGCCGTTCTTGGGGTCGGCGAAGCCGTTGCTCGGGCTGTAGATGACGGCGTACTTCATCGTCAACGATTCCACCCAGCTCGCGTACTTCGGGTCGCTTGTATATGGCTGCCCGTCCCAGCGGAACCATGTCGTATCCCATCCGATCGTGATGGAGGTCTTTTGCTTCAGATCCGTATTCTGGTTTGGATTGGTAATGACGACACGCGGTACCTGGCGCACATGCTTCGCCGTGACCGGCACCGAGACCGCGTCCGTATAAAGACCGCCGTTCAGGAAGCTCTGGATCAGCGAGAGGAACGACCATTTGGCGATAAAGGTCGTGCCGGCCACGCCGGTAGGTGAGAGACCGTTGACGGCGATGAAGGCAGGGTTATTGGTACCGGGCTCGACCAGCGCGACTAGCGCGCTTCCCTGGATCGGCGCCCCCGAATGTGAGTAGTAGGTGTTCAGTACATTGGTCAGGTAGACGTTCGGATAGTCCCCGGCCTGGAGGAAGTTCT
>DATMNC010000003.1:0-112462 GCA_035569395.1 Thermoanaerobaculia bacterium | reverse complement strand
CAGCCGGCGAGACGCCAGCGCTCCCGTGGACACCGGCTCTCGTATGTGACAGCTGCTAACGCGATCGAGATCCTGGCAACCACGGGAGGAAAAGGAACCATTCGTTCCAGTTTGACGCGCTGCCTGATCTCTTTCGGCAGGAAGTCGCGTTACCCTTGTAGCGAGGTGATTGACGGTGTTCCGGGTATGAGCACGGAAGAGCGGGTTGCGTTGGCACGGTCGCCGATTGTCGAAGCGGTGGTGGATATCGATTGCGATCTGCCGCCGGATATCGTATTTGCGGACCTGGAGTCGCGCGCGAAGGCACGTTTCGCGGATCAATATCCCGGCTTTGGCCGGCGGCTCCGTCAGCCGTCGAGCGAGCTCCTCGCGGGAAGCTCCCGTCCAAAGCTCAATGTCCGGGAGGCGACCGACGCGTTTCAGTTTCTTGGTGAGCATCAACTCGTACAGGTCAGGCGAGGCGGCTTCTCGTTCAACCGTCTCGCTCCGTACCTGAGTCTCGATGAATACCTCCCGGAGATCAAACGGACATGGCAGATCTTCGTCGAACTGGCCGAGCCCGTGACGATCCGCCGCATCGGGCTGCGATACATCAATCGCATTTTCCTTCCAGCCGGCGAGGGCATCGTCGATCTCAGCGACTATCTGTATCTCGGCTCGAAATTGCCCGAGGAAGTCTCGCTGAAATTCACCGCTGTTCTGAATGAATACTCGGCGATCGAGGATGCCACGGGGCACGAGGTCAAGGTCCGGATGGTTATCAACGAACAGGAAAAAGAGATCTGGCGGCGTGAGGAGCAACCGTTGCCGGTGATCTTCGACATCGCCGGCAGCCATCGTGGCTCCGCCGATCCGCAGGTATGGGAGAATATAGAGGCGACGATCCGTGCTTTGGGTTACACGGCGTACGCCATTTTCTGGAGCAGTCTGACTGAACGATGCCTGAACCTATTTCGATGACGAGCATCCCCCCGGATTACGCGAGCCTGAACGCCGCGGTCGGCGACGAGACCGCGGTCTCGCCGGAGGCGGAGACCATTCGCAGATCGGTCTCGGCGGCGATGGAGTCGATGCAGCAGTCGATTGCGTTGTTCGGACCGAAGACATCGGCCGTTTCCGAGATTCTGGCGGTCGCGGCTGAGCATGGCGAGGCAGACTGGAATGGCGAGGGCGCTGATCCGGTGTCGATGCCTGCGGTTGATCAGGCTAGGGCGTTTATCTTCGCGCTGCCTTTTGGGTTTCCCATGCCGGGAGTGGCACCGGAACCAGACGGGTCGATTTCACTCGACTGGATCTACTCCCGAAGCTGCATGTTTTCAATCAGCGTGGGCGCGAGCGACAGACTGGCTCTTGCCTGGCTGGATGGGACCGATCAGGGACATGCGGTTGCGCGGTTCGACGGAGAAAGGATTCCACCACTTATTCTCGAGCGAATCCGCGAGGCGATGGGGAATGCTGCCGTCCGGGCTGCCTGAGGTTGTCGGCGACGCAGAATCGCTGGCGCGATTCCTCCGGTCATCCTCGTATTTCAATGCGACGAACGTGAAGCCGGTGGCCTTCCTGCCCAACCCGAAAGAAGCGATGACCACGTCGGTCTTTCGCCACGAGGCCGAACCGCGCGACCGTCTGCTGCAAATCGGTCGTGAACAAATCGGATCGACCGCCAACGTTCACGGGGCTGCGATCTGCAAGGCTGCCGTCGTCCGCGAAGCGAGGCTCGACGTCATTCCCGATGAACCCCCTCTGCTGCATGCAAACATCGTCGGATGGCCGGTCAACGCGGCGGATGAGCGCCTTCAGAAAGCGGCGCAAATCGAGCGAGCTCTTGTCCTCGTCTCAAAGTGCACATTGGTTCGCTTCGAATCAAAGGCGCCGTGAAGAGGTTCTTTGGCGTGAGTTCGCAGCCTCGGGGGCGAGACGCCCCCCAGGCCAGCCGGCGAGACGCCAGCGCTCCTGAGCGCGCTTCGCGCTCTTATTTTAGTTTTGTGAAATAAGGGAGCTCCTTATTTTAGGAAAGTGCCATTTTCTAAAATAAGGAGTACCGCATAGGTCACTTCCCCGCCTTCTTGACCTCCAGGTCGTCGATGTTCTCCCATTGGTCGGTCACGTCGTCCCAGACTTCGATCTTGGTGACCGGGTGGATCTCCCAGAGCGTGCTGCGGTACTTGTTGAGGTGGTTGGCGTGTTGGGGGTCGAAGAGGAGCCAGCCGCTGATGCGGACGGGGAGGTCTTCGTTCAGCCATGGCTCGAGGTTTTTCTTCGTCCATTTGGGGTGCTTGATCTTGATGCGGGGGGTCGGCTCGACGACGATGCTGGTCTTCTCTCCGTCGCCGGGGAACTCGGTCAGAGCGATGTGCCAGTCGGTGGCGTCTTCGCCATGCCATGCGCAGTTGCATGACTCGCTGTTCGATCTCTGGGGCTTGATGGCCACGATGTAGCCGACGGTCTGCACGGGAGCTCCCTCGACTTTGGTGATCGGGGCGAGCATGTCCGCGGAGTACTGTTCGCGGCTCTTCGGTGCCTTCGCCGGGTAGGGGAGCTCGGCGATGGCCCGCCACGTCACGTCGTGATACGAGGAGGGGATGTCGGTGCGGTTTTTGAGCCGGTTCGTGCCGTGATCGCGCTTGTCACCGCTTCCTGTGGGACCGCACGTCTCGCCGTCCAATTTGAAGTTGCCGGTCCTTGGCTCGGGCTTCTGCCAATCCTCGGAGATCGCCGTGGCCGCCGCTGTTTCCTTTGCGGCTGCCTCGGGAAGCAACTGGCCGGCCGGGGGCTCGGAACGGATGAATCGCGCATAGGCCCAGCCCTGCAGTCCATCTTCAGTCTGTATATGAAGGAAGCCGTCCTTCTGCATGGGATCGAGCACCTCCACTTCGTCTTCGGGGAGGAGCACCCGCAGCGATTTGGCTTTCGTCGATGGTGACTGGCGAAGGTGGACGTTGCGCCGAACGATGCCCTCGTCTGCGAAAAGCGTCGAGGCGAGGAGGATGAAACCGAGGACCATGAGCAACCGGCGATAGGCGGTCATAGACGCTCCTTTGAAAGGTTGGATTGTTGGATTGTAGTCGGGAGCGCTGGCGTCTCGCCCCGACCCGGCAAGACTCCAGACATTTGTTGGTAACCACCGCAGCGCCGAGACGCCAGCGCTCCGGAGCGCAAGCGCTGTCGCGCTTCCGCGCTCGTTACTTCGCCGGCTCCGCCTGCCAGCCGCCGCCGAGGGCGCGGTAGAACTGGACGAGCGCTACCAGACGGTCGCGGCGGGTGCGGGCGACGTTGTTTTCGGCGGCCAGGAGTTGCTCCATGGCGTCGAGCACTTCGAAGTAGGCGGAGAGGCCGGAGGCGTAGCGGAGGTTGACGAGGCGGACGGCCTCCTGGTTGGCGCGGAGGGCGCGTTCGCGCTCGTGCTCGGCGGCGGCGAGGCGGTCCATGGCCACGATCGACGTCGACACTTCTCCCAGCGCGTTGGTGACGTCCTGCTCGTACTGCAGGCGCGCCTGTTCGAATTGGGCGACGGCGACGCGTTGCTGGTTGCGAAGCCGTCCGGCGTTGAAGATGGGGCCGAGGAGGTCGGCGCCAATCGACCAGGCGATGCCGTGACCGACGATGTTGGCCAGGTCGCTGCTCTGTCCTCCGAGCAACCCGGTGAGTGTCAGCGTCGGATAAAAGGCGGCCTCGGCGACGCCGATGTTGGCGTTGGCGGCGATCAATTGCTGTTCCGCTGCACGGAGATCGGGACGCCGCAGCAACAGTGCGGACGGCAGGCCCGCGGGAACGGTGGCCGGCGCCGGAAGTTCTGACAGCGGCGCGCCTCGGGCGATCGGTCCCGGGACGCGGCCGAGGAGGAGGTTGATCCGATTCTCCTGCGCCACGATCTGTTGCTCGAGCAGCGGGATGTTGGCCGATTCATTCGCCAGCAGCGCCTCGGCGCGCGAGGTCTCGAGACCCGACGCCGTCCCGCCCTGCAGTTGGCGGTCGAAGAGGTCGTAGGTCTCCTGAAACGCTTTCGTCGACCGGCGGGCGATGTCGAGCTCCGCATCGAGCTCGCGAAGATCGAAGTAGGCGGTGGCTACCTCGGACGTCAGCGCCAGCAGTGCCGCCCGCCGTCCCTCTTCCGAGGCCAGGTAGGAGGCGCGGCCTGCCTCGTTCGAGCGCCGGATGCGGCCCCACAAGTCGGCTTCCCAGGAGATGCCGGCGCCGGCGATGAGGATGGTCGTTCCGTCGCCACCGACGCGCTGCCGTGTCGGGTTGATTTCGTATCCGACTGTCGGATAGCGGTCGGCGTTCACGATGCCGAATCGCGCGCGGGCCTCCTCGACGCGTGCGGCGGCGATGCGGGCGTCGTAGCCGTTGCGCAGCGCTTCATCGATGAGCGCGCGCAAGGTCGGATCGCCGAAGACGTCGAACCACGGCGCATCGGCGAGCGACGCGGCAGACGGCGTTCCGTTCGCGCCATAGAACTGATCGGGGATCGCCACCGGCGGCCGTTGGTAGTTCGGCCCGACAGTCTTGCAGCCGGCCAGCGCCGCGGTTGTCATCAGAATGATGATGGCGCGCTTCACGAGTGCGCCTCCTCGGCGATCGGTTCGCGGCGGGCGAGCCGCGCCTCCAGCTTCTTCTCCGAGCGCGCCAGCCGCTCGACGATGACGTAGAGCACGGGGATGAGGAAGATGGCCAGCAGCGTGGCGGTGAGCATGCCGGAGACGACGACTGTGCCGAGAATGCGTCGCGACGCCGCGCCGGCCCCCGAGGCCAGCCAGAGCGGCACGCAGCCGAGGATGAAGGCGAACGACGTCATGAGAATAGGCCGGAGCCGCAGTCGCGCGCCGTGCAATGCGGCGTTGACGAGATCGCCACTTCTCTCGAACTCCGCCTTCGCGAACTCGACGATGAGGATGGCATTCTTCGCGGCCAGTCCGATCAGCACCACCAGGCCGATCTGGCCATAGACGTCGAAGTCGTACTTGCGCAGCAGCAGTCCGAGAAAGCCGCCGAAGATGGCCACGGGGACGGAGAGCAGAACGCTGAGCGGCAGCGACCAGCTCTCATAGAGCGCCGCCAGGATGAGGAAGACGAAGACCAGCGACAGGGCAAATATACGTCCCGATGTGCCGGAGGCGCGCTTCTCCTGATACGACAGATCCGACCACTCGTAGCCCATCTCGCGCGGCAGCGTCTGCGCGGCCACCTCCTCGAGCGCAGCCATGGCCTGTCCGGAGCTATAGCCCGGCGCCGCCGCGCCTACGACCTGAGCGGCGCGATAGAGGTTGAAGTGCTGTGTGTATTCGGGCCCCGAGGTGGATCGCAGCGTCGTCAACGCCGATAGCGGGACCATGGTGCCATCGTTGTTTCGGACATAGAAGCGGCCGACGTCCGCGGGGGTGAGGCGGTTTTGCGCTTCGGCCTGCATGAAGACGCGCCACTGGCGGCCGAAGCGGTTGAACTGATTGACGAACGAACCGCCCAGCAGCGTTTGCAGCGTGTCGTAGATACTGGCCACCGGCACGCCCTGCTTGAGCGCTTTGTCGCGGTCGACGTCGACGAACATCTGCGGCACTTGCGCGCGGTAGCTGCTGTTGACGTTCAGCAGCTCCGGCCGTTTGCGCGCCGCTTCGAGGAACTTCTGTACGTTGTCGCTAAGGAACTGCGGCGTGCCGCCGCTGCGGTCCTGCAGCCAGAGGGAGAAGCCGCCGGCGGCTCCCAGGCCGGGAATGGCCGGCGGCTGGAAGGCAAAGACAGTCGCCTCCGGGATCTCCGCCTTGAACCTCTGATTGAGCTTCGCCACCAGCGCTTCGGCCGTGAGCCCCCCTTCTTCGCGGTCGCGCCACGGCTGCAGCGAGATGAAATAGAAGCCGTTGTAGGACGCCGAAATGTAGGAGAGGAGACTGAAGCCGGCCACGGTGGTGTAGTAGCGAACCCCTTTGGTCCCGGCGAGGATCTTCTCGACCTTGAGGCAGACGGCGTCCGTCCGCTGCAGCGAGGAGGCGTCGGGGAGCCGTACGTCGAGGTAGAAGGAGCCGTTGTCCTCCTGCGGCAGGAAGCTCGTCGGCACCTTCTTGCCGGTCAAGCCCGCCAGAAGAGCGAAGCCGAGCAGGATCGCCACGGCCAGGATGGCTTTGCGGATCAGCAGCGACGACACGCTGACGTAGCCGCGCGTGGCCCGCTCGAATACCCGATTGAAGCCGCCGAAGAAGCGGGACAGCAGGCCGCGCGAGGCAGTGCGTGGACGGAGAAGGAGCGCCGAAAGGGCGGGCGAGACGCTGAGCGCGTTAAAGGCGGAGATGAGAACGGAGACGGCGATGGTCACGGCGAACTGCTTGTTCAGTCGGCCCTGAATCCCGCCCATGAAGGCCACCGGCAGAAAAACCGAGGAGAGGATCATGGCAATCGCTACGACCGGGCCGGAGACTTCCTTCATCGCCTGCAGCGTGGCCGCCCGAGGAGCCATCCCTTCCTCGATGTGATGCTCGACCGCCTCCACGACGACGATGGCATCGTCGACGACCAGGCCGATTGCCAGCACCAGTCCGAACAGCGAAAGGGTGTTGATCGAGAAGCCGAGGAGGGGGAAGACGGCGAACGTGCCGATGAGCGAGACCGGCACGGCCACCAGCGGAATCATCGTGGCCCGCCAATTCTGCAGGAAGAGGAAGACGACAAGGATGACCAGCAGCATCGCCTCGACCAGGGTCGTCGATATCTCCTTGATGCCCTCCGTCACGGCGGCGGTGTTGTCGACCGACACGGCGTAATCCATGTCCTCGGGGAAGCGCTCCTTCAGCGTCAGCATGGTGGCGCGTACGGCCTTGGCCACCGCCAACGCATTCGAGCCCGGAGCCTGGAAGACGCCGATGATCGAGGCGGGCTTTCCGTTAAGCCGTCCGATCTGTTTGTAGGTAAGTCCGCCGAGCTCGACACGGGCGACGTCTTTGACCTTCACCATCGAGCCGTCGGGATTGAGCCGCACCACCACGTTCTCGAACTGTTCGGGGGTGACGAGGCGGCCGACGGCCCGGACCGCGTAGGTGAACTCCTGTCCTTTCGGCGCCGGCTCCGCGCCGATCTGCCCCGCCGGATTGACGGTGCTTTGCGCCTGAACGGCCTGCCGGATATCGCCGACCGTGAGTCCGAGCTTGGCCATCTGATCGGGATTGAGCCAGATGCGCATCGCATACTCGGCCGCGCCGAAGTTCACCACCTGCCCGACGCCGGGGACGCGGTAGATGGCATCGTTGATGTTGATGAGCGCGTAGTTGCCGAGGAAGAGACCGTCGTAGGTGTTCCTGGGTGAGTAAAGCGAGACCAGAATCAGCGGCGTGCCCTGCGTCTTCCGGTAGGTGATCCCGAACTGATTGACCTCGGGCGGAAGATTCGGCAGCGCCTGCGATACGCGGTTCTGCGAGTTGACCTGATCGGTGTTGCGGTCGGTACCGACGTCATAGGTGACGCGCACGGTCATCGTGCCGTCGTTGGCGTTGACGGACTGCAGGTAGAGCATGTCCTCAACGCCGTTCATCTGCTGCTCGATCGGCGTGGCCACCGACTGCTCGATGGTCTGGGCATCGGCCCCTGGGTAGGAGGTCTGGATCTGGATGAGGGGCGGAACGATGTCGGGGAACTGCTCGATGGGAAGGCCGAACAGCGCGATCAGTCCGCCGAGGACGGTCACGATCGAGATGACGATGGCGACGATGGGTCGATTGATGAAGAAGCGAGCCATGGCTGCTTACCGTGCTCCCGCGGCGCCGGAGGCCGGTGCTTCGCTCGGCGTCACCGTCATGCCCGTCTTCACGCGGAAAAACCCTTCGACGACGACCCGGTCGCCGGGTTTCAGGCCCTGATCGATGAGCCAAAGGCTGCCGAGCCGCGGACCGGCTTGCACACTGCGGATCCGGGCCACGTTGGCGTTATCGACGACCGCGACCTGATATCCGCCCTGCATCTCGTTGACGGCGCGCTGCGGTACAAGGATGGCGCCGCGGCGGATCTCGGTCGCCGCGCGGATCTTGGCGTACTGGCCGGGGCGGAGCCGGTTGCCTGGATTCGGAAAGGTCCCGATGGCGGCGATGGTGCCGGTCTTGACGTCGACCTCGCGGCCGGTGAGCAACAGGTGGCCTTTCTGCGGGAAGGTGCTGCCGTCGGAGAGCACGAGATCCAGCGGGGCGTTGCGCATGGCCGGATCGTTCTGAAACTGCAGGTACTCCTGCTCGCTCATCTGGTAGAGCACGCGAATGGGGTCGAGGCGCGAGACGGTAGCCAGCACGGTCTGGGGACTGACGAGGTTGCCGACCTGCGCCTGGGCGATGCCGGCGATGCCGCTGATCGGGGAGGTGACGTGGGTCCAGGAGAGGTTGAGGCGGGCCTGTTCGACGGCCGCGTTCAATGCGCCGACGCTGGCGCGCGCCGCGGTCTGCGCGGAGCGGGCGTTGTCGAGCTCCTGCTGGCTGACGGCCTTCTGCGCGGCCAACGGCTCGAAGCGGGCCACGTCGCGGTCGGCTTTGGTCAGGCCAGACTGCGCCTGCGCCAGATTGGCCTCGGCCTGCTGCAACTGCGCCTGCATCTGACGGGCGTCGATCTCGAACAGCTCCTGGCCCTGATGAACGAAGCTTCCCTCGGTGTAGACACGCCGCAGAAGATAGCCGTCCACCCGCGGACGGATCTCGGCGTTGACGTCCCCTTCCGTCGTGCCGATCCATTCTCGATAGATCGGCTCATCGCGCTGGATCACCTGGCTGACGATGACGGCGGGTGGAGGGGCGGCGGTCTTGGCCGCTTCCGATTTGCCGCAGGCGATGGCGCCCAGCGAGAGGATCATGAGCAGGGCGGCGGCGGATCGTTTCATGTTGATTTCTCCTCGGGTGTGGCAATGCCGCGGCAGATGAAGTCGCGGACGAATTCGATGTCTTCAGCGATGGGCCGTTTGTTCTTCTCGGCCATTCGCTGCAGGCCGATGTCGCGGACGACGGAGGCGAGGGCGATGGCGATCCGTTCCGGGGGCTGCGCCCGGACTTCATCCTTTTCGACGGCCATCTCCACCATCGACACGAGCTGGGCGATGTGCGTCCGGTACGAGGTGTGTTTGCGCAGACGCCGCTCCCCGAGCGGCTCAGCCATGGCCAGGTAGAGGCGGAAGAACTCCTGCTTCTGCTCGAAGTACGCGAGCTGCGCCTGGACGACCTGTTCGACGCGCTCGCGAAAGGTCGTGCCGCGCCCGATGGCTTCGCGGATGAGGATGTGAAACTCCTCGAAAGAGAAGGACATGGTCTTCTCGAGCACGTCTTCGCGGGACTTGAAGTAGAGGTAGACGGTCCCCTTGGCTACGCCCGCTTCGTCGGCGATGTCCTGGACGGTGACGTGGTCGTACCCTTTTCGGGAGACCACGCGCATGGCCGCCTCACGAATGGACTGGCAGCGGAACTGCTCGACGATCTCACCCTTTGTCGTAGCCATCTGACTCCAGTGAACAGAAAACTGACCGGAGCGTCAGTATAGGCTTCGGGTGGGTCAGGCGATGTTACATTTCGGGGGATACGTGCCGCTGTGCCTCGGAGAGCAGGCATCTTGCCTGCTCCCGACGGGCGTCTTCGCCCGGCGGTGGTTTCCGTGAGACGCCATGGATTGCGAAAAGAGACGCCACAGTTCCGTTAACCTTGCCGCAAGCCGCGAGCTCGCACGGAAACCCCCGCCGGGCGAGGACGCCCGTCGGGAGCAGGCGAGACGCCCGCTCTCCGCGGCGATGGCCTGTGAATCGCTCGAGGGCTGTTGCCTACTTCACCATCTCCCCCTGCTTCCGCCAGCGCTCCGCCTCGGCGGGCTGATCGGATTCTTTCAGCAGGGTAACCAGCATCGCGTAGGCGCGGGACTGCCGGGGATCGACTGCTAGGGCGCGGCGGAGGTCGGCTATCGCTTCGTCGCGGCGGCCGAGGGCGGTGAAGGTTTCGGCGCGCATGATCCAGGCGGCGGTGAAGTTCGGACGCAATTCGACAGCACGCGTCAGCGGAGGCAAGGCTTCCGCGTCGCGGCCGGTGCGATGGAGGATCGCGGCGAAATTGAATTGATACTCCGGGATCTCCGGGTCGGCCTCCATGGCCGCGTGTAGATCGGCCAGTCCGCCGGCCGTCGATCCGACGCCGACTTCGGCGGTCCCTAGCCAGTCGCGCAGACGCGGATCGCGGATGGCCGCGTCGCCGAGGGCGCCGATCAGATCGAGAGCGATTTGGAAGTGCCGCTGTTGCAACTGCGCGGCGATGAGATCGAGACGGGGAACGATCGACGGCGTCACATCGAGATGTCTGCTCAGAAAATCTGTAGCAGCATCGTTGCGAGGCATGGCCCGAAGGATGGTGACGGCGCGATAGACCTCGCCGAGCGGACCCTCCGGCACTTCGGCGCGATCAAGAAAGCGGACGTCGTCGATATGCGACTCATGCTCGGCCAGCGGCGCGGTCGGATCGCCCGGCGGCGGGTGGCGCTGGATACGGTGATCGGTCATGACCACGTGCACGACGTCCTGAGCTCTTCGCGCCGGCATGTGGCATTTCACGCAGTCGTTCGATTCAGTGTGCCGCTGATGACAGCCCAGGCAGACGGAAACGACGTTGGCAAGGCGGGGATCTTTCTTCAACGGCTGATGCGGATCGTGGCAGGAGATGCAGGTGATCCCGCCCTTTATGTAGCAGAGGCTCTGCCGAAGGCGATAGGCGTGATGGTTGATCTCGAAGCGCTGCGCGGACGGACGTCCCGGCTCGTCGATGTCGACATGGAGGATGTAACTGCCGAGCGCTTCACGAGGGCGGAAGGAGTAGTCGCCGCGATCGAACCGGCGCACGCCGATCATGGCCACAGCCGGCTGCAGATGACATTGAAAGCAGACCGCGTCGCGCAGCGCCGGCGGCAAGCGCGACGGATTGACGATGGCAGCCCGCACCTCGGCGTCGCTCTCTCCGCTCATGGCCATTCGCACGTGGTCGCCGCCCGGACCGTGACATCGCTGGCATCCCGTCCCCTCGGGGAGCGCCACCGGATAGCGCTGCGGCATCCAATGCGCGTCGCTCCCCGCCGGTACATCGGGATAGGCGTTGTGGCAGAAGAGACATTCGCGGCGGACCGGCCGCGTAAGGCCGTCGTTGTCGGCGCGGTCATAGCCGGGGGCCATCCCCCAGGCGTGGTCCTGCGTGTACCAGGCGATCGGAAGCTGAAACATCTCACCGCTCGGCGTGCGATAGAGATAGACGCGCGAGCGATGACCCGATCCCAGGATCCAGTCGACCGGCTGTTCGATGAAATTGATCCGTTGCCCGCCGGCGTCGATCTGGTACCGCCGGAAGAGCAGCTTCCCATCCTTCCAGCTCATCTCGAAGTGACTCTGCGACGGTTGATGAAAGAAGTGCCCGTTGCGGAAGTCTTCGATCATCACCTCGGCACGCGGCCGCCGCATCGACTGCGCCATCCCCACGCCCTGGTACGACGCGTATTTCGATGCATGACACGTTGCGCAAGTGTTGTCGGGGACGTAGACCGCCGCGTTCAGCGCGGGACCAACGAGGGCGGCGATGGCGAGGAGAAGGATACGCAAGGTAGTCATCAATGATAGGGGCTTCGCCGTTGCCGGTTGGCGGTTGTCTCCGTGCCTTCAAGACGCCAGTCATTACCTAAGCCATACGGTGACAATAACTTGCACTAGAATGCATTTTTCCCCGAGACAGAGAGAGGTCCACGCCGATGAATTTTGATTGGGCGACGATCAGCTACCCGGACGGACGTGTGTCGAGAGTGGCACCCCCCGAGTTCTACGGCATTCCCCTCGGTGAGCGCATCGAGCTGCTCACGCATGGAAGGATCAAGTTCGAGAAAGACAACCAACCGATCTCTCCCCTCGAGGCCATCAGAAAGAAATGAGAACACGCTCCGTCATCGTCACCGCATCGATCATCGTCGCCGCCGCGATCTGGGTGGGAACCGTAGGCGCGGCGGCTCGCGCCATCCGCCGCTTTGAAGCCACGCCCGGACGTGAGGCCTCGGCGCCGAAGAGCTGGCCCGCCGAAAGCAGCCTCGTTCGCAATCACGACGCGCCGACGCTGGTCATGCTCGTCCATCCGCAATGCTCCTGCACGCGGGCCAGCCTGCTGGAATTGCAGGCGGTCATCGAGAAATCGCCGCGCGTAATGCGCACCTATGTCGTCGTCTACCGTCCGCGACAGATGAAAGCAGGATGGGAGAAGACGGATATCTATGACGCGGCGACGCGGCTACGTGGCACGCATGTCGTCGTCGACGAGGATGGGCGGGAAGCGAAACGCTTCGGCACGTTCACGTCGGGACAAACCTTTCTCTACGATGCCGGCGGAACCCTTCGATTCGAAGGCGGCATCACGATGTTGCGCGGACACGCCGGTCTGAACAGCGGGCGTGCTGACGTCATCCACATCGCTAACGGAGAGAGTGGAAAAGGGACGCATCCGGTGTTCGGCTGTTCGATTGTCAGCAGAGGAGAACGAAGATGAGTGACATGGTCGCCGCACGCGCCGCAGAGATCCACAAGGCTCAGACCGACATCCGCCGTGCCAAGGTAGACCGAATGTTCGCGGTGCTGCTGATCGTGCAATGGATCGCCAGCATCATTGCCGCAATCGTCGTCTCGCCGTACGCGTGGGAGGGGAAGGAGCACGTGCTGCACATGCACGTGTGGGTGGCCATCCTCGGCGGTGCGGGCATCACGATCCTGCCGGTCCTGCTCGCGTTCCTTCGCCCCGGTACCACGCTGACGCGTCATGTCATTGCAGCCTCGCAGATGCTCGCCTCGGCGCTGCTGATCCATCTGACCGGCGGCCGCATCGAGACTCACTTTCACGTGTTCGGCTCGCTGGCCTTCCTGGCGTTTTATCTCGACTGGCAGGTCATCATCACGGCCACAGTCGTCGTCGCCGCCGATCATTTCCTTCGCGGCATCTACTGGCCGGAATCGGTCTACGGCGTGAGCAATCCGGAATGGTGGCGCTTCCTCGAGCACGCAGGATGGGTGGCCTTCGAGGACGTCTTCCTGATCTGGTCCTGTATTTTCGGGCAACGAGAGATGGCCTCGGCGGCCACGCGTCAGGCCTCCATCGAGTATCTTTCCGAGCAGGAGCAGCTCAAGACCGCGGCGCTGGAGATGGCCTTGGCCGAGATGAGCGCGACGGCTTAGCCACCTCGTTCGCCTTCGAGCACGTTCATCATGGTTGTCGGTTGTCGGTTGTCGGTTGTTCGGTACCTCCTTCTGCGTTTTAGCCTCCCGACAACCGACAACCGGTCATACGTTGATCGGAATGATGGGAGCGCCCTCGCTCGTTTCGTTCGCCGATGCGCAAGTTATTTGCGGCGCTACTCCTTATCGCGTCCGCGGCGTACGCCGACAACATCTCCTTTCGTTCCGTCCAGTCGGGATGGGGCTCGGGGGCGACGCCACTGTTCGATCACGGCATCTACGGCCAGCGGCAGATCATCGCCATCCTCGATACCGGTCTCGATTGGGATAGCTGCTACTTCGCCGAGCCGGATGGATCGCCGCCGCCGATCAACACCGGCTCGCCGCAGGGGGGGCTGAATTCGTCGAACGTCGACACCAACCGCCGTAAGGTGATCGCCTACGATTTTCTCTACTCGTGCGATCAGTTTCCCAATGCCTTCGGCTGTGACGACCCGAGCAGCCCCACCGCCTACGACAACGCCCAGCACGGCACGCTTGCCGCCGCGGTCGCTGCCGCCGACAGCCACACGCCGCTCGTCTTCGACGATGCCGCGGACGGCATCGCGCCCGGCGCGAAGCTGATCGTGCAGGATGGCGGATTCATCGGCGGCGACAACTGCAGCCAGCGCCCCGGCTTCGGCTGTCCGGTCAACCTGACGCCGATCCTCGAGCAGGCGTACACGCAGGGAGCGCGCATCCATTCGAACTCCTGGGGCGACCGTCAGGGGACGCCGTCGCCGTTACCGGCGCCGACGGCGAACTACTCCGCCGGCGCCCGCGATGTCGACGCCTTCGTCTGGTCGCATCCGGACATGCTCGTTATCTTCGATACTGGCAACTATTCGAGCAACTCTCCGCCTCCCGCCAGCTCGCTGGCTGCTCCCGGCTGCGCGAAGAACACGCTGCAGGTGGGGGGGACGCGTTACTCCAACCGGTTCGACGATGTTCTGTCACCGTTCTCGCTCATCGGCCCGACACGCGACGGCCGTATCAAGCCCGATCTCGTCGCGCCGGCGGTCGTGCTGGCCGCCGACAGCGACGGCAACATCACCACGCACGCATGCCCCACGAGCACGCAGGCGGGGACGTCGTGGTCCGCGCCGTCGGTGGCAGGCGAGGCGGCGCTGGTGCGCCAATACTTTACTGATGGGTTCTATCCGACCGGCGTGGCCACGCCGTCGAACGCCTTCGTTCCGAGCGCGGCGCTGCTGAAGGCAACGCTGATCGCCGCCGCGCGCGCGGTACCGAACAACTGGATTTACAACGTCGGTGTTGCTCCCGCGAAGCCAGTCCCGTCCTACGACCAGGGTTTCGGTTTCCCGGTGCTCGACGATGCGCTCTACTTTCCCGGCGACCGCGCCCGCACGCGCGTCGTCGATGTGCCTCTGATGCTGGGGCTCGCGCAAGGCGAGACGGCCACGCTGCACCTGAATGCCTCGACGAACGCGCCGCTGAAAGTCGTGCTGGTCTGGACCGATCCGGCTGGTACGCCGCGCGGCGTCTCCGATCCGACTTCCGAACTGGTGAACGACCTCGATCTTCGCGTCACCGATCCCACCGGCGCGACGCTCCTCGGCAATGAGTCGCTTCATCCCGGTCAGCCCGATCGCCGCAACAATGTGGAAGTGGTCTCGATCGATCCACCATCCGCCGGTCTCTACACGATCTCGGTGACGGCGTCCCACCTCGGCTTCGGTGCGCGGCAGAGCTACGCGCTGGTGATCACCGGCGATCTGACGGATCCGATCCCGGCGATGGCATCGCCTGTCCGTTCGCGCGCCGCGCGACACTGATGCCGTAGAATCCCCCGCCATGATTTCCCGCGAATACCTCCGCGAACATGCGGACGCCTACCGCATCGCACTGAAGAATCGCGGTGCGAACGTCGACCTGGAGCGTTTCCTCGATCTCGACGCCGAACGCCGCCGCACGATCGCCCAAGTCGAAGCGCTGAAAGCGCAGCGCAACACGGCCACGCATGAGATCGCGAATCTCAAGAAGAACAAACAGGACGCCAGCGCACAGATCGAGGCGACGAAGGGCGCCAGCGATGAGATCAAACGTCTCGACGAGAGTCTCGCCGGAATCGAAGGCGACCTTCGCAACGTCGAGCTCTACTTCCCCAACGTTCCGCATGAATCGGTCCCCGTCGGTCCCGACGAAACGCACAACCGCGTCGAGCGCATGTGGGGCGCCAGGCCGGCGTTTTCCTTTACGCCGAAAGCGCATTGGGACATCGGCGAAGCGCTAGGCATCCTCGACTTCGAGCGCGCCACGAAGATCACCGGAGCCCGTTTCTCCTTCCTCTTCGGAGCAGGGGCGAAGCTCAATCGCGCATTGATCAACTTCATGCTCGACGTTCACGAGCAGCAGGGTTACGTCGAGGTCGTCCCTCCGTTCATGGTCAACGCCGATTCGCTCCGCGGCACGGGCAACCTGCCGAAGTTCGAGGAGGATCTCTTCAAGCTGACGGACCGCGACTACTACCTGATTCCGACCGCCGAGGTCCCGGTCACGAATCTTCATCGGGACGAGATTCTCGAGGCGGCGACGCTGCCGCGCCTATACACCGCCTATTCACCTTGTTTCCGCAGCGAAGCGGGATCGTATGGGAAAGACACGCGCGGCCTGATCCGCCAGCACCAGTTCGAGAAAGTTGAGATCGTGAAATTCACAACGCCGGAGACGTCATGGGTCGAGCACGAAAAGCTGACTGCTGATGCCGAGGCGGTGCTGCAGGCGCTCGGTCTGCATTATCGCGTCGTGACACTCTCGACGGGGGATATGGGGTTCACCGCGGCGAAGACCTACGATCTGGAAGTGTGGTTGCCGGGTCAGGAGACGTACCGCGAGATCAGCTCCTGCTCGAACTTCCTCGACTTCCAGGCGCGGCGCGCCAACATCCGCTATCGCACGGCGGAGAAGAAGAGCGGCTTCGTCCATACGTTGAACGGATCGGGCCTCCCGATCGGTAGAACGCTGGTGGCCATCCTCGAGAATTACCAGAATGAGGATGGGTCGGTGCGGGTGCCGGAGGCGCTGCGGCCATATATGAAGGGCGTCGAGAGAATCGCCCGTTCTTAGCTCACGCGAAGGCGCGAAGACGCGAAGAAGTAACGGCTTTTCTTCGCGCCTTCGCGTCTTCGCGTGACAAGATTCTTCTTCATGAAACGCCTCGCCGCAGCGCTACTCCTTCTCGCCGCCTGCACGACAACGACAGCACCACTGCCGACAGCCGAAAAAACGGCCATCGAATCGAAGACCGCTAAACTCCATAAGCTCGACGGCTACATTCCGTTGTTCTGGGATGCCGAAAACGGCAAGCTGTTCATGCAGATCTCCCGCTTCGGCGAAGAGCTGCTGTATCAGTCTTCGCTCCCGGCCGGCATTGGCTCGAATCCGATCGGGCTCGACCGCGGCCTGCTAGGTCAGACGCAGATCGTCACCTTCGACCGCGTCGGCCCGAAGGTGCTGATGACGGCCACGAACTATCGCTTCCGCGCTCTCAGCAGCGACGAGGCGGAGCGGCGCGCGGTCGCCGACTCCTTTGCCAGGTCGGTGATGTGGTCATTCAAAGTGGAAGCAAGCGACGCGACGTCCGTCCTGGTCGATGCCACCGACTTTTTTCTCAGCGATCAGCAAGGCGTCACGCGCGCCCTTCGCCAGACGCAGCAGGGGAGTTACGCGCTCGACAGGAACCGCAGCGCCATCTACCTGCCACGCACGAAAGCCTTTCCGCGCAACACCGAAGTGGAAGCGATCCTGACATTCCAGACCAGCGAGAGGCCTGGCAACTACGTCAGCGGCGTTACACCGATCGCCGACAGCGTCACCGTCCGAGAGCATCACTCGCTCGTGTCCCTTCCACCGCCGGGCTACACGCCGCGGCGCGCCGATCCGCGCGTCGGTGTCTTCAGCGTCGACTTCTTCGACTACGCCAGCCCGTTCACCGGACCGATCGAGAAGCAGTGGATCGCGCGGCATCGGTTGATCAAGAAAGATCCGGCCGCCGCGGTTTCCGAGCCGGTGGAGCCGATCGTCTACTACGTCGACGCCGGCGCTCCGGAGCCGATCCGCAGCGCGCTCATCGAGGGAGCTTCGTGGTGGAGCCAGGCCTTCGAAGCCGCCGGTTTCCGCAATGCCTTCCAGGTCAAGGTCCTCCCGCCGGATGCCGATCCGATGGACCTCCGCTACAACATGATCAACTGGGTTCATCGCGCGCAGCGGGGGTGGTCGTACGGCGCCGCGGTCATCGATCCGCGCACCGGCGAGATTCTCAAGGGGAACGTCACGCTCGGGTCGTTGCGCATCCGCCAGGACGTGATGATCGCCGAGGGTTTGGTGCCGCAATTCGATGAGATGCACGACCGTGCACTCTCCGCGCTCGATCCGGCGACGTCGCCGGCGATGATGGCGCTGGCGCGCATCCGCCAGCTCGCCGCGCATGAGACCGGCCATACGCTCGGCCTCGATCACAACATGGCCGCTTCGAGCTACGGCCGGGCATCGGTCATGGACTATCCGTCACCGTACGTGAAGATCACCGACGGAAAGCTCGACCTGTCGGAGGCGTACGCCACCGGCATCGGTTCGTACGACAAGTGGGTGATCCGCTACGCGTACGCGCAGTTCGCCCCGGGGACAGAAGAGCGCGAGCTCGACCGCATCGTCCGCGAAGCGCCGCTCTTCATCACCGATCCGGAGTCGCGCCCGGTCAGTGCCGCCCATCCCTCGGCATCGGTGTGGGATTCGCCCGGCGACAACGTGGCCATGCTGCGCCATGAGATCGAGGTGCGGCGCATCGCGCTGTCGCAATTCGGGCTGCGCAACATTCCGGTGGGAACGCCGCTGACTGAGCTGGAAGAGATGCTCGTGCCGCTTTACCTTCACCACCGCTACCAGCTCGAAGCGGCGGCCAAGTCGATCGGTGGTCTCGATTACACCTACAGCGTGAAGGAGGAAGGAGGGCTCGTTCCGACGCCGACACGCCGCATTCTCTCCGCCGCCGCGCAGCGCGAGGCCCTCACCGCCGTTCTATCGACGCTGGATCCTGAATTTCTCGAAATCCCGCTTCGTATCATCAGTCTGATCCCTCCGCGCGGCAACGTCGACGTCACCAGCAATACGGAGCTGTTCGAGCATCGCACGACGCCGGCCTTCGATCCTGTCAGCGCGGCGATGTCGTCGGCCGACATCACGCTGGCCGCGCTCCTCGATGCGCGCCGTGCCGCCCGGCTGGTGCAGTTCCACGCCGAAGATGCCGCCAATCCCGATTTCAACGAGGTCGTCGACGGTGTCATCGCCGCGGTCACGCGCCGCGAGGGCGGTTACCGAGGTGCGATCACGCGAGCGGCGGCTCGTCTTACCGCGACGCGCCTCATGGATCTCGCCGCAAATCGCGATGCCGATTCGCAGGTGCGCGCCGAAGCGAGCGAAGGGTTGCGGCGGTTCGCCGCGAAGCTGGGCGACGCCGGCATTCAAGACAACGCCGAGCTCGCGCACCGGCACGCCCTTCGTGACGACATCGAACGGTTCCTGGCCCGTCCCGATCAGCCGCGGACGCAACCGAAGTTGCCGGAAGTTCCGCCGGGGCCGCCGATTGGTGGGGAGTGAGGGGAGGGGGTTGCGGGGTTGCGGGGTCTCGCGGTCTCGGGGTGCTTCGCTCGGCGATCAATCGCAGGGCGTTTCGCACCGCGAGACCGCGCTACCCCGAGACCCGCCGTTACGACTCTCCAGACTGTAGACCGACCCTCAAACGTGACTTCGGTAAATTGTCTCCTATTCGCGTCTTCGTTCGCTACGTCGTAGTGTCTACGCGGCGTAGCGAAACGTGCAGGATTCCGCACCGGTTTGCGGCCTAGCGCTCCTCTTCTTCCAGATCGAACAGTTCGTTGGCCCGTACCGGCTCATGTGCCAGACGCCGGCAGGCCGCGACGATTGCGGCGATGCAGCGGCGTGTCGGTTCCATCCGTCCCATTCGGATCCGCAAGAGGTGCTGGCGGCTGTACCCCGATTCGCGTGCGAGGTGTGCCGGTTTGATCCCGCGGCTTTTCAAGTACTGCTCGAGTCGTGTCGGCATGTGCAATATATAGATCTTATCAAGATGCAGTATAGGTGTCAATGCGTACGGGCGGACGGCGGGAGCAGAAACCGGTCAATTCTGGCATTCAAAGCGCAAAATCCTGCCTTCGTGCCTTCGTTCCTGAGCAATCATCTCCCGATGTTCCTTTTTCCCGGTCAAACTATTTGTGGTCCACGAGGGGTGGAAATCCCCGGTTTCGTCACCCCTTATGCGAGTCTGTGTCGGCAGCGGCGGCTTCGCAACCGCCCGGGCCGGCGATTTGAGGGTGTGCAAACCCTCCGAGGTCTCGGGCGGTAGCAACCGTCGTTAGTTGCTTACATTGCCGGAATCTAGTAACTTATACGTTACTAATTCGATCATGCTCGGAGAAATCGTACGCTCCACCAGAATCAAGCGAGGCCTCACACAGGCCCGCCTGGCTCGGCTCGCCGATGTGAGCCGCAGGCACCTCGCCGCGCTCGAAAAGGGGGCCAATGTCTCCATCAATGTCCTGCAAAAGGTTGCCGCTGTCCTCGAGCTTTCCGAGATCAACCTCGGCGAACTGACGGTCCGGACGTCTCACTCCTCATCCAACGCGGTCAACATGCCCCTTCTGGCCGACACCATCCGCGAGGCGCACGCCGATGCCTTCCGCACCCAGTCTCTTCTGGCCCGCGCCGAGACCCTCCTGGACAACGACGGCGACGGTCATGGACTTGTGGCTCACTTTCCGAAGATGCCTACGGTGCGCATCGATCTCCGCCGCCGGCGCGGCGCGGCGGGCGCCGTTGCCGATCATGGCGGCTCACCGGGAATCCCGATCTCCGGAGAGATCCGTCAGGGCGAAGCTGTGGTCGAGCTCTCAGGCGAGACCGCTCCGCTGCCCCCCGCCCTCCTCGAAAAGGGCGAAGTGGTCTTCCGCGCCCGCGGCGACAAGATGCGCGAACAAGGCATCGATGACGGCGACCTCCTCGTGGTCGAGCTCCGCCAGACCGGCCGCGCTTCCTCCGGCGAGCTGGTGATCGGCAAAGTCGGCGAGTTGCTCTACATCGGCCGCTGGTGGCAGAAGCATGGCCAGAAAGCGATCATGACCGACGGTCCGTCCCAGCTCACCACCGGCGGGCCGTCGAAGCGCGCGCTGAAGGTTCTCGCGGCGATCAACGCCGTCGTGCGGGGGAAGTAGCGCGGTTACGGGGTCTCGCGGTCGCGGGGTCTCGCGGTGGGGTTGCAAAGTTGCAGAGTTGCTTGGTGTATCACTCCCAGCAACCCAGCAACCCAGCAACCCAGCAACCCAGCAACCCAGCAACCGCCCACCGCGAAACCGCGAAACCGCGAGACCGCGAGACCGCGAAACCGCGAAACCGCGAAACCGCGTACTATCCCGCCGCAACTTCGGACCCCTTGGGAGGAAACATGCGCCGTACTCTCGCCTTCGCGGTCATCGTCCTGACCGTATTCGTGATCGGATGTGGATCATCGCAGACCGCCGCTCCCGCTCCGGCTGCAACAGCCGTCGCCGGCGCTCCGGCCTTCTTCGCCCCGCACGGCTTCGACCTCTCGGCGATGGATACCAGCGTCAAGGCGTGCGACGATTTTTATCGTTTCGCCGTCGGCAAATGGCGGGAGACGCATCCGCTGCCCGCGCAGTACTCGCGCTACGGACGTTTCGAAGAGCTGGCCGACCGCAACCGCGATGTCCTGCACACGATCCTCGATCAGGATGCGGCCATGACCAATGCCAGGCCCGGAAGCGCCGAGCAGAAAGTCGGCGATTTCTACGCCGCCTGCATGAACGAGGCGGGAGTCGAAGCGGCGGGCATCACCCCGATCGAGCCGGAGCTGGCGCGCATCAACGGCATCAGCGACAGGGCCTCGCTGATCACCGAGCTCAATCGCCTCCACACGGAAGGCTTCGCGCCCCTCTTTCGGGTCGGCGGCCAGAACGATCAGAAGAACAGCAAAATGATCATTGCCTCGCTCGGCACCGGCTCGCTCGGCCTGCCGGACCGCGGTTACTACCTCCGCGATGACCCGCGTTTCAAGACCATCCGGGAGCAGTACGTCGAGCACGTCACGAAGATGCTGGCGCTTTCGGGCGAGAGCACCGATCAGGCCAGCACGGATGCGCAGAAGATTCTTGCGCTGGAGACCAAACTGGCCAGCGCGCAACTGCCGCGCGTCGAGCTTCGCCTCCCCGAGAACACGTACCATCCGACGCCCGTTACCGAGCTGGCGTCGATGGCGCCGGCGGTCGACTGGTCATCGTATCTTCACGACCTCGGCGTCAACGCCACCATGCTCAACGTCTCGCAGCCGAAGTACATCAAGACCGTGAGCCAGCTTCTCACCGAAGTGCCGATGGACGATTGGAAAGCGCTCCTGCGCTGGCAGGTCGTCGAAGGCGCCGCCCCGACGATGACGAAGGCGTTCGTCGATGAAGACTTCAACTTCAGTGGCCGCATCCTGTCGGGAACCAAGGAGCCGCTGGAGCGTTGGAAGCGCTGCGTCCGCGCCGCCGACTTCAGCATCGGCCAGCTTCTCGGGCAGGAGTACGTCCGCCGCAACTTCACGCCGGAAGCGAAAGCGAAAATGAGCTCGCTGATCGACAATCTCGTCTCGGCGCTGCGGGAGGACATTCCGACGCTGACCTGGATGGGACCGGAGACGAAGGCCGCGGCGCTCGGCAAGCTGGCCGCGTTCCGGCGGCGCATCGGCTATCCGGACAAGTGGCGCGACTACTCGGCGCTCACGATCAGCCGGGCCTCGTATGCCGCCAACGCGCAGGCAGCGCGGGCGTGGGCCTATCACCACAATATCGAGCGGATCGGCCATCCGGACGATCCGAATGAATGGGGCGGCTTCACGCCGCCGACGGTCAACGCCAGCTACAACCCGCCGCAGAACAACATCACCTTCCCCGCCGGAATCCTGCAGCCGCCGTTCTTCGATCCGAACGCGGACGACGCCTACAACTACGGGGGCATCGGCACGGTCATCGGTCACGAGATGACCCACGGCTTCGACGATCAGGGAGCGAAGTACGACGCCGAGGGAAATCTCCGTAACTGGTTCACTCCCGAGGATCTGAAGAGCTTTCAGGCCCGAACGGATTGTGTAGCCAAGGAGTACGACGAGTTCAACGTGGCCCCGGGGATCAACATCCAGGGCAAGCTCGTGAACGGCGAATCGGTGGCCGACCTCGGCGGCGCCACGATCGCTCTCCGCGCCTACGAGAAGTCGCTCGAAGGCAAAGAGCGCAAGACGATCGACGGCTTCTCCCCCGAGCAGCGATTCTTCCTCGGTTTCGCGCAGGTGTGGGGCGAGAACATGTCCCCACAGGAAGCGACGCGCCGCGCCCTGACCGACCCGCACGCGCAAGGCCCCTTCCGCGTCAACGGCACGGTGCAGAACATGCCCGAGTTCTGGAAGGCGTATGACTGCAAGGACAGCGACAAAATGGTGCGCGAGGCGTCGAAGAGGTGCTCGATCTGGTGATTCCGCGCGCTGGGATACTTGACTCCGTTCCTTACCGAATCTACCATTTTGGTAAGGAGTATCTCCCGTGACCAAATCGACGATCACCGTGAAGAATCAGACCACCGTGCCGAGGGAGATTCGCAAGAAACTCGCGGTAGGACCAAGCGACGTCCTGCAATGGGAGGTCGTTGGAGACCGGGTCCTGGTCAGTGCGGCCAGCCCTGCGTTTCTCAGCCGGGAAGGAAGGATCAAGGTGGGTCCCGGTGACTCCGTTGAAGACGTTCGCAAGGTCAGAAGGCTCATGGGCATCAAGGGGCGATGAAGCAGATCCTCGTCGATGCCAACGTGCTCATTTCCTTTCTGACCGATCGGAATGCACGCCAGCGCGAAGAGGCGGCTGACCTGTTTCGGGGGGCTGTTGCGCAGGAGCACATTCTGGTGCTTCACAGCATGACCATCGTGGAGATGATCTATGTGCTCACGCAGCTCTACCACGAGGACCCGCCGGACGTAGCAGAAGACGTGGCCGATCTCCTGGCGATGCCGGGCGTAGTTTCAACGGACCAGGTGGCCTGGAGTCAGGTTCTGGAGCGCTGGCCCCGCCCAATACCCGCGCTGGGAGACGCGATACTCGCTGCGGCGGCCGGTGAAGGTTCGTTCGATGCCGTGGCGACCTTCGATCGCGACCTGGCGAAGAATCTGGTGCGGCAGGGCACACCTTTGTTCTGGCCCGTCGCACAAGGAAGCTGATCTGAGCGTCTTCTCCGTTCATTGAATGAAAACGCGGCGAAGCCACAGATAACCGACAACGCGCGCGTCAGCGTGCAGACAACGCGCGCCGTCAGGCGCGCAGTTCATCCACCGCCGCGCGAATATCCTCCAGACACATCTCCATCCGATCCCGATGCGTGCGATGGGAAACGACGCAGATGCGGATCACGAAGCGTCCATCGACTATCGCGCCAGTCAGCATCACTCGTTGCCGGGTGTTGATGCGGGCGATGAGATCGCGATTGAGGGTGTCGGGATCGGTGCCCGGTTTCACCAGGCGAAAGGCGACGATCGAAAGCTGCGGCTCGGCGTCTACCTCGACACCCTCGATCTTGTGCAGCTCCGCCGCTGCCCAGGCGGCCAGGTCGAGCTTTTCGTCGAGCTGCTGGCGAAACGGCTCGATGCCGAACAGCTTCAGCGGGAGCCAGACGCGCAGGCCGCGGAAATCGCGCGAGAGCTCTGGGGAGAGCTCGCAGAAATCGATCAGATCGTCGCCTTGCTGAAACCGGGGAAGGTAGTCGGCGTGCATGCTGTAGGTTCTCCTGAGCACGGCCGCATCACGTACCAGGAGCGCTCCCGTGCCGAAAGGGAGGAACAGCGTCTTGTGCGGATCGAGGATGATCGAGTCGGCCTCGCTGATGCCTTGCATGGCCGCGCGGCCGCGCTCGGTCAGCATGAAAAACGCGCCGTAAGCGCCGTCGACGTGAAACCAAAGGGATTCCTGGCGTGCCAGCCTGCTGAGGGCGGCCAGATCGTCGACGGCACCGGTGGGCGTAGTGCCGGCGCTACCGCAGAGCATGAACGGTGTGTAACCGTTGGCGCGGTCCTGGACGATGGCGTCGGCGAGCAGATCGAGGCGGACGCGGAACATGGCATCGCTGGGAATCTCGCGGATGTTCGCCGCCGGAAAGCCGGCCAGGATGGCCGCTTTCTGAAAGGCATGATGGGTCTGGTCGCCGCAGTAGAGAGTGGCGCGGGAGAAATCGTCGCCGAGGATCGAGCGGCGCGCCGCGATGATCGCGGTGAGATTCGCCAGCGAGCCGCCGCTGGTCAGGACCCCGCCGCTCCCTTCGCCATATCCGACGATCTCGCAGAACCAGCGGACGACATTCGTCTCGAGCTGAACCAGCGCGGGCGCCGCAGCGCAGACACCGACGTAACGGTTGACCGCATCGGCGATCAGGTCGGCCACCGCCGCATGAAAAACCCCACCTCCCGGGATGAAGGCGAGGTAGCCGGGGCCGGCCGCATTGAACGAGCGAGGAATGGCCTCGTCAAACAGAAAGTCGAGGAGCCGCTCGAAAGGAACGCCTTCCCGCGGGAGGGGCTCGATCAAGGTACGGGCGAAATCGGTGGCGCCGTCAACGTTTGAGGCCGGTTGGAAGGGAAGTGATTCGATGTGGGCGACGATTCGGCGCATCGCCTCATCGACGAGGCGGTGCATGCCGGCGGCGTCAGGTTCGAGAGGATAGGCAGTCATGGCCGGATTCTACCGGCTGCACGGCAGCCATTTTTCCGAACAGGCAATTCGGCGCACTGGATGGGAAGTCACGGCGGACAACGCTTTGCGCGGACCGCCGAGTGCGAGAACACTTTCGTTACGACCGTGTCGCGGCCTCACTTTTGCAACATGAGCCATGTAAAATCGATCAGATTTTGGAGGTTTCATGCGTTTACGTCTTCTCACCCTCATCGCCTTTTCACTCTTTGCCACGATGGCCTCGGCGAAGGAGATCTGGCTGAGCATCGGGGGTACGACAGCCGGCGGTACCTTCCGGACCGATGCACGCATCTTCAATCCGTCGACCACGAAAGACATTCAGATCCAGGCCTGGTACCTGCCGATCGGCAACGTTGACAACTCAGCCGTGCAGGCGCTGGCGCCGATCACGGTGCTGAAGCGGCAACAACTGGTCTACAACGACGTTGTCACGTCGCTTTTTCACAGCAGCGGTCTCGGCGCAATCCGGCTCAAGTCTGATGATGACTTCGTGGCCACACAGAAGATCTACGCCGTCACGAGCGGTGGAACCCTGGGTCAGTTCGTCGCCGGAGTCGATGCGACGACCGCGAAGGCCAAGGGCGTGATGATCCAACTCCAGAATAGCGGCGGCAACGGACAGACCGGAACGTTCCGGACGAACGTTGGCGCCGCAAACCCGAACCCCACTGCGGCGACGGTGACGTGGCGGCTGTACGACAAGAACAATGCTCAGGTCGGGAATGACCACGTGGTCGTCATGCTGCCGTTCGGGGTCATTGCCCCCGGTGGATTGAGCGGCTACGCCGATAACGTGCCGCTGACCGCCGATCTGAGCGACTCGTGGCTCAGCTACTCCTCCGACAAGCCGATCGTCGCCTACGGTTCCGTCATCGACAACGGCACCACCGATCCGACCTACATCCCGGCGGCAGAAGACACCGGCGTGCCGGTCTCGCAGACGCCGGCCGGCAAAGTGTTCGTGGTCACGGAGCGCGGCGGACCAACAAGCAGCCCATCGAGCATCACCATTTCGCCGCAGATTCCGCAAGGACTTCTCAAGCCCGGCGATACGATCTCGTTCCAAGTCAGTGCGCTCGACAGCAATCACGGGTTTCGTCTACTCGATCCGGACGGCGTCATAATGGCCGATCTCATGCTCACTCCGGGCGCGGCTGCCGTTACCGTTACGTTCTCCGCGAATACCCAGGGAACGTACTCGTACTACTGCACCAACACGACGTGCAGTCCCGGCCACAACAGCATGCAGGGGACGTTCGTAGTTGGGAACCCGACGCCGTATCAGCCGCCGGGTTATTGATGATGAGGTCTCGCGGTTGCTGAGTTGCCTGGTTGCTCGTCGCGGACGCGCGACTTAGTACCCGGTAGCCCGGCAACCCTGTAACCCTGCAACCTGGCAATCTCACGCCGCGGGACCTCGAAACCGCGCAACCCCGCCACTCCTTTTTCTGCTACTCTTCACAATTGCAGATAACGTGTAGGGTGTGAGATGGAACTTCTGCAATTTGCCAGGAGCAGACGGGGAGGGGAGCTGATCGGGATTGTCATCCTGGCGGCGGGTATTTGTCTCGCCCTCGCGCTTCTCACCTACCACCCCGACGACTCCTCGGCGTTCTATACGTCAACCAACAGCGTCGTCGCCAACTGGATCGGCTACTACGGGGCCACGATTGCCTGGCTCTTCGTCGGCTTTTTCGGCTTTGCCTCGCTCCTTTTTCCCGGTTCGCTGCTCATCGTCGGTTGGAACCGCATCGCGGCCAGGGAGATCGAGTATCTGCAGACGAAGGCCATCGGCTTCGTCATCCTGGTCATCGCCGCTCCCCCGCTCTGTGACCTGGCCCTTGGCAAAGTGTGGCTGCGTGGGGCGTTGATCCCATCCGGCGGCTATCTCGGGCAGGAGCTCAATCACGCCGCCTCGGCAAACCTGAACGGCATCGGCGCCACCATCGTCCTCGTCACGACGATGCTGATCGGGCTGCTGCTGGCGACGCGCATCAGTCTCGCCGCAATCTTCGTCGCCCTTCATCACAAGTTGGTCGACATCGGCCGCGCTTTCTCGCTGCAATGGGCCCGATTCACCGAGCGCCGCCGCAAAGAGAAGATGAAGACGGCCATCGTCCGCAAGCATCTCGACAAAGACGGCCCGGCCCTGCGACTCGTGGCAAAGCAGAACGATGCGCCGCTGCCGGCTGCCGGTCCGATCGTGAGGGAAGTCCGGGGAGCGGGGAGGTTTCAAATCCGCAAAGTGACGAAGGCAGACCTGCGAAAAGCAGCCGAGGAGCTGTCGAAGCAGGAGACACCCGACCCGTTTGCATTGTGGGCCGCGGCGAACGCCGACACGGTCGAGGCGGCGCAATTCTCGCGGCCGGTCGCGGTCGCAGACGATGGCGAATTCGAAGATCCGCTCTATCTCGACGACCCCCCATCCATCCGGGCGCCGCGGCCGAAAGCACAGATGCCGCGTCCTGTGCCGCGCAAAACGAGAGAAGCGTCACCCAAGCGCGAGACGCGGCTTACGCACGATCTCCTTCCCCCGGTCGACCTGCTCACGGCCGGGCCGAAAGTGGATACCGTCAATGACGATGTCCACAAGAAGTTCCTCGACATCGGCCGTCTCATCGAAGAGCGCTGCCGCGAATTCTCCGTCGACGGTGAGGTGACGGCCTACCATCCTGGTCCGGTCGTCACGACCTTCGAGTTCAAACCCTCGGCCGGTGTGAAGTACGCGAAAGTCGTCAATCTCGGCGACGATCTGGCGTTGGCGCTGAAGGCGGAATCGATCCGCATCGAGCGCATCAGCGGCTCGTCGACGGTCGGCATCGAAGTGCCGAACAAGCGCCGCGAGCTGATCACGCTGCGCGACATCATTGACACCGACGCCTTCACCCAGCAGCAGTCTCTGCTGACCGTGGCGCTCGGAAAGGACATTCACGGCGACGCCATCGTTACCGACCTCGCGCGCATGCCGCATCTGCTCGTTGCGGGCGCCACCGGCGCGGGAAAGTCGGTCGGTCTCAATTCGATGATCGTTTCGCTGCTCTACAAAGCTCTGCCGAAGCAGCTTCGGATGCTGATGATCGATCCGAAGATGGTCGAGCTGAAGATGTACGAGGACATCCCACACCTGCTCCATCCGATCGTCACCGACCCGAAGCTCGCCTCCAACGCGCTGATCTGGGCGGTGAACGAGATGGAGAACCGCTACCGCTGCCTGGCCGAGTGCGGCGTCCGCAACATCGATCAGTACAACGTCCTGCTCAAGGACGTCGACGGCTACCGCCGGGCCATGAAGCTGCCGGAAGGGCAGCCGGTCAAGGTTCCCGAGCCGCTGGTGTACATCGTCATCATCATCGACGAATTCGCCGATCTGATGATGGTGGCGTCGAAGGACGTGGAGGACTCGGTGACGCGCCTGGCGCAGAAGGCGCGTGCGGTCGGCATCCATCTCATCATCGCTACGCAGCGGCCGTCGGTGGACGTGATCACCGGCGTGATCAAGGCGAACTTTCCATCGCGCATCAGTTACCAGGTGGCGTCGAAGATCGATTCGCGCACCATCCTCGACACGCAGGGGGCGGAGAAGCTGCTCGGCAACGGCGACATGCTCTTTCTCCCTCCGGGCACGGCGCGCATCCGCCGCATCCACGGCGCCTACGTGTCGGAGAAAGAGATCGTGCAGATCGTCGACTTCGTGAAGGCGAATCAGGGCGAGCCGAAGTTTCTCGAGGAGATCACCAAGGTCGGCGAAGAGAAGAACGGGGCCGACGGCATCGAGTACCTCGACGATCCGAAGTACGACGACGCCGTGCGCGTGGTGCTGTCGACGGGACAGGCAAGCGCGTCGTACCTGCAGCGCCGCCTGAAGCTCGGCTACTCCCGCGCCGCGCGCCTGGTCGAGATCATGGAGGCAAACGGGATCGTCGGCCCGTCGCAAGGATCGAAACCGCGCGAGATCCTGGTTCGCGCGGATGATTACCCACCGGCGAGCGGGCAGACGATTTGAAGCTCAAAGCGAATGTTGAATGCGGAATGTTGAATGTTCAATGTTTAATGTTGAATGAAAGGCCGGTCCCTCCTTCATTCAACACTCCACATTGAACATTCAACATTGAACATTCAACACAAACGGGGAAGCTCCTCATGACGTCTGAGCCCCCTCCCTCTCGCGGCCGCGGCCGTCCTCGTCGCGCTGAGGCCGATGCGGAGATTCTCGATGCCGCGCTGGCGATGCTCCGTGACGGTGGTTATCGGGAGCTGAGCCTCGATGAGGTGGCGCGGCGTGCCGGGACCGCGAAATCTTCGATCTACCGGCGATGGCCTTCAAAGGCAGCGCTGGTGGCGGAGATCGTCCGGCGCGAATCGCCGCCGCAACACGATGCTTCTGATCGTGACGCCGCGGTGCGTGCATTCGAAATCCTGATGAACGGCGCGCTCGGCGGAGTAGTGGCTTCGCTGATCGGCGAAGCGCAGGAAAGCGGCGAGACGCGCGCCATCGTCATCGAACTGCTGGCGCCTTACCGCGACGCGGACGATGCCGCGCTTGGCGCGATTCTCTTCCGCCGGCTGCTGGGAACGTAAGTTCTCCGCCCTGTCGTCATTCAGACGGGTCCGCCGCCTTCCGTGCGCAAAATATTTCCCATCCATGGGGTAGCACGAACAGCACTTTCGTCACGCTAGGAGAGAGGGCGCCTTCCCGAAAAACATCGCCCGGCGCGTAGCCGGGCATTCGCCGGAGGGCTTATGCGTCGTGTCTCCAAGGCTGTAGCTGTTGCTTCGCTTCTCATCGCGCTCACCACTTCGAACATCTACGCGATGCCTTCGAGAGATGGCTCGGAGCCATCGCTCGGAAAGAAAATCGTTCGGCTCATCAAGCATGTCATCGGGCTCGACACCGGCGACATGTCGTGGCCACATCCGTAAGAGCGGCTCAATTCGCAGGGTCGTGAAAGCCTTCTCGCAGGCTCTCAACAAGGGCGTGGACGGTGTACACGGTTTCGGCCGTCGCATCGTCCACGTCCAGGGCATCACGAAGACTGATGACGGCGGCGATCGCGCTCTCGTTCATTCGCGCGGCGGTGAATTCATCGATGACGTTCTGCGCGAGTGCGCGAGCTTCCATGCGTTCGCCGCGCTCGACCAGTACCGCCGCGATGTTGAGAGCGCACAGACCAGCGTCCTCGATCATCCCGGCTTCGCTGAAGGCACTGCGTGCCTCACGCAGGTGCGCAAGGCCGCTCGTGACCTGGCCGCGCGCCACGAGAACGAGGCCGGCTCCACGCTCCGTGCGGGCCACCTCAGCGGTGAATCCGAGGTCCGTGAACTTTGCAACCGCCTCCGAAAAGCGGATGTTTGCCGAGGCATAGTCTTCGAGACGAATCGCGCAGTAGCCGAGATTGTTGTAAAGACGTGCTTGAGACTCCATGTCTCCCGCGGCAATTGCATCCTTGAGAAGGTCGAGACAAAGCTGGTGCGCTACGTCGAATCGTTTCGCCTCGTATAGAGAGCTAGCCTCTGCCAGCCCCGCCTGTACATACCGCTTGATGTCATCGTGGTCGCGGAACACGCTTCTGCATTCGGACAAAACCGCATGGGCCTCGTCGAATCGCTCCAGTTGTGCCAGAGCCATGCCTTTCACAAGGCGCACGATGGCCCGATCGTGCTCGAGGCTGGCAAACGACGACAGGGATTCTTCGCCGCGCTCCGCGGCTTCGATTGCTTCGTCATAGCGCGCCAGATAGCGCAGTGTGCTTGCGCGGTCCTTCCAGGCATTGGCGCGGAGCTGGGCGAGGACGACGGGCGGGTACTGACTCGGAGGCAGCGATTCCGCGATCGACGCCGACAGATTGGCAATTGCCAGTGCCTCGCGGGGTGTGCGGTGCAGCCGTCTCCGCACCTCTTCGCTCATCTGTTCCAATGCCGCGTTGTTCCGCAGCTCCGGCATCTCGGCGAGACGTGCCCATTCATCGGCGGGCGTATCGCGGAGATAACGCGCCACGATATCCGTCGAAGCATCGCGCTCGCGTTCTAGCCGGGCTGCCGTTGCGGTGAATTCGTCCTCGCGGTTTCGGCGTGCGGCGGCAGCGGAATCAAACGTTACTACATTGCCGGTGAACCGCTGGCGGCAGGCGGTGCATTCGGCGAGGTGCGCAAGATCGTCCGAGTGCTTCATGTTTTCTTCCTCGGTTCCGAGGCATTGAAAACCTCCTCGGCGCGGCGCAGGCATTTCGTTACGAGCTTCTGTGTGTATTTCGCCGTCACGCCGAGGTGATCGGCGATCTCATTGATGCTGTAGCCCTCGAAATAGCGAAGGCGAAGGATGTGCTGATAGCGCGGTGAAAGGCCGGCCAGCGCTTCGCCCGCCGCAATCCGCGAGGCCATGACCTCCAGGATGTCTCTCGATGCCGGATCCGGACGTTCCGCGGCGAGCTCCGTGTCGAGCTGTTCGATATTGCGGCCATGCTGGCGCCAGTAATAGCGGCTGGCATTGCAGATTGCGCCGAGCAGCCACTTGTGAAGGTCGCGGATATCGTCCTTTCGCTTGATATACGAGATGAATACCTCATGGGCGAGCGCCTCGGCGTCGTCAGCCGGCACCTGAAATTTTCGAATGGCGACGGCAATGAGAACGTCGATATTCTTTTCATAGAGTTGGACGAACTGCTCCTCGTCGATGACACACGGCGGCGGCCCCGGCGGTGGCGGCTCATGGGCCGACTCAGTGGCCATCGGCGGTGCTTCGAACATCGCGGGCGCTGGAACGACGGAAGCTTTTGGATTCTGTGGAATGGCAAGACGATAACACGCACCACGGTCGACGAAAAGGTCTCCCCGGCGAGCTCGGCGGTCCGCTTGGAGGTGTGCAAAATATTTCTCAACGGTGGGGTAGCAAAAACCGGACTTTCGTCACGCTAGAAGAAGAGGGCGCTCTCCCGAAAAAACCGTCCGGCGCGTGGCCGGGCACACACCTGGAGGGCTTATGCGTCGTGTATCCAAAGGTCTTGCTACTGCTTCGCTCATCGCCGTTCTCGCCGCCTCGAATGTTTACGCGGTCCCGTCGAGAGACGGCTCCCAGCCTTCGATCGGCTCGAAAATCATCAAGATCATCCGGCACGTCGTCGGGCTGGACGAGTGGTCGTGGCCGAAACCGTAACGAGCGATCAACTGGCCTGTGCCTGATCGGTTGTCAGTCCCTGCACAAACTCGTGGACGGTGCGCACGGTTTCTCCCGTCGCACCGTCCACGTCGATGGATGATTGCAGGCTGGCCACGGCTTGCACGGCGCGGGCGTCGACCCCTGCCGCTTCGAATTCATCGATCACGATGGTGGTCAAAGCGCGCGCCTTCCCTGTGTCGCCGCGGTCGATCAAAACCTCGATGATTCGCAGTGCGCAGAGGCCGGCTTCTCCCATCATTCCCAATTCGATGAATGCGTGGCGGGCGTTTTCGAGCCGCGCCAGCCCGGAATCGACACGGCCCTTGCCGATGAGCACGAGGGCGGCCCCGAGATTCGTGCGCGGAACTTCGGCGCGCAGCCCGAGGTCCGTGAAACGCGCAATCGACTCGGAGAAATGAATGTTCGCGCGGGCGTAGTCGTCGAGATAGATGGCGCAGTGACCGAGGTTGTTGAAAAGGCGCGCCTGGGTCTCCTGATCGCCGGTGCTGGTGGCCACGTCGAGCAGATCGCCAAAGATGCGTTGGGCGTCCTTGTACCGCTTCTGCCGCCCGAGCAGGTTCCCGTAAACGAGGCCGGCCTGAAAAAATCGCGGCAGGTCGTTGACGTCGGCAAAGGCGACGCTGGCCGCGGTGATCATCTGTTCCGCTTCGTCGAAGAGATCCATCTGTCCCTGGATCATTGCTTTCACCAGCCAGATGATGGCCCGGTCGTGGGCAAGGCCCGGGAATTCGCCCAGCCGCGCCTCGGCCATTTCGATCGAGTGGTATGCCTCGTCGAGGCGTCCGAGATACCGGAGCGCATTGGCGCGGTCGCGCAGCGCCGTCGACCGGATCTGGGCCATGACTGCCAGCGGGTAGGAGTTGGCAGGAAGCGTCTCGGCGATCGATGCGGCGAGGTTGGCGATGGCAAGCGCTTCGACCGGCTTTCGCTCGATACACTTCCGTATCTCCTCGCTCATCTGCTCGAGTGCTGCGTTGTTGCGCAGCGTCAGCGATTCGGCCAGGCCGGGCCACTCCGCGATGGGGGTTTGGCGAAGCTGCCGGTCCACGATGTCTGACGCGTTCTCGCGCTCGCGCTCGATCTGGGCCGCGGAGGCAGCGAACGCGCGTGCCCCTTCCCGGCGGCGTGCCGCGTTGAATGGGAGAATGTTCTCGCTGAACCGTTCACGGCACGATGGGCAATCGGCGAGGTGCTGAAGATCGTCGGAATGATTCATGGCTTCTTCCTCGGGGGAGCGGCGTTATACATCTGTTCCGCCCGGCGCAAACATTTCGTGACCAGCTTCTGCGTGTATTTCGCGGTGACGCCGAGATAGTCGGCGATCTCTCGAATGCTGTAGCCCTCGTAGTAACGTAGACGCAGGATCTCCTGATAGCGTGATGGCAGCGCTTCGAGAATCTCGCGGGCGGCAAGCTGCGCCGGCAGCAGGTCGTTGATTCCCGCCGAGGCCGGATCGGGCCGGAGCACGGCCCACGAATGATCGAGCTGCTCGGTGCGACGGCCGTTCTGCCGCCAGAAATACCGGGAGGCGTGACAGATCGCGCCGATCAGCCACGGATGCAGATCGCGAATCTCACTCTTCCGTTTGAGGTAGGAGTAGAAGACCTCATGTGCGAGCGCCTCGGCATCGACTTCCGGCACCTGAAACTTGCGCATGGCGATCGCGACGAGAAGGCCGAGGTTGTCCTCGTAGATCTGTCCGAAATCGAGCTCGTCAATCTTCTGATGCAGCTCTCCCCGCGGCACGACGGGCGTCAGGCCGGCGATCGTCAGATCGAACGTCTCCGCCGCGATCGCGTTCACCCGCGCAACCCTCGAGACTGATGGAATGCCACAACCGTAAACATGGACGAAGGATAGAGCGAAAGAAGACGAAGTCAAAAGAAGAAAGCGCATCGTGACGCGGATGGGTGACTGTTTCCGCCAATCCGACGCCGATGAGAGTCAACGACTCGTGTTTCGTATGATGCAGGCGTGAATGGCTCCGACCTTGTCATCGACCCGCGCGAGACAGGATTTGTCCGCCTCGACCTGGCGAAGCTGTTCGGCAACCGCAACCGCTCCGTGTTGGAGATCGGTTCGGGGAAGGGACGTTTTCTCATCGCCGGGGCCACCGAACAGCCCGGCGTGAACTTCATCGGCATCGAGAAATCGCTGCACTACCACCGCCTGATCCGCGATCGCGTGACGAAACGGAGCCTGGACAACATCCGTCTCATCAATCATGACGCGTTCCTCGTCCTGCGCGACATGCTTGTGGACGCGTCGATCGACGAGACTCACATCTATTTTCCCGATCCCTGGCCGCGGAAGCGCGAACAGAAGCGGCGCATCATCCGCGCCGAGGTGCTGACGGAGATCAGGAGGGTGCTGGTCCCCGGCGGCAGAGGCATCTACGTCACCGATCATCGCCAGTACTACGAAGCCGCGGCGCCGGTCATCGAACAGTTCTTCCGGAGTGAGCGCCGCATTCCGAGCGCAGACGATCCTCCGCGGACGAATTACGAGGCAAAGTACCGGGAGGAAGGGCGGGAGATCTTTGAGGTGAGGTTCTGGACGTGACAAGTTGGAGTGGTGTGCGATCAAGTCTCGAGCTCATCTTCGACGAGTGCGATCTTGCCGCCCATCATGATCATGCCTAGTTTGAATCGCCTGAGAAAGTCCATTCCGACGAGGACGTCCTGTGAGCCTGGCGTGAGGGTTACCACGCCGAGTAGGGTCGTTCCGCCAAACGTCGTGTGCGCGAGGACGGTCAGCGATGTTCCGCGGCTGCCGTCAGCCAGGATGTAGGAGGAGGTGCCCTCCAACGGCAACTTCAGCGAGAAGGCGTGCTGCATCGGAAGCTGAATGAAGCCCGAGAACCCAGTGTCAATGATTGCCTCGAACTCGAGTCCCGGCGGGTCGTGTGCTACGCCGCACAGGTGAAACTTGAGACGAGGGTTACCGAGGCTGTCGAAGTGGCCGACCCCAGAAGTCATGGCGAGTGAGGCCGAAGCTGACTCTGAATGCCCCTGGTGCGCCGATTCGAATCAGGTGAAAGATTCCATTCGGTGCTGCCACGCGAGCTTCTTGAAGTGCCTGCTCCGGATATTCGGCGACGTAGCCCTCTCCGCTGGTCACGTCGACTGCAATGAAATGCCCGCGCCGATCAGGCTCGAGTTGAGCCTGGTAACGCTCCGCGTAGATCGTTTCACCAGCCTCGGCTATCTTCTCCGGCGAGTCGAGTACTCTCAGGTCGACAGACATTCTCTGAATCACAAACCCTACCACACAACAATAGACCGAGCCACGTCATGCCCGCCGCCACCTGAACAAGGTTCGATGTTCCGTCTCACGTTTGAAGAGAGTGTGTGACGCACTCCAGCTACAATCCCCCTCGTGCGAATTCTCGGCGTCGATCCCGGCTCGGTCACTACTGGTTTTGGCGTCATCGAGCAGGTTCGCGGGCGGCTGACGCTGATCGAGCAGGGGACGATCGGCACGGTGCGGGGGTCGGAGCTGGCGGATCGTCTCTGCAGGATTCACGATGAGCTGGTTCGCGTCATCGGCAGGTGTGTCCCCGAGGCGGTCGCGGTAGAAGCGCCGTTCGGCGGGCAGAACATCAAGAGCCTGATTCAGCTTGCGCACGCGCGCGGCGTGATCCTGCTGGCGGCGCGGTCGGCGAAGCTTGACGTTTTCGAGTATTCGCCGAGAACCGTCAAGAGCGCTGTCGTTGGTTACGGCGCGGCGGAAAAAGAGCAGGTTGCGAAGATGGTGCGCATGCTTCTTCCCGGGTGCGCGAATCTGGTCATGTCGACGGACGCCTCCGACGCGCTTGCCGTCGCCATCTGCCATGCCCACACCGCCGGAACCGCGGAGAGGTTGCGGATCGCTCGATGAGCTCGTCGCTCCCTCAGGAGGAGACCGTCGAGGCGACCGCGCAGATGGGCATCCCGCGCGGACGGTTCCAGCGGACCTTCAGCGCGTTGCGGTACCGCGACTTCCGGCTGCTCTGGTGCGGCGCGTTCGCCTCGACCACCGGCACCTTCATGCAGACGCTGGCGCAGGGCTGGCTCGTCTACACGATGACCGGCTCGGCGTTCCTTCTGGGCGTGGACGGCTTTCTGGCCACCGGCCCGATGCTGCTCTTCTCGCTCTTCGGCGGCGTCATCGCCGATCGGCTGGAGCGCCGCAAGATCATGCTGCTGTCGCAGGTCCTCCAGGGCAGCTTCGCACTGATCCTGGCCGCGCTCATCTACTTTCACACGGTGAAGATCTGGCACATCTTCATCCTCTCGTTTCTGACCGGCAGCGCGCAGTCGATCAGCGGGCCGGCCTACGCATCGCTGCTGCCGTTGCTGGTCAAGCGCGACGACATGGCCAACGCGGTGGCCATGAACTCCATGCAGTTCAATCTGGCCCGTGTCATCGGACCGGCTCTCGGAGGCGTCGTCTTCGGTCTGTGGGGAGCGACCGCCTGTTTCGGCATCAACGGCCTGTCGTTCATCTTCGTGATCATCGCCCTGTCGATCATCAGGATGCCGCCGCTGCATGCCGACGCCACGTCGACGTCGATGATGGCGCAGATGAAAGAGGGCTTCGCCTTCGTGGCGTCGAAGCGGTCGTTGCTCTTGTTGACCTTCCTCTCCTTCGCCGGCACCTTCCTCGGCATGCCTCTCTTCACGATGATGCCGGTGGTGGCCAAGAGCATTTTCAACCTCGGGCCGCAAGGCCTCTCTCTACTCCAGGCCGACTACGGAATCGGCTCCGTCGTCGGCGCGCTCTTCGTCGCCGGCAGCAGCTACGCGGCCAAGAAAGGACGTCTGGCGCTGGCGCTGCAGCTCGTCTTTGCCGCGACGCTGGTGGCATTCGGCTTCTCACGGCATCTCGGTGCCAGCCTGGCCATCGCGTTCATCGCCGGCTCCGCGATCGTCGGCGTGATCTCGCTCTACAGCTCCCTCGTCCAGCTCTCGACCAGCGACGCCATGCGCGGCCGCGTCATGTCGATCTTCATGCTCGCCTTCCGCGGCGGCATGCCGCTTGGCAACCTCATGGCCGGTTTCGTCGCCCAGCGCTGGTCGATCACCACCGCGCTCGAGGTGAACGGCATCGCGCTGGCGGTGGTGGCGCTGGCGTTCATCGTGAAGGGAACGGATCTGGACGCGGGGTTGGGGGGAACGTAAAGGCAATGTTCAATGTTGAGTGTTCAATGTTGAATGTCGAATGGAACATCTACGCGGGGTGACATTCAACACTCAACATTCAACATTGAATATTCAACATTGCCTTTCGTTTTCTGTGACCGGAGGCAGCCCCACCTCGATATAGAATCCCGGCCCGCGTCGTGCAGCCCTTGACGCACTGAATTGATGGCAAAAGCGAAAGAACAAACCTCCGCAACGATCGACCCCGTGGCCGCCTGCGCGCCGGAGTGGACGGACATCCTCCGGCAGATGGTCCTCATCCGGCGCTTCGAGGAAGCGACGGAGCGCGAGTTCCGCAAGGGCAAAATCGGCGGATATCTCCACGTCTACAGCGGGCAGGAAGCGGTGGCCAGCGGCATCATCACGGCGCTGCAGAAGGACGACGTCGTCTTCACCGGCTATCGCGACCACGCCCATGCCCTGGCCCTCGGCGCCGAGCCGCGGCGGATCATGGCCGAGCTGTTCGGCAAGGTCACCGGCGTCTCCAAAGGCAAGGGCGGCTCGATGCATCTGTTCGACGTCGAGCACGGCTTCTACGGCGGCTACGGCATCGTCGGCGGACATCTGACGCTGGCCGCCGGTGCCGCGTACGCCCTTCGCTATCGCCAGACCGAGCGCATCGCCGTCTGCTACTTCGGCGACGGCGCCATGAACATCGGCTCGTTCCATGAGGCGATGAATATGGCCGGCCTTTGGGGCAAGGCGGGGATGTGCCCGATCCTCTTCATCATCGAGAACAACGGCTACGCGATGGGGACCTCGGTGGAACGGCATTCCGCGCTTACCGATCTCTCGGCCCGCGTACGCGCCTACAACATTCCCACCGAGAAGGTGGATGGACAGGATGTCTTCGCCGTCCGCGGCGTGGCCGATCGCGTCGTCCGGCAGATTCGGGAGACCGGCCAGCCGTACTGCATCGAGGCGGTCACCTATCGCTTTTCCGGCCACGGTGCAGCCGACATCCTGCAGCCGTATCGGAGCAAGGACGAGGTCGAGCAGCACCGCCATCGCGATCCGATCGGGATCCTCCGTAACCGCCTCGGCGAAATCTGCAACCTCACCGACGACGATGTGAAGACGATCGAGGAGTGGGCGTCGGGAGAAGTCGCCGCCGCCGTGCAGTTCGCGGAAGAAAGCGCCGCGCCGGATGCCGAGGAGCTGTGGCGCGACGTCGTCGCCGAGCACGGTCCCGTGCGAGAGAACGAGTAAACCTGATGACCGAAAAAAGCTACCGCGACGCCATCCGCGACGCCATGATGGAAGAGATGGATCGGGACGGGAACGTCCTGATCATGGGCGAAGACATCGGCGTCTACGAAGGGACGTTCCGCATCACCGCCGGCATGTTGAAGAAGTACGGGCCGAAGCGCGTGATCGACACGCCGATCGCCGAGGCCGGGATGGTGGGGACCGCGGTGGGCATGGCCATGCTCGGACTGCGGCCGATCGTGGAGATGATGACCATGAACTTCGCCATCGTCGCCGCCGACCAGATCCTCAATCACGCCGCGAAGGTGCGCTACTTCTCCGGCGGTCAGGTCGACGTGCCGGTGGTCATTCGCGGGCCGCAGGGTGCCGGCGTTCAGCTCTCCGCGCAGCACTCGCAGACGTTCGAGTCGTTCTACGCGCACTTCCCCGGCCTGAAAGTCGTCGCCCCGGCCACGCCGGCCGACGCCAAGGGATTGCTCAAGACGTCGATCCGCGGACGCGATCCTGTCATCTTCCTCGAGAGCGCCGCGCTCTACGGGATGAAGGGGGAAGTGCCGGATGATCCCGGCTTCACCGTTCCCTTCGGCGTCTCGCGCATCGCCCGCGAGGGGAGCGACGTCACCGTCGTCTCCTACAGCCGCATGCTGCAGATGTCGCTGATCGCCGCGGAGACGCTTTCGCAGGATGAAGGGATCGAATGCGAAGTGATCGATCTCCGCACGCTTCGCCCGCTCGATCTCGAGCCCGCCTACGCCTCGGTCACCAAAACGCATCGCTGCGTCGTCGTGCAGGAACAGTGGAAGCCGTTCGGCGCGGCGGCGGAGATTGCGGCCAGTATCACCGAAACGGTCTTCGACGAGCTCGATGCGCCGGTGGCGCGCGTCACGGGCGAGGATGTGCCGATGCCGTATGCGCGCAATCTGGAAGTGCTGGCCACGCCGCACGAGGAGCACGTGATCGCTGCCGTGAAGAAAGTGATGTACGCGCATGGCTGACATCATCATGCCCAAGATGGGCGACGCCATGACCGAGGGGAAGGTCGTCCGTTGGTACAAGAAGTCGGGCGACGTCGTGAAGAAAGGCGAGCCGCTGCTGGAGATCGAGACCGACAAAGTGAATCTCGATCTCGAAGCGGAGCAGGACGGCACGCTCGGCAATGTCGCGGCCGAGGCCGGGCAGATGGTTGAAGTGGGTGGGGTGCTGGCGACTGTCCTCGGGGCGGGCGAGAAGGCCGCGCCGCGACAGGAACCGAGCGCGGAAGCCGCACCGGCGCGCCGCGCCATCGACAAGAAAGACTCCATCAAGAAGTCCACCGGCGACTATGCCGAGGCGATCGATATGAAGGCGCCGCGGATCGATCGGACCGCGGCGGCTTCGAGCGAGCCTGTGCCGCAGGATGCCGGCGGCAGAAAACGCTCTTCACCGCTGGCGCGCAAGATGGCGCGCGAGATGGGCGTCAGTCTGGAACAGTTGCAGGGGAGCGGGCCGGGCGGCCGCATCGTCGCGAACGACGTGAAGAATTTCAAGCCTGCCGCCGCGGCACCGCAGAAGGCGAAGACGCCGTCGCTGCCGCCGATTCAGAAGCTCGAGACCAAAGACATCCCCCTCAGCGCGATGCGCCGTACCATCGCCAGGCGGCTTGCGGAGTCGACAGGACCGATTCCGCATTTCTATCTGACCGCCGACTACGACGTTACCAATCTCCTTTCGCTGCGCGAGCAGTTGAACGAGATCGAAGGCATCAAGACCAGCGTGAACGACTTCGTCGTCCGCGCCGCGGCGCTTGCGTTGCGCCATCACCCGAATGTGAATGCGTCGTGGGGCGATGAGGCCATCACCCAGCATGGCGAGATCCATATCGGTATCGCCGTATCCACTCCCGAGGGGCTCATCACCCCCGTCGTGCGCAACGCCGACCAGAAATCGGTGACCGACATCTCCAACGAAGTCCGCTCGCTCGCCGACAAAGCGAAGAACCGCAAGCTGACCCCGAACGACTACCAGGGCTCGACCTTCACCATCTCGAACCTCGGCGCGTGGGGCATCGAACAGTTCACCGCCATCATCAACCCTCCGAACGTGGCCATCCTCGCCATCGGCGCCGCCAGCGCGCAGCCGGTGGTGGTCGACCACCAGGTAGTGATCCGCGACCGGATGAAGGTCACGATGTCCTGCGACCACCGCGTCGTCGACGGCGCGCTGGGCGCGGAGTATCTGCGTACGTTGCGGAGCTACCTGGAGCAGCCGGTGAGGTTGGTGCTGGTATGACGGGTTGCTGAGTTACTCAGTTACTAAGTTGCTGGGTTGCTTGGACCCAGTAACTTTGCAACTCAGCAACCAAGCAACCGTCACCAACGCAATCAATCCAACAACCAACCTGTTACACTACCCGGCACTCCCGCCATGCCAGGCATCAACGAGCTCCTCGGGATCCTCATCGCGATCATCGTGATCTGGGTCATTCTGAAGCTGGCCAAGGTAGCGATACGGCTGATCTTCCTCGTGATCGCCGTCCTCCTTATCGCCGGGGCGGTTTACTACGTTTTCATGAGGTGAATCATTTGAGCGATCGCAAGTACAGGCACCGCGGCTATCAGGATAGCGGCGGCGGCTACTCGTCCAATTCGTCTTCGTCCAGCAGCTCGCGTCCACCGCAAACTCCGTACGAACCGCAGAATCAGAGGATCGAGGGCGCCCCGCGCGGGCGGACGGCCGGCGGCTTCGGCCCCGAGGTCTTCAAGTGCAACGCCTGCGGCACGCAGAGGCTCGGTCTCGATCAGCCGACATCCGAGGAGACCTGCGTCAAGTGCGGCGCCGACCTGCACACCTGCGGCAATTGCCGCGCCTTCGACACCACCACGCTCTGGGAGTGCCGCGAGACCATCCCCACCCGCATCTCCGCCAAGCACATCAAGAACGAGTGCGCCCTCTTCCAGCCGAAAGTCGTTCGCGACCTGACCGCGGACAAGGCCCGCCAGCCGCAGACGCCGGATGACGCGCGAAAGGCGTTCGACGCGCTGTTCAAAAAGTAGTGAGGCTTGAGGTCTTCGATGCAATCAAGCGATCTGGTCGCGAAGCGGTTCGAAGAACTGCATGTCCAGATGGAAGCGCTGCAGACTGTCCGAGGATCCGGCATCGCGCCTTACTCCAGCGAGGATTGGCAAGCTTGGGCTACCAGCGTCATGAACCTTTTCGACAGCGCGTTTGGCAGAAACTCGGTTCACTACGAGAATTTCAAGGCCCTCTACGACAAGTATGGGGGCTGGGCACACGAGGTGGAGTCAGGCAAGGGGATCTTTCGCGCCGCAAAAGCGGACTACGACGGCGGCTACGTTTTCAAGCTCGAAGCCAGGGTTTCGGGCGAGATCTTTGGAGATCTCGTGTTACTTGCGAAGGAAGCGCTCGCGAATCAGAACATTCCTGCCGCGGCAGTGCTCGCCGCGGCTGCGCTTGAGGACGCGCTCAAGCGCTACGCCCTGCTCAGCGGAGTCGATGTCTCAGATAAGCCGATGCAGCAAGTCGTCGCGGCCCTTAAGTCGAAGGGCCTCGTCGCGGGCGCACAGAAAACGCTGCTAGATACGATGCCGAAGATCCGAGACTTCGCTATGCATGCAAACTGGGACAAGTTAACAGCAGCAGATGCAAGCAGCGTCATCGGGTTCGTTGAGGCGTTTCTCATCATGCATTTCTAGCGGACAACCTGGTGGCTGCACCGACGAACTCCGAAACGCCAGCCACACATCAACTCGTTTATCCTTCGCCCCGCCTTGCGAATCGTCATCAACGTAGCTCTCGCCGCCCTCTCCGGCGTCCTCTTCGCCCTCGCCTTCCCGAACACCGCCATCGGCTGGCTGATGTTCATCGCCCTCCTTCCGCTCTTCGTGGCGTTGACGCGCGCACGAACCGCGCGCGGCGCGTTCTTCCTCGGATGGCTTTCGCAGACGATCGCCTGGCTGATCATGGTGCCGTGGGTCGTGCGCGTGATGTCGCACTACGGCGGCCTGCCGTACATCACCGGCGTCCTCCTCTTCGTGGCGATGTGCGCATACCTCGGCATGTACGGCGGCCTCTTCGCACTTCTCTTCTATCGCATCGCACCTTCGACGCGGTTCCGGCGCTGGCTGCTCGTGCCGCTGGCGTGGGCGGTGGTCGAGTACCTGCGGACGTATCTCTTCAGCGGCTTTCCGTGGAGTCTGATCGCCGCCTCGATCGTCGACTACGCTCCGTTCGTGCAGTTCGACCGCGTGGCCGGGCCGTATGCGCTGGGAATCCTGATCCTGCTGCCGTCGACGCTCATCGCCTGGCTGATCGTAGCGCGGCCCAAGGGGATGCGATCGCTCTTCCCCATCGCCGCGGTTGTCATCATCACCTTCGTCTGGTGGGCGACGGGACTCGTCGCCGCCAAGATGCTCGTGCGTCCGACCGGTACGCCGATGGCGCGGGCTGCACTGCTGCAGCCGAACATCTCGCAGGAGATGCGCTGGGACAACGACAACCTCATTCTGATCTTCCGCCGGATGATGGCCATGACGGAGGAGGCCACCTCGCACAATGTGCAGGTGGTGATCTGGCCGGAGTCGACGGTGCCGCTGTCGTACGCCACGACGGATTTCTATCGCCAGGCCATCGAGTCACTCTCGCGCACCCGCAGTGTCGATGTCATCCTCGGGTCGGTGGCCGATGAGCCGGAGCAGCCGAACAAGCTGTGGAACGCGGCCTTTCTCGTCAGCGGAGGCCGCACCATCGGCCACTACGACAAGATCCGCCTGGTGCCGTTCGGCGAGTACGTGCCGCTTCGAGAGATGCTCTCGTTCGCCCATGCGCTCGTGCACGCCGTCGGTCAGTTCGAGTTCGGGACGAAGGACACGCCGCTCGTCGGCCGGTTTTTCTACGGCCCGGCCATCTGCTACGAGGTGGTCTTCCCGCAAATCCCACGGACGCAGGTGGTGCACGGCGCCAACGTCCTGGTCACGATCACGAACGACGCCTGGTACGACGGGACTTCCGCTCCTCGGCAGCATCTGAACATGGCCCGGCTGCGCGCCGTCGAGACCGATCGCTACCTGCTCCGCGCCGGAACTACCGGGATTTCCGCCGTCATCGACCCGGCCGGCCAGATCGTGCAGCAGATGGAAATGGGCAAGCAGGGGATCATCTACGCCGAGTTCCAGCCGCGGACGTCGACGACCCCATACGTCCGCTTCGGTGACTGGTTCGCCTGGGTGGCCATGGCATTTGTGATTCTCGGTATGGTTCGGCGAATCCAGTCTGCTTGAGCCGTTGCCGTTTCCGCTTCGTCGAGACGAAGGATGGGAGACAAACCATGGTGACTGGCACAGTGACACAGCCGAAGAAGAAAGAGCCAAGCGGGGAGCGCATCCTCCAACGGTTCGGCAAATTGTTCAACGGGATGACGGGCTCTCAGCTCAGAACCGGACGTTGCGCCCACTCGGCTTTAGTTGTATTTTCGTGACGCCGTGTGTCAGAAGTGTCGGGAAGGGAGCCATCACCAATGCGCCATGCTTTGGCAACTCTCGCGATATTCATCTTAGCAACATCATCGTTCGCGCTCTCCCCGGCTGCTCCCGCGCGATCCAAACCCGTCGTCATACAGGAGCCTCTTCCAGTCGTCCCAGGCACGCTGGAAGAGATGTATTCGACTGCTGACGAGGTACTCGAAGTTGAAATCCTTTCAAGCACCGCTCGGGCAGTCGGGGATCCCAATAAACCGTTCGTCAGGACATTTTACACGGCTGATGTTCTTCGTTGCCGCAAGGGTTCCCAGCGGAAACAGGTCGTCTTCACTCAGTCAGCAGGAGACGTCGAGTTCCCGGATCACATTCTGCACGCAAGCGGTGAGCCTCTAAAAGCCGGCGAGCGGTACGTGGTCTTTCTGCGCTTGAACGAGCTGTTCGGCGGCCGGATTCTGGTCGGTGAGCGGAGCGGAGCATTCATGATCAGGAATGGGCGCATCGAACCACAAGGGTTCGGAAAACTGGCCGATGAGCAGCGCAACCTCACAGAGCGATCATTTGGAGACGAACTGGAGCGTCTGTCAAAACGGTCGATGCGGAAGAATTAGGAGAAGACGATGAAGGCAACATGCGCTCTCTTTTCGATGCTCTTCGTCTGCGCCTTTGAAGGCATTGCCCAGGCTCAATCGTGCGGTCCATGCCAGCCCGGCGTCCAACCCGGATACTCTCCTGGTTCACCAATGACCGTCTACCTTGACTGGTCACTGAGCAGCCCTGAGTCTAACGCCGCTGCGGACGCCGTCGCGGGCTGGAATCAGTGGTTTATTCAGCAGGGGTATCCTCCGCCATTCAGCGTGACCATTAACGCGTTCGCCGCAAACGTCACCATCAAAGAAGATCCACAACTGCACAATACCGGCTTAGGCGCCAGTACAACTCCCGGCGCGGGGACAATCGAGACGAATCCCGACTATCAGAACCGAACCGATGGTTTCTTGTCAGACGTCCTGTCGCATGAGTTCGGTCACATGATGGGATTCACAGATGTCAACACTCCTACTTGTCAAGGCCAAACAGTAATGTACGGTAGCATTACCCCCGGCGGGCCCTATACCACCGGTCCCACGAGTACCGATTGGTGCGCGCTAGGGCAATATGCGCCCCCTTCGCGTAACGCTGAAAACGACCCAACGCTCAATCAGTGTGATCCGACATGGGGCTGCGCGGAACCAATTATTTTCAATCTCGGTGATGGGAGTTACGACCTCAGCGGCCTCGAGGATCCCGTATCGTTCGATATTTTCGGTGTCGGGCCACGGGGAGGAAAACCTCAGGTGGGGTGGACAAAACGTGGGGTCGAGATTGCTTTCCTCGTCTTAGACCGTAACGGCAACGGTGTCATCGACGGCGGAGGCGAGCTTTTCGGAAACGGCACGTTGTTGAGAAATGGCCAGCACGCTGCGAATGGTTTCGACGCACTCGCCGAATATGACGACAATGCCGACGGTCAAATCGACGCCGCGGATCGCATCTGGCAGTACCTTCTGCTCTGGACCGATCGAAACCACGACGGGATTTCGCAACCGGAAGAGTTGCAGCGCATCTGCGACTCGTCAATCACCGCGATCGAGTTGAGGCATCATCGGATTAATCGGCGCGATGGGTCGGGCAATTATTTTGGCTATGAAGGCCTTGTTCATGAAGGTAGACGTGTCCGGCCGTTTTTCGATGTGTTCTTCGTGATTGGCCACTGAGGTTTTGAGATAGCGATTCTCTTGGAGGCGTCCGCAATTGTGAGGTTTTGCGGCGACAGCGATACCTCCGAGGAGTCGCTGCGGGAGACGGCGGGTGGCTGTGAGGTGGCGGCGGCAAGCAACATCGCCTCCACGCAGTGCGTCGCGCACCCTTTCGCCTTCGTCCCCACCGCCGGGCGAGACGCCCGTCGGGAGCAGGCGCGGACGCCTGCTCTCCGTCGTACGCCGTACACTGTGCTGATGATCAAGCAACTCGTTGCATCCTTCGTCGTTTTCGCGTCGATGCGATGCGCGACAGACACAACTCCTGGCTTCGAGCATCTCGACGAGTGCCCCAACCCGATTGCCGAAAGCATGTCGTGGGACCTCGTACAGGGCTCTGTTGTTGATGTCACCACCGCTCGGACCTTCCGGCTGCTCGAGGACTCAGGCGAGGTCTTGACCGTTTCGTTAGCCAACGTCGGCGAGCCGGCTGATCCCGAAGCAACGGACGTGCTGAAGCGGATGATCAACGGCAAGCGCATATCGGTCATGCTGAACCACTCGGCCGATCGTCACGCCGAGGTCACCGGGGAAGTAAACGACCAGGAGGGCAGGGACATCGCCCGCAAACTGCTGCGCGCCGGCGCGGCCACATTCGTCGCGGCGCCGGCATACACCCTCTCGGATTACTCGGAATGCCTGCATCGCATCGCCGAGCGCGAAGCGAAAGCCGAAGGCCTCGGGGTCTGGCGCCACCGATAATCGAATACTCTACGCAACCATGAAAGACGACACCCTCTCCCGAATCTCGGAACTCAAAGACCGCCTTCAACTGGTCCGGAGCTATCTTTGACCTCGATTCCGCACGCAAGACGCTCGACGAGATCGAGCGCGAAATGTCCGCGCCTGGTTTCTGGGACAAGCCCGAGACCGCGCAGGAAGTCGGACGCAAGCGCGCCCGCGTAGAGAAGCGCATCGCCTCGGGCGAGGCGATCAACTCCAAAGCCGAAGAACTGGACGTGCTGCTGGAGCTTCAGCGCGAGGGCGAGCACGTCGATGCCGACATCGAGCAGCTCGTCTCGCAACTCGAGGCCGAGGTCACCTCCATCGAGATGACCATGAAGCTCTCCGGCGAGCATGATGAGCGCGACGTCATCCTGGCCATCCATCCCGGCGCCGGCGGTACCGAGTCGCAGGACTGGGCGGAGATGCTGCTGCGGATGTACCTTCGCTACGCCGAGCGCAAGGGGTGGTCGGCCGAGATCGTCGACTATCAGGCCGGCGAAGAGGCCGGACTGAAGAGCGTCACCGTGATGGTGCGCGGCGACTACGCCTACGGCTACATGAAGTCGGAGCACGGCGTGCACCGCCTCGTGCGCATCTCCCCCTTCGATGCCGCCAAGCGGAGGCACACCTCGTTCGCCTCGGTCTACGTCTATCCCGACATCGACGAAGAGATCGAGATCGAGATCAACGACAAGGACCTGCGCGTCGATACTTACCGGTCCAGCGGTGCCGGCGGCCAGCACGTCAACGTCACCGACTCGGCGGTGCGCATCACCCATCTGCCGAGCGGCATCGTCGTCACCTGTCAGAACGAGCGAAGTCAGCACAAGAACCGCGACGTGGCCATGAAGCTGCTGCGCTCGAAGCTCTACCAGCTCGAGGTGGAGAAGCGGCAGGAGGATCAGGAGAAGCTGGAAGGGGAGAAGAAGGACATTGCCTTCGGGTCACAGATCCGTTCCTACGTGATGCAGCCATACCAGATGATCAAGGACCTCCGTACCGGCTACGAAGTCGGCGACGTCCAACGCGTCATGGACGGCGACCTCGATGGATTCGTGGAAGCGTATCTGGCCGCGGGCGCGAGAAAGACGGCGGATTGATGAGTGTCGCGCGAGTTGCGTTGTTCTCGCCGCTGCCTCCGACCCGAACCGGCGTCGCGCACTACGCGTCGATGCTTCTCCCGGAGCTCCGCAAACATCTCGATGTCGTTACGATCTCTGAGCCAACCGACAACCGACAACCGATAACCGACAACGTCCTCTACTTCCTCGGCAACAACCCTCACCACGCCTGGATCTACGAGGAAGCGATGCGTGCTCCGGGCGTCGTCGTCCTGCACGACCTCGTGCTCCATCACCTCATCGTCGAGATGACGCTGGCGCGCGGCGATGTCGATGGGTACGTCACCGCGCTCGAGGCGAATCACGGCCAGGCAGGGGCGGCGTGGGCGCGGGGACGGGCGGCGGGCCTTCACAGCGAGATGGGAAACTTCCTGATGCCGGCCTCGGTCGATGTCGCCAATCGCTCGCGCGCCGTCATCGTGCACAACCGCTACGCCGCCGATCGATTGCGGTCGTTCGGCGTTACGACGCCGATCCATATCGTTCCGCATCCATTCGAGCCGCAGCCCGCGGCGCGCGGACGGCGCGATGAGATACGGGCGAAGCATGGCTTCGCGGCGGACGATCGCGTCATCGGACTGTTCGGATTCCTCACCTCGGCCAAGCGCGCCGAGGTTGTGCTCGCGGCGTTCGCGTCGGCGCCTGCACGGGAGAAACGGCTGCGGCTGCTCGTCGTCGGCGAGCCGGCACCGAACGTCGATGTCGACGCGTTGCGCGCCGATGGCATCACTTTCACCGGCTACGTCGCGGACGACGAGTTTGCCGCTTACTTTGCCGCCGTCGATCGCCTCGTCAACCTGCGCTACCCGAGCGCGGGGGAGACGTCGGGAACGTTGATCCGCGCCTTCGAAGCCAGCAAACCGGTCGCCGTCAGCGACTACGCGCAGTTCGCGGAGTTTCCGGATGACTGCGTGGTGAAGATTCCGTTCGGCGACGGGGAGGTGGATGCGCTTGCTGATTTCTTCGTGCGTGCGTTGCCCGATCCCGGCTTCGCGCAGGCGGCGTGGTTGCGCGAGTACGCCTCGATGGAGTTGACCGTCCGCGGCTATCTCGCCGCGCTTGACGACCGATCGCGCGTGACCGTCGATCCCGTTACGCGAACGATCCCGCTCTTTCCGAAGCTCGATGCAGTGCTCCGCGATGACGCGGTGGTATTGCGCAACTCCGGCGACTTCACCATCCGCACGCGAAGCTACGGACAACCGGGCTACCGGCTGATGCTGCTGCTCTTCAACGGAGAGACGGTGATCGACGATCGATGGGTCGAACTGCCGCGCGACCTGCGCCCGGGCGATGCCGCCGAGGTGGCGATCCCTCGCGTCGAGGGAACGCTCCGGCTTTATCACGCCATCGACGGGATTCCGATCGTCATGGCGGAGCCGTTCGCGGAGTTTGTGAGAGCGAAATGTTGAATGTTGAATGTTCAATGTTGAATGTTGAATGGCCGGCCAGACTATCGGCTGCGTGCTCATTGAACATTGAACATTCAACATTCAACATTGAACATTCGGTTTCCGGACTGAGCTTGCGCCGCAGCGGGGTAGTCCATGCCTGATCCGCGCCCCCCGGGTCCGCATTTCGACGACTCTGCCCTCACCCGTCTCAGCGCCATCCTCCGTACACGTCCCGCGATCGAGATCGACGCACCGAAGCTGAAGCGGGCCGCGGTTTTGATACCGCTGATCCCCACTGGAGGCGGTTGGAGTCTTCTTTTTTCGCGCCGTTCAAAGAACCTTGCCGCGCACAGCGGGCAGATCGCCTTCCCCGGCGGCGGTGTTCATACGGGAGAAGCACTCGAAGCAGCGGCCGTGCGTGAGGCGCACGAAGAGGTTGGCATCGCCTCCGAGCGAGTGGAGCTGATCGGACGGCTCGATGATCTCGTCACCAACAGCGGCTTCCTCGTCGCACCATTCGCCGGAGTCGTCGATCAGCGCATCGACTACGTGCTGCAGACGGCCGAGGTCGACGAGGTGTTTGAGGTGCCGATCGAGGCGTTGCTCAAACCCGATCAGCCCGAAGTGCGCTACGTGCCATTCCGAAGCAAACGATATCCGGCCTACTTCTACCGCTACGAGCATCACGAAATCTGGGGACTGACCGGACGGATACTGAAACACTTCCTCGATTTTGTGTGGAGGAGCGTGTAAGGGTTGTCGGTTGGTTGTCGGTTATCAGTTGTCGGTTTTGAGCGAGCCATTCGTTCTCCGGCAACCGATCATCACCGACAACCGACAACCGACAACCGATTCACTTCTTCAACAGCCCGTTCACGTAATCCGCCAGCCCCTTCCCCTCCGTCCCTGCATCGACCACGGTGCCATTGACCATGTACGTCGGGGTTGCGCGGACGTCGTTGCTGAAGGCGGTGCCGACGCCGTTGACGATGCCGGCGATCAGCTCGGGGTTCTTCACATCCGCGTCGTACTTGGCCATGTCCAGATCGTGGTCCTGGGCGAAACCGCGGGTGAACTCGTCGATCGTGAATGCGGAGAGCTTTTCCTGATTCTCGTAGACCTTCTCCTTGTACGTCCAGAAAAGGTCGGGCTTCTGGCGCCAGATGGCGCGGCCGGCCACGGCGGCCGGGAGGGCCCACGGATGGATGCCCAGGAGCGGCGTGTCGTAGCGGATATAGCGGACCTTGTCGCCGTGCGCGGTGAGAATCGGCTTCAAGTATCCGGCCGCATGTTGGCAGGAAGGGCACTCGAAGTCGGAGAACTCGATCACCGTAACCTCCGGCTTCGCGGCGCCGGCGGTTGGCGATTGCGGGAGGTAGCTCTCGAAGGCCTTGAGCCGCGAGACGCGATAGTCGGATGACATCGGCACGAAATGGCCGAAGAAGAACACGGTCCCCTCGGGATCGATCTCGCCCTCCAGCGGCAGCTTGCCGCCCTCCATCGACTGCAGGAGCGTGGCGCGGAAGAGGCCTGTGCGTGTCTTGGTCCGGTCGACGATCGGCTCGAAGACCTGCTTCATGTTCTGCATCGTGAAAGTCTTGATCCTCTGCTCCAGCGTGCCGGTCGTATCGTCGAGGAACCAGGGGGTGCCCATGAAGAAGTCCCCTTCATTCGAGACGATGGCCACCCACTGGCCTTCGCAAGCCTGTTGCTTGCTTTCGATCCGGACCACGGTGCCGATCATGTTTCCGGGGAGCGTGTGCTGCAGGGGGACGCGCGTCTCGGTGACCGGTTGGGAACAGATGGGGAGCGCTTCCTTGATCAGCTTCTCGGCGCGTGGGCCGAGAGACGGTGCCGGCTTCTCTGCCGGTTTCTTGGGCTCGTCAGCAGCGAGAGCCGCCGAGGCGATGAAAAGGGCGAAGAGTGCAAAGGCAAGTCGTTTCATGCAGTCGGCAAACGGAGGAGACGGGGGGGTGATTCCATGTCTTGGGGTTGCAAGGTTGCAGGGTTGCAGAGTTGCAAGGTTGCCGAGGTCTTCCCACCACCGAGCAACCGAGCAACCCAGCAACTCTGTAACCGACAGGAATCACGGCATCTCGTTCGCAGTTTGACCGCGGAATGACTACTGTCCATGACACGCGCACCGTCGCTGTCTCGCGGCGGGCGCTGGCGATGCCGGCGTCGCCGATCCGGAAGCTTGCGCCGCTGGCGGAGCTGGCCAAAGCGCGCGGCACGAAGGTCTATCACCTCAACATCGGCCAGCCGGACATCGAGACGCCGGCGTGCATGCTCGACCGCCTGAAGCAGATCGACGAGAAGGTCATCGAGTATTCGCCCTCGACCGGCACGCCCGCTTTCCTCGAATCGCTTCGCCAGTATTACGCGCAGCGTGTCGGCGTATCGGTCGAAACGCGCCAGATCCTGGCCACCACCGGAGGCAGCGAAGCCATCCTCTTTGCCTTCCTCGCCTGTGCGAACGAAGGCGACGACGTTCTCTTCCTCGAGCCGTTCTACGCCAACTACCGCGCCTTCACCACCATGGCCGGTCTCAACATCGTACCGGTCACGAGCCGCGGCCGCGACGGATTCCATCTCCCTCCCCGGTCCGTTTTCGAAGAGGCCCTGACGCCGCGGACGCGCGCCGTCGTTCTCTGCAATCCCAACAATCCCACCGGCACCGTCTACAGGCGCGACGAGCTGGAGATGCTGGCCGCTTTCTGCCGCGATCACGGACTCTTTCTCATCTCGGACGAGGTCTACCGCGAGTTCGTCTACGACGGCCGGAGGGCGGTCAGCGCACTGGAGCTTCGGGACGGCGACGATTTTGTGGTCGTCGTCGACAGTCTCTCCAAGCGTTACAGCGCCTGCGGCATCCGCCTCGGCGCGCTGGTCACGCGCAACCCCGAGGTTTATGACGCCTGTCTGCGAATGGCGCAGGGACGGCTCTCGCCTCCCGGCCTCGCGCAGTTCATCGCCGTCGGAGCGAAGGACCTGGGCGACGACTACACGCGCGACGTCGTCGATGAGTATCAGCGCCGGCGCGATGTTTTGTATGAAGGCCTGCGCGCCATCCCCGGCGTCGAGTTGGCGATACCGGAAGGGGCCTTCTACTGCGTACCAAAACTCCCGGTGCGCGACACCGACGACTTCGCCGTCTGGCTCCTGACGGAATTCGAGCACGACGGCGCCACGGTGATGATCGCCCCCGCCCGAGGTTTCTATGCTACCGATAAGGGCAGAAGCGAGATCCGCATCGCCTACGTGCTCAACGAGGACGATCTTCGGGCCTCGGTCGAACTTCTGCGCGTGGCGCTGGAGCGGTACTCCGACGAAAGGCTCTAACCACAGAGACACAGAGGTCACAGAGAACAAAGGATGAATGCGGAAGGACACGGATGAATCAACAGCTCCCTTCATTCTTCCGCATTCATCCTTTGTTCTCTGTGTTCTCTGTGCCTCTGTGGTGAAAGCCTTTGACGAACTACAATTCGCCCGATGCGGCTCAGCGATCTCGTGCAGGCGGACGACATCATCCTCGGCGTTCGTGCGCCTGACGTCGCTGGAGCGGCCGCGGAGATGCTGGAAAAAACGCTGCCGCATCACGGCTTCGCGCCGGACACCGTGCGCCGGCTGATCGATGCCGTCATCGCCCGAGAGCACGAGATGCCGACGACGTGCGGCGCCAGCGCGATCCCTCATGCGCGCGACGCCGCCGTGGAAACATTCGTCGTCGCCATCGGAACGAATGGCGATGGCATCATCGAGGGGCAGCGAGAGCCCCGCGTGATCTTCGCCTTTCTCTCGCCCCTCGAAAAGCACGCCGGGCATCTCGAGCTGCTCGCCGCGCTTTCGCGCCTCGCCCACGACACGCCGGCCATGAATGCCATCGCCGAGGCGAAGACGGTCGATGAAGTCGTCGCTTTACTGAAGCGATAGCCGGTCGGTGTCGTCCTCGTAGGCGAAGAGATTTCCGAACCGTGCCCAACGGACCATCGTCTCGAACAACTCCTCGTAGTTCTCCCGCGGCAGGGCCAGGATGATCATCTCGCGGACGATGTCAGCGCCCACCTCGCCCTCTTCGCGTTGAAGGAGAGCGGAGACGTCCTGGAACAGCCGGAGCTTGAGGATATGCTCGCGCCAGATCGCCTTGCGCTGTTCGGTGTCGGCCTGCACGAAGCGGCGGCCTTCCACCGTGAGCCGCAGGTTCTGTTTTGGCGTATCGACGAGGTCGAGTATCTCAGCGGCCTTGGTGATGGCGATGATCGTACCGAATTCATGCCCCGTTTCCGCGGCCAGATCGAAGATGTCGTCCATGCCGCCGCGGGCATCGAGGTATTCGAGGAGGCCGATGATCTCGGACGTGTCCACGCGCGGAAGCGCCTCGATGCGCGGAGCCCGAGGGGCGACGGAAGCCGGAAGGTCGGGCATTTCCGATCCGGTGATGATCTCGTGAAGGTAATCGACGAGCTCCTGCGACTCGCGCGAGCGCGGGTCGCGCGGCCGGGGAATCGGATTCTGCACGATCGTCCGCACGCGGCCCGGATGGCTGCTGAGGACGATGATGCGGTCGGCCATGTAGGCCACTTCCTTGATGTCGTGGCTGACCATGAGGATCGATGATGGGTTCTGGTCCTCCGGCGACCAGAGGTCGATGACCTCCGCGCGCAACCCCTCCGCGGTCAGAGCATCGACATGGCTGAACGGTTCGTCCATGAAGAGGATCTCGGGATTGATCGAGAGCGCGCGGGCGATCCCGAGGCGTTGCTTCATGCCGCCCGACAACTCTCGCGGATACGCCTCCTCGAAGCCGGCCAGCCCGACGGTGCGGATCGATTGCTCGGCGCGCGCTTTGATCCCGTCGGGAGGCAGGCCGGCGGCGCGCAGAACGATCTCCACGTTCTCGCTCACACTCATCCAGGGATAAAGAGCGAAGCTCTGGAAGACGATGGCCACGCCGGGGGTCAGTCCGTCGACCTTGGTGCCGCGATAGAAGACTTCGCCGTGTGTCGGGCGGATCAGGCCGGCCAGAATGCGCAGAATCGTCGATTTGCCGCAGCCGGAGGGACCGAGCAGCGCCACCACCTCGAGTGGCTTGATAGCCACGTCGATGTCTTCGAGAACGCGCAGCGTGGAGCCGTTCGGCAGCTCGAAATCGTGCGATACGCCGCGGATCTCGCAGAGCGCTTCCGTGGTCCGCGTTTCTTCGGGTGCAATCGTTGTGACGGTCATCAGTTCCTCCTCATTTGCTCAGTGAGAAACGCTCTTCGGCAATGGCATACAGGCGTTTCCAGACCGAGCGGTTGAACAGCACCACCACGATCGCCATCACCATCACGCTGGCGGCGAGGTGCGGGAAATCGGCCCGTTCCGCGGCCAGACTGATCTGTGCGCCGAGGCCGTTCGTGGTCAGCACCTGGCCCTTGAAGGTCACGTATTCCGCCACGATGCTGGCGTTCCATGCGCCGCCCGCCGCCGTCACCCATCCGGTCACAAGATAGGGGAAAACGGCGGGAAGGTAGAGAGCGAAGAAGCGCAAGCGGCGGCGCAACCGGTAGCTGGTCGCCGCTTCGCGCAGATCGCTGGGAATGGCCATCGAGCCGGCGATCACGTTGAAGAGGATGTACCACTGCGTGCCGAGCAGCATGAGCACGACGCTTCCCCATCCAAGAGATACGCCCGCGCTTCGCAGCATGGTGATGACGAGTGTAAAGAGCATCGGTGCGGGAAAGGACGCGGCGACCTGAACGATCGGTTGAAAGATGCGCGAGAGTTTGGGAGAGAGTCCGATGGCCAGCCCCGCCGGGAGCGCCCAGAGCGTTCCGAGCGCCGTGGACAGCAGCACGCGGCCGAGGGTCCATCCGCCTGCCCGGAGAATGGGCAGCCATTCACCGAGCCGGATCTGGCGAAGGAGCACCACCAGCCGCCACGCGCCGAACAACAGCGTGGCGACGAGGAGCGCGAAAAGCGCCAGCGACCAGATGCGCGACGCCGGTGTGTTCTGCTCGTCCGCCGCCGCGCGCGGCTGTTTCGGCCGCGGGCGGTGAAGCTTCGCCAAGAGCGTTCCGATCCACTCCAGCACGGCCGACCGGCGTAACCAGTCGTAGAGCCACGACGACGCGGACTGTTCCTCGGCACCTTCTTCGACGCGGAACTTCTGCGACCAGACCACCACCGGGCGCCAGAGCACCTGGTCGAGCACGACGATCATCGTGATCATCGCGAAGATCGCCCACAGCCTGGCCCGGACATCCCCCTTGGCCACGGCCACGCTCATGTACGAGCCGATTCCCGGCAGGCGGAAGTCCTTGTCGCCGAGGACGAACGACTCGGTGATCATCAGAAAGAACCACCCGCCGGCCATGCTCATCATGCTGTTCCAGACCAGACCGATGGTGGCGAACGGCAGCTCGACCCACTTGAGTTGCTCCCACCAACTGAAGCGGTACGTCGTGGCCGCCTCGATCTGGTCTTTCGGAACGGAACGAAGCGAGTGATAGAAGCTGAAGGTCATGTTCCAGGCCTGGCCGCTGAAGATCATCAGGATCGACGCCAGCTCCAGGCCGATGTTGCTGCGCGGAAAGACTGCCACCAGCGCCAGGACGACGGGGGGCATGAAGCCGAGCACCGGGATGCTCTGCAGAATGTCGAGCAGCGGAAGCAGCACGCGGTCGGCGATGGCGTCTTTCGCCGCCCAGTAGCCGTAGACGAGCGTGAAGGTGAGCGAGAGGACGTAGGCGATCAGACCCCGCGACAGCGAGTAGAGGACGTAGACCGGCAACGCGGAGGGGGAAAGGTCAATATGGACCTGGGGACGCAGCGTGCGCCATTCGCCGGCCAGTGAGATCAGGCCGAAAACGGTGCCGATCAGCGCAATCAGAAGGGCCAGATCGAACCAGCCGACACGGCGGAACCGTTCCAGGAAGGCGGTAGTTCCGCCCCAGACGCCCTGCGACTGCCCTTGGATACGGTCAGGCACGCGCCTGTCCCTTCACATGGCGAGGTGAATTAGTAATGACCTGATTCTGCACATTGCCTCCGTTCAGCCGCGATCGAACGGAGGCGGGGAGGCGGCGAGAATTTACCCGCGAACCAGCCTGTCCGACACGATCGCCGAGGAGCTCATCCGCGTAGACGGAGGCTCCATCCGGCTGCTACTACTTCCTGTGTCGCTCATTTGTTTTACCCCTGTGATACGGGTTGGATAGTACTACACACCGTTGCGGTTGAAGGGTCTCGCGGTCTCGCGGTTGCGGGGTCTCGCGGTGTGCAAGATCGAGCAATCTTCTCCACCGCGCAACCGCGCGACCGCGCGACTTGCGTCGTTCACCGCTCTCGCCGCGACACCACTCTCTCGATCTGCACGATCTTTGCGACCAGCTCGCGCTTTAGCCGTTCAAGCCGCAGCGTATCGACGAGCTGCCGTGTCTGCGTGCGGACGTCGTGGGCGCTCCGCAGCGCCGCGGCGGCACGGGCGAGGAGTGGGTCTCTCTTGGCCGGCATGAGGGCATGATACGTCCGAGGCCTCCAAGGGGGCGAGCCCCGTTGCCGGTTGGTACAATGACCGCGTTCAACCATCGCAGGAGCCACGGCACTGGCCTCACGAACTGCACGTACGGACAAGAAGCGCAAACCGCGTTCGCACGCCGCTGATCCGCATTTCCCCATCGTCGGCGTCGGTGCATCGGCGGGCGGGCTCGAGCCGTTTCTGGAGCTTCTTCGCAACATGCCCGCCGATTCGGGGGCGGCCATCATCTATCTCCAGCATTCCGACGCCAGCCATACCAGCGAGCTGCCGCAGGTTCTCGGGCGCGTCACCAAGATGCCGGTGAAGCTGGCCGAGGATGTCACCGAGATCGAGCCGAACGTCGTCTACGTAGCGCCGCCGGACGGGGCGGTGACCTGTGTCGCGGCTGTGCTGCGTGTCGCGCCGCGCAATGACCGTGCGGTGCTGCCGATCGATGCCCTCTTCCGCTCGCTGGCCAGCGATCAGGGAAGCCGCGCCATCGGCGTGATCCTTTCCGGCACGGCGTCCGATGGAACCCTCGGCGTGAAGGCGATCAAGGCCGAGGGGGGGATCACCTTCGCCCAGGATGACACCGCGCGTTTTGACGGGATGCCCCACAGCGCCATCGCCGCCGGCGCAATCGATTTCGTCCTTCCCGCGGCCGGCATCGCCACGGAGATCGCCCGTATCGCCCAGCACTCGTACGTGGCCCGGGGCGGTGACGGCGATCGTTTCGACGGGCAGGAGCTGGCGAAAATCTTCGCTCTTCTGCGCAGCGCGCACGACGTCGACTTCGCACACTACAAGTCACCCACCATCGAACGCCGTATCCGCCGTCGCATGGCCTTGCACAAGGTCGAGAAGCTGCGCGACTACATCGCCATCCTCGGCGAGAAGCCGGGAGAGATCGAGCAGCTCTACAGCGACATCCTCATCCGCGTGACGTCGTTCTTTCGCGACCCCGAGGTCTTCACGGCGTTGCAGCAGGAGATCCTCCCGGCACTCGTCCGCGGCCGCGGCAGCAATCCGGTGCGGATCTGGGTGCCTGGCTGTGCCACGGGTGAAGAGGTTTACTCCATGGCCATCGTCCTCCAGGAGACATTAACCGCGCTGAATAGCGAATGCCCCGTCCAGGTCTTCGGCACGGACATCAGCGACACATCGATCGAGCGTGCCCGCGGCGGCCTTTACACGGAGAACATCACCGCCGAGGTTTCCGCGGAACGGCTCAGGCGATACTTCACCAGGGTCGATGGCGGCTACCGCGTCAGCAAGAGCATCCGCGACAGTTGCATCTTCGCCCGCCAGAATCTGACGAAGGATCCGCCATTCTCGAAGGTCGATCTGATCAGTTGCCGCAACGTCCTGATCTACCTCGACACCGTGTTGCAGCGCCGCGTTATGTCGGTCCTGCACTATGCGCTGCAGCCGAACGGCTACCTGCTGCTCGGGAACTCCGAGACCATCGGCAATTACAGCGACCTCTTCGCCATCACCAACCGCCGGCACAAGATTTATCAGAAGGAAGGATCGACAGGGCGGCTGCCGCTCGACCTCACCAGGGCCGGTTCGCCGCTGATTACCGCCCATCACGACCGAATGCGTAGCCTCGAGGAGGAAGCGGCAACGATGCCCAATGTCTTCCGCGAAGCCGACCGTTTGCTGCTGGCCCGTTTCTCACCTGCCGGCGTGGTGATCGACGAAAACATGGAGATCCTGCAGTTCCGCGGACACACCAGCACCTTCCTGGAGCCGGCGCCGGGCACGGCCAGCTTTAACCTGCTGAAGATGGCGCGCGAAGGGCTCCTTGCAGAGTTGCGCACGGCCATCCACCAGGCGCGTAAGGACGACGCCCCGGTACGGCGGGAGTCGATCAGTCTGTCGGCCGATGGCCAGACGCGCCTCGTGAACATCGACGTCATGCCGTTTGTCAGTCCCCACAGCGCACGGCACTTCATCGTTCTCTTCGAGACCACTCCTGAGGAAGCAACGCCGGCGAAGCGCGGAAAAAAGAAAGCGCCCAAACCGCCGGCGGAGACGAAGCAGGCCACCCGCCTGAAACGGGAGCTGGAGGCCACCCGCGATTACCTGCAGTCGATCATCGAAGAGCAGGAGGCGATGAACGAAGAGCTCCGCTCGGCGAACGAGGAGATCCAGTCGAGCAACGAGGAGTTGCAGTCGAGCAACGAGGAGCTGGAGACGGCCAAAGAAGAGTTGCAGTCGAGCAACGAGGAGCTGATGACGATCAACGAGGAGCTCGAGCGTAGCAACGAGGAGCTGGCGCACGCCAACAACGACCTGCTCAATCTCCTGGCCTCGGTCGACCTGCCGATCGTCATGCTCGACAGCGCCCTGCGCATCCGCCGCTTCAATCCCGGCGCGCAACGCACCCTGAATCTGATTCCCTCCGACGCCGGCCGCTCCATCCACGATTTGAAACTGACGCTCGACCTGAATGATCTCGACACGATGATCGCCGCCGTAATCGACACCCTCGAGGTGCGCGAGCTGGAAGTACACGACCGCAACGGCCGCAATTACCTCCTGCGCATCCGTCCTTACAAGACCGCCGACAACAAGATCGATGGGGCGGTGCTGGTGCTCATCGACATCGACCGGTTGAAGAAAAAGAAGGTGTAGCGCTTCGCGCTTACCGCCGCCGTAGCCGCTTCTGCACCGATTCGATCTCGCCGCGGATGAAGTCCACTTGCGCGAGAAGCTCTTCCACCTCATTCGCCACCGCGCGTCCGTTCGCTTTGTGGGTGCGGTGTGTTCTGCGCTCCTCGGCGAGCGAGCGCCAGAGCTGGGCACGCTGGCCGGTCTGCATGCCGCTGATGGCCCGGACCAGCGGATCGACGCCTTCCTCGGAATCGACATCTTCCAGGACTTCGTGCGGCGTCAGCTTCAGAATGCGGGTGAGGTTGAGGAAGAGCCCCAAGTCGACGTTCTGCTTGTCGCGCTCGATCCGTGAGAGCGTGGCGGCGCTGATATCCGCCCGCGAGGCCAGCTCAGTCAGCGAAAGATTTCGCGACTGGCGCGCCACGCGAAGCCGGTTGCCTACCATAGCGACATGCATGATAACAGATGCAACACAGCCATCCTGACCATTGCTTCCAGCACGGATCAGTTCGCGTGCTCAGGAATGGAAGATGCCATAGCTGGTGGTAATCCCTCGCCCGCGTCGCGCGCCTTGGCAGCCCTGCACGCGTGAAGCGCCGAGGTGACGTCGATCAGGTCGAGAGGCTTGCGGTAGAAACGGCGCACGTGAAGCAGTTCCTCGCAGTCCTGGTATGCCGGCTCGGCAGCGGCGGTGATGACGACGGTCCGCATCAGCAGCGCGGGCATTTTCTGTTTGAAATAGCGCAGGATGTCAAAGCCGCTGATCTCGGGCAGGAGCAAGTCGAGAACGATGGCGTCGACCGGGTGGTGATGCACGATCGCCAGCGCTTGCGCTCCATCGGATGCCAGAAGGACCTCGAAGCCTTCACGTCTCGCGACCGCCTCGAGAAGCGACAGCGTTGCCTGGTCGTTTTCGACCACCAGAACCACGAACGGAGAGGGCATTGGGAGCTCCCGGCTGAGATTTGCAGTTGATGCAAGGCATTCTATGCCGAACGCCGTCGAATGCAAATCAGCCGGCAGGGTCCGGGGCAATACGTCCGGCCCACTTCTCTTCCGGCAGCACCATCCTGCGGCTGAAGAGCTTCTTGAGCAGCCTCAACGCTCCGATGCGCCAGAGGATGTAGCCGGGATAGCCGGTGATCACCGAGAACTCGCCATGTTTCAGGTGACGCAGGCCCTGCTGGATCAGCCACGGAATGCGTGCCAGAAGAATCAGGACCGGGTACGAGGCCTGCGGCTCGTCATACGCGCGGACCTTCGTCAGCCAGCGGTTGAAGGTCTTGCGTGACGGCTTCCACACCATCAGCAGGTACAGCAGCACGTTCGCCCACGTCGGCCGCAGCGCGGTGTAGTTCTCGTTGATCTGCTCGACGTCGAACCCCTCGGCGATCATCTGCTTCTCGAGCGACGTGTTCGGGATGACCCGCAGCGAGAAGATGTTCAGCGTGAACGGCCTGGCCATCCGGTAGATCAGCTCCAGCGTGTCGATCACGTCCTGCCGCGTCTCGATCGGGTTGTCGACGATGATGTCGTACGACGGATTGATCTGGTAGTCGGCGAACTCCGCCAGCGCCGCAGCGGCCTGCTCGATGCGCGGCACCGGCGTCGGCCGCTTGTAGAACTTGAGGATCCGCTCGCTCCCGCTCTGCACGCCCATGCGCACGCGGTTCATCCCCGCCCACGTCAGGATCTCCACCTTGTCGCGCTGCACGTAGGTCGGGATCACGCCGTAGATGCAGAACTCCAGGCCGACCTGCTCGCGCCAGCGGGTGGCGAAATCGGTCAGCTCGCGCAGGGAGATGGCCATGAAGCTGTCGTCGTAGAAGAGGACGGTCTTCAGATAGGGATGGATCTTCAGCGCCGCCTGCACCTCGCCGATGATGTAGTCGACGCCGCTGTGCCGGATCTTGCGGTAGTTGGCGTCGTTGGCGATGAAGACGGTGTTGCCGCAGTAGGTGCAGTGCAGCGGACAACCGATCGACCAGACCGCCGGATAGGCCAGGCCGTTGTTGTTCAGGTAGTCGCCGCGCGTGACCTGGCGGAACCCCTTCTCGGGCTGGTAGATCCCTTCCGCGCCGCCGTACTTCGGGTAGGGGAGCGCGGCCAGCTCCGCCGACGACATCAGCGGCCGGAAGACGTTGCGCTTGATCTCGCCACTCGTCCTGTCCTTGAACCAGAAGCTGCTTGTATTCCGGAAGTCGCTGCCGTTCTCGAAGTGATGCAGCCACTCGGCGAAGGCCAGCTCTCCCTCCCCGGTGCAGATGGCATCGACATCGGCCTTGACCGCATCCTCGGGATAGATGATCGGATGAATCCCGCCCCACATCGAGTAGGCCTTGGGATTGATCTCCCGCACCCGCGTGGCCAGCTCTTTGGTCAGATCGGCATACCCGGTCATCGAGGAGAAGGCGACGACATCCGCCTGCGCCAGCTCCTGCGCGATCTCCTCTACCTCTGTCGAACCAAACGCCCGCCCCTCTCCCACCTTCCGGACAAACGACTTCCACATCGACCGATACCGCTGCGTCCCGACGTAGAACGTCCGCGTATCCGGATTGATCTTCTCCGCATACGCCGCAAACTTCCGGAAGCCCGTGGCGGTGATGCCGTCTTCGAGGGATACGAGGTGGATTCTCATGAGGTTGCGTGCTGGCGAAGCGTGTGAGAGGGGGATGTTATTCCGAATTTGGGTGAAAGGCGCGTCGATGTCCCGGCGGTTGGCTTAGCGCTAGTGGCACAAGTTACTTGCTACGAGTAGTTTGACATGCTCGCACACATCTGCACATTGCAAAACTGCACGGTTAGGCGCTGATATTGTGGGTAGGGGAATTGCCCTCACATGACTCTCCTTCGATAGGAGATCTCGGCGCGGTTCGGTCTTGGTGGACCACGCCCGATGGAGGAAGGCATGAAGATTGCCAGTTTGTTGATTATTGCGTCTCTATCGGTTTCGATCTCCGTCTTTGCGGATATGCAGATTTTTGATCTACAGAAAATTATGAAGGATGATCTCATACTCGCTGCGGGTCAAGGTGATACAGATGCGGTACGTGCACTGCTTGATAAAGGTACGAACGTCAACCTAACCGATGACTCTGGAGGCACTGCGCTAAGTTACGCTGTCCATTATTCGAAATTGAACACGGTGCATCTTTTGCTCGTCAGAGGCGCAGATGCCAACTCGGGACCACGAGGGCTTTTCACCCCGTTAGTGGAGGCATTGTCCAACGGCGACCTTGATATCGTCGCGGAGCTGCTGGCGCACGGAGCAGATGTCAACTTGCACTGCTCCTTGGAGGGCTACACCGCGTTAATGGTGGCGTCTCTCGAGGGTGACCTTGATATCGTCAAAGAGCTGTTGGCACGTGGCGCTAGGATCAATGAGAAAAACAAGGATGGCAAGACTGCGCTCGCATTTGCAGAGATTGGAAAGAAACGTGACGTTATGAAGTACTTAAAGCAACATGGCGCGACAAAGTAAAGTGCTAAATAGTGAACGGCCAGACCTTCGGTCTATGGCCATCTCCAAGCTGACGAAAGGGCGATATCGTTATCGTTGTTCCAGACAAGCGGCGGCTGCGGCGCTGGGGGCACTGGGGTCAGGCGGGAGACGGCAGTTTCTCACGCGTGAAACTGTTCCTCGATCACAACGTCTCCCACAAGCTCGTCGCCGGACTGGCAGCCCACTACGGGACGATGATCGCGATGCGGTCGCCGAACATCTCGAAGTCGCGCGGATTGAAGGTCAGCAGCTCGCGTGCGTGTGCTTCGATTGCCGCTGACGCAACCACAGCGTCATAGACACGGCCGCCAGCAGTAGCTGAGGCCACACAATCTCCGAGAAACGTCCATGCCTTCCGAGGTGAGAGGCCTACGATGCGAGCGCCGCTGAACGAGTCGTGCAAAAGGTGGTGGGCGATTTCTGGACGGAGGCGGTGGGGAGAGGGAAGTCGCGTCATCACGGAGTAGCTTTCAACGAGAACAGGGAACGGGATGAGAAGGCGTCGAGCCGCCATCCCTTTTTCCAGCGCTTGCAACGCGCGCTCGTGAAACTCGTGCCAGCTCAGCAGTCCGGCGATGACGACACTGCTGTCGACAGCGATCATCGACGGCGCTCGCGAACAGACGCCGTCGCATCCCGGACGGTGTCACTCCGCAATGCATCGCTTTCCTCGACGGGAATCGCCACTCGCATCCGGCCCTTCCGGACGACCCGTACTTCGCGTGGGGCGGGCTCGATCTCCACCCGGCCGTCACGGAAAACAATTCGGAGCGGCATACCGGGCTCCAGGCTTGCCTGGTCGCGGATTTCCCTCGGCAGAACTAAGCGTCCGGCGGAATCCATGGTAGAGATCGCACCATGTTTCATGGGCGAGATCATACCACTCGATCACTCTTCCCTCACCAGTGCGACGATCGATACCTCGCGATGCCGGGCGCGTGAAACTGCTCCTCGTTACCTGTCGAATGTAACAGCGCGGCAAAGAGGCGACTAAGAGCGGCCTCTACCTCTTCATCCTCCCGATCCAATCATTGATCCTTTGTTCCAGCACATCCATCGGTAACGCCCCGGCGCCGAGGACTTCGTCGTGGAAGGCGCGGATGTCGAAGCGGTCGCCGAGCTCGTGGCGGGCGCGTTCGCGGAGCTCGGTGATCTTCAGCGATCCGATCTTGTAGCCGAGGGCCTGGCCGGGCCAGACGATGTAGCGGTCGGTCTCGCTCTGCACCTCCACCTCATCCTCGGAGGTATGGTCGTGGAAGAACTGCACCACCTGTTCGCGCGTCCAGCGTTTCGAGTGCAGGCCGGTGTCGACCACCAGGCGGATGGCGCGCAGCATCTCGTCCTGCAGGCGGCCGTAGTCGTTGTAGGGATTCGTGTAGAAGCCGACTTCCTTGCCCAGCTTCTCCGAATAGAGCGCCCATCCTTCCACGTACGCCGTGTAGCTCGTGCCGAAGCGGCGGAACTCCGGGAGGCCGGTCAGCTCCTGGGTGATGGCGATCTGCATGTGATGGCCGGGCACCCCCTCGTGGTAGGCGGTCGACTCCATGTTGATGGTCTTGCGCGTCTGCGCCTCGCCGGTATTCACCTCGACGCGTCCGGGACGTGAGCCGTCCGGCGCTCCCTCCTGGTACGCCGCCCCCGAGGCTTCCTTCTCACGGAACTCCTCCACCGGAACGACGATCACCTTCGCCTTCGGTAGCCGGCCGAAGAGCTGCGGCAGCTTGGCGTACATCCCGTCGATGTAGCCGCGATAGAGCTCCAGGATGTTCTCGCGGCTCTTCGCTTTGAGATCGGGATTGGCGGCCAGAGAGGCCCTGAAGGTCTTCAGATCGGCGAAGCCGAGCGACTTGGCGATGGCCAGCATCTCCCCTTCGATGCGTGCCACCTCGTTCAGGCCGATCTGATGGATCTCCGCGGCGGAGAGCTTCGTAGTCGTGCTCTGCCGCACGCGCGACGCGTAACGTTTCGCGCCGTCGGGGAGTGCCCACATGCCTACGTCCTTGCGGCCGTGCGGCGCGTAGTCGTCGCGCACGAACGCGGCGAACTTCACGTACGACGGCAGCACCGAGGTGCGGATGGCGTCGACGATCTCCGTCCGCAGGCGGGCGCGGTCTCCTTCAGGCACTGCATCGGGAAATGTCGCCAGCGGCTGGGCGAATGGGGTCTTGTCCGGCTCCTGTGCGGCGATGCCGCCGGCCTGTTTGACCACCTTCTCCAGCAGGAACTTCGGCGGCATCAGATGGTCGCGCATCCCCTTGCGCATGTTGGCGATGGTGTCGTCCATCTGCTTCGGGAAGTTGCGCAGGCGTTTGGTGTAGTCGTCGTAGTCCTTGGTAGTGGCGAAGGGGAGGAGCGACGGCAACTGTGCGGCGAAGAGGTGGATGCCGCTGATCTGCGTGACCGGCATCTCCCACTCCTTGAGTCCGATGTCTTCGACGTTGTCGCGCAGGTTGTGGGCCATGAGGGCCTTGTTCACCGCTTCCTGCTCGGAGAAGCCGGCCGTGTCGATGCGCTCGAGCCGCAGCAGAAACGTCTTCGTCTCCGCCAGGTCGCGCTTGACCGCGGCCTCGGAGTTGTCGGAGGACTGGTCGTTGTAGCGCCGGTCGCCGAGGATCGAGGCGAACTCGGGACTGGTGCGGAGGGTGTACTCCCACTGGTCCTTCAGCAGATCGGCGAGCGCTTTGCGGCGTTTGTCGAGATCTGCCGCGCTGAGCTCACCGGCGGTGACAGTGGAGGCGAAGAGGATGACGGCGAGGAGGAGAAGGAGTGCTTTCTGCATCTGCCGAGCTTACAACCTGGGCACGGGCTTTGTGTTATGCAAACCCAGATTTGCCGATGTCATCTCTTGACTTGACGCCGTCATCTCGTGAGTTGAATTCGGCAAGTTTCGACTTGACTTTCTCAACTCTCGAACTGAATTCGGCAAGTCTTTATTTGACTTTCTCAACTCACGATTTGACGTCGTCAAGTCTCGAACTGAATTCGGCAAATTTCTACTTGTAGTTCTCAGTTCGTGACTTGAATTCGGCAAATTTCGACTTGTAGTTCTCAGCTCATGATTTGAATTCGGCAAATCGGATCTTGTGGATGTTGGGCCAAGCCCCCACCGCGAGACCGAGCAACCCCGAGACCGCGAAACCCTTACGTCCCCCCGTAGTAATGACACCGCGAGCTGCACGTCTCCTCGATCGTGATCCGGTACAACTGCGGCACCTTCGGGGCGAGCTGGTTCCAGATCCAGATGGCCAGGAGTTCCGAGGTCGGGTTCTGCAGACCCTCGATCTCGTTGAGGAGGTAGTGATCGAGGCGGTCGACGATCGGGTCGACGGCGCGCTTCAGATCGGCGAAGTCGATCAGCCAGCCGATGGCGGGGTCGATCGTTCCGCGGACCGCCACTTCGCCGCGGAAAGAGTGGCCGTGCATACGGCGGCACTTGTGTCCCTCCGGTACATGGGGTAGAAAGTGCGCCGCCTCGAAGCGGAAATCCTTTACCAGCTCGACGACATCAGTGGGCATCGCGCCGATTGTAGCGGCGGGGCACCTCTTTTGCTCCGGAACCAGACTCGACATGACTCGAAATGCATCGGAGACCGGCACGGAACGCACTCTTGGCACCATCGTCAAGGAGCTGACCGAAGACATCACCACGCTTTTCCGTGGCGAGATCGCCCTGCTCAAGCTCGAGGTCAAAGACACGGTGACCAAGCTCGGCGGCGGCATCGGCCTCTTCGCCGGCGCGCTGTGCGCCGCCCTTCTGGCCCTGGCCTTCCTCTTCGTGACCATCCTGCTGGTCCTGATCCGCCTCGGCGTTCCGGCCTGGCTCTCGGCGCTGATCGTGACGGTCGTCCTTCTGGCAACCGCCGCCGTGATGGGGTGGATGGGGAGGAAGAAGTTCGCCGCGGTGCAGTTCGTGCCGTCGAAGTCGATCGAGAGCATCCGGACCGACATCGAGTCGATCAAGGCCGACATCGAACAGGCGGCCAGGAGCAAGTACTAGATGGACGACGAAAAAAACGAGCTCGATCAGGCCATCGAGGGTGCCCGCGACCGCGTCGGCGACCGCATCGATGAGCTGGACCGCCGTATCCGCAAGCGTCTCGATATCAAGAGCATCGCCTCCGAGCATGCCCCGCAGCTCGTCGTGGGCGGCGCGGTGGCCGGCTTCCTGATCGGCTTCGGCTTCCCAAAGGTGATCAAGCGCGTCCTCCAGATCGCGATCCCGGTGGTGCTCGTCGCGGTCCGTGTGAACAAGATGCGGTCGGAGTAGGAGCGGGTTGCGAGGTCTCGCGGTTGCGGTGTCTCGCAGTGGTTTTGCCGCGCGACCTCGAAACCGCGAGACCGCGCAACCTCTCCTACCCATGCCACGTCAGACCTGCCCTCTGGCAGACGTACAAATAGCCCTGTCATCCTGAAGCTGCCGGAGCGCCGAGCGAGCGCAGCGAGCGAGATGCGCGAAGGACGCTGAAGGATCTCCAGTGGCAGCGCCTGTGGCAGGAGCAGCGAATCTTGAGATCCTTCACCGTCCTCCGCGCGTTTCGCTCGCTACGCTCGCTCAGCGCTCCGGCAGGCTCAGGATGACAATTAACGCACTCGCACGTAAATCTCCCTTCCGATCTCGTCCTCCAGCGCGATCGATGTTGCGCCGGCGGCGATGACGCAGCTTGGCTTCCGGGCCACCAGTCGGATCTCGCTTCCGGGCACGATCCCGAAGGAGGCCAGCTTTTCCAGGCGCGCCAGCGTCTTTGGCGTGATGAAGGCAATCGACGCAATCGCGCCGACCGGGAGATCGATCACCCGCATCACCAGCGGCTCGATCTGTTCCAGCACTTCATCCGTTGCTGCGTGAATCATGAGACCTCCCTTGAAAGAGTCGTTGCAGGATTGAGGCGACGCGACCGCCGCCGACGAATTAGTATCCGCATCGCGGGCAGCGCGACATGCCGCAGCCCGAAGAGAACGGACAGGAACCGTGACACGACTCCGCCTCGAAGTCGGTGCTGCACATCGGGCAGACCACCGCGGTTGCGGGATTCTGACTCACAGCACCACTCCGAACAGATGGAACATGGCGTTCATCAGCGCGCCGATGCCGAACGAGTAGACCAGGATGAACGCGGCCATCGTCCATCCGGCGCGGACTCCGCGCTCCTTCAGCATCACCAGCAGGTTGGCGATGCAGGGGATGAAGAGCGTGATCACGGTCAACGCCACCACCACCTGGTTCGGCGTGAGATGCCCGGCCCTTTGCATCGTGAAGAGTCCGGCCGCGCCGTAGTCGCGCCGCAGGAAGCCGATGACGAAGGCGTTCGTCGCTTCGGCCGGGAGGCCGAGGCCGTGGACGATGACTGGGGAGAGAGCGCGCTGGATCAGGCCAAGGGCGTGGATCCAGTCGAGGAGGAAGAGAAGGACCGTACCGATGATGAACAGCGGCACCGCTTCCTTCAGATACCACTCCGCGCGCGCGGCCACCTTGATGAGGATGTTGGTGATGCCGGGCATGCGCATCGGCGGAATCTCCAGCACGAAGTCGGCCGGATCGCCGGGGATGACGCGCGCCGCCGCCCAGCCAACCAGACCGATCGTCCCGAGCGTGATGCCGATCCAGATCAGCGCCGCCGGCGCTCCGAGCGGCGCAAGCATCCCCATGATCACCCCGAGCTGCGCGGAACAGGGAACGCCGAGGGCCAGGAGGAGCGTGACGATGGTCGACTCTTTCTTCGAATCGAGGATGCGCGTGGTCAGTGTGGCCATCGTGTCGCAGCCGAGCCCCAGGACCATCGGCAGGACCGCCTTGCCATTCAGACCGATGCGGCGGAAGCCGCGATGGAGCAGCACCGCCAGCCGCGGCAGATAGCCGGTGTCTTCGAGAATGCTGAAGAAGGCGAAGAAGGTGATGACCACCGGCAGCACGATGGCGATGGCGTAAGTGAGCGCCATGGTCAGGATGCCGTACTGGCCGACCAGCAATTCGAAGACGAATCGCGGCGGATGCATGGCCTTGAGCAGATGAATCGCGTTCGGGTTGATCCACTTGCCGAAGAGGGTGGCCTGCGTCCAGTCGACCATCACCCCGGCGCCGATCTTGCCGACGAAGTACCAGGCGAAGGCCAGCACCAGCGCCAGGATGGGCATCCCCCAGACGCTGTGCATGCAGAGCGCGCCGATGCGCTCGCGGACGTTGCCGCTGCGGCGCGTCGAGGCGGCGCCGGCGCGGGCGATGAGCGCCTCCGCGGCGGCCACCCGCGCGTGCACGATGGTCATGCTGGCCGGCTGCGGCACCGATTCGCGCGCTTCGTCGCACGCGGCCAGGATTTCGGAGGGGAGCAAAGGACGGAGCGAGGCGTCGCCGGCAAGGACGGCCAGGGCCACGCCGCGGCAGCGCAGATTCGGCGGCAGGATCGGAAGCAGTGTCTCGACCGCCTGCTCGATCGCGACGGGGTAGGTTACCGCCGCCTTCGGCCTGACCGCGCAATGGATGGCATCGCGAAGCCGTCCGATGTTCCAGCGCCGCAGCGCGGAGATGGCCACCACCGCCGAGCCGACTTCGCCCGCCAGCGCGCTGGCATTCACGGTGCCGTCGCCGTCTCCGCTATGAAGCTCGTCGGCCATATTCAGACAGACCACCAGCGGTACATCCATCTCCGCCAGCTGCAGCGTCAGGAGCATGGTCCGGCGAAGGTTGGCGATGTCGCCGACCTGCACCACCACCGCGTTCTTCTTCCGCTCCAGCAGCAGGTCGCGGGCCACGATCTCGTCGCTCGACTGCGGCAGGAGCGAGTTCACCCCCGGCGTTTCGATGATCAGCCCGATGTCCGACGAGGCGCTGGTCACCTCCACCGTGGTGCCGGGGTAGTTCGAGACGGTGGCGTGACGTTTGGTGAGCCGCGAGAAGAGCAGCGACTTGCCGACGTTGGCGTTTCCGATGAGGATGATCTCAGATTGAGACATGGTCTCAGCCAATGTGGACCTGCCGCGAACCGGATCGAGTGATGATCATCACCCCCCTTGGTGACGCCAATCGTGGCACGGTTTGCCCCCGGTCGGCGAAGCTTGCAGGCCGGGAGGAAACCCCATGAATGAGCTGACATTTGCCTTCGTCGGAGCAGGCGGCGACGGTGCGGTAGCGGCGGGCGACATCATCGCCGGAGCGTGTGCCCGCGAAGGGCTTCACGTGATCAAAACCGAGGCCTACGGACCGCAGATCAGAGGCGGCGAATCGTCCGCCGTCGTGCGCGTCAGCAGCGCGCCGATCCACGCACAGGCCGACTGCGTCGACGTGCTGGTGGTCTTCAGCTGGTCCGACTTCGCGCGTTTCGAGAACGAGCTCGTCGTCGCTCCCGATGCTGTCATCTTTTGCGAGACAGGGGATGAACCGCCGCCCGAGCTCGCAGGACGCCACATCTATCCGATCGCCTTCAAGGGGGCGGCAAAGAACGTGACCGCCATCGCCATGCTGGCCTCGCTCTTCGGCCTGCCGCTGGAAGCGACGCGCTCCGCCGTCGAGCAGCGTTTCGCCAGGAAGAAGCAAGCGGTCATCGATGCCAACCTCACGGCCTTCGACCTCGGGCTCGCCTTTGCAGAGAAGATCGCTGAGAAGATTGTGGTCGAGAAAAAGCTGACGTACGAGCGCAGCGCCCCGCACCTCATCATGTCGGGCAACGAGGCCTCCGCCTTCGGCGCCATTCACGCAGGCTGCCGATTCTTCGCCGGTTATCCGATCACCCCTTCCACCGAGATCCTGCAGTTCCTGGCCGTCTGGCTGCCGAAGTTGCGCGGTACCACTCTGCAGACGGAAGACGAGCTGGCAGCCATCGGCGCCGTCATCGGCGCGTCGTTCACAGGCGTAAAGTCGATGACAGCCACCTCGGGGCCGGGCCTTTCGCTGATGGCGGAGATGCTCGGCCTGGCCTCGATCGCGGAGATCCCCGCGGTGATCGTCAACGTGCAGCGCGGCGGACCGTCGACCGGCATCCCGACGAAAAGCGAGCAGTCCGACCTGCTCCACTCCCTCTTCGCCAGCCACGGCGACACCCCGCGCGTCGTCATCGCCTGCTCCGACGTCGAGGAGTCGTTCCACGCCACCGTCGATGCCTTCAACATCAGCGAGGAGTTTCAGATCCCGGTGATCGTGCTGACCGATCAGTCGATCGCCCAGCGCCGCGAGACCATCGATGCCGGCGCGCTCGAGCACGAGGTGCGCGACCGCGCCACGGCCAAGCCATTGGAGCTTGCCGATTACCACCGCTACCTCGATACGCCCAGCGGCGTGTCGCCGATGGCACTCCCCTCGACGCCGGGCGGCATGTACCAGACCAACGGACTGGAGCACGATTCGAAGGGCCGCCCGAGCGCGACGTTCGTGGTGCACGAGCAGATGAACGCCAAGCGCTACCGCAAGCTGGACGGCATCGCCGCCCGTTACCCGCTCTTCCGCCGTTTCGGCTCCCTCCGCCCCCGGCTCGGCGTGATCTGCTGGGGCTCGACCGTCGGCCCGCTCCGCGAGGCCATCGACCGAATCGGCGACGATGCCGGCATCGGCGTCTTCGCCCCGCAGCTGCTCATGCCGCTCCCGGCCGAACCGCTGCAGGAATTCATCGATGCCTGCGACGAGGTGCTGATCGTCGAGCTGAGCTACTCCGCGCAGTTCGAGCGCTACCTGCGCGGCTTCGTCGATTTCCCGCGCAAACGGACCAGCGTCTACAAACGCTCGGGAGGGAAGTCGCTGACCGCCGCCGAGATCGAGACCGAGCTGCGCCGATTGTTGATACGCAATGAAACTCTGGAAGAGGTGACCGTATGACCCACGCTCCTTACACCGTCCAAGACTACAAGACCGATCTGAAGCCGGTGTGGTGTCCCGGCTGCGGCGATTTCGCCGTCCTCAATTCCGTCTACCGGGCCCTGGCCGACCTGAAATGCGAGCCGCACGAGACGGTGATCGTCTCTGGCATCGGCTGCTCGTCCCGTCTCCCCGGCTACGTCGAGACCTACGGCTTCAATTCGCTGCACGGCCGGGTGTTGCCGATCGCCACCGGCGCCAAGCTGGCCGCCCCGAACCTGCACGTGATCGCCGTCGGCGGCGACGGCGACGGCCTGGCCATCGGCGGCAACCACTTCATGCACGCCGCCCGCCGCAACGTCGACATCGCCTACTTCATCATGGACAACGAGATCTACGGCCTGACCAAAGGCCAGGCCGCCCCGACGACGCCCCACGGCGATAAGACCAAGTCGACCACCTACGGCAACCCCGAGATCAGCATCGACCCCTGCGCCCTGGCCATCTCCCTCGGCGCCAGCTGGGTGGCCCGCGCCTTCGCCGGCGACGTCAAGGGAACGACGGAGCTGATGAAGGAAGCGATCACCCACCACGGCTTCGCCTTCCTGAACATCATCTCCCCCTGCGTAACCTGGCGCGGCGACGACCAGATGAAACTCCTCCGCCCTCTGTGCCGCCCCGTTGCCGCCAATCACGACCGCTCCGATGCCGCCGCCGCGATGCAGTATGTCAATGAGCCATCGGATCGCCTTACCGTCGGCGTCCTCTTCTCCTCTCCTCGCGCTTCGCTACTCGACGAGATGATCGACATCCGCGAGCGGGCGGCAGGGGTGGCGATGCCACCAGGGAGAGGGGAGATATTGGTGGCGTTTGCGTGAGGGGTATTCGTTACAGGGGAGTGCCGAGACAGATATCGGTCCTCAGTAGAGAGCAGCGTGGCTGTTAGGCATCAAAGAATCGTCGTATAACACCCCTGACCAAGGACGCCGGTACAACTCAACTAGGAGTTAGCGTTAGTCCGACGTAGAGTGGTGCTAATGCTGACATTCCGAGACCGTTTGCAGCGAGTATATCGACGCTACCGTGCTATCCTCGTGTTGACCAACGCGGCGACAACTGATGATCGTCTACGTGTCGAAAGTACACTTTCGCTTATCCGAACGATGCCCGCCGTTAAGCTGCGTTCTCGAGCGAAGGAGCTCGAGCGGGAGGTCGAGAGGCTCGTCGAGCTCTATGGCGTCATGGGATCACTCGATGAGCTCGAACGTATCGTCAACGAACCTCTTGAGCGAGAAGGCACTGTTCACTTCATTTCGAAGTTTGACGTGCTTCGGCTGTTCAGTAGCTATGAACGCGCGTTGCCGATATTTCCACAGCTGCCGCTTCACGGTCGGGTTACGGTGGACAGCGCCATCGTCAACCCGGAGCGGACGCTCGGTTTCTTTCTTCTCGAAGCCGCACTGTTCGAGGACATGGCCGCTCTCTGGAATGCAGCGATCCAGACCTCGCAAGCAGCGGCTCACCCGAACTCGAATTATCGCCAGGTAAAGGAAGCAACCGCATTCCGTCGCGCAACCGCGAAAGCCGCGTTCTCTCTACTCGAGGCATATCTCAACGGCATAGCCCTTGATGTGCTCATTATGCGAAACGTACCACCTGAGATAGAAGAGCAACTGGAGGAATGGAGCAAGGCACGCGGGCGACCACGCTATCTCTCGCTACGCGATAAGATTCTTCAGTACGTCAAGATAGCATGTCAGGCGCAAGACCCTCCGATTCAGGAGTCGAACTCACCACCAATGCGTGTCGTGCTTGAGGCCGAGAAGCACGTGCGCAACTCACTCGTCCATCCCGCGGTGCGTCTCACGGAAGGTGACTCCGACGGCAAGGAACGGATTTTCTTCCATCTTCCGATCGACAAGGTGCGCGAAATCTGCGACGCATCAGCTGCACTCATCCGTCAGATATCCGCGGTGATCGGGCCGTCGTTCGGAGATGTCACGTGGTGGGTCTTTGACCGAGGCGAGGACGATCGTTACCCAGAAGAGACATTCCTCTAATCGCGGGCTAACTCTTCACTGCAGCCGACCGCGTGCGGTTCGCTGGCCCGACGCTTCCGCGCCTCGCGCTTGGCAGGTTGTGCTGTCAGTCGCCCTAGGTGAGTGAAAATCAGGAGGTTCACACCTTCGTTTTTCGCTTCTTCGTAAGTATCTGACTAGAATTGACTTCTGCATCCTCGACGGAGCGCTCTGCATGAAAACACTGACATCGCTGCTAATCGCTTTGATCGCGTTCGGTGCATCAGCGATTTGGTACGGTTCCTCGGGCGCGGCCGTTGAGAATCGGGAGCCAGTACACCTTGCATATCCAGGACTCGGTCTAGCGGTTGCGGAGCAGTTTCATCTCGCCAGCGGCGGACGCTTCGCCTTGGAGATTGGCACCCCAGCAACCGCCGAAGAGCTCGTGCGGCTTCATCGCGAACAGCCCGATGTAGCATGCAACTTGGACGTGACGTTAGTCGGACCGGAACAATTCATGATCAAGCGCCACGTTACAGAACTGCATAACGGCGGTTGGAACGACGAAAACCTGTTCTTTCCACTTGCGCTGTTTGTGCTGCCCAGCGGCGGCAAGTATGAACTCACGCTGAAGAGCAATGCCGTTACAGACCTGTTCAGCAAGAGAGGAGCGGTCGTCCGCCTCGAGAGATGGGAAGATGTGGGGTCGGCACTCGGGTGGGCCATTGAAGTATGGGCTGGTTACATCAGCCTCGCGTGTGCGCTGGTGGTGGCGCTACTGCTGCGTCTGCAGCCCACTGCTCTGAAGCCTGCAGCCTGACTCTGCGCTGCACCGCAGAAGATTGGAGGGGTCAACCCTTCGTTTTCGCGGCCCGCTAACTTGCTGAAAGGAGGTCGCTTACTCGATCGGCGTTTCGGGGTTACCTGAGGATGTTCACACCTTTGTTTTTCGCATCTTCGTAAACATCTGACTGGATGCGACTTCTCGACCGCCGACGGAGCGCGCACGTCGATGATTCAGTTATCTTGTGTATCTGGGGCGATCCGGTTCCACGACGGAAGGCCTAACCCGCTCGGAAACGTTATGTCCTCACGCAGGAAGATCCTTCGGATTCTGGAACAACGACATGTCGAAATTGAAGAGCGATGGCGCCAGCATCGGCGAGGTTGAGGTCACCAGCATCTCCAGGCACGGCTTCTGGCTGTATCTGGGAGGGCGAGAGCTTTCGTCGACTTTCGAGAGTTCCCCTGGTTTGCCGATGCAGCGGTCAGCAAGGTCCTGAACGTTCTCTGGCCGGCTCCCGATCACCTCAACTGGCCTGATCTCGACATCGATCCCTCGGTAGAATCGATCGAGAGTCCTGAGCGGTTTCCGCTGCACTTCGATCCCGTCGGGCGAAGCGCCGGCTGATTCTCGGTCTTCTCATCTTCTCGCAATCGATGATGCGGCGCCGAAGGCACGAGGCCGACAAGCGCTACGATACCGATCAGCGCGGAGCTCAAATGAAGAAAGAACTGTTCAACGATCTCGTTGCAAGTATCAAAGAAGCTGGCAAGATCCACCGAGGCGAAATGCCAGCAACTCGCGAGTTCACCTTCGATCGTGAAGACGTCCGCCGAGCGAGCAAAGGGGCCAGGGAACCCGTTCGGCACGAGAAACGGTGACGCCCAAATCCCAACTGATCAGGCATCTGAGGTTCGGTCCAATGGATCATGTCGCTCGAGGCCCGCGCTTTGATGGCCGTCCCGACGCCGCTGACGTAGACGGAGAGGTAGACTTTGAAGGTGCCGTCGTAGAGCACGATGGGTGAACCGTCGTTCTCGTCGTTCCATAAAAGCATGAACCTGCCGGCGGTTCCCCGATAGGTCAGGTGTAGATGGGGCAACGTTTTCTCTCGACCACGGTTATTGCGTGTGCCGCGCTTCTGATGCAAGCCGGCGCTATGGCGAAGTCTGTTCCTCGGAGGCAAGCTGATTCGGCTGCAACGAGCTTTTGCCGAACCATCGTCAGTCGCGGTGGCTTTTCGCATTGGGATTTCGAGGGTCAGGCTCGGCGGCGGATGAAGCCGCTCTTGAGCAAGCGTCTTCTCACGGTCCTGGACAACAGGCATGCTTGCTTCCGGGACTGGGCTCGCCATCAACCACCTCATTCAACGGACAAGCCGCCAAGCGTGGATTGCTGCATCTTCTCCGCCTCCGCGGAGTGGTTACCGACCAGTTTCCTGATTCAGACCTCAGATGTTCTGCCGGACGGCCGCCGGCGCGTCACAATCGAGTACCGGTTCGATTCGCCGAAGGAACATGCCCGGTGGCATGTCGCCGTGTACATCGTCAGGGAGGATCGACGCTACGTCGTCGATGACTTCGAGGGTGGTCTGGACGATCCGGCGTCCGAACGTTGGTTTGTGAGTAGAGAAGAACCCGAGTGCAAGCAGGGGAAGTGGGTGGCCACGTATTGAGCGAACCTATCTCGCAATTGGGCTACCTCTGCCGAAGCGACTTGTCCAACCTCGCGGCGCTTTGTAAGAGACTCTGTTATTGTGCGTCTCTGTCCGTTCGGGAGCCAGAGATTCGACGGTCAGACCCAGATGAATGTCCGACCGATGTTTGACAGTCTCGCAGGCGGCTTCATCCCCATAAGCATTCTTGCCGTAGTAGCCGGCATCGCTCTCTCGTGGCTAAGGCCTCATTGGGCCGGGCTGCTTACCGCATCACTCGTGGCGGTAGGGATCGCTGGCGTTTGGTGGTGGCTGCCATCAATGCTGTGGCCAGCCGAGCAGACGGATCCTCAAGGCGGTTGGGGTCTGGTTGCCACCGCATTCTGGTCGGCGTTCGCGGTTCCATCCGCCGTGATTGCGTGTTTCGTAACCCACCGCCGGCGTTCAGCGAAGGGACAACCGACACGTCGTTAATGCCTCGCCGCCCGCCTTCTCTGTCTGGCCAGCGTCAAGGTTACGCTCTCGAAGACCGAGGTCGAGTAGTTGGGAAATGCGTCGGTGGGAAAACTGGTGAAATAGACTCGCGGAGCGCCTCCTCCGATGGTTGGGTCGCCTGTCTCGCCGATGAGCGTTGGATAAAAAAGCGCGCGGCCGGCCTCGGAGAATGGAGTGCTGATCGGTTCGGTCCAATGGATCATGTCGCTCGAGGCCCGCGCTTTGATGGCCGTCCCAGGGCCGCTGACGTAGACCGCCAGGTAGACGTTGAGGCTGCCGTCGTAGAGCACGATGGGCGAACCGGCGTTCTCGTCGCTCCATAAAGGCATGAACCTGCCGGCAGTTCCCGACAGGTCAGGATTAGCGCTTCCCTGCACGAACGCGGTGGCGGGCTGAGTCCAGGGATTTGGTGAGGCGCCATCGTACTTGTGAAAGAGCTGGGCCACCTGGTGCCCGTCGCCGGAGAGCACGGCCGCCACCACGTCGGTGTACGCCGCGCGGGCCACGCCCACGCAGACAGCGTTGTTGCACGCGCTGGGCAAGCCGGGCAAGCGGTCGCCGAAGAAGACATAGAAGTAGGCGCTGGCCGGATCCGGCGGGGGATTGTCGAGATGCCTGCCGTTCGCGTCCGCAACCAGCAGCGAACCATAGCCCATGGCCATGTTGGTGCCGCCTCCCTCGAACACGGACAGCGGCTGGCTTGGCTGGACGATCTGCCCCGCGACGGTGAAGGACTTCCCGTCGTCGGTCGACACTGCCAATCCGATCGATGAGTAGAAGCAGGGCACCATGGAGGGGCTGTTCCCTCCGGCGCTGCACAGGAACGTCGGCGGGTTGGCCAGGTTCTGCCAATGGTACTCAGCGTGGAAAGGCATAAGCCACCCGCTCTTGCCACCGCCGGAGAAGCGGATAACGCCGCCGCCTCCGGCGTAGTCCTTGTCGAATGCATAGCCTGCCGGCGCGTCTCCCGGTCCGAAGAGTCTTCTGCAGCCGCCGTTGACTCCGGTCACACGATCGAGGCTGCCGTTGAACGGAAAGGTGCCATTGATTTTCGGATTTGCCGTACAGGATGCGTTGGAGCCGGCGCTGCCATAAAAGGTGTAGCTGCCTCCGCCAGAGGGGATCGCTCCGATCGAGCCATCCGAGGGGCCGAAGGAAAAGCCGTAGCTCACGAGCTCTGCGTGCGTGGCGAAGGTGACGGGTTGGCCGAACAGGCCGACGATGTCGACCGGCGCCGTGTTCACCGAAGCGGCTTCATTCCTGGCTCTGGTCTGGGCGAAGGCGCCCAGGCACACCACCGCAACTGCGACCGCGCTTCGCAGAGACTTCTTCATGTCTCGTCACTCCCTGTTCCGACCGAAGCTACGCCGGGCTTGCGTCCGGGCAATCGTAGCACCGGTATCCCGCCACGGGACTGGGAGAGCATGCTGCCGGGAGCGAACTTGCGCAGGCCACGATCGCGCCATTCCGCGGCTGGTACTCCGCAGCGAGGCGCCTGCTCCGAAAGTACACGACCCACGACGCTGACCGCAACCTAATGGCGGCCTTTGCTCGAAAGCTCGCCGGTCGCCGTCAATCGAAAGTCGATTGATGGGGATCAAAAATTGATCCCTGTCGATCAAGAGTCGATCGATGGGGATCAAAAATCGATCCCTTTCGATCAAAAGCTGATCTCCGTAGATCAAAAGCTTATCTCCGTAGATCAAGAGTTGATCGAAGAAATAGATTGAAAATGGAAATCGAGGGGCTTGCTGCGGCGCCCTGGGAGGCCCGGAAAGCAGCATCGACGGCTGCGCCCTTGCCATCTCCCTCGGCGCCAGCTCCTTCATCAACAGCCTTGACACCACGATATCTTGTAGTACAAGGTATCCCGAGATGACTGATCGCGCTCCCGATCCGGAGAGCCCCGACAAGTGGGAAGTCCAGCTCCGCAAGGGCTGCCTCGATCTGGCCATCCTGGCCGTTCTCTGGGGTGGAAGACTCTACGGGCTGGAGATCCTTCGCCGCCTGGAGAGCGACTCCGACCTGGTCGTCTCGGACGGAACGGTCTACCCACTCCTCGGCCGGCTCAAAGACCTCGGTCTGGTGCTCGCCGAATGGGAGCAGCTCGAAGCCGGCCATCCGCGGAAGTACTACTCGCTCACGCCTGCCGGCGAGAAGAGGGTCCGCGACATGGCCGCAACCTGGACGCGCTTTTCGTCGAGCATGAGCAGGCTGCTCGCTCCGCTCGAGGGGGAAAAGAAATGACCACGACAAGCGATGACGCACAGCAGAAAACCGAAGCCTACCTGGGCCGCCTTCGCCGTCGGTTGCGCGGGCTGCGCGACGAGCATGCCGGCGAGATCGTCGAAGAGCTTCGCGGCCACATCGCGGAGAAGGCGGCGGCCGGCGGAGGAACGGCCGAAGCGGTCAGCGCCGCCCTGGCCGCGCTCGGCAGTCCGGAAGAGCTGGCGAGCCAGTACATGACGTATGAGCTGATGGCCCGCGCCGAAGTCAGCCGGTCGCCGCTGCGGATCCTGGAGAGCCTGTTCCGATGGGCGAGCCTGAGCATCGCCGGCTTCTTCGTTCTGATGGGCACGATCGCCGGCTATGGAGTGGGCGGGGCATTCCTCCTCAGCGCGGCGCTCAAGCCGTTTCACCCGCGGACCGCGGGGCTGTGGAGCCTTCCCTCGAGCAACGACTGCATGGACATCTCCCTTCGGCTCGGGTTCGGCAGCGCGCCCGCGGGTAGCCACGATCTGTTGGGCTTGTGGATCGTCCCTGTCGGGATCGTCGTCGGTTGCGGCCTCGTGACTCTGACGACGCGATTCGCGATCTGGTGCGCGAAGCAGTATCGGCGTACGCACGGACTGGAGAGGCGCTCGTGAGTCAAGCAGCGAGCAGCATTGTCGCCAAAGAATCCGGCCCGGAGCCGGCGAGCCGCGTGGCCGGCTGGCAGCAGAGCAAACGGCTCGCGGCCGGAGAGCTGATCGTCATCGTGCTGATCTTCGTGGCCGATGCACGACACCTCATTTTCTTCAGCAAGACTCCGGTTCTGCTGCTGCTCGGATGGCTCTCGCTCCGGTTGCGGAAGATCACCTGGCGTGGGGTGGGCCTTACGCGCTATCGCAACTGGAGAATCACGATCGCGGCCGGCCTTGGCGCCGGGCTGCTCATGGAAGCGTTCCAGCTCTTCGTCAGCCAGCCGCTGCTCGTGCGATGGACCGGGAAGAAGCCGAACCTCGAGGATTTTCGCGCTGTGGTGGGCAACCCGAAACTGCTTATGCTCGGCCTGGCGTTGTCGTGGATTCTGGCCGCCTTCGGTGAGGAGATGGTCTACCGAGGCTACATGATGAACCGGGTGGCGGACCTCATGAATCGATCGCGCGGGGCCTGGACGGTCAGTCTGATCGCGGTTCACGTCTGCTTCGGGATGGCTCACGCGTACCAGGGCGTGACCGGCGTGATCGACGAGGGCCTGATGGGCCTGCTGCTCGGACTGATCTACCTGCGCACGGATCGCAATCTCGCCGTGCCGATCATCGCGCACGGAGTGCAGGACTCGATCGACTTCATCCTCATCTTCCTGGGGAAGTATCCCGGGATGTAGGAGTGTGGCCATCGTAAGTGCGTTACCATTTTGGTTGGCGCACCGCATCATGTCGACTGATCACGAGGTAACAGAGAACAGGCCCTTCGCGGAGCTCCGCCGGCCGGAGACACTTCAATCGGGTGTGTCTACGTCGTCGGCTGACGCCATGCTCAGCGGTGCCATCTCGGAAGTCCTCGCGGCTCCCCAGGCCGACCGCGGACCTCTTTTTTCGTATCTCGTTCGCAGTATCGAAGAATACATGGCGCAACATCCGGAGGAGCGACCTTGGACTTGCACGCGCTATGTCGGTACCGACGGTTCTTCGATCTTCCGTGGAGGTATCGGCCACTCGCTCGTCATTGACCCAGAAGGCCGGCTCTGGCGCGCTCGCAGCTACGAAGACTTCGAGACGACCTACGCCTTCGCCGGCATGTCGTGTGAGATCGACTCACTGACTCCGATCTATGCCGGGATGCGCGAATACCTTCGGCGTTGAGGCTGACGATCGCGCCGCACCGGCAATACCAGACTCACGTGGAGACGGAGCACATCCCTCCTCCCTCCGCGTCTCCCGCGTGAGCCCCTCCCGCTGGGCCTGCATACGATGTAACATCCGGAACGATCGAAGGAGGGTTGCCATGCGACGGATCTCTCTTGTTCTGCTTTCGGTCTGTTTCGTGTTCGCGGCCGTCGGAGCGCGAGCACAATCAGGCTTCTCCGGAACGTACGCAATCAACGGAACCAATCCTGGTGCCGGCGCTTACCAGGGCACGCTGAAGATCACCCCTCGTGGTGATGTTTATGATGTGCGCTGGTCGATCGCGAACCTGACCTATACGGGGGTCGGCATCGTCGTGAATGACACCTTATCCGTGGCGTATACCGACGGGAATCTCTCCTTCATCGGCGTTGCAGCCTATCGGCACAGGCATGGCGGCTATCTCGACGGGCAGTGGGCGGTGAAGGGTGGCACGACGCTCGGAACCGAAACCGCGTTGCGTAGGTAAATGAATCAGGTCTTTCGATACCCGCGAGTCTGGCAATGGATCGGATTCCTGGCCATCTTCCTGTCTGTAGTTTTCCAGTTCTGATGTATTGGAATAGCGAACGCATCGACATGCTCGTCATTGCTGGTCTGATCGCGATGCCGCTGGCAGGCGCGTGGTCGTATCTGTACGTCACGCGGTACGAATTGACCTTGGACGAAGGCTTTTCCGTCCAGCGGCTGTGGCGGGAACCGTTTTCGGTGGCTTGGCGGGAGATCGCAATCGTTCGAAGCCCGCTGTTGGCGAAGGAGGTTTCATTCGAGACAGCAGACCGCAGAAGAATCAAGATTTCGGTGTTCTTTCCAGGCCTTACGCCGCTTCTTGACACCGCCAGGCAAAAACTACCGGAAGCGTCCTTCTCGCGGCGCACCTCCTGACCAGGGAAACGACGCGCCACGTGCGGAGCATCGAGGCCGACGACGACATAACCATGGCTGCAGAGATCCTCGCCGCTGGTCGTCGTTGATGGCCACGGCAGGTTCGCATGCGCCGGGTCGGGTACGTCGGTTCCGAAGATCTCGAGAAGATTCTGCTGGATGAGATCGCAGAACTTCGGAGTGAAGCACTACTAAATCAGACTCACGCGGCGACGCGGAGAACATCCCTGATCTCTCCTTGTGAACCTCTAGCTCCGGTGAGTAACCGCAACGTTGCATGAAAGCAGCCGGTGTTCCTCTACGCTTCCCTCATGACTCGCCTTCGATTTGCAAAATCGTGCCGTCCTTGTGCAAACACGGATTGGAACCCATACTGTATTCATGCGCGATTCGAAACGAAGCCGGCGGTACAAATGGCTCCGCGCGTACAAACCACTGGTTGCAACGGGTAAGGAAGGCGGCGTCGCGGGGCGTGACTATTTTCAGAGCTATCTGGATGCAGCCACAGACGCTTCCTCGCTGGTGATCAAGGTGGTGGCGACGTTGCTGTTGCTGTCCGGATTCGCATTGTTGTCTGTGATCAACTCGCTTCAGGGCAGTTGGTTGAGGCAACGGCTGTCGTTGGCCGCGGCGCCGGGTTCCGCGTATGTGACGCAGCGGGTCGGCCCCATTCCACCGGCAAACTCCGCTGATTGGGAGCTCTACAAAATACGATACGCGAGCTTCTACACGACGCTGACGAAAGCGGAGTCAGACTCTTTCTATGCACAGCATCTGCCGATTCCCGGTGCACCCTCGATCGATATCAACGACGTCGGGCCGATTTTCGGCGTTGGCTTCGCCTTGCTAATGAGCCTGCTGGTCGTTGCCTTACGCGGTTGCCAACACAGCGTGGCCGCAGCCTTCGAATATGCGGCGGCGTCCCATCAGCTTCCCCACATGCTACGGCTTCTCGAAATCCGGCAAAAGACTCGATGCCAACCCTGGCAAGAGTCACGTCCTGGCTGGGTTGGGGCCGAGCTCGTGTATGGTTGGCTGTGGCGGCGCCGTGCATGATCTATTCCGACAATCGTGATCCGCGATCTCCAGGCAGCGTCATTGAATTTCGAGAGTGCCTACTTTGCACTACGGCTGGCCGTTGAAGGATCCGCCATGATCGTGGTGGTCCTGTTGACCGTTCTGTCTATTTCGTTGCGCCTACGAAGTGAAACGGACCTGGTTACGTTTCACTTTCAACCACAGAGGCACTGAGGACAACGAGGATACCGCTCCGCAGATGACGCAGATGGACGCGATTGATTCACCGCGTCAGTTCCACGCCGGTAGCGACGAATGAGACTTCGTCGGCGGTTCCGTCCGCGTTCCGCTTCAGCGTTGCGCCGTCGCTGATGAGGTGATCGGCCTCGTCCTTGCTCAGCGTCTTGATCTCCGTGACGCCTTCGGCGCGCGCCTTCATCCCTTTGGCGGTGAGAGGGATGAAGAACTTCTCATCCTTGAAGGTGATGCGTACGGTCTTCTCGCCCGCGGCGGGGGCGAGCTCCATCCAGCAGCCTTTGGCGGAGCACGATTTCTCGATCACGCCTTCGACGACCACGGCGTCCTTCGTGTAGGTGCGCGGCGATTCGAGGACGGCGGTCAGCGCGACCGGCTTCGACGAGGAGACCGGGGCGCCGCGCTTGACGACGTCGGCGGCGAAGATCGAGCTTGCAGCGAGAAGAGCCATTGCGGCGATGGTTGTCTTTTTCATGTTTCCTCCAGGCGGCGCACAGGATAACGGCTGTTTGTGCACGCGAGCGGCCGCGTGTGTGATGCGTTTCCATTCCGTTTCTTCGTGTCAACGGAGTCTCCATCCGCAGATGACGCAGATGGAACGCAGATTAGAGCAAGACTAGATCGGTCCTATCTGCGTTTCATCTGTGCCATCCGCGGATAGGTTTTTGTGTCACCCGAGCAACTCCAGAACCCGCTCAGCCTGCGGCGCGATGTTCAGCGGTCACGGGCCGGCGTGATGCGTAACACATGGTCATCGTTTACGCTATTGGTGTTGGAGGTCCGCTATGTCGCGTCTTTTTCGGATCCTAGGTCTGGTCGCAATCGTCGCGTACTCGCTCATCGCAAATGCTGAGGAGGCCTTTACCGTCGGTACGGCGACGGCGGCACGTGGTCAGAAAGCGACGGGAACGATCGAGGTGCCGGCGGGGGTCGATGCGGCGCTGAGCATTCCGGTCGTCGTCGTGAATGGCGCGCGGCCAGGCCCGGTGCTGGCGCTCGTCTCCGGCGCGCATGGGACCGAGTACGCGTCGATCATCTCCCTGGAGAAGGTGATCGAAAGGCTCGATCCGGCGGCGCTGGCCGGAACGGTCATCATCGTCCCGCTGGTCAACGTCCGCTCGTTCGAGCAGAAGATCGCGCACGTCAACCCGGTCGACAACAAGAGCATGAATCGCTACTACCCCGGCAGGATGGACGGCACCCAGACGGAGCGGGCGTCGTACCTGATCACCAAGCAGGTGGTGGAGCGGTGCGACCATCTCATCGATCTGCACGGCGGCGACATCGACGAAAGCCTCCGCCCGTACGGCTATTGGACCGTCACCGGCAACGAGCAGCAGGACGCCTTCTCGAAGCAGATGGTCCTGGCCTTCGGCCTCGATCACATCATCATCTCCGCCGACCGTCCGAAGGATCCCGGCGCATCGCGCTATCTCGAGAACACCGCTTCGACGCGCGGGAAGGCGTCAATCACCGTCGAGGCCGGACACGCGGGGACGGTCGAGACCGACGACGTCGAGGCGCTGGCAGAGGGATGTTTCAACGTGATGCGCTTTCTGAAGATGCTGCCGGGCACGGCGGCGCCTGTCGAGAATCCGGTCTGGATCGAAAGGGTCGATAGCGTGACCAGCGATCAGACGGGCATCTTCTATCCGCTCGTCAAACGCGGGACCTACGTTTCCCAGGGGATGCGCCTCGGGTACGTGACTGATTACGTGGGAAAGACCATCCTCGATGCGCGCGCTCCCGCGGCCGGCGTGGTGACGTTCATCCGCGCCGTTCCGTCGATGACGAAGGGGGAGACGATCGCCAGCATCGGGGTGGTGGCGCAGCAGGCGCCGAAGTAAGCGGTCTAGAATGCCTTCATGAGCGAGCTGCGCGGACTCCATCGCTATACCTACGCCGACTACGTGGCGCTGGAGGCAGTTTCCACCGGCAAGCACGAGTTTCTCGACGGCGAGATCTATGCGATGGCTGGCGGTTCCGAGGAACATTCCGCGTTGGCGGCGGAGATGGTGCGGGTACTGGGCAATGCTGTGGGCGACCGTCCTTGCCGCGTTCACACGTCAGACCTGCGCGTCTATGTCGAAGCGGTTGGGCTGGCGACGTTTCCTGACGGCTCGGTGATCTGCGGGCCGATGCAACAGCACGATCCCAGCCCGACGGCAACGGCGCTCAATCCGATGATTCTGGTCGAGGTGACGAGCGACTCATCGGAAGACTACGACACTGGCCCGAAGCTCGGATACTACGAGACGATTCCGACCCTTCGCGAGTACGTCGTCGTATCGCATCGCGAGCGGCGGATCGCGGTCCACAGCCGTGGCGCGGACGATGCCTGGACCACGCGTGTTGCAATCAGAGGGGGTCGGGTCGAGGTCTCCTCGCTGAGCGCCGAGTTGATCGTGGACGAGATCTATCGCAACAGTGCGGTGCGGTGATATGCCCGGAATGTTGACATCGGCAGCGTAGGTTTCCCGCCGCGATGCTGAGCTCTCAGGCGCGGATCGACGAGACTTCCACCACGGAACTGATGCAACTCGATGCCGATCATCCCGGCTTTCACGATGCGGTCTACCGGCGCCGGCGCAACGAGATCGCGCGCGCGGCACTCGACTACCGCGAGGGTCCGGTGCCGGAGATCGGCTACACGGAACGGGAGCACGATGTGTGGGCCGAGGTGTGGCGGCATCTCGATCCGCTGCACGAGCGGTACGCCTGCCGCAGCTATCAGGAGGCGGGAAATCGGATCGCGCTGTCGCGAGAACGGATTCCGCAGCTCACCGAGGTGAATGCCACGATTTACCCTCTCCTCGGATTCTCCATGGTACCGGTGGCTGGACTGGTCGCCGCGAAGGCGTTTCTCTCGCAGCTCGGCCGGGACGTGTTCCTCTCGACGCAGTACATGCGCCATCACAGCGTGCCGCTCTATACGCCCGAGCCCGACGTCGTTCACGAGCTGATCGGCCATGCAGCCACGTTCGCCGATCCGACGTTCGTCGCGCTCAATCGTGCTTTTGGTGAAGCGGCTCTGCGCGCCGGCGAGAGTCCGGAGACGATCGAGCGCATCGGCCGCCTCTACTGGTACACGCTCGAATTCGGTGTCGTCCGCGAAGCGGGCCGCCTGCGCGTCTACGGGGCCGGCCTCCTCTCCTCGTTCGGCGAGCTTGGCCGCTTCGAAGGCGAGGAGGAGCTGCACGGCTGGAGCGTTGATGAGATCGCCGCTACACCGTACGACCCGACGATGTATCAGAAGAAGTTGTTCGTCGCCCCGAGCTTCGACGCGATGGCCAATGATGTTCTGGGCTGGCTGGAACGTTCAGGGCCGCGGTGAGTGGTTATCGGTTGTCGGTTAGCAGTTGTCTTCCTGACCGACAACCGACAACCCGAAACCGCCAGCGCAACGGTTACACAAGCGTATGTTTCAGCACTTCGTCGCGATTGCGCGAGAAGATCACCAGGAGGACCGCGCCCGCGAGCAGCGCCAGTTTCCATAGGTTCAGAGCGGGCATGTCCTGGCTCAGGTAGATCTCCGCTCCCGCGGCCAATGGGATTGCAAAGAGGATCGCCCAACCAATCCAGAAGAATGTTTTGCGCATGACTTCCTTCTCCTTTCCATGAATGTAATCCGCGATGTCTCCGCATGGAGTGACCCACGGCATCGAAGTAGGTGATGTTGCTCACGGGGGGCGGGATGTTGGCGTGCGGCTTTGAGTTTGGATTCGTCCCGCGGAGCGCTATGCGAGAACCGTAGCCTCTGGTTTCAGCCGGCACAATGCGCGGCTTCGCCGCCGGGCACAGACACTCTTGTCTGTGCCGGAGCTTGGCAGGCCCAATGTGGCAGGCACAGACACTTTTGTCGTGCTCTTGAAGTCGCGCGATCTGCGTTGCTCCTGCTCAGTTCACGACGACAGTGCGTCCTGCCAGCTCGAGGCAGAAGCGGGAGAGGTCTTCGTTGGTGAAATCGTCCCAGCCGCGGCAGCCGTCGTGTTCGCGCTGCTGCACGTCGCAGGCAGTCGGAAGGTTGTCGACTTCCTGGCGGGCCAGTTGCCACCGATCGACTATCTCTTCCATCTCGGCGCGGGGCATGCGGGGGTTCTTGGCGTTGATCCAGTCGAACCGGTGCCGCAGCTCGACGTCGCTGTGGCGATGCAGGCCGCGGCAGAAGATGTTCTTTTCGGCGGCGACCTTGCAGATCGAGGCCTCGTCGCCGGCGAGTTTCATGAGCTCGGCGCGCAGGATGTCGATCGCTCCACTGCGGGATAAGGTTTCCGGTTTCGGCGCGGTCTGCGGCATGGTGACCTCCTGAAGAAGTGGATTAGTGGATTAGGGTCAGTAGATCAGGATCCTTTTTCGGATCTACTAGTCCACTAATCGACTGATCTACTCACCCCTCATGCCAACATTCTCGATCCGCGACAGAACCTCGCGTCGTACCCGTCATCACACCTCGATGTGATGATTGTCATAGAGCCGTGGAGCACCCTCGCCGTTCACTGATTGCGTGCTGAAAGCGGTCGAGCTGGAGATCGAATTGTTCTGTCGTGGCATGGTGATCGGCGACTCCTGCCGCACGAATGACGGACGCCGGATCAGCCGCACGCGTGCCGGCCTCGGCTCGGGACTGGAGATCGTCATTCCGTCCCGGCCGAAAGACATCTGGGTCAACGTGCCGGTCGTCGAGCCGTTCGCGCAACAGTCGGTTTTCACGTTGCAGAAAGACGATGACGGCTATTTCGTCGCCGACGGCCGGAACGCCTCGCACTATCCGGTTCGCATTCCGGAGGAGCCGGCGTGGTACTCGGCGCGGACCACATCCGGCGTGGAGATGAGCCGGGTCGGTGTTCTGCAGGGCAACTACCTGGCCGTCTACGTCTCCAACCGCTGCCTCTACTGGACGTGGTCGCCGTCGGTTGCCTGCAAGTTCTGCACGACCGGCAAGAACGTTGGCACCGCCGAGGAGTCGCGGAAACACTGGCGCGACGTCGTCGAAGTGGCGCGCGCCGCGCGTGATGAATCGGGAACCATCTTCACGCACTTCAACACCGGCTATCACTACGAAGACCGGCCCGACCGCGAGATCATTCACGGCCTCCGGCAGTGTGAACCGTTCGTTCGCGCCGTGCGCGAGAACGTAGGCGGCTTCATCGGAATCCAGGCCGTGCCGGTGCCGCGCGCACAGTACGGCGAATACGATGAATTGATCGCCGCCGGCACCGACCACTTCTCGTTCTGCTATGAGTTCGAGGATCCGGAAGTCTTTGCCCGCCTCTGTCCCGGGAAGGCACAAACGGTCGGCCAGCACGCCTTCTTCGAGGCGATGGAGTACACGGCGAAAAAGCTCGGGCGCGGCCGCGTCTCCGGCGAGATCATCGCCGGCGTTGAATCGATCGAAGCGACGAAGCGCGGCATCGACCGCATCGTTTCGGCGGGAGCGTTCCCCACCGTCTGCATCTTCCGTCCGACCATCGGCAGCGAGATGGAAAACGTTCCGCCGCCCGATCCGGAAGCGATGAAGGAAGTCTTCGCGTACGTGCACGAGAGTTGCCGCCGGGCGCGCCTGCCGGTCGGCATCCTGCCGATCGAGGTGTCGCTCGTGGTTCAGCCTGAAGAGGCCGCGTCACTGGTCCAGCCGACGCTGGAGGACCACATCTACGCGGCCAGGAACTGGAGTCTCCGTCAACTGGCCCGCCCCTACATCGCCTACAAGAAGCGGCCGGCCGCGTGAGGGAGGTCACGCCGATCGGTGACATCTGCGACCGGCGTCCGGCGTTTCGGTCGTTACGCTGACGATAGCGAGGTGCGTATGGACACATTTCAGCCGAAGGTCATTCTCGTCGCCACCGATTTCAGCAGGACGGCCGCGCGAGTGTCCGGTGCTGGTGGTGTGAGGCGGTTGCGCGGTCTCGGGGTTGCGCGGTCTCGCGGTGTGTGATTTCAAATGCCGCGCGTTTGAAACCTTTTGTGTCACGCGGTCTCGCCGTGTGCTGCCGACAACGCGCTTTTGAAGTCGAACACCGCGAGACCGCGTAACCGCGAGACCGCGCAACCCCAAGACCGCAACCTACGTACTGATCTCTCTTTACCAGCCTGCGCGAAAGCAGCAACCTGAAGGGAAAGTGCGGCCTCTGCGAATTCCGCGAGCTCTGCGGCGGCTCGCGCGCCAGGGCCTGGTCGATGACCGGGGATGAATTCGCTTCCGATCCGCTCTGCACGTATATGCCCGCCGGCGCGCGGTACGCGGTGGCGTAGCCTCCAGTTCAGACCAGCAGAGCCTTCCGTCCCGCAACATCGGCGACCATCGAGACCAACTCCTCCGGCTCGACCGGTTTCTTCAAGTACTCGTCAAACCCCTCGGCGAGGGCGATCTCGCGTTCGGACGGGCGGCCGTAGGCCGTCAATGCCACCGCGGGGATGTGCGACTTTTCATCGGCAAGCGATCGGATGCGCCGGATGAGCGAATAGCCGTCCTGTTCCGGCATGGCGATGTCACACAACAGCACATCGAAGGGCTGGCGCGCCGAGAGCGTCAGCCCTTCTTTCGCGCTCGCCGCGGCGGTGACCACCGCTCCATATTGTTCGAGGATCGCGGCAATGGTCCGGCGCGAGTCCGGCTCGTCGTCGACGACCAGCACGTGCAGGCCCGCGATCGAAGGGACTCTGCGGGACATTGTTTTTGCCCGTCCTCCGACGGGGAAGACTTCCACCGGCACCGACACCTGGACCGGAATGGAAACGGTGAACGTCGTGCCAAGCCCCTTTCCCTCGCTGGCGACGGTGATGGTCCCTCCATGAAGCTCCACGAGTTGCTTGGCAATGGAAAGGCCGATGCCCATGCCGCCGTGGTGGCGCATGGTGCCGCCTTCCTGTTGCGCGAAGCGGTCAAATGCATACGGGAGAAACTCGCGGCGGATTCCTACACCCGAATCCTGGACTTCCACGACGGCGTTTGAGTCTTTCAGGAAGAGCCGTACATCGATGCGGCCACCGGCCGGCGTGAACTTGACGGCATTGGAAAGGAGGTTCCAGAACACTTGCTGCAGGCGCGCCGGATCGCCGCCGAGGTGGAGGAGATCGGGCTGAAAATCCATCCTGAGGCGCAATTCTTTCGCCTCGGCGGCAGGAACGAAGGCGGTGATTGCCGACCTCAGAACGCTCTCCATGTCCACCGGCTCGATGGTCAGCCGCAACTTGCCGGTGATCATCCGGGAGACATCGAGAACGTCGTCGATGAGCTGCGCCTGTGCCTGGGCGCTGCGATGGATGGTGGCGATTCCTTCCTTTCGCGTCTTCTCATCGAGGGTGGCGGCGGCGAGCAGCGCGGTCCAGCCGAGGATCGACGTCATCGGCGTGCGCAACTCGTGGGAAAGCGTCGCCAGGAACTCGTCCTTGGCACGGTTGAGCGACTCCGCCTCTTTGTAGAGGTGGGTGAGCGCTCCCTCGGTGCTCTTCTGGTCGTCGATATCGGTGTTGGAGCTGATCCACATCGTGATCTTCCCGGCGGCGTCGCGCATCGGACAGGCGCGGCTGAGATGCCAGCGGTAGACGCCGTCGGCGCGCCGGAAACGGTGTTGCAACTCGAATGCGTCGCCGGTCTCGAGCGAGTGCCTCCATAGGCGCACGGTTTCCTTCACATCATCGGAGTGAATGAACCTCGTCCATCGCCAATCCTTGATCTCGTCCAGCGAGAGCCCGGTGAACGCGCTCCACTGCTGGTTGAAGTAATCGACATCGCCGTTTGCCTTGGCCGTGAACACCATCAGCGGCATCGACTCGGCCAGGAAACGAAAGCGCTCCGCCCCCTCCTGCGCTGCGTTCTCGGCTGTCTTGCGCTCGGTGATGTCTCGGATGTTGCACTGAATGATGTTCCTGCCGTCGACGTCGTAGGCGTTGCTGACGAACTCCACCTCCGCGCGCTTGCCATCTTTCGTTTCGAGCGGCAAATCCTCATAACGGATGTATCCGTCTCTCTGCAGCCGGTCGAATGCCGCTTTGCTCTCTTCGATGTCGTGGAACAGCCCGATTTCCCAAAGCTCCTTCCCGGCCAATTCATCGAGCCGGTAGCCGAGCAGGGCGATCACGTAGGGATTGGCGTCGATGATCTTCCTGCTGTCACCATCCACGATCAGAATGGCGTCCTGCGCCGTCTCGAAGAGCCGCCGGTAGCGAACCTCGGATGCGCGCAGGGCACGGGTGACCTCCGCGCGTTTCGTGATGTCGCGGATGTTGCACTGAATGACCTTCTCACCGTTCACGTCGTAGGAGTTGCTGACGAACGCCACGTCCACGCACTTGCCGTCCTTGGTCTCGAGCGGCAGGTCCTCGTAACGGATGTAACCGTCCCGGCGCAACCGCGCGAACGCCTCCTTGCTCGCTTCGATGTCCGGGAACAGTCCGATCTCCCAAAGCTCCTTGCCGGCCAGCTCCTCGAGCGGGTAGCCGAGCAGGGCGATCACGAACGGATTGGCATCCACGATCTTCCCGCTGTCACCGTCGAGGATGAAAATGGCGTCCTGTGCGGTCTCGAAGAGCCGCCGATAGCGGAGCTCGGATGCCGTCAGGGCAGGAGCCGCGTCTCTGTCTTTGACGATCGGCATTTATATCTCAGGAGCGGAGGCTTTGGACTGCCGCGAACTGGCTATGCTATTGACAACCGATTCGAAAATCTGTTCAATTTGAGACACCGGTAATTCGAGCCGGAGTAGCGCGACGTCGTGCTATAAATTTGTCCCGATGAGCCCCACGGTAAAGGCGAGAACAGCGAGAACAAACGGCACCCTGATACCGCCGTCCCTGCCGTTTGATGTGGAGGTTTTCCTCGAAGGGACGGGTGTGGGCAGAACCCTGGTCGATCTGAAGAGGAATCAGGTTCTCTTCTCCCAGGGCGACGCCGCGGACGCGGTGTTCTACATCCAGAAGGGCAATATCAAACTTACCATCGTTTCTCAGCGTGGCAAGGAAGCCACCGTGGCCTTGCTGAACGCGGGAAACTTTGTCGGCGAGTCCTGCGTCGCCGCGGCGGAGCACATCCGCATGGTTACCGCGACCGGGCTGACCCGCTGCACGCTGATGCGGATCGAGCGGCAGGAGATGGTTCGCGTGCTGCACGAAGAGCACGCCTTCGCCGACCTCTTCGTCTCCTTCCTGCTGGCCCGGAACGTCCGTATCCAGGAGGATCTCGTCGATCAGCTTTTCAATTCCAGCGAAAAGCGATTGGCGCGCATCCTGCTACTCCTTGCCCAGTTCGGCAAGGAAGGGAAGCCGGAGACGGTGGTCCCGAAGATCAGCCAGGAAGTGCTGGCGGAGATGATCGGCACGACGCGCTCGCGGGTGAACTTCTTCATGAACCGCTTTCGCAAGCTCGGCTTCATCAAGTACAACGGCGGGCTTGAAGTGCACAGCTCGTTGCTCAACGTGATCCTTCACGATTAGGTAAGATCGGCAAGGAGAGCTGGCGGGACGGGTTGCCCCCAGCGAAAAGTGTCTCCTTTTGAACAGTCTTGCTATTCGAAGCACCGATATTGTCACGATGGCGATCCACCGATGGTGCCCCGATCGAATCCTGTCGCTGCCGATGAAAGAGACCATCCTATGAAGAGAACGTGCTTCAGCCTTCTGGCGATCATCGGGTTCGTGACGTTTCTCGCGCCCTCGACGGCATTTGCCCAGATTTCCCTCGGCACCGCGCAGAACTTCGGTGTCCTCGGCGGCTCCACCGTCACGAATACGGGCGCGACGACGGTCAACGGCAACGTCGGGGTGAGTCCCGGCAGCGCCGTGACCGGCTTCCCTCCCGGCGTCGTCGTCGGAGGAGCGATCCACAGCAACGACGCCGTTGCCATGCAGGCCCAGAACGACCTCACCACCGCGTTCAACAACATCGCCACGACTCCGTGCACGGTCGACCTGACCGGTCAGAATCTGGGAGGTCTGACGCTGACGCCGGGCGTCTACTGCTTCTCGACATCCGCGCAACTCACCGGCGCACTGGTTCTCGACGCCCTCGGCAATGCGAACGCGCTGTTCCTGTTCAAAACCGGGAGCACACTCACCACGGCCAGCAACTCGTCGGTCACGGTCATTAATAATGGCGGCAGCAGTTGCAACAAGGTCTTCTGGCAGGTGGGCAGCTCCGCGACCCTCGGAACTGGCACCTCGTTCACGGGAGACATTCTGGCACTCTCGAGCATCACGCTCACGACCGGGTCCAATACCAACGGCCGGGCGCTGGCGCGCAATGGCGCGGTGACGCTCGATACCAACAACGTCAATACCTGTGGCGTCTCGGTCTGTCCGATCATTACCGTGAACCCGGCCTCGCTGCCGAACGGCTCCGTAGGCACCCCGTACAACCAGACCGTTTCAGCCTCCGGCGGGACTTCGCCGTTCACGTTTTCCCTATCGAGCGGTTCGCTGCCTACCGGTCTGCTCCTGAACTCCAGTACCGGGGCCATTGCCGGAACGCCGACGACCGTCGGGACGTTCACGTTCACGATCACAGCCACGGACGCGACCGGTTGTACGGGCAGCCGCCTTTACACGATCACCATCGCCAGCCCCGGTTGCCCGGCCATCGTCCTGAGCCCCACCACGCTTCCGCCGGGACAGATCCTGGTTCCCTACGTACAGACGATCACCGCCTCGGGGGGGACCGCGCCGTATACCTTCGCCATTGCCGGCGGCGCGCTGCCGGCCGGGCTCTCCCTCAACCCGGCTACGGGTCTCATCAGCGGCACGCCTCTGGTGTCAGGCATCTTCAACGTTACGATCCGGGCGACGGACGCGGTCGGCTGTCAAGGCGCCCGTACCTATTCACTGGCGATCCTCGCGGCAATCCAGCCGCAAGGCGGTCCAACGCTGAATCTCGCCGGACTGCTGATCCTCACGGTTCTTCTTGCCGCCGCTGGACTATTTGTCATGAACAGGCTATCGATCTGACACCGTGAGCTCCCGTAACAAGGCCGGTGCATCCAGACCGCTCCGGCCGCGCGTCGTCTTTGTGGCAAAGTTCTGCGCCGCGATGCTGGTTCTCTACGCCGTGGTGGCGCTGAACCAGGTGAATGACCGCGTCATCGTTCCGTTCACCGAGGTCGTGGCGCGGGGGGCGGCGATGCTCCTGAGCGGCGTCGAGAGTGGCGTGGGGGTGACGGGAACGGTGATGCGGTCGCAGCAGTTCGCGCTCGACGTCCGGAATGGTTGCAACGGTGTCGAGGCGGTGATCCTGCTGGCCGCGGCCATCATCGCCTTTCCGGCCACGCTGCGGTCAAGGCTGCTCGGGCTGGCGGTAGCAAGTGTCGCCATCGAAGCGCTGAACCTCGTGCGGCTCAGCTCTCTTTTCTGGCTGGGCGAGCACGATCGGCGGATCTTCGATTTCGTCCATGTGGCGGTCTGGCAGTTGCTGATCATTCTCGCGGCGATCTCGATCTTCATCCTGTGGAGCTGGAAGTTTGCGGAAAACCCTCGGGCCGAATCTCGCTAAGGGCGCCGCCGGCTTCCTCCTCGGGCTCGTCTTCTGGTGGGCGCTGTCGTCTCCCTATGCCCGCCTGCTGGCCTCGGTGAGCGAGCCGTTGATCCGCGTCACGGAACGCCCGCCCGTCACCCGCCTCATCGCCGACGGAGCGAACCTGACCATCGATCGCGACGACTTTCCGCGAGCATCTCCGCGTCCGGCTCTCCTGCTCATGGATCTCACCGCGAACATCATTCTGCTCACCACTCTTTTCTCCGTGACCCGAAAGCCGCTGAACGACCGGAACATCCCCTCCTTTCTGCTGGCCTGTGTCGCGCTCGTCCTCGTGCATGTCGCGGCCGTGGTCGTGAACGTGCAGTCCATCTACGCCTTGAGGCTCGGCCCGTGGAGCGCGCAGCACTACGGCCCGGTTGCGCGAAACTTCTGGGGAGCCGGGGCGCACTTCTACAGCGTCGCCGGCGTGTTCGGAGCCCCGTTTGCACTGTGGTGGCTTTTGCGTCCGTCGGGATAGCTGCCTTCGGCGTTGTCTGCCCTTGGCGTTGTCTGCCTGCGGCGTTGTCTGCGCTATCGCGCGTGGTCGGTTGGTTTCGTTTTCGTTACGTTTCACCGTTTGTAAATCTCTACCACGCGGCGCGCACGCCGCAGACAACGCCGAAGGCAGACAACGCCACAGGCAGACAACGCCGAAGGCAGCCTTCCGCTAAGATCTCCCCATCGGAGGAAACGATGAAGAAATCGCTGATCACCATCGCCGCGCTCCTGTTGGCTGCCATCCCGGGATGTGCGCAGGAGACCACCGCTGCGCATGCTGAACATCAGGTTGCCGCCGCTCCAGCCAGCGTCTCGCAGGATTGGGCAAAGCAGAGAGTCGACAAATCGCCGCGGCATCACGAGTGGGTGAACCTCAAATCCGGCAACCGCGTCGTCAGCGCCTTCGTCGTTTATCCCGAGGTGAAGGGGAAGGCGACGGCGGTCGTCGTCATCCACGAGATCTTCGGGATGAGCGACTGGGTGCAGATGGAGGCCGACGAGGTGGCCGAAGCGGGTTACATCGCCATCGCTCCCGATCTGCTCTCAGGCATGGGACCGAACGGAGGGGGGACAAGCTCGTTGCCCGACGGCACCGCGGTCGGCAAAGCCATTCGCGACCTGCCGCCGGACCAGATCACCGCCGATCTGAACGCCGCCGCCGACTACGTCGCCAAGCTCCCTGCCGCGAATGGCAAGGTTGCCGTGGCTGGATTCTGCTGGGGAGGCTCGCAGTCATTCCGCTTTGCTACGAACCGTCCGACGCTCTCGGCCGCGTTCGTCTTCTATGGAACCGGCCCGGAAACGGCCGACGCGACCGCGGCGATCAAAGCGCCGGTCTACGGTTTCTACGCCGGCAACGACGCCCGCGTCGGCGCCACCGTTCCGAAGACGGTGGAGATGATGAAGGCCGCCGAAAAGAATTATGAGCCGGTGACGTACGACGGCGCCGGTCACGGATTCATGCGCGCCGGCGACACCCCGCCCCCTCCCGCCGACGCGGACCAGAAAGTGAAAGACGCCTACGCCGGAAACAAGAAGGCGCGCGACGAGGCGTGGACGCGCTGGAAGGGGCTGCTGAAGAAGCTGTGACTCTGAGACAACTACGCTGGCTGGCGATCGTCGCACCGATCGTTGTCGTGGCGCTGCTCGAGCTCGCGCGCGTGACGACGATCGGGGTGACGTCGATCGGCAGCCGGATCGTGCTCGATGGTCTGGTCGCCGCCGCGCTGGTGATCGTGAGCACCTACATGGTGCGCGCCGTCGGACGGATGCAGCATCGCCTGGAGCGGCACAACCAAGAGCTGCTGGCGTTGCACGGCGCCGGGCTCGACGTCACCGCCGAGCTATCCCTCGATGTGGTGCTCAACAAAGTCGTCGATCGGGCGCGGACGCTGGTCGGCTCGCGGTATGGCGCACTGTCGGTCGTCAACGCTGACGGATCGATCCAGACCTTCATCACCGCCGGCGTCGCGCCCGACGAGCGCGCGCGCATCGGACCGCCGCCGGTCGGCCATGGATTGCTCGGCGTCGTTCTCAACGAAGGCGAGCGCCTGCGGCTGCCCGACATCGGGAAGGACCCGCGTTCCTACGGTTTCCCACCAAACCATCCGGTGATGCATTCGCTGCTCGCCGTTCCCATCTCGTGCAAGGGACCGTTCGTGGGGAACCTCTATCTCAGCGAAAAGGAAGGGGGCGGAGAGTTCACGCCGGGCGACGAAGAGACGCTGGAGCGCTTCGCCGTGCAGGCCGCCATCGCCATCGACAACGCCCACCTCCATCGCCAGGTCGCCGATCTGGCGGTTGCGCAGGAGCGGTTGCGCATCGCCCATGAGATGCACGACGGCATCGCTCAGGTTCTCGGGTACGTCAACACGAAGGTCCAGGCGGCCATCGAATATCTGCGCCAGGAGAAGAAAGAAGAAGGGCTGGTGCAACTGCGGGAGCTTGCCGCGGCCGCGCGCGAAGCCTATGGCGACGTCCGGGAGGCCATCGTCGATCTGCGCACGCTTCCGGGACCGGCGCGCGCCTTCGACGACGTGTTGCGCGAGTACATCGACCGCTGGAAAGAGCAGAGCGGGGTCGATGCGCGGCTGGTCATCGAGGGAGACCTGGTCGTGCCCAACGGAATCGAGCTGCAGCTCGTCCGGATCATTCAGGAATCGCTTACCAACGTCCGCAAACATGCGAAGGCGACGATGGCGATGATCGAAGTCCGCCGTCACGACGGCAAGCTGCTCATCACCGTGAGCGACGACGGCGCCGGCTTCGCCCAGGCTGGTCTCAGCCGGAGGGTCTTCCCCCGATTCGGCCTCTCGACCATGCGCGAGCGCGCCGAATCGATCGGCGGGACCTTCTCCATCGAGAGCACACCGGGAGGAGGGACGGTGGTTAGCGTCGAAGTCCCGATGCCAGGGTGAGGTGCGGCCTTCGGCGTTGTCGGTTATCGGTAACGATGGTTGTCGGTTGTCGGTAACGATGGCCTTCGGCGTTGTCGGTTATCGGTAATGATGGCCTTCGGCGTTGTCGGTTATCGGTTATCGGTTATCGGTTATCAGTTATCGGTCCTGCGTTTTAGCCTCCTGACAACCGACAACCGACAACCGACAACCGACAACCGACAACCTAACAACCGACAACCAGACAACCAACAACCAACAACCGACAACCCGCGCAACGCACCCAGCCGTCTGCCCTACACTACCTCCGTGCGCATTCTCATCGCCGACGATCACGCCCTCTTTCGGGACGGCCTTCGCAGTCTGCTGCAGTCGCAGGGACACGAAGTCGTGGGTGAAGCGCCGAATGGGAAGGCGGCGGTCGAGCTGGCCACGAGACTTCGTCCCGATCTCGTCCTGATGGACATCTCCATGCCCGAGCTCGACGGCGTGGCCGCGACGAGGGAGTTGACGGCGCACTTGCCCGACATCAAGGTCGTCATCCTGACGGCATCGGAACACAGTGAGACGCTCTTCGACGCCATCAAAGCGGGAGCGCAGGGCTATCTGCTCAAGAACCTCGAGGCCGAGGAGTTCTTTGCGCTGCTCGAGCGCGCGGGGAATGGTGAGCCGGCGCTGACGCCGGCGCTCGCGCGCAAGCTCCTGCAGGAGTTCGCAAGACCTGCTGCGCACGAGAGCGCGCCCAACGTCCAGGACTCACTCACCGATCGCGAGCGCGAAGTCCTCGATCTGATGGTCGAAGGCGTCACCGCGAACCGCAAGATGGCCAAGCGCCTCGGCGTCAGCGAGAACACGGTGAAGTTCCACGTCCGCAACATCCTCGATAAGCTGAGGCTCAACAACCGCGCCCAGGCCGTCGGCTACGCGCTGCGGTACAACATCGTCGACCGGGAAGGCGGAACGTGACGCCTCGAGGTTGCGCGCAGGAGCTTCGAGAGCACGACTAAATGATTTTGGCAACAACAGAACATCATAATATTCTGCAAGAGCGAAAAATCATTCCGTCGGAGCGAATTTTGATTCTGCGGGATCGTTTGGGCGCTCCCTCGGGATCAAATTTCATTATGAAGGAACGATTTTTGTTTCCGGCGGAGCGTTCCAGCACTCTGCTCGAATCAAAATTCGCTCTGACAGAATATTATAATGTTCTGTCGGATTGATTTTTGGTTCCGTCAGAATAGTATAATGATCTGCGAGAAGAGAATTCGCTTCCGAGGGAAGGGGTTTCCTTCGTGGGGTCGATCGGGACGGCGGAAGGGCTCGAGGTTGAACGGTCACCAGCAAGCTGGATTCACCGCGAGACCGCGCAACCGCGAGACCGCGACCGTCAGCGCGTCTGCGGTGACGCCATCGTCACGCTTGCCGCGGTCTTACCGTCGATATTCATCTTCACCACGACGCGTGAACCGACGGCAAGGTCGTTCTTCTTTGCCGCATGGCCCTTCGCATCCAGCCAGTTCGTCTTGGCCGTTGTTTCGATGGTGAGGTCTTTGCCGTCCGAGGTCTTCATCATGAACTGCGTGTCGGTGTGCAGCATGGTGACGGTGCCCATGTAGGTGTGGATGTGACCGGCATGGGCAAAGACGTTCGTTACGGTCAGGAAGAGGAGCAGCGAGATCATTTTCTTCATCAGGTTCGTCCTTTTCAGTGATGGTGTGAAGGAGGTGGAGCTACGTTGCCGCCGGCGAGGAACGCGGCCTCGGACTGCATCTCCTGCCATTCGTCGGGTGTCTTCGGATTGAGTTTCTCCATCTCCGCCTGCTCCTCGGGGGTGAGCTTCGGCAAGTGCCGGATGAAGTGGACGAGCTTCCAGTTGTCAGCGTCGTCATGGCCCGCGGGATCGCCCCACGCCGGCATGCCGGTGAGCCGCACGCCGTTTTTGATGATCGAGAACAACTCGCCGTCGGTGAGTTGCTGGGTACGCGGCTGCCGCATATCGGGTGTCTTCGGATAGAGGCCTCGTCCGATTTCGGTATTGCCGCTGCCGTCGTTGGCGTGGCATGTGGCGCAGTGGTCAGCCCAATGCGCGCGCGCTTCGGCCAGAACGCCGCTGCTGAGAGGGACCGGATTGCGTGCGTCGTACATGGATGAAGGCGTGGCCAGATGCCGCACCCCGCGAGCGATCGCCGTTTCGATGAGCGTCGGCTCCGCGCGTGCGCTCAGCCCACGGCGAAGGATCAATGCCAGAACGACGCCGATGACGACGACGCCCGCGGCGACCATCGCCGCAAGCACTTTTCCGGTGGTATTCCAGGGTTGCTGTGCCACGAGCTCACCTCACATGTGCATCGAATGCATGTCTTCACCGATACCACGCAAACGGATGAATAGATAAAAGGTGTGCGGGTTGCCGTAGTACGGCTTGATCGCGCCGGGAATGGCGTAGCCGGTGACGTTCGCTCCCAACGCGCCGGAGATCGAGGCGGTGCGCAACAGGTCGCGCGAGTACCCGACCGTCAGCGCCCGGATGCGGAAACTGCCGTTGGCGATGGCGGCTGGGACAGGCTGACCGGCGAACAGCTCATCCTTATCTACTACCTCTGCACGTCCGGTCACGTAGTTGACCTTACCGAACTGCAATACAGATTCGGCCAGCCAGGAGCTCGTGGCATGTCCCGCGCTCTTCCTGTTGTGGCCGGAGACGAGGCTCGTATCCCATTGCCCGGCGCGTGTGGCGTTGCTGTAGGCGATCGATGCCGTCGTGCGCTGAACGTTCCCCGGCTCCGCGGCCTCGGGATGTTGCAGGTGCCCCGTCGAGAGCTGGGCCGTCCAGTGGGGATCCGGATCGAACGTCACGCGCGCGGCCCACGAGTCGATCTTCCCCGTATCGATGTCCCAGCGGTTCTCATCCGGCTCTCTGCCGTGAAAGCCGCTGACCGCATAACCGAACATGCCGCTCCGAGCTCCGATCGTAAGGACGCTGCCGGCGATGTGCGTCGAATCCTGCACGTGATGGCTCAGAGCCGCCTGAGGGATCTCCGACGCCGATGCGCGATGCGGATAGGCCACCGGTCCCAGCGCCGGATCGCCGAACGGCGCGGCGTAGATGTAGCCGATGGTGTTATTCGTGAGCGGATGCGCGTATTCGGCCGCGATCTCCATGAAGAGGTCGTGCGGGTGCTGCGCATCGATGATCGGACGACCACCGATCGTCTCCCCGGTCTGAAACAGCTCGGGGTACTTCCTGCCGACCGTCAGCGGCTCGAGGCTCAGCATCGATCGGAGCACGAGATGCCCTCCACCCAGCGGCCGCTCGGCCATTCCCATGATCCAGTTCGTGGAGAAGAGCTTGTCGCCGCCGCGCGGTCCCGACTGATCGACCTGGCTCACGAACGCCAGGCCGTGGAGCATCAACGTCCAGTCGCCATACTTCGTCATCGTCATGTGCATTGGCGCCGCGGCCGGGTTCATGCTCGTGCCGGATGCCTGGCGCATGAGGAAGTCGCTTGTGGCGTCGGAGGCCATCTGCATGCCCGGCATGTCATGGTCCATCTGTGCGTGCGCGCTCGCCGCGATCAACAATGCGCCTGCGATACAGGCGAGATAGATTCTGAACATTGATTCCTCACAGACTCTGCCGTGCGAAGAGGTCACGAGACCGTGGGAATCAGATGAGGAGGATCGAGATCGTTTCAGGATGTCGAGTGAGCGATCGTGAGGCGGCACGCTGCCGGAGGTGATCGTGAGCAAGGGCGGGAATCGGCACATCCGTGGCGGATGCAGCGACGATCGGACGTTCGCGGACGCTGGTTCGCTCGGTCAACCCAAACGGCTTCGCCGGTGTCATCGATCCCGACGTTTCGTTGCAGCAGGCCGGATGGGCGATGGCCGCGATCGCTTTCTCATGCGCGCAGCACGGCTTCATCGCGCAGGAACCCAGGCTGGCCATCGCCGGGAAGACGCCCGTGGTCGTCAGGATGGCCACGGCGATGAAGAGCGTCCGCATGACGATCGCGAACCCTTGCATGATGGTCGCCATTCCAAATTGCAATCCGCGATTGACATCCGCTCGCGAAGACATACACTCTGGGGTGCCGCCTACGCGTGGCGGCTTGCCGGCCTAATCCTCGGCGCCGAGGAACGGGGGAACCAATTGAGCGACGGCTTGCCACCGTCCGGGGTGAATCCAGCCAGAAGCTGGTAGGGCTTCCAGTCCGAATCCGACAGCTAACCTCGTAGGCAGCCGGAAGGCAGGCCTCAAACGCCGCGAAGCAATTCGCGGCGTTTGTCATTTTCTGACGCCTCCAAATTCTATTTTGAATTCACAGAAAGTTTGCTAAGCTAGCGAAACATTCAGCACCGATGGACTTACCGCGGATTCGAAAAACAGTACGCCTTTGAACGTCTGGTTGAATTCACCAGCGGCCACCGGCGCGCTCCGCGGGACGTAACTCATTGAATGCAATCGTTTTGTCTGATTGCTGGCATTCGGCCGGCGATCTGCACAAGGGTAGAAGCTGACAGGGTCTCAACGGACAGGATTCAACGAAAGGAGCCGAAATGAAACGATACTCATCCCTCGGGTTTCGAGCGGCCACGATCGCCGCAATGGTGCTTATCGCCTTACTTGCCGTAAGCGCGTACGCACAGATTCAATCGGGAAACATCTACGGCAAGGTACAGGCCAAGGACGGATCAGCGCTTCCGGGCGTGACCGTTACCTTGACCGGCGTCGGTGCACCGCAGTCGACGGTTTCCGACGCATCGGGCAACTTCCGATTCCTCAATCTCTCGCCTGGGTCGTACGGTCTCAAGGCGGAGCTGGCGGGATTCGGAACGTCGACGCGTACGGGCATCACCGTCAACCTCGGACGTAACGCCGACGTGACGATGACGCTCAATCCGTCAGCGGCGGAATCGATCGTCGTCACGGCCGAAGCGCCGCTTCTCGACGTTCGCAAGACCGGCACGGGCGTGGCCATCTCCAAGGTCGAGCTCGAGAATGTGCCGTCGGCACGCGACCCGTGGGTCATCCTCCAGCAGACCCCCGGCGTCACGATGGACCGCAACAACGTCGGCGGAAACGAATCCGGCCAGCAGTCGGTCTACGCATCGAAGGGAACCTCCGGGACGCAGTCAACCTGGAACGTCGACGGTGTGAATATCACCGACTTCGCGGCGACCGGCTCCTCGCCGTCGTACTACGATTTCGACGCCTTCGAAGAAATGCAGATCACGACCGGTGGCACCGACCCGCGGATCATGACCCCGGGCGTGCAGCTCAACATGGTCACCAAGCGCGGAACGAATGACTTCAAGGGCTCGGCTCGCGCATTCCATACCAGCTCGAGCTATCAGGCCACTCCGAAGATTCCGTCGGAAGCGGCGGCCTACCTCCTTCGTGTCAACCAGATCAACAAGATCGACGACAACGGCGCCGAAATCGGCGGCCCGATCATCAAGGACCGCCTCTGGTTCTGGGGCGCCTACGGGAAGCAGGACATCGATATCCTCACCGCGTCGCTCCTCAATCCGGCAAACCCGAACTCGCGCTTCCAGGACAAGACTCAGCTCAAGAACGAGAACCTGAAAGTCAACGCGCAGCCCACTGCCTCGAACAGCCTGACGCTGGTCGATCAGTACGGCGCGAAGATCAAGCTCGGCCGGAACGTCAGCACCACGCGTTTCCCGGAGACCGGGTGGAACCAGAACGACACCTACGCTCACGGCACCGGCAGCCTCACAGATCCGACGCTGTGGAAGATCGAAGATACGCAGATCATCAATCAGAACCTCTACCTCACCGGTCTCTACTCGAAGGTGCAGGGCGGGTTCCAGCTCATCGCCGACAACGGCAAAGGCTGCACGACCTTCGCGTGCGGCATCGACTCCCTTCCGGCCTACCGCGACTTTACTCCCGGTGGTGACGGTGCCTGGCATCGCAGCTATGAGTCGATCAACAGCCTTCGGCCGCAGAAGCAGACCCGCCTCGACGGTTCCGCGTTCGCCAACACCGGAAAGATCAGCCACGAGCTGAAGTTCGGTTTCGGTTATCGCGTCGCCGACGTGACGTCTCGCACCGCATGGCCGGGTGGCGAATATGTGTACAACTACGGCGCCGGCAACGCCCCGGGCTCGACGGGCGTCATCAATACCGGATCAGTTGAATTCCAGCGGTTCCCGCAGTTGACGTTCACCGCCAAATCGACCGATATGTATGTCGGCGACACGATCATGCTCGGCAACCTCACGTTGCAGGGCGCTCTCCGCTACGACCAGCAGAAGGGCGGCAGCTCTGCCGGAATCGCCCCGGCGAATCCGGTCGTTCCTGAAATCCTCCCGGCCGAATCGTTTCCGGCCGTGTCGGGTCTGAAGTTCAACAACATTTCTCCGCGGCTCGGCCTGACCTACGCGTTGGGGGCCGATCGCAAGACCCTCCTGCGAGGTTCGTACAGCCGTTACGTCAGCCAGTTGACCAGCGGCACGGTCACGCCGACCTCTCCGGGCGCCTACTCGTTCGCGTACCTCTATTTCAATGATCTGAACCATGACAACGTGGCGCAGCGGAACGAGATCGACTTCAAGTACGGCGTCGGAGCCCACGGCGGATTCGATCCCAACCATCCGACTGTAGCGACGCAGTTCACCCGTTGGGCGAGCAACCTCAAGTCGCCGTACACCGACGAGCTCATCCTCGGCGGCGAGCGCGAGCTGATGTCCGACTTCAGCGTCGGCATCAACGCCACGTATCGCAAACTCGATAACTTCATCAGCACCATTGGCGAGCACACGCAGGGCGCGGGCGATTTCTACAGCCCGGCCGACTACGTGTTGCACGCCCCCGTCACCGCCACTCTGCCGAACGGCTCGACGGTGTCGCTCCCCTATTACACCCTCAAGCCCGGCGTTGCGCCTGCCACCTTCAAGGTCATCCACAACACCCCGGACTATTACCAGACCTACAAGGGACTCGAGCTCACCGGCACCAAGCGGCTTTCGCACCGCTGGATGATGCGCGGAAACCTCACCCTGCAGGATTGGAAGCAGCACGCCGGCCCCGGCTCGATCGTCGATCCGACGGTTTTGCGCACATGCGGCGTATGCAACGGTTCCGAGGTCATCTTCCAGAGCGCCGGCAGCGGATCAAAGGGCAACGTCTACATCAATTCGAAGTGGACCGCTGACCTGACGGGCACGTACCAGATCCCCGTCATCGAGACGTCGTTCGGGTTCAACCTCAATTCCCGTCAGGGCTACTCGCTGCCGTATGTGTGGCTCGTCCGCGGCGCCCCTGGTGAAGGTACCAAGGCCCTGCTGGCACCCAGCGCGGTCGACACGTTCAGGGACCCGACGGTGACTGAAGTCGACATGCGCCTTGCCAAGGAGCTCCGCTTCCAGCGGGTCGGCCTGACGCTCTCGATCGATGGATTCAACATGATGAACTCCAACACGATCCTGCAGCGCAACGTGACGTCTCTCAACGCGTCTGCCGGAAGCGTGAACAAGGCTGCGAGCAGCAACCGCATCGCCGAGGTTCTCTCTCCGCGCGTGTTCCGCCTGGGCGCGCGTCTGTCGTTCTAGTTCGATCCACAACGCCGTTTGCATCACAACCCGCTGGGGGCAACCCCAGCGGGTTTTTTGTGGAGCGCTGGCATCTCGCCGGCGACGTTACCAGCGGATGTTTGGGGTCTGGCGGGCGGACGGTGAGGCGCAAGCACTCCGGGCCGGCTCGACGTTCCGTTCTATATTCTGGAACAGCGACGCGATACGCTGCGTTTCTCAGCCCGGGCTTTCGGGCTCAACCCACTTTGAAATCAGGAGAATCGATGCGCAAGCTCAGCGTCTTTACCTCGATCATTCTGTCGCTCTTTCTGGTCGTCACCGCTACGGCTCAGGTTCGCGGGCGCGGCCGGCTGCAGGGAACCGTCACCGACAAGACCACCGGCAAGCCGATCCAGGACGCCACGGTGACGGTGGCGATCGCGTCGGGCAACACCCAGCCGATCATCGTCAAAACCGATGCCCACGGTCACTGGTCGGCTCTCGGAATGGTTGGCGGCCAGTGGAACGTCGACATCGTCGCCGCCGGGTACGCCACCAGCCGCGGCACCGCGAACATCAGCGAGATGCAGCAGCAGCCGATGATCCAGACCCAGCTCGCGCCGGAGGTCAAAGAGGAGGCCGCGGCGGACACGGTAACCGCGGCACCCCTGGTTTCCAAGGAAGCGGTCGAGGCAATCACCGAGGGCCAGAACCTGATGAGGATCAAGGCCGGCGACGTCGTCCCTACGCCGCAATCGGCCGGCGGGGCGGCCACCCACACGGTGACGGCCGATGAGGTGCACGAAAACGTCAAGCGTGCCGTCGCTGATTTCGAGAAGGCGCTTCCGATGGTCCCGGCGGATAAGCCGGAGACGAAACAGATGCACGACCAACTCCTCCAGGTCATGGCCCAGGCGTACTACCGGGCCGGCGACCTGAAGAACGCCATTTCATCGCTCGAGGCCGTCACGGCCGCCGATCCCTCCAACAACACGGCGGCGTTGCTTCTGGCGAACCTCTATCTCGAGAATGGACAGCTCGACGCCGGAAAAGCCCAGATCGAGAAGCTCCCGGCATCAGCGATCACTGATCCGACGACCTACCTCAACCTTGGCATCCTCTTCTTCAACAAGAAAAATGCGGGGGATGCGGTCACGTACTTCAGCAAGGCCATCGCCATGGATCCGAAGGGAGTCGACGCCTTCTACTATCGCGGTCTGGCGAACGCGCAATTGAACAAAACGGCGGAGGCGCGTGCCGATTTCGAGCAGGTCATCGCCATGGCTCCTGACGCGACGGAGGCGAAAGACGCCCGTTCCATGCTCGCGGCGCTGCCGAAGAAGTAACCATCGACCTGGCCCTCCATGAACGCAATCTGGTTACGGCGTTGTGCCTTTCTCTGCGCGGCCGGCCTGCTGGCCCTCGCGCTCGTCACCTCGTGCCGGCGGTCCGTTGGCTCGCCGTCGAACGCGACGCCGGTGATCCTGATCTCGATCGACACGCTTCGGTCGGATCACCTCCCGGCCTACGGCTACAAAGGGATCGCCACGCCGAACATCGACGCCTTGCGCGCCGATTCGATTCTCTACGAGCGCGCGTATAGCCACGTGCCGCTCACGCTCCCGTCGCACACATCGATTCTCACCGGCATGTTGCCGGCGGACCACGGAGTCCGCGACAACGTCGGCTATCGTTTGCCCGACTCGGTCCCGATGGTGCAGGAGCTGCTCAAGAAGAACGGCTACGCGACCGGAGCAGCGGTATCGGCATTCGTCCTGAGGAAGGAAACGCGTCTCGCCCGCGGATTCGATTTCTACGACGACCAAGTGAAGGCGATCGCCGGCGAGAACCTGATCGGCCGCGTGCAGCGGGACGGGCGCGAAACGCTGCAGGCAGGGCGGAAGTGGCTCGACGCCCAGGGGAGCCGGCCGTTTTTCTTTTTCCTGCACCTGTACGATCCACATACGCCGTACACACCGCCCGAGCCGTTCTTTGGCATGTACGCGAATCACTATGACGGGGAGATCGCGTACGTCGACTCGATCATCGGAGACCTGGTCGCCGATCTGAAGAAGAGAGGCCTCTACGACAAATCGCTGATCGTGTTCCTTTCGGATCACGGCGAGGGCCTCTTCGATCACGGAGAAGAAGAACACGGGCTCCTTCTTTATCGGGAGGCGCTCCAGGTTCCGCTGATCGTGAAGCTTCCCCAGCAACGCAAAGCAGGGGCGACGGTGAGTACCCCGGTGCAACTCGTCGATGTTTTTCCGACGATTCTCGATCGAACGGCGACGCCCCTCCCCCAAACCGGGCATCGCGTCGGCCAGTCGCTGCTGTCGTTTCTCGATGGTGGCCCGACGCGGCCGATCTACTCCGAGACGTTCTATCCGCGCTTCCATTTCGGTTGGAGCGATCTGCACTCGCTCATCGACGGCAACGATCACTACATCAAGAGCCCGCAGCCGGAGCTGTTCGATCTGGCATCGGATGCGGCAGAGAAGAAAAACGTTCTTCAGGACAACCGGCGCGCCTACGTGAAGCTGCGGGATGCCATCGAGCCGTTCGTGAAGGAAGCGGCGGCGCCGGCGAATATCGATCCGGAGGAAGCGGCCAAGCTCGCCGCACTCGGTTACGTCGGCTCAACCGTGGATACCACCAAAGGCGCGGCCCTCCCCGATCCGAAGAGCATGATGGGAGCCTTTCGCGACATCCGGGTTGCCTACACGCTCTACCGCAACAACAAGGAGCCCGATGCGCTCGCGCTGACCGACAAGCTGCTCGCGAGCAATGGCCAGATTACGGATCTCTGGGACCTCAAGTCCAAGATCCTCTTTAAGATGGGGCGCCAGCGTGATGCCATGGAGGCCGCGAAGGAAGGATTGCGGCACGTTCCTACCGCCATCGCGCTCTTGTATGACGTCGCCAATCTCGCCTTGACGCTCGGCGACCTCGACACGGCGCAGAAGCACGCCGAGATCGCGGTGAAGATCGAGCCCGGCGAAGCGCACGACATTCTCTCGAGGATCTGGATGCGGCGGAATGACGTGAAGCGCGCCGAGGCTGAGGCCAAGCTGGCGGTCGATACGGCGCACGATCCGACGGATGCGCTGCTCATGCTCGGCGGCATCGAGAAGGCACGCGGCAACATGCCGGCCGCGCTCGGGTATTACCAGCGTGCCTTGATCGCGAGCGAGAGATCGTCCAAGCCCGCGCCCGGCCTGCACGGGGCAATCGGGGACGTCCTGGCCCGGCTCAATCGAAACGAAGAGGCCGAGCGCGAGTTTCGTCTCGAGATTGCCAAGAACCCGTCGTCTTCCGACGCCTACGCCTCACTGGTCATGCTCCTCGCCGTCGAACATCGTCTCGATGAAGCGACGAAGCTGGTCCTAGACGTCGTCAAGGCCGTCCCGCAGCCGCACACGTATACCGTCGTCGCCGAGACATTGACGGCCATCGGTGACGATCGCGGCGCGCTGTTCTGGGCTTTCCAGGGGCAGCAGAAATTTCCGGGCGATCCCGAATTGCAGCGGCTTCCGCAGCGTGTCCGCGACTCGGCGCCGTTGCTGCGCAAGCGGATGCTGAATTGACGCCGGTGGGCTCTCCTGAACAGCGGCCGATCCCGGTACGGCGGAAGTCGCTGGTCATTGTCATCGTTTGCGCCGTAGTCGTCGTCGCCGCCGTTTCATGGCTCCTGATCCGGCGGTTCCATGGCCCACCTGGCGCACCGGCCCGCGACATCATCCTCGTGACAATCGATACTCTGCGCTCCGATTCCGTCGGATACGCCGGAAACACCCGCGTGCGGACGCCGTTCCTCGACTCGCTGGCCGGCCGCGGGCTGGAGTTTATGAACGCGCATGCGCACAACGTCATCACGCTGGCGTCGCACACCAACATCCTTACCGGCCTCTATCCGTTCCAGCACGGGGTGCGCGAGAACGCCGGTTTCAAGCTCGATCCGAAGTTCGAGACAGTCGCGGCCATGCTGCATCGCGGCGGCTATGTTTCCGGTGCCTTCGTCGGCGCCTTTCCGCTCGATGCCCGCTTTGGCCTGAACCGTGGCTTCGATACGTACGACGACAACTACGGCAAAGGACAGTCGGGAGTCGATTTCATCGAACCGGAGCGTCGCGCCGAGGCGGTCCTCGCAGCGGCCACGAAGTGGTGGAACGGACACGCGGGAGAGAAGCGATTCCTGTGGGTTCATCTCTACGATCCGCATGCCCCGTACGCGCCGCCGGAGCCGTTCCTTTCCTCGTTCCGCGACAACGAATACCTCGGCGAGATCTCGTACGTCGACGATGCACTCTCCAAAGCCCTCGGTCCGATCGTGGCCGCCGAACCGGACGCGCTGATCGTCGTCACCGCCGATCATGGCGAGGCGCTGGGCGATCATGGTGAAGCGACGCACGGTCTCTTCGCCTACGAGTCGACGCTGAAGGTTCCGTTGCTCGTCGCCGGTCACGGTACAGGACATCGGAAGGTGAACGAGTTCGTCCGTCATATCGATATCGTTCCGACGATCCTCGAGGCCGCCGGCCTGCCGAAGCCGGCTGCTCTGCCGGGAGCGTCGCTCCTTCATGATGTGGGTGCGCGCGACAGCTACTTCGAGTCTCTCTCCGCAACTCTGAACCGCGGGTGGGCTCCGCTGACGGGAATCATCCACGGCGGCCTCAAATACATCGACCTGCCACTGGCCGAGCTCTACGATCTTCCCCGCGATCCGCGCGAGTTGGAGAACCTGCGCGAGGAACGGCGCCGAGACGTCGAAGCGGCTCGACGGCTGCTCGTGCCGATGCAGGTGCTCCCCTCCGCGCGCGCCGCGATCTCATCCGAGGAGATCGCGCGGTTGCGCAGCCTGGGATATTTGTCCGGCAACGCCTCGCCGCGGGAGCACTACACGGAAGCGGACGATCCGAAGAACCTGATCGGACTCGATTCGAAGATGCACGCCGCGGTCGACGCATTCGAGCGCGGCAATCCGGCTCGGGCGCTTGCTCTTGCGCGCGAGGTCGTCGCCGCGAGAAGTGACATGGATGCGGGGCAGGAGCTGCTCGCCTTCATGCTCCAGCAAAACGATCAGATTGGCGAGGCGATGGAGCAGTTGAAGCTCCTCGTCTCGAAGCCGAATGCCGCCGACTCCGACGTCGTGCATCTGGCTCTCCTGTTGAGCGAGACCGGGAACCCGAAGGGGGCGGTCGATCTCCTCACACCGCGCGCCGGCAGCAACGATCCCGATCTGCTCAACGCCCTCGGGGTGGCTCTCTCCGATTCGGGACGCGAGGCGGAGGCACGAAGCCAGTTTGAGCGCGTGCTGGCGATCGACGCCAACGACGCCCCGGCTTTGCAGAACCTCGGCATCCTCGCTCTCAAGGGAGGCAACGTGAGCGTTGCCGAGAGCAGGCTCACTCGTTCATTGGAGCTCAACCCGAAATTGCCGCTGGCGTGGAACACGCTCGGCGTGATCTACGCGCAGAGGGGCGACTTCGAGCATGCCGTCGACTCGTGGAAACGCGCCGTGGCATGCGATCCCCGGCAGTACGACGCGCTACTCAACATCGGGATCGTGGCCTCGAAGGCGGGCAACGCGGCCGAAGCGCGCGCCGCCCTGGAGCGCTTCGTCCGAACGGCGCCGAAGTCCCATTACGCGGCCGACATCGCCGAGGCGCAGCGAACCCTTGCCCAATTGCACTGACGAGGATATGTCCCCTCTCCTCTATACTTTTGACCGATTGTCTACCGACGACCTGGCCGCGTTCGAATCCCGCATCGGTTATCCCTTCCAGCAGCGGGAGATCCTGACACGCGCCCTCACGCACAAATCGTATTCGCACGAGGCGAAGAACGACGCCCTACGGGACAACGAGACCTTCGAATTCCTCGGCGACTCCGTTCTCGGCTTTGTCATCGGCGACCTTCTTTTCCGGCGTTTTCCCGAGCTCGACGAAGGAGCGCTTTCGAAGATGAAGGCCTTTCTCGTCAGTGCCACCAGCCTCGCCGAGAAGGCGCGCGCCTACGGCATGGGAGACGTCCTTTTCCTCGGTGTCGGCGAAGAGAAGTCCGGCGGCCGCAGGAAGGACTCGCTGCTGGCCAATCTCTTCGAGGCCATGCTGGCGGCGGTCTATCTCGACGGCGGCATCGATCCGGTGCGAGGTCTCATCGAGCGGATGTTTACCCCCGATCTCGAGGCCATCGACGAGCAGAACCTTCTCTTTCAGGATTACAAGACCGCGTTGCAGGAAATGGCGCAGGGGAGCGGGATGCCGCTGCCGGAGTACAGCGTCGTCGGCGAAGTGGGGCCGGATCATGACAAGCGGTTCATCGTCGAAGTGAAGGTAGGCAACCTGGCCACGCGCGGCGAGGGATCGTCGAAAAAAGAGGCCCAGCAGCAGGCGGCCAAGCATGCATTGCGCGAATCGTCGCCGGGCGCATAGGGCTGTCGTTGCGGCGCTGATCTTCGCGGTCAGCCTGACCAATGTGGCACAGACACTCTTGTCTGTGCCCACGGCGCACTCGCAGACAGCGCGTGATGCCGACCTCACCCGCATCCGTGCCGAGATCGGCCGTCTTCGGAAGCGTCTCGACGACGTCCGGACACAGACGCGCGGTGCCGAGCACGATCTGGAGGAAGCGGACCTCGAGCTCGGCATCCGTACGAATGAGCTGCAACTGGCCATCGACATGCAGTCGCAACTCGAGCAGCAGCGTCACGATCTCGAGTCGCAGATCGCGGCCATCGCCTCCAACGTCGCCAGGGAGAAGGCGTTCCTGCGCAAACGGCTGGCCGCCCTCTATCGCCTGGGCGGGCTGAGCTACCTTCGTCTGCTGCTGTCGATCGACGATCGTCGGGATCCCGTGCAGGCGGTATCGATGCTCGGGTTTCTCGTCTCCCGCGATGCGCGCGAGGTGGCGCGTTTCCAGTCCGCCGGCGAGGAACTGCGGGCCCGCAATGCCGACCTCGCCGATCGCCAGCAGCGGCTGGCCGGCGTGCGCCGCATCGTCGAGCAGCGCCAGAAGGAGATGGCCTGGGCGCGCGCCAAGAAGGAGAGGATGCTGGCCTCGCTGCGCAGCGAGGGGAGCCATTCGGAGCAGAAACTGGCTGAGCTCGAGGAGAAGGCGAAGCGGCTCGAGCACCTTCTCGACGTGCTGGCGCGTCAGAATGGCACGGCCGCGGTGGCGGCAATCGACATCCGCACGGTTCAGGGTGCGCTGGCGTGGCCGGTCCAGGGGAAGATCATCGAGCACTTCGGGAAGCAAACGAACGCAAAATTTTCGACCGTGACCTTCAATAACGGCCTGAAGATCGCCGCGGCGCCCGGAGCTGAAGTACGCTCTGTCTTTGCGGGAACAGTTCTATTTTCGCAGTGGTTCAAGGGATACGGCAATCTGGTGATACTCGATCACGGCAACCGCGTTTTCTCACTCTACGGCAACCTGAAGTCGCCGGCAGTCGCCGTGGGAGAGCGCGTCAACGCTGGACAGACGATTGCAGGGGTCGGCGAGTCGGAGGCAGCGCAGTCCGGCTACCTCTACTTCGAGATCCGGCAGGACAACAAGCCTGAAGATCCGCAGAAATGGCTGCGGTAGCGAGCACAACGAACATAGCGAGAACAGCGAAATGACCAAAAAGAAAATCGTCTTCCTCTCCGTTTCGGTAGCGCTTCTCCTCTCGCTTCTCGGTGGCGCGCTGTTCGGACAGGCCACGCAGAAGAACAACGTCTACCGCTACATCAGCATCTTCACCGAGGTCTTCGACCTGGTGAGGAACAACTACGTGGAACAGGTGCCGG
>DATMNC010000002.1:0-234604 GCA_035569395.1 Thermoanaerobaculia bacterium | reverse complement strand
CGCTCGACTTTCGGCTGGGCTCTGTCGAATCTGCTCGCCATGTTGCGCTTCAACCTGTTCGCTTACCGCGATCTGTGGTCCTGGCTCAACAACCCATTCAGTCCACCGCCACTCCCTCAACCCGCTCAACTCTCGCTCAATTTGGACAGCATCTGAGGGGGTCGATCTCACTTTCCCGTCAAAATGACTCGTACGCTCAGGGGAACCAGCGCTTTCTCAACCTAATTTGGACAGCTGTGGGCACAGACACTCTTGTCTGTGCATAGTTGGCTTCGCGAATGAAGGACCTTCTCGGCCACAATTTCGACTTCACCACGCCGCCCACCCGCGTCGTGTCGCTCGTCCCTTCTTTGACCGAGACCCTCTTCGACCTCGGTGCCGGCGACGCCGTCGCCGGCATCACCGACTTCTGCATCTTCCCCGAGGGACTGGACCGGCCGCGCGTCGGCGGGACGAAGAATCCGCACATCGAGGAAATCCGCGCGCTTGCTCCGGACCTCGTCTACATGAACCTCGAAGAGAACCTGGAGCGGCACGCCAAACAGATCGCCGCGTTCGCGCCGGTATTCGTCACCGAGCCGAAGACGGTCGACGACGTCTCCGACCTCATCACTACCCTCGGCGCGATTCATCAGTGCGTCGAAAAAGCGCGCAAGCTGCGTGATGCGCTCGCTCATGAGCGCGGCGCGATCACCGCATTCGCCTTCGCCGTTCCGATCTGGAAGAAGCCGTGGATGTGGTGCGGCGGCGATACCTACGTCTCGAACCTCGTCGAGTCGATCGGCGGCCGTAACGTGCTGCACGACCGCGAACGCTATCCGGCACTCACGCTCGACGAAGTGCTCACGCACAAACCCGACATCGTCTTCCTGCCGGATGAGCCGTATCTGTTCACATCCGAGGACGCTGCCGAAATCGAGGGGCCGCGCGTGATCGGTCCATTTCCGGGACATCTGTTCACATGGCACGGGACGAGGACGATTCTGGGTCTTCGGTTTTTGCGGCGAGTACTCCCCTGGATGGTCACCCCTCGATGATCCCGGTGGCCCAGAGGCGCAGGGTTTCTTCGACGGAATCGAGCTGCTTGGTGAAGAAGTGATCGGCACCGGTAATGATCATCGTCTCGGCGTTGCGGATCTGCTGACCGAGCTTTTCGATCTTTTCGGCGTCGCCAAACTCGTCCTGCGTGCCATGCAGAATGAGCATCGGTTTTTCGCACGCTCGGAGGTAGCCGAAGTCGTACTTGTTCACAGGCGTGCCGATCAGGAAGAGCGCATCGACAGCCGCGATCTCGCATGCCGCGCGCGACGCTACCCAGGCGCCGAACGAGAAGCCACCGGCGATGACCTTCTTCCCCGGATGCTTCCTGATCAGCCAGTCGATCGCGGCGACGACGTCACCCTGCTCCCCCTCCCCCTCTTCGTGATGGCCGGCACTGTTGCCGGTGCCGCGAAAGTTGAATCGGAGCGTGGCCACGTTGGCCGCCTCCAGTCCGCGCGCGGCGCGGAAGACGACTTTGTTGTGCAGCGTGCCGCCGCCGAGGGGGTGAGGATGGCAGACAACGGCCACGGCGGCGGGATCCTGAAGATCGCGATAGAGAGCCTCGAGCTTTCCGGCACTCGAAAAGACGTCCACATGACGGAGAGGTTTCGGATTCACAGTGCGCCTGACGTTTCGCGCACCGGCGAGAGTTTGACGAGGATGAGATCTCCTTCGAGCTTCACCTCATGCGTCGCGATGGTGAACTCGGCGTTGCCGGGACAGAGGCCGGTGCGAACATCGAATCCCCACAGATGCCATGGACAGACGATCTCGTTACCGATCAGATCCCCCTCGGCCAGCGGTCCGCCGCGATGGGGACAAGTATTGTCCGTCGCGAAGAACCCGCTGGCCGTGCGCGAAATGGCAACGCTCCGGTCATCGATCTTCACGGCTCGGATGCGCCCGACGGGAAGGTCGGCAACGCGAAGTACTTCGGTAAAGGCATCGTTCATCGGAGTCGCACTGTAGCAAAGGTTGCTGGGTTGCTCGGTTACTGAGTTACTTGGTTGCGCGGTCTCGCGGTTACGCGGTCTCGCGGCGGAGTGAGGCAAACAAACGAGAGGCTGTGAAAAGAAACGCCACGAGACCCCGCAACCGCGAGACCGCGCAACCAAGTAACCCGGCAACCCTCAGCAACTACTCACTTAACCTTCTCCCTTAGAGAGCCAGACGGGGCGCGGCACGCCGCTTCGGCCGACTGCTGCATCGCCGTCCCAGACGCCAGGGACCAACGTACCGCAATCGGGACAGTGACCGTCATTCAACCGATAGGAGTTGACGCGGAAACCGACGCGGCCGATGACGACGGCGTCGCACGACGGACAGTGCGTGCTCTCCAGATCGCCGACCGCGCCGGGGATATTACCCGGATAGATGAACCGAAGCCCGGCCCGCCGGCCGATCTCGTAGCCGCGCAGGAGTTGCCGCGCCGACGTGTTCGCGTTCTCCGTCATCTTGTAATCCTGGTGAAACGCCGTGACGTGCCAGGGGATGTCGCGGTCGACGCCCGCCAGGAACTCGGCGATCTTCGTCAGTTCGTCATCGGAGTCATTGAAGCCCGGCACGACCAGAGTCACCACCTCCACCCAGATGCCGCGCCGCTTGAGACCCTCGATCGTATCGAGCACCGGCTGGAGCGTCCCGCCGAGGTCGCGGTAGTGGGCGTCGGAGAACCCCTTCAGATCGACCTTGTAGAGATCGACATAGGGGGCGATGTAGTCGAGCACCTTCTCCGTCCCGTTCCCATTCGAGACGTACGAGCAGACCAGTCCGGCCCGTTTGGCCTCCTTGAAAATCTCCACGGCCCACTCCGAGGTGATGAGCGGCTCGTTGTAGGTGGAGGTGATCACCTTCGCTCCGTGGCGTTTGGCTAGCTGCACGAGCTCCGCCGGCTCGAGATCGACCGGCGATGCGCCGGCAACGGGATCGCGAAGCGCCTGCGAGGTAACCCAGTTCTGGCAGTAGCCGCAGTGATAGTCGCAGCCGAGCATGCCGAAGGAGAGCGCCAGCGCGCCGGGATAGGCATGGAAGAACGGCTTCTTTTCGATCGGATCGACCTGCAGCGCGGCCGTGTATCCGCGTGGAACGCGCAGAACGCCGTCTTCGTTGTAGCGGACTTTGCAGATGCCTTTCAGTCCGTTGAGGATCTTGCAGCGATGGCCGCAGGCGTAGCAGCGCACGGCATCGTTTTCGAGTTTCTCATACAGCTCCGGCGCTCCCTCGGCGGTCCTCATGGCCAGGACCTCGCCGAGCGCCGTCTGTCGTTCCGAAGCTATGGGCACGGCGGGGAAAACGCCTGGATTCAGGCGCGTATTGCGGATACGCGCGCTGCCTTGATCAATTGATCAGCGGACCGGTAGGAAGTACATGGCCACCGCAATGACGGCGTAGACGGCCAGGAGTTGAACCCCTTCATACCAGTTCGTCTCACCGTCCATGACCAGATACGAAAAGATGGCCACACAGAGGACGACGGCGAGCATCTCGAAGGGTGAGAAAAGCAGATCGAGCGGGTGACCGAGCGGGTAGGAAAGGAAGACCAGCAGCGGCGTGACGAACAAGGCGATCTGCACGCTCGACTGCATCGAGATGTTGAGCGCCGTGTCCATCTGGTTGCGCGCCGCCAGCATCACCGCCGTCGAATGCTCGGCGGCGTTGCCAACGATCGCCAGAACGACGAAGCCGAGGAAGACTTCGTTCATCCCCCACGCCTTTCCCGCCGCTCCCACGGCACTGACAAGCCCCTCGGCGACGACACTCATCAGCACACTGGCAAAAAGCAGAAGACCGATGGCCCGCTTGATACTCCAGACTTCGTCATCCGCCATCTCCGGCGTCTCGCTGACCGCGGCGAGCTTGTCTTTGTGAGTCTTGAACGCGAAGAACAGCCCGAGGATGTAGACCACGATCAGGATGATGGCCGTCCCCACCGACACCTGATGAATGAGCTGCGGTTGATGCGCCGACTGCGCGGAGCGGAAGAAGAGCGCCGGCACGAGAAACGAAGCCACGGCGAGGATCAGTTGCCCGGCCTGCGATTCAGCGGCCAGAGCATTGAACTTGAGCGTGCGATGTTTCGAGCCTCCGACCAGCATCGAAAGACCGGCCACGAAGAGCAGGTTGCCGACGATCGAGCCGGTGAACGAGGCCCGAACAACACCCGGAAGACCGGCCCGGATGGCGAAGATGGCGATGACCATCTCCGCGAAATTCCCGAAGGTGGCGTTGAAAAGGGCGCCGTACGTAGACCCCATCCGATGCGCCAACTGCTCGGTGCTGAGGCCGATCCATGCCGCCAGCGGAAGCACCGCCGCGCAGGCGAAGACGAACTCCCACACGAGACTGGCATGCGCGAACTGCATCCCGATGGCGATGGGGATCGTGGCGTAGAGGAGCCAGGTGATTAGACGCTTCATGTGGTTTTCGTAAACACTCTATCCTGACGGTCCGCGCAGCGGGCCTGTCAGGATCTCCGGTGGAATCGCCGGAGCGGTGCCCATCGTCAACAGACGCGTATTCGAACCGGAGATCCTGACAGGCCCGCTGCGCGGACCCGTCAGGATGGGGCCAAGAAATGATCAACAAAGAAACCGACAACCACATCACCACCATCACCCTCAACCGTCCCGAAAAACTGAACGCCTTCAGCGGAACGATGCGCGAGGATCTGCTGGCGGCGTTGCGCGCCGCCGCCGGTGATCCACGCTGCCGCGTCGTCGTGATCACTGGGGCCGGCAGGGCCTTCTGCGCCGGCGGCGACGTCGAGTACATGTCAGGCCTGCAGAAGGACGGCAATGTCGATGCCTTCCGCAAGCTCCTCGACGCCGGCCGCGACGTCGTGACCGCGATCGTGGAGATGGCCAAGCCGGTCATCGCCTCGGTCAACGGCATCGCCGCCGGCGCGGGCTGCAATCTGGCCCTGGCCTGCGACTACCGCATCGCGTCGGATACGGCCAAGCTCGGCGAGACCTTCGTCCGCATCGGCATCCATCCCGACTGGGGCGGCACGTGGTTCCTCCCTCGGCTCGTCGGTCCGAGCCGCGCACTCGAGCTTCTGATGACGGGACGGATGGTCGATGTCGCCGAAGCGCTGTCGATCGGGATGGTCGATCGGGTCGTGCCTGCATCTGAGCTGGCGTCGCAGACAACCAGCCTTGCACGCACGATCGCAGACGGGCCGCCCATTGCGATCGCGGACATCAAACGTGCGCTCGCGGCATCGCGCACGAACACCCTGCGCGAGCAGGTGGACCTCGAGAGCGAGCACCAGTCGCGCGCGTTTCTTTCCCATGACGCCGCGGAAGGGCTGGCGGCGCTCTTCGAGAAGAGGGCGGCGAGGTTTGAAGGGAAGTGAGTCGTGGCTGCACGCTGCGGCAGTACGTACCACGGCCGGTTCGGACTCCAAGGATGCTCACGCACTCGTCAGAGCTTCAGCACTAACCTCAGCCCTTCGTCGAGCTGCCGAAGAGAGGCATCCTCCAGCCGTCCGATCCGTTCCGTGAGCACCGACTTGGACAGAGTAAGGAGCTGAGAAACGTTCACGACTGATTTTCTGGACAGGCCCGTCCCGCGAACGGAGACTGCGAAGTTTCCAGGCGCGGCGGCGAGGGCCAGATTGGAGGTGATCGCGGCGATGACAACCGTCTGAATCGGGCTTTCATTGAAGTCATTCGATTGAATGACTACGACCGGACGGCGATAACGAGGGGATGAGCCTTGCGGTGCGGGAAGTGACGCCCACCAGATCTCGCCACGCCTCACCACTTCTCCGGCGGAAGGGCAATCGATTGCATGAGGGCGAGAGCGGGATCAAGCTCGCTCTCCTGGCTGGCATACACCTCGTCCAATTTCTCGCGAACGCGCTGCGATGAGTGCCGCTCGGCATACTCCGCAATCGCTCGCGCATAGAGCTGGCTGCGAGAGACTTCGAGCCTTTCGGCGAGCTCCTCGGCCTTCTCGAACAGATCATCCGGTATCGAAATCGCGGTCTTCATGCGCTGAGTATAACCCTAGTTATACTTTTTCGTGTTTTACCGTTCGCGCCACCACCAGCGTCTCGTCATCCTTCTGCGGCGCCTCGGCAACGAAGGCATCGACGGCTTCAGCGATGGCGTCGCGGACATCCTCCGCCGAGGAGTTGGCGTGGCGTGCCAGGAGCTCCTCGAAGGCGTCGTTGCCCCATTCGTCGCCGGCGGCGTTTTCGGCCTCGCAGATGCCGTCGCTGTAGAGAACGACGGTGGAGCCGGCAGTGAACGGGCGCGTCTGGGTCATGTACTTCGACGATCCAAGGATTCCGATCGGCAGCCCATGAGAACGCAGTTGTTCGATGCGACCGCCGGTGACGACGTAGCAGGGATTGTGGCCGGCATTGATGAACTGAATCGTCTCCGCTTCCGGATCGATCGTGGCGATGATCATGGTGATGAACTTGTTCTCGGCGGACCAGCTATGGATGTGGCGATTGAGCTCGGTTGCGATATCCCCGAGCTCCCGTCCTTCGGCGAAAAGAAGCTGAACGGCGGCGTGAAAAGCCGACACCAGCAACGCCGCGGGCATCGATTTCCCCGAGACGTCCGCCACGACCATGGTCAGCGTTCCCTCGCGCTGGAAAAAGGCGTGGTAATCGCCGCCGACCTGTTTGGCAGGCCGCGACAGCGCCGCCAGCTCGATGCCCTGGATGACCGGAATCGACTTCGGCAGAATGTCGCTCTGGATCGTCGCGGCCAGGTCGAGCTCCCGCTGCATGGCCTGCTTCTCGAGAGCTTCCTTGTGCAACCGGGCATTCTCGAGGGCGATGGCAACCTGATTGGCGAAGAGGGAGAGGAGCCGCAGCTCGTTCGCTTCGAAGGCGCCGACATTTCCTTCGCGCGTCTCGCGGTCGCCGGCGGCGAGAACGCCGATCACGGCGTTGTTTCCCTTGATCGGCACGGCCACCGTGGCGATGCAGCCGGGGAAAATGCACTCCGAGGTGTCTTCGAAGGTGAGAGCCTCACCGGCGGCGATGACGCGGTCGGTGATCTCGTCATCGAGAAAATCGGAACGCGTGTCGCCGAAGGAGCGATAGACGCGGAAGCGGTCGCCATCGCGGAGGAAAAGCGCGGCGCGGCGGGCGTTGATCAGAGAGATCATCCGGAAGAGGATCTCGTCCGCCAGGACGTCGATGTTCAACGTGCCGGCGATGGAAAGACCGATGTCGTAGAGCGACTCCAGCTCCCAGAGGCGGTACTTGAGCTGGAAGTCGCCTTCGCGCATCTCCTGCGAAAGGCGGTGATTGCTCAGCAGCGACGCCGCGAACGACCCCGCCGCGTTGAGCATCTGAAGATCCTCGTCCGAGGCGGCATCGCCGGTGAGAGCAACGACGCCGAAATGGTCGCGCGATGTGCGCATCGAAATCACGTGGCTCGGCATCGGCTCGAGCAGCAACCCGGCATCGGGCGCTTCGAGATCGAGGATCTCCGGCGCGACGCACTGACCCGACTTCGCCGCAAGCCGCATCGCCGTTCCGCGCCCGTCCCGCATGTAGACGGCGCCGACGTCGTAGGGCGTATGCCTGTTGAACGCGTCGAAGATCAGCGTCCCATGCGATGAGAGCGCTGCCCGCTCGAGCTGCTGCAGGTCATTCAGCAACTCCGCGAAGTGGTGAGCGAGGGGAGACATGAGGAGGGTGAAAGGATAGCAGTTGCTGACGCGGTCGCGGGGTGGCGCGGTCTCGCGGTTGCGCGGTGTTCACTCCGAGACCGCGTAGCCGCGAGACCGCGCTACCTCATAACCCCAGCTCCTTCATGGCCGCCTCTTCGCTGTCGAAGATCCTGGCGTAGTTGGCCAGTCCCATGATCTGGAAGGTTTTGTGGATGACCGGCGTGAGGCAGCAGAAGGCAATGGTTCCGCCCTTGTCGATCATCTTCTCGATGATCTCGATGAGGATGCTGATGCCTATGGAGTTGACGATTTTCGTTTCGCGCAGGTTGAGCAGGAGCGTGCGCACATCGGCATCCATCAACTCGTAGGCACGGTTGGCGATCTCTTCGCCGCCGACGTTGTTGATGTAGCCCTTCGTGTAGAGCACCGCACCGTTCGGCTTGCGGTCGACCGCGACTTTCAGTTCCTCAGTCATGATTCTTTCTTCTCGTATTTGACCATATGGATGGTGGTTCCGCCGCCCGACGACGTCGAGATGCTTACCTCGTCCATATGCGCCTCGATCAGTTGCAATCCTCGGCCGCGTTTGTGTGAGACACCGGCGGCGGGCCGGCGGGACCGGGCCTCCTCCGGATCGAATCCGCGACCATGATCAGTGATCCAGACATCGATTCGGCTGCCGTCGCCCTTGGAAGTGCCTACGAATCTTAAATAGATGCGGTTGTCGGCGCAACCGGAATGCTCCCGAGCGTTGATGCATGCCTCGATGATCGCATGAGTCATCTCATCGATCTTCTCGGAGCTCATTCCGAGCTCGCGGGCGAGATTTCCGGCCGCACGGGCGGCTGCGATCTCGATATCCGCGACCATCGGAAGAGTCAGCTCCATCTGCCGCTCGGCGGTCGTCGTCATTTCGGAGGGGTCCTGAACGACGTGCTCAAAAGCCGAGAAGCAGTGCCACCGCGGACTTGATCCAGTCGGGGATGCCACCCATCTGGTCGATGGCAAGCAGAGCGAACGTATTGATCGCCAGCAGCATGGGTAGCGCGTACTGGACGGAAACGGCGGTGGTGCGGGTTTCGGCGATGCTTTTCATGGTGTTCCCCCTCATGTGTCGGGATCACCCAAGAGCAACGCCACTGCCACGCCTTGTTTTTCTGCTGCACTCTCTCTAAGCCTCTGATCTCGCTAAGTTTACACGGAAACACGTCGAAATGTGACGAAGTGCGCAAGTGTAGCGAAACGCTACACATACGAGGTTTCAAATATTTTCATCATCATAAGTAACTGCAATCAAGATGTTTATCAATGAACGTCCCAAGAGTCCACAGTTGGGGCTAATTGGGACATCGCTTCGCGCATCCGGTAGAGCGTCTTGCGGTCCACGCCGAGGATCTTGGCAGCTTTGGACATGTTGCCTTTGGTGTAGGTCAGGACGCGGGTGACGTAACGGCGCTCCAGTTCGTTGAGGGATGGGAAGTCGGTCAGCATCTCTACGCCGCCCGCTCCGGAGGCTGATTCGGGAAGGGCCAGGTCGCCGGGATCGATCACCGGATCGGTGGTCAGGGCCAGCGAGCCCTCCACCAGATTCTCGAGCTCGCGAACGTTGCCGGGGAAGGGATAGCGCATCAGTTTCTGCAGCGCCTCCTGCGTGATGCGCACGTCGCTGAGCCCTTCCCGCTTGCCGTATTTGTCGAGGAAGAAGCGGACCAGCTTGGGGATGTCCTCCTTCCGGTCACGAAGCGGCGGAAGGACGATCTCGACGACCTTGAGGCGATAGTAGAGATCCTGCCGGAACTCGGTCTTTTCGATCATCTGCTCGAGATCGCGGTGCGTCGCGGCGAGGATACGGACATCGATGGGGATACGGCGGCGGCCGCCGAGCTTCTCGACCTCGCGCTCCTGCAACACCCGCAGAAGCTTGGCCTGCAGCGCCAGCGGAATGTCGCCGACCTCGTCGAGAAAGATCGTCCCGCCTTTGGCCAGCTCGAACTTGCCCGGCCGCGCGTCGACGCCGGTGGCGACACCCCTCTCGATTCCGAAAAGCTCGGACTCCAGGAGCGTCTCCGGGAGTGCCGCGCAGTTGATGGCCACGAACGGGCCGTCTTTACGCGGCGAGTTGCCGTGGATCAGTCGGGCCACCATCTCTTTGCCCGTTCCCGACTCGCCGCGAATGAGCACGCTTGCCTGCGAGTCGGCCACACGGGCCACGAGGTCGATGACCCGCTGCATCTTCGGTGAGTCGCCGATCATGAGCCGGTCGTTGTAGTCGCGCAGCATCCTCTGTTTCAGGTTTCGGTTCTCGTCCTCGAGGGTCTCGCGCAGCACGGAGAGCTTGTAGAAGTTGCGGGCGTTGTCGATGGCCGCGCCACCGATGGCCGCCAGCGAGACCAGGAAGCGAAGGTCGTCCTCGACAAAGCTGCCGCTCTTCGCGCCGCGCTCTTCTTTGCCGCCGACGCCGATGATGCCGATGATCGTCTCGCCGGAAATCATCGGCGCCAGAAGAAGATCGCTCCCGGCCCCGCCGAGAAACTTTGAGACCGTCACCGACATCGGCTCACGCGAGGCCAGTACCTGCTTGATCGGCGGCTCGCCCAGGATGGCGTTGGCCGGCGCCGGGATCTCGACGCCGAATGTGAAGATCTGCTGGACGTTGAGTTTCTCGTCGAGCGAAAAGACGAAGCCCACCATGGCATCGAGCACGGCGATGGCGCGGTGCATGAGCTCCTCGATCAACTCCCCTTCCGGCCGCAGCGTGTTCAGCGCACGGCCGACGTCGTAGAGCGCCTCGAGTTGGAGGAGCTTGCGGCGAAGCTCGAAGTTGGATTGTTGAGGCATCTTGGTGGTTGATTGGTTGCTCGATTGCTGAGTTGCTCGGTTGCTGAGTTGCTCGGTTGCTGAGTTGCGGGATCTTCAGCAACTTAGCAACCCAGCAACCTTGCAACCCCTGTCAATCCCTCCCCACCGCCTTCCTGCACTCCCCGAGAAGGAAATCGCAGTTCCAACTGGCATAGAACGCCGGATCCATCGCGTAGATCCGTACGAACAAGGGGGCCGCTTCGTCGAAGCGGCCACGTTTCATTTCCGTCCGAGCCAGAAAATAGATGGCTCGGATGGCCAGCGGATCGACTTCATTCTTCTCCACGATGCTCCGGAACCCCGCCTCGGCCTCGGCAAACGAACGCCGCTGGTACGCACAGAGCGCCTTCGCGTAATCGTCGGTCCCGCCGCAGGTGGTGGGCGGTTTGCCTTCCACCGAGACGGCGAGCGCGAGGAAGAGAACGAGCAGCCAGCGGTACATCGTGATCAGTTTAGCCTGCATTTCTCACACTCTCACTTAGATCGTCGGCACCCTGTACCTCGTCGAGAGCCTTCTCACCCAGCGCTTTTCAGCTGGGGGAGAAGGTGCCGAAGGCGGATGAGGGGGCGTTTCACGCGTACGTCATTCGCGCGCCTTCGAGCGCTCTCGGACCAGCGTCGGTAAATCGCGCATATCTTGTAAAGCGCCCCCCTCATCCGCCGTCGGCACCTTCTCCCCCCGCAAGAAACCGCGGTGGGAGAAGGGCTCTCGACGAAGGGAGTGGCAAGGCTCTCGAGGGAACAATTCAAGTGAGCGTGTGAGAAATGCTGCGTTAGACGGTTGCGCTCGGAGACGCGGAGACTTCCACTCCGCGCCTCCGCGTCTCCGCGTGAACCCGTCTCCCTTTCGAAATACACTCCGTCGATGAATCTAGGCATCATCGGCAGCGGCCGGGCGGCCTGGGCCTTCGCCTCCACTTGGCGTCGGATAGGCTGGCCGATCGCAGGGATCGCCACGCGCGGCGTGGAGTGGGACATCGCGCCTCGCAAGACCATCGACGATCTGGCCGCCACCTCCGACATCCTCCTCGCCGCCGTCAGCGATCGGGCCATCGAAGAAGTCGTTGCCGCGATCCCGGAGACGAAGGCGATCATCGTCCATCCGAGCGGCGCGCTGCCTGCGCTCCGAGGCGGCTTCTCGCTTCATCCGCTCAAGTCACTCCCACCAGTTGGTGACCCCTCCGATCTGGCCGGCACACTGCTCGTCTTCGAAGGGCGGCATCGGGAGGTCGCCGAGCGGATTGCGGCCGCCGCCGGCGCCCGATTCGCTGCAATCGCACCGGAGGCCAAGACCCGCTACCACGCCGCCGCGGTGTTCGGCTCGAACTACGTGGCGGCCCTGCTCGACGTCGCCGAGGAGCTGATCGGGATCGACGAAGTCCGCGAAGACCTCGCCGCGCTGGCGCGCTCCGCCATCGACAACTGGCTGGCGCACACGGACGGGAAACGCTTCACCGGTCCCGCGGCCCGCGGCGATGCAGCCGTCATCGAACAGCACCTCGCTGACTTGCATGACCGGCCGGAACTTGAAGAGATCTACAGACTTCTGGCCGCGCGCATTGTTGCGACTGCAAAGTAGCGGGTGCTACCATCGACCCTCTTTCGATCGGAGCGCGGGTGGAATGGTCTTCTTTAATTACGCGACGATGCAGATGGCCGCGAAGATCGTTTACTACGGTCCGGGCCTCTGTGGAAAGACGACCAATCTGCATCACATCTACGCCAAAACCTCGCCGCAGAGCCGCGGCGAGATGGTGAGCCTGGAGACGGAAACCGACCGCACGCTCTTCTTCGATCTGCTGCCCATCGACGTCGGAGTCATCGGCGGATTCAAGACCCGTCTTCAGCTCTACACCATCCCCGGCCAGGTCTTCTACAACACCACGCGCAAGCTCGTCCTCAAAGGCGTCGATGGCATCGTCTTCGTGGCCGACTCCCAGAAAGCGATGCTCGACGCGAATCTGGAGAGCTTCAAGAACCTGGGCGAAAACCTCCGCGAGATCGGCCTGTCGATCGACGAGATCCCGCTCATCCTGCAGCTCAACAAGCGCGACCTGCCCAACATCGCACCCGTCGACGACGTTCTCGACACCGTCGATCCCGAGCGCAAGTACGACTGGGTCGAGGCGGTGGCATCGCGCGGCGACGGCGTCTTCGAGACTCTGAAGGTGATCTCGAAGCTGACGCTGCGAACACTGCGCCGCCGCATGACCGGCGAAGAGCCGGCGAAAGCGACTCCGCGGCGTCCTTCCCCCGACGCCTCATTCCGCGTCCGGGAAGAGATCGCCACCCCGCCTCCTCCGCCCGACGCCAGGCTGTCCACCGCTCCCATCGCCGCATACAACCCGCAGCCCGTCCAGGAGATCATCGAGCCTTTCGACGAGATCTCCACCGACGACGAGATCGAGATTCCGCCGATGCCGGACATCGCGGAACCGCCGATCGTCCATCCTGAGCCTCCGCCGGAGATCGCCGAGCCGGAACCTGTTCCGGAACCGGCCGCCGCCGCGCCGGAGCCGGAGATCGACTTCAGTCAGACGGAGAAGCAGGTCAAAGGGGAGCCCGACGTCAAACACGTCAAGGTTCGCTCCTCCATCGACATCATGGCCGAGTTGGAATCGCTCCGGAAACGGGCCACGCAATCGGCACCCAAACCGGCCACGAAAAAGGAAACGTCACCTCTCGACGCCCTCCGCCATCCTCCCAAACCGAAGCGCGACGTCCACCGCACCGTAACCCTGCCCATGGCCCCCGGGGCGCTGTCGAAGTCGAAGAAGTTGCGCGTTACGGTATCCTTTGAGAACGACAGCGGGGTCGTTCAGAGACAGGAGCAGTCGCTCGACCTCGGCGAAACGAGTGATATTCAGTCGCTCTCGGTCAATCTGAAGTTCGAAGATCTTTAGGAGTCTGCGCGGCAGAACGATGAAACAAAGTTGTTTTGCCGAGCCTTGGGCAACCAACGCAGCCGGCCGTGCCGGTAGGGTGGGAAGGGGATTGTGATGATGCTGAGGCGAGCCGTCGTGCTGCTGGTCGCCGTCTACGCCGTTGCCTGTGCGACGTCGGCCCCCCCGCCGAAACCGGTTGTGGCCACCCCGGCCGCTCCTGTCCATCAAACACCCTCGGCGGCAAAACTCCAGGCCGACGATTACCGGCGCGCGCTCGAGGCGGCCTACTCCGAGATCGTCGCCCGCGAAGGAAAGGCGGTGATCGAATCGAAGGTCGACGTCGAAGCCGCGGCATCGATCCCCATCCCCGATCACCGCACCATCCGAGGCGCTCTGCAGTACTTCACCACCGACCTCAAACCGAGCATCCAGGAGTCCCTCATCCGGTCGGCAAAATACAAGAAGCTGATCGACAAGGCACTCGACGACTACAAACTCCCCCGCGGCCTGGCCTATCTGCCGGTGATCGAGAGCGCGTACATTCCGACGGTCACTTCCCGCGCCGGTGCCTACGGCATCTGGCAGTTCATGCCGGAGACGGCCCGCGAGTACGGCCTGCGCGTCGACTGGTGGGTCGACGAGCGCGCCGACGCCGAGCGATCGACGCGTGCCGCCGCCGCCTACCTCAAAGATCTCTATCGCCAGTTCAACGACTGGCCGCTCGCTCTGGCCGCCTACAACGCCGGTCCCGGCCGCATCCGGCGGGCCATGAACGCGACGGGCGGAACGACGTTCTGGGACCTCCTGGAAAATGAAGCGGTACCGAAAGAGACGCGCGGCTACGTGCCTACGTTCTTCGCCACGCTGACGATCGCCAGCGATCCGGTCACCTACGGTTTCCGCCTCGGCCAGCCTCTCGAGCTCGATCTCAAACCGGTCGAAGTCGAAGGTCCGCTGTCGCTGCGATACCTGGCCTCGGTGGGAAACGTCGACGAAGCGGTGCTGCGCGAGCTCAATCCATCTCTTCGCCAGGGCATCGTCCCGCCCGGCAAAACCACCTTGCGCGTTCCGTCCAAAGTCGCCGATGCCGTCATCGCCCGCGCCGCGACACTGAAGAATGAAGATGCCAACGTCGCCGTCTGTTCGTACACGCTCCGCGAGGGAGAGTCGCTCAAACGCCTGGCCCGATCCCTCGGCACCGACATCGACACGCTCGTGGCGATGAACAACCTCCGTTCCCCCTCGGCCATCGGCGAAGGCGATTCGATCTACCTCCCCGTCCGCGCCCGCGAGCTCGGGGCACTCCTTTCACACAGCGACGCCTACTACGCCGTGAAAAAAGGCGACACCTACTACTCGATCGCCAAAAGCCACAACCTGACCGTCAACGAGCTCCTCGAGCTCAACGAGATCGACTCCGACCACATGTTGCATCCCGGCGAGCGGCTGCGGGTGACGGCGCCGAGGACGGTCGTTGCGGGCGGGATGTAACAGGTCAGAAGGCAGAAAGCAGAAGGCAGAAGTAGACTCGCCCTGTGCGTCGGGCTTCTGCCTTCTGCTTTCTGCTTTCTGCCTTTGTCGCCACCAGCGCCTGCGCAGTTGCAGCTCCTCTGAAACATCCGGTCGTCGTGTGGACCGACGAGGCGCACGCGCAGCCCTACTTCGTCGAGGATTCGGCGATTGATTTGCTCCCGCCAGCCGCGCGTGAGGAGATCACAAGCGCTCTTGTCACCGCCAGAAAACAGGAAGAAGAGTTTGCAAACACCGCCCGCGCGAACGGGTTGAACGTCTCGCGCTGCGGCCCCGAGACCGTTGGCGACTCCCTCACGTCCGCCAACGCGGTCGATGTTCTTCGAAGCTTACCGATCGTAGCGAGCGGCAGAATCGTCGATGTCGTCACTGGATGGAACGTCCCCAGGCATCGCGTCTCCTCCCTGGTTTTCGTCCGTGTTGAGGAAGTCTGGAAAGGCGGCGGCGTCGCCGCGGACGATATTCTGATCGTGGAGTTGCCCTTCGGTACGTTCCATCATCGCGGCGCCACATGGTGCACCGAGATGACTGGCAGCGATCGCATGATCCCTGGCCGGCCAATCCTGATCTCCGGCCGTCTCGAACCAAAGCGAACACCACTCACCCTGCTAGGCACCGCATGGCCGATCGAAAACGATCATGCCCTGCCACCCCACGCCTCTCCGATAGCGCTCCACACCTTGCGCAATTCCATCAGGTAGAAAGAGGAAAACTCATGCGCTTTCTCGAGCGCGCTCCCTGCACTACTAACCCTTGATTTCTGCAGTCGACGCGGAGATTTCTCCCCGCCCGTTGTGTTGTCCGAACAGCCGGCAGGGGCAACGTTTGCGCGCGGAGGCGCGATGCCACAACTCAGCCCCGCGCTCGGCGTAGCGCGAGCGCGGGGAATCGGTGATGATTGGAAGTGCGGCCGCGGAGGCGGCTCCGCACAGCAATGTTGTCTGTGGGCGCCACACGTGCGGCGCCTCCGCACAGCAATGTTGTCCGTGGGCACCACACGTGCGGCGCCTCCGCACAGCAATGTTGTCTGTCGGCGTCACACGTGCCGCGCCTCCGCACAGCAATGTTGTCCGTCGGCGCCACACGTGCGGTGGCTCGGCACAGCAATGTTGTCCGTGGGCGCCACACGTGCGGCGGCTCCGCACAGCAATGTTGTCTGTCGGCGCCACACGTGCGGCGCCTCCGCACAGCAATGTTGTCCGTGGGCGCCACACGTGCGGCGGCTCCGCACAGCAATGTTGTCCGTGGGCGCCACACGTGCGGCGGCTCCGCACAGCAATGTTGTCCGTGGGCGCCACACGTGCGGCGACTCCGCACAGCGATGTTGTCCGTGGGCGCCACACGTGCGGCGACTCCGCACAGCAATGTTGTCCGTGGGCGCCACACGTGCAGCGGCTCCGCACAGCAATGTTGTCCGTGGGCGCGCCACACGTGCGGCGGCTCCGCACAGCAATGTTGTCTGTCGGCGCCACACGTGCGGCGCCTCCGCACAGCAATGTTGTCTGTGGGCGCCACACGTGCGGCGGCTCCGCACAGCATGTTGTCCGTGGACGCCACACGTGCGGCGGCTCCGCACAGCAATGTTGTCCGTGGGCGCCACACGTGCGGCGGCTCCGCACAGCAATGTTGTCCGTGGGCGCCACACGTGCGGCGGCTCCGAGCCGCAACGTTGTCCGCGGGCGCCGTATGTGCGCGCAATCGTCCAGGAACGCTACACTTCGGCGTCTCCGCACATTTCTCCCTGACTTTTCGTCAACCAGCCTATCGCTCGGTTCCTCAAGTGCATCGTAGGGGCGAATCTGGTCAGCCACGAACAGCTCGCGTTCATCGCGACCCAGGCGTACTCGTTCGGGTCGCAGCTCGCGCGGAACCCGGTCAATGCCGACCTGCTGCCCCAGGTGGAGGAGATCAAGCGCCTGAAGATTCTCACGCGCCGCAAGAAGGCGGCGCAGATTCCTCAGGCGCCGTCTCCGGCACCGGCGCCCGCCGCCGGATAACGAATAACTATCGTGTCGCGTCGCGCAAGCGCCGAAATCGCCGCGCGGTAAGATCCCTTCCGTCAGTGGTTTAGCTGGAGTAAGAAAACGAAGGGCTGACCCTATTACTCTCTCGGAACCGAAAGCAACAAGTCCTTCAGCCGCGGACGTGTGGCCTCTTCCAGTTGACGCCAGTGATCGACGCGTACGAGAACAGCCATCTCCTCTCCGCGCCGAGTCACAATCTGCGGGCCTCTCGTGAGGCTCGCATCGAGCAATTCACCATGGACTCAGAGTTAGCCGGCGAACCGCCAGGTCATCCCCAATCCACCGGCGCCGAGTCTCGCGGATGAAGTTTATGTCGTTCGCCTTCGTGAAGGATATCGATTCGTTCAAAGTTACCGAGCGGCGGAGGACCAGAAATTGCGACCGCGTTGTAGTTCGGAGAGTACTTGTAGATTAGCAAACACTCGGCAAGTCGAACATCGACCGCCCATCCTTTGAAGTTATCGACTGCGGTATGCCTGTTCGGATCGTAGACGCGGCCGAGATACACGCTAATATCTTCTTCGTACGCGAGCCAGCGCTCATGTTGCCGAAATCGCCTCGAAAACGTCTGTTCCGTTGCTTGGCCTATGTAAAGCAAAGTGTCGGACCCGCAGAGTATATGTTTCCCGTAGATTTGGTAGAGGCCGTAGTCCTCACCGTCGTATTCGGGCGAGCGGCCACCATCGGTGAAACCTGAGATGACACTTTCCCGAGTAAATGGTCCGCTCCAGATTACCATCAACTGCAGAGTCGACTTAACTACGGGTGATTCGTCGCGCGTACCTGTGTCTGAGCGCGGCTGCACGGCGTCGCTGGCGTCGGCCATCCGCTGCTTGCGATTGATTAACACGGTCTCCAGGAGCGGCGCACCCATAGTCCAAAACTTGTGATCGTCACAATATATCGTTTTGTACGGTTGCGCGGCGTAGTACTCGATGCGACCGTGTTCGCGGATATACCGAACGGCAGCATCGAACGCGTCATCGGAGTGCTCGTCACGAAGCGTGTATTCGTGCGGATTCGTCGGCATGGTACGCGCGACTCGCCAAGGGCCGCGAACAACGAACTGGGTGAAGTCCGCCTCGCTCCAGCCGCTCGGCTGGTCAGGATCGAAGCAGATGACGTCGTCAACAGACATTTGTTCGTGCCCGGCCTCGTCCTACGTCCAGCTAACGGCCCACGGTTCAGCCGCGTGGCCCCGCACGCGAAGAGTATCAGACTTGGGAGCCAGCAGGTTGCGGGGCCACGTCGGCTGGAACCGAAAGTTAGCCCGCGGGCAAGACGGGAGAGGGGTCCCATTCGCTTTCGCGCTGGATCGCGCAGTTTCGCGACACTACTGATTGAGGGTAACTTCCACTCGATCACCGGCAACGAGGATGATTGATGCATTCGCAAGGGCCTGACTTGTTATGTCCGCTTCTGCGAATTGATGGATCAACGGGCACGGCACGTATGCCTGAATCGCATCGACACCGTCGATACCGTATTTATTGGTGACGAAATCCCTGTAAGTTGCTTGCGCCGCGGCTTTGATGCCGTCGAGCCCTTCGGGGCAGCCTCCTGCCGCTTTGTCAAAACTCTTTATGACGCCAAGCACATCCGCCATGCGCTGCGACACGCGTTTGGTCTGGTTCATCTGAAGAGTGTTGTACACATACTCGCCGGCACCCAGGTGGATCACCAGGTAACGCTTGCCCTTGTATTCCTCTACAGCAGGAGGCGTCTTGCTGAATGTGCGAACGGCGCTCAGAACCCTATTCTGACGCTCGACAGGCGTAGATGAAAGCGGACCGGCGAAGATCTTGACGGCGATTGCGGCGTTCGCTGCAGTCATATGAGCGGCGATTTCGGCGGTGTTAGTGGCGGCGATCATGAGACGGGGCACCAGCGTAGCCGCAGTCGTTTCGTTCGCGAACCGCAGCTTAATCACGGTCTTGTCGCCGCCGAACTCTAGTTCGTATTGACCAGTCTTGCGGTCGGTGCCCATCTTTTGCAGCGTCAGCGCCTGGTCGTTCAGAAACCCTTTTGACAGCCAGTCCGACGCGCCGTTCACGGTAATCGCGTCGGCGGTTCCGTCGATCGTGGCGCTGTAGGTTACCGTTCCGTTCCAAAGACTGGAGCCCCCAAACTGCAACGCTGCTGACGGCACGCGGATGACGTATCGCTGGCCGCGAGCTAGTTCCGCGTTGATAGAAACGGATAGGCCGACAAGCAGGAGAACTACACAGGCGAAGCGAATTGGCTTCATGGCTTCCCTCGGACATGAATTTAGACGAGAGATCATAGCATTCACTTTCATCGGTGCTCGAGGCGTTGGCAGTCAGGTCGAAGTTCGCGGTGCGCTTTGGCGCCGAATGTGGCGGGGACGGGGGTCCGGAAGGTCTCATCGAGAATTACGTCGGGCTAACGGCCTACGCTTCAGCCGCGTAGACCGCACGCGAGATCGTAGCACCTACGCTGAGCGCGCGGCGGTCTACGTCGGCTGCAAGCGTGAGTTAGACGCCACGCCGCCGCTACTTCTCCCGGGCTTTCCGCTGCGCGAAGATTTCTTCGAGCACCGCCAGATTCATGTGATCCCATTTTCCGGGCCGCTTCAACTTCACGCGAATGACACGATCTATGAGGCGAAGCGACAGCCGGCCGGGATACCAGACTTCGACGTTCGGGACGACGACTAGCCGTTCGAAGTTTCCTCGGCCAACATGATTCGGTACAAGCGCGTTCAAAGCCGGGGCTCCGAGCAGGATGAATGCATTAACTCGCGTGGCCGTGAATGGATCGAGGAAGTAGTACCGGTCAAGTGCGTCATCGATAACCTCCCTCGTCGCGGTGCGCAGGTCAACCAAGCACACGCCTGCAATTGACCGACCGTAGCTACTCGGAGACTGTGTCGTGCTCCAAGGGAAGCGGCCATCTGAGTTCGGCACGATGGCTCCGGACCGTTGGATTCCGTGGAGACCGGTCCCCGTTGTGACGTGAAAGACCTGCCCCAAGAGATGGGGCAACACCACATCGCGCAACTCGCCCGTGTTGCTGGCTAGATTCTCAACTCGCACGATTTCAGAGGCGTCTAACTATGATTTCAGCGACATCCTCCCAGTCGCTGTTTCCACGCCGACGTCGCGTAATCTCCTACATGATACGCGGAAGGGGGCGGGTAACGTGCTCAAAACACCCTGGTTAGTCCTTCGGCGAGCTGAGTGCGGGAGAATGGGCGACTCCGTTCGTCGTCTAATCTCCCGGAGCATCGAGTGGGCTCCGCACTGCGTTTGCGCCCAGTCCAAGGACGTGGGTGTAGATCATGGTCGTCTTGACGTCGGACTGGCCAAGGAGATCCCAGGGCAACCCACTTTTCCCGCATCCGTCACATCTTCCTACAGCCACGGCCGCATGTCAGCATTATGCAGGCGGAGGGGCTCCTCGGGTGGACGCGGAGACAGATGTCCGAGGCTATTGCCTCTGGTGAAGTCGAGCTGTGGACGACGCCGCTGGGGAAGTGGTTTCCGCGGGCGGAGATGATGGCCAAGGCGCTGGAGATCTGGCCGATGCACGTCATCGAAGAGGCGCTCGGGGACGATGCGGATGGCATCCTGCCGCAGGCGATCCGGAGCGCGGAGCTGCGCGTGCGGCTGCCGCGGCATCACATCGACATGCTGCACTATCGGGCAGACCAGCAGGAGACCACCGTCAGCGGCGTGCTGGAACGAGAGTTGGAACGGCATCGCCAGCGCGCACATCGAGGAGCTGTCGGCCGCGCTGCCGGGGTTCGCCGAGGCGATGGCGTGGCCGGTGGGTTGATCAAAAAGGTTTATCCGCAGATGACGCAGATGAACGCAGATGGGGGACGGTTTTATCTGCGTACATATGCGTCATCTGCGGATAAGCCTTCCCGGCAATGGCGTGACATTCGCGGTAGCCCGGCGGCGAGACCAGCGCTCAGACGGCGCGGGCGCGCGGGCGAGACGCCCGCGGTCCCAGGGAGTCAGCGCGGCCGATGCAGGTGGAGGACGGTTTTATCTGCGTACATATGCGTCAGCTGCGGATCGTCCTCTGGCAGAGTCGCTACACGGCTACTGTCTCGACAAACGAATGAGGGGGAGGCACAGGCTCTCCATTTTCGCGCAGGCTCTCGACATGGAATTCGATTGCCTCGCGAATCAACTCCATCGCTTCCTCCCGTGTTTCGCCGATGGCCACGCAGCCGGGCAGATCGGGTACGTACGCGCCGAAGGAGGTTTCGCCTTCCTCGAGAATCACAACGTATTCCATCATGGTCACCTACGGTTTCCTGAGGCCAGCCTGCTTCAGAATACTACTCAGTGTTCCAGGGGGGATGTCGATACTTGCCTTACCCGCAACGGTCACAGTACCTGGTTTCGAACCGTGGCGAAACTGACGATGACTGCCGCGCGTGCGAACGAGACTCCAGCCATCGTTTTCGAGAATCGCAACTACTTCGCGAACTTTCACGTCAGCCAAAGGTACTCGGCAGGCCCCGATGTGTCCATGGGGCGCTGCTCGAGAGCGCCGCAGTGCCGCGCAGTTCTACAATCTGAACATGCGGCTTTCTGCCTTCTGCCTTCTGCTTTCTGCCTTTGCCTCCACCGGTCTCGCCCGCGTCGATCACTTCGACGTCACCTCCCGCACCGACTATCTCGGTGGCAAATCATTCGGCCTCGCCGGTGCGTACGAGCGGATTCAGGGGCGGGCGTACTTCGTCGTCGATCCGCCGAATGCGCACGACCGCGTCATCGTCGATCTCGATAAAGCGCCGCGGAACGCGAAGGGTGAGGTCGCGTTCTCCGCGGACGTCGACCTGCTCGTGCCGAAGAAGGGCGGCAACGGAACACTCTTCATCGACGTTCCCAACCGCGGCGGACGTTTCTTCATCCGCGACCAGAACGTCGACGAGTACTACCTGCGGCAAGGCTATACGCTCGCCGAGGTGGGATGGCAGTTCGACGTGCGGCCGGATCCGAAACTGTTGCGGCTCTATGCACCGGTCGCGCACGGAATCACGGGACGCGTCCGCGCGGACTTCGTCGTTGTCGAGAAGACGCTCGACCATCCTCTCGGCCATGTGATCACCGGCACGATCGGCGGCACGGGCTACCCGGTTGCCGACATCAACGCAGGCGATGCCGTCCTCACCGAGCGTGACGCACCGCTCGCCCAACGGAAAACGATCGCCCGGAAGAGCTGGCGCTTCAGCGACGACCACACCATCCACTTCGATGACGGCTTCGTCCCCGGGCGGATCTACGAGGTCATCTACACCGCCAAGGATCCCGCGGTCGTCGGCTGCGGTCTGGCCGCGGTGCGCGACTTCGCCGCGTACGCGAAACATGATCCGCAGGCGATCGTGCACGCGGCGCGCGCATATGGGATGGGCATCTCTCAAACCGGGCGTTTTCTGAGACACCTCGTCTGGCAGGGCTTCAACGCGGACGAAGAAGGGCGCCAGGTGTTCGACGCAATCCTGGTCTACGTCGCCGGCGCCGGACGCGGATCGTTCAATCATCGCTTCGCCCAGCCGTCGCGCGACGCACAGCCGCTCTCGCCGCTGTTCTATCCGACGGACGTCTTCCCCTTCACCGACAATCCCGAGACCGATCCGCGCACCGGCGTCACGGCGGGCCTGCTCGACCGTGCCCGCGCCGAGCATGTCGTACCGAAGATTTTCTACGTCAACACCGCATACGAATACTGGTCACGGGGCTGCTCGCTCATCCACACCACTCCCGACGGCAAGTCCGACGCGGAGATCCCGGCCAACGTGCGTATCTACTTCGTGGCCAGCGTGGCGCATATCGGAGGATCGTATCCGCCAGCACGCAACGAGGAGCGCTCGATTCTGGGGCAGCAATCCGACAACCCGATGCGCATCGAACAGTTGCGGCACGGCTTCGCCGCCGCGCTCGACGCCTGGGCTCGCGACGGGATCGCCCCTCCGGACAGCCGCTACCCGCGCATCGCCCTCGGCACGCTCGTGCCGGTCAGCGGTCTGGCGTTGAAGAGCATTCACGGCGTCAATCTCCCCCGTTTCAACTACGAGGTCTACCGCACCGACCTCGGCGACGACTGGAGCCGCGGCATCACCACCGAGCCGCCGCGCGTCGACGGCGTTTACCCGACGCTCGTTCCGCAGATCAACAGCGACGGCATCGACATCGCCGGCGTTCACCTGCCGGAGGTCGCCGTCCCGCTGGCCACCTACACCGGCTGGAACCTTCGCGATCCGAAGATCGGCTTCCCCGACTCGCGCGCCAGCTTCGTCGGCTCCTACATCCCCTGGCCGAAAGAGGAGATCATCGAGCGCTACCACAATCGCGACGAGTACCTCGGCTGCTTCACCATCGCCGCGCTCGATCGCATCCACGACCGCTTTCTCGTCGCGGATGATCTCCCGCTCATCCTTGGCCGCGTCAATGCGGAGTGGGAGGATGCGAATCGGTAGGGGTGGTTGTCGGTTCTCGGTTTGTCGGTTCTCGGGGGTCGGACCGGGATCAAGGCAATGTTGAATGTTGAATGTTGAATGTTCAGTGTTGAATGTTGAATGATCTGACAGGATCGGCAACATTCAACATTCAACATTGACCATTCAACATTCAACATTTGACTTTCTCCCGTCCAACTCACCCCTCGACCCCGACTCTAGACAACGGACAGTCACCCGGCGCGATCCATGCACGCCCCTTTTTCCTATGGCAAGAGGATTCGAAAGCAAGGCAGTTGAGTCCAACCGGCAGGATGCCGAGGACGCGCGCGCGTCGCGAGGCCGCGGCGAGCGCATTGACATCCACGAGATCGAGCGCCGTCAGAAACGCGAAGGTCTCGAGCTCTCGCGGCGGCGTATCGTCCACGAGCTCGAGTCGGCCACCAACGAACGCCGCCGCGAATCGCTCCGCGCCGCGCTGGCGCATCTGGACAGCGAACTGGCGAAGTCGCGGTAGCGCGGTAGCGCGGTTACGCGGTCTCGGAGTCTCGCGGTCTCGTGGAAACGCACAATCCCCAGCAACCCAGCAACCTAGCAACTCAGCAACCGCGAGACCGCGCAACCCCGAGACCCCGCAACCGCGCCTTGAAATGCCACGCCCCCGCTGGTAGTTTCGCCCCCCACCATGGCAGAGAGCAGTGACTACAAAAAAACGCTGAACCTTCCGCAGACCTCGTTCTCGATGAAAGGCAACCTGCCGCAGAACGAGCCGAAACGGCTCGAGCAGTGGCGCCTCATCGACCTGTACAAGCTCATTCGCGAGAAGTCGGAAGGGCGGCCGAAGTCGGTCCTGCACGACGGACCACCGTACGCAAACGGCCACATTCACATGGGTCACGCCCTCAACAAGATCCTCAAAGACATCGTCGTCAAGTCGAAGACGATGATGGGATTCGACTCCCCCTACGTGCCGGGCTGGGACTGCCACGGCCTGCCGATCGAGCACGCCGTCGACAAGGAGATCGGCAGCTCGAAGCGGAAGGAGATGTCGCCGGCCGACTTCCGTCGCGCCTGCCGCGAATTCGCCGGGAAGTTCGTCTCGATCCAGCGACAGGACTTCATCCGCCTCGGCGTGTTCGGCGACTGGTTCCATCCGTACATGACGATGTCCTACCAGTACGAGTCGGACATCGCCTACGCCCTCGGCCGTTTTTTTCGGACCGGCATGGTCTACAAAGGACTCAAGCCGGTGCATTGGTGCACGTACGACCAGTCGGCATTGGCGGAAGCAGAAGTTGAGTATGCCGATCACACCTCGCCGTCGGTCTATGTGCGCTTCCGCCTCACCGACGAATCGGTGCTTAGTCTCGGCCTGCCGATCGAAAAGCCGTGCTACGCGGTCATCTGGACGACGACGCCGTGGACGTTGCCGGCAAACCTCGCCATCGCCGTCAAACCCGACTTCGACTACGACGTCGTCGAACACGACGACGAGAACTTCATCATCGCCTCGGAGTTGTTGAGCACCGTCGCCCCGAAGTTCGGATGGAGCGACTACCACATCAGCAAGGTTTTCAAGGGCTCGATGTTCGAGCACCTCCGTTACCGCCACGCCTTTCTGCCGCGCGAAGGGGTCTTCGTCCTCGGCGACTACGTGACGCTCGAGGCGGGCACAGGTCTCGTCCACACCGCCCCCGGTCACGGCGCCGACGACTTCTACACCGGTCAGCGTTACGGCCTGGAAACCTACACGCCCGTGAATCACCGCGGCGAGTTCACCGCCGACGTCCCGCTGTGGGCGGGTCTGCACGTGTTCAAAGCGAATCCGCTGATCGTCGAGCTGCTTCGCGAGCGGGGCGCCCTGCTGCTCACCGAGACGATCACGCACTCCTATCCGCATTGCTGGCGATGCAAGCACCCGGTCATCTTCCGCGCCACCGAGCAGTGGTTCATCTCCATGGACGATCACGACCTCCGTGGCCGCGCCCTCGAAGAGATCCACAAAGTGAAGTGGTTCCCGGCCTGGGGTGAGGATCGCATGGCCGGCATGGTCGAGAACCGCCCCGACTGGTGCATCTCGCGCCAGCGGACGTGGGGCGTTCCGATCACCGTGTTGTATTGCGAGCAGTGCGGCGAGCCGGTCACATCGCCCGAGCTCTTCGCGCGGGTGAAAGAGCTCTTCCTGGCCGAAGGAGCCGATTCCTGGTACGACCGCCCGGCGACCGACTTCCTCCCCACGGGCCACGCCTGCGCGAAATGCGGCGCCAGCGCCTGGCGCAAGGAGCTGGACATCCTCGACGTCTGGTTCGACTCCGGTTGCTCGCACATCGCCGTGCTGAAGGAGCGTCCGGAGCTGACATGGCCGTCCGACGTCTACATCGAAGGGCACGACCAGCACCGGGGCTGGTTCCAGTCGTCGCTCCTCGTCGGTACCGGAATCGAGGGCGGAGCGCCATATAGACAAGTCATCACCTGCGGCTTTCTCATCAACGAACAGGGCGACAAGATGTCGAAGTCGCGCGGCAACGCGCTGTCGCCGCAGGAAGTCCTCAAGCAGCACGGCGCCGACGTCATCCGGCTGTGGGTGGCCATGATCGACTACCAGACCGACATGTCCATCGGCCCGCAGATCATGGGCCGCAGCGCGGAGTCGTATAAAAAACTCCGCAACACCGCGCGCTATCTGCTGTCGAACCTCAGCGGCTTCGAACCGGAACGCGATGCCGTGCCGCACGATCAGCTCCTCGACGTCGACAAATGGGTGTTGTCGCGCGCCGCCGAAGTCTTCGATCGTTGTCTCAGGGCCTATGCTGAGTACGAGTTTCACGTCGTTTATCACCGCGTGCTCGATCTCTGCACGGTCGTGCTGTCATCGCTCTACCTCGACATCTCCAAGGACACGCTCTACTGCGACGCGCCGGCCTCGCCGAGCCGCCGCTCCGCACAGACAGCGATGTACGAGATCCTCCGCGGCTTGGTCGGCTTCCTGGCGCCGATCCTCAGTTTCACCGCCGAGGAGATCTACGAGGCCATGCCGGGAACGAAGGTGCAGTCGGTTCATCTGACGGACTTCCCCGCCATCACCGCGCCCGCGACCGACACGGCGGCATGGGAGCGGATCTTCCGCGTTCGCGAAGCGGTCTCGAAAGTGCTCGAGACCGCGCGCGCGGCGGGGACGATCGGACAGTCGCTGGAAGCCGACGTACAACTTCACGGAGTCACGCGCGAAACGATCACCGCCGGTCTCGATGTCGATCTGGCCAGATTGTTCATCGTGTCGCATGTCGACTTTGTGCCCGAGACAGCCGGCGAAACGGTCGATGTCGAGGGCGTCGGTCCGATCGGCATCACCATGTCACCGGCACGCGGGAAGAAATGCGGACGCTGCTGGCAGTATCGCGAGGAAGTGACCGACGACGGCGGACTCTGCGCGCGATGCGACGATGTGGTCGCCAATCTAGAGGTTCCCGAAGCGCCGACGGCGTAAGTCTGCTCGGGAGAACGCCGCGTCAGCGGCAACAAGAAGGTAGCCAGGGGTGCGAGCGTTTTTTGCGAGCACCCCTGGTAACGAGTATGTCATGGTTTGGTGCCGCGTCAGCGGCACTGGAGTAATCGGGGACTCCATCCAGTGCCGCTGACGCGGCACGATTTTCAGACGCATCGGGTTCCAGGGGTGCTCGCAAAAAGCGCTCGCACCCCTGGCTACCTTCCTGAGCCGCTATCGCGGCGTCGTAGTGTCCGATCTCCATTGACGAAAAACACTTCGAACACTGTTGGGATTACTCAGACCCCGAGACCGCGAAACCCCGTAACCGCGCAACCGCGATACGCTTCCCCAATGCGTTACGCCGACCTCCACACCCACACCTACCACTCCGACGGGACGCGGTCGCCCGCCGAGGTGATCGACGTGGCGCTGGCGAACGCGATTGAGATCGTCGCCATCAGCGATCACGACAACCTCGCCGCCTACTTCGAGATCAAGGCTTACGCGGACGAGCGTGGCGTCACGCTCGTCCCGGCGGCCGAGCTGTCGTGCGCGTACGAGGGGGTCGACGTTCACATCCTGGCGTACGCGTTTGATCCGCACGACGAGCGGATCGAGACGCGGCTGCGGGTCTTTCGCGACGCCCGCCAGACCCGCGGACGGCGCATCGTCGAGCGGCTGCGGGCGATCGGTTACAACATCACCTCCGAGCGCGTCGAGCAGCTCGCCGCCGGCGGCGCGGTGGGACGTCCTCACGTGGCGCGCGCGCTGGTGGAAGGGGGATATGTCGACTCGGTTTCCGATGCCTTCGACAAGCTCCTCCGGCCAGGCAAGCCTGGATATGTCGAGAAGGATCGCTTCGCCATCGATGAGGCGGTGAATCTGATGCATGCCACCGGCGGCGTGACCTCGATCGCCCATCCCACGCTGTATCCCGATCATGCCCGCATCGTCCCGCAACTACTCGACGCAGGGATCGACGGCATCGAAGTGCTCCATCCCGACGTCGATGACTCGGCGCGCGAGATGTACAGCCAGATCGCCCGCTTCCGCGGCAAGATGCTGACCGGCGGTTCGGACGATCACGGCACGGTGAAGACGACGAAGACGCTCGGGACGATCAAAGTGCCGGAGGCGTGGATCGGCCCGATCCTCGAGCGGCTGCCGTGATTACGCGACTGTCCGAAGTCTGGCCCGCCGTCGCGCGCATCGCGCACGCGGAGGGGGTGGCACGGATCGGCGCGAGCTGTCTCGATGACACGCACGCGAGCCTGTTCGACGAATGGATCGAGCGCGGCCACCACGCCACGATGCGTTATCTGGAGAGGAGCGTGAGCGTGCGTCGCGATCCGGCAGTACGCTTCCAATGGGCGAAGTCGGCGATCGTGATTCTCGTCCCCTATTCATCGACGCGGCCCGACGCGCCCGCCGGTGCGCTCTCGAACTACCTGGCCCGCTACGCCCTCGGCGACGACTACCACGAGGTGCTCGATGGCATCCTTCGCAAACTGGAAGATGAGGTCGCGCAGCATGGGAAAACGTGGCGCTACGTCGACACAGGTCCGCTCTCCGACCGTTCGCTTGCCACGCAAGCGGGACTCGGATGGATTGCCAAGAACGCCATGCTGATCAACGAGGAAATCGGCTCGTACACGTTCATCGGCACGCTGCTGACGTCGCTGGAGAATGACATCGGACCGGATCCTGTCGCCGACCGCTGCGGTACCTGCACCCGCTGTCTCGACGCCTGTCCCACCGACGCCATCCTCTCCGACCGCACCGTCGCCTCGGAGGTCTGCATCAGCTACGCGACCATCGAGCATCGCGGCCCGCTGCCGGATATCACCCTGGCCGGCAACGCTTTCGGCTGCGACATCTGCCAGGAAGTCTGCCCGTGGAACAGCGCCCCCGCCACCACTCACCCATCATTCGCACCGCGCGGCGAATACCGCGCCACTCCCGTCACCGATCTGCTGCGCTACCAGCAGTCCGATTTCTCGACACTGTTCCGCAAGAGCGCGGTGAAACGAGCCAGGCTAGCCGGCATGCAACGGAACGTGGCGGCGTTGACAGAGGAGGAAAGCCGAGGGAAAGTGTGCGGATGACAAAGGATGTGACGGTTGCGGAGTTGGAGGAGCACCTTTCGGAACGACTTGCAGACGTACGAGGCGGTACGACATTGCAGGTTGTAGACGCAGGTAAAACGATCGCGCGAATCGAACCTGTTGCAGTTCCCAGCGATGAGCCATTCCGCCGACCGCGGTTGAAGTGGGATGGCGCTGAGCTAATCGCAATTGATCGCGGCAACATCCGCGAACCTCTCACCTTTCCCGATCCGTCTCTCGGGCGTTTGGGCGACTGGACTCCGCCTTCACTTCACCTCGACTGGGATCCGGTTGAAGAACTCATGGCAGAGCGGAATCGATATCGTTGATCGTTTATCTCGACACTTCGGTAATCCTCCGCATCGTGCTGAAAGAGCCGAACCAGCTCGGCAGCTGGAACGAGATCAGCCACGGTGTTACGAGTGAACTCAGTACCGCTGAGTGTCACCGCGTTTTGTATCGCTTGCATGCTTCTGGTCGGCTGAGCGACAGCGCGTTTCAGCTCGCACTTAACTATTCAGACCAGATTCTGCTCAGGCTAACGATCGTAAACGTCACGGCGGAACTCATCCAAACGGCCGCAGGTCCGCTGCCCGGCGCACTCGGGACACTCGACGCACTTCATCTGGTGTCCGCAATGAATTTCAGAGAACGCCTGGCCGATGATGAGCCGCCTCTTTTCTTTGGAACTCACGACCGAGCGCTTGCCGTCGCCGCGCGGTTATCGAAGTTCAACGTCCTCGGCGTCGCCTAAGGCAACTGAAACGTCCGCCCGATGATCGACGGGTCGATCGACCGGTCCAGGTACTCCCACACTGCCAGCGCGTCGGGGTGGTTGGCGATGGCGGGGGCGGTGGTGCGGGTGGAGGGGTCGGCGATCATCAGGCGCGCGCGGCGATACCAGTGCATGGCCTCATCGGGATTCAGGCGCAGCTCCTCGCGGACACATTGGATGAGCAGGTACTGCTCCGTCGGAATGCCTGACGTCTCCGCCGCCGGATACGACGGCGCCAGTTGACGGGCCCGGGCCCGGATCACTTTCAGCTTCAGACCCAGCGAAATCGTATCGAGCGATGCCCGGCCGATCTCGCAGAGATGTCCGATGGCCAGGCGCAGCAGCTCCGGCTTCTCATCGACGAACAGACCGGTGCGGTACGTCGAGGGATCGACCGACTTCATCGAGGACCAGGCCACCGAGGCCTTGACGGCCACGGATATTGCCGCGCCGGGAACCGAGAACGTCAGCAGGCCGCTTGCTGAAGGCGCGAGCGCTCCCAGCGTCTCGATCCTCGCTCCGCGCGCCGAGAGATTCTCGATTCTCGCGGGCACGGCGTTCCACATCCCATCCAGTGACGGCGCCAGGTCGAAGCGATCGGTCGACCGCAGCTCCTCGATGCGCGTGGTCCGTTTCATGGCCTGAAGATGTGCGAGCAGCTCGTCGATCAAACCGGCGTCCGCGTACGTCCGCACGCCGGAGACGAAGCGGCCCGGCGACGACGGATCGGTCTTGGTCCAGACCACCACTGCTTCGAGATGCACGGGCGCCGTACGGCCATCGATGGCCATCTGCAGGACGCCCTTCTGCCCCATCTCCAGCGGATGGGCGTGACGAAAGCGCGCCCCCTTCACCGAAATGTCGCAGACGAGCGCGGCCCCGGCGCCAAACCTGCCGGTCAGCGGCGGCTCGATGAGAAACCGTTCGGCGGTACGCAGGTTTCGCAGGGCAGCTTCGTACATGAGAACGGTGAACGTATAGCACGCCCGCGACCCCTCTTGTGAGCCTGATCACGCATAATGCGCGGCCATGCCTCGCTACGACGTCATCACCTTCGACTGCTACGGAACGCTCATCGATTGGGAGTCCGGAATCGCCCGCGCCTTCCTCGATGCCGCCGAGCCAGATGGGATGACGTTCACGCGCCAGGACATCCTCCGCGCCTACGCCGACGTCGAGCACCGCGTCCAGGCGGAGGGGTATCACACCTACCGCGAGGTTCTGCGCGATACCGCCGTGCGCGTCGCCAAAGCCCTCGCCTGGCCGATCACGCCCGAACGGGCCGGCTTTCTCGCCGGCACTCTTCCATCGTGGCAACCATTCCCCGACACGAATCCTGCACTCGAACGCCTCGTCGCCGCCGGGTGCCGGTTGGGCCTCCTGTCGAACATCGACGACGACCTGCTAGCGGAGACGCGCAAACACTTCACCGTCGACTTCGACATCGTCGTCACCGCGCAGCAGGTACGTTCCTACAAGCCGGGCCGCGCGCACTTTCTGACCGCGCGGGAGCTGATCGGCCCATCGCGATGGCTGCACGCGGCCGAGAGCAACTTTCACGACATCGTCCCGACGAATACGCTCGGCATCGACAACGCCTGGATCAATCGCCAGCGGCAACCCGAGTTGCCCGGCGGAACGCCGAAATTCAAGTTCGACGATCTCACCGGGCTGGCAGACGCGATCGTGTAGAAACGGGGTTGCGCGGTCTCGGGGTTGCGCGGTCTCGCGGTCTCGTCGCTTCGCCGAGACTTGCGTAAGCGCCTCAGAACTGGAGACTCCGTCCGCCCGAGGCCTTCAGCTCCGGATCGGCAAACGATCGATCTGGTCTCGCGGCACCCCCACCCCGAGACCGCGCAACCGCGAAACCCCGAAACCGCGTTCTCAGAACCCGAAGCTCAGTCCCGTCGAAATGCTGAATGCCGCATTCCCCCCGAGAATGGAATTTCTGCCGTCGCCGATGGTCTGCTTCGCGTCGAAGCGCAGTCCGAGTTTTGGACGAAACTGATAGGTGACGCCTCCGGAGACCTCGGGATGGACCGAGCGCGATGTGGACCGATAGCTGTTGAGCGGGGCAATGTTGCTGACCGAGTCGGTCACGTACCGCAGTCCCCCGCCGAGATAGGGCTTCCAGCGGCTATTGGTAAAGAAGCGGTAGGAGACGTTTGCGTCGATCGGTCGAAGCCACTTCGAGTACGAGGCAAAGACCTGCTGTCCCGACGTGCTGACCGTCGTAAAGCTGTCCCGGAACCCCTCGGTCGTTACCGTCAATTCAGCGGAGATGTGATCGCTGAATCGGTGAGCGAACGCCGCTCCGACACCGGTGCCGGGGCTCGTGCGGCTGGCGACCGTGTGCGTCACCGACAGGTCCGAAACAAAGACGGAGATGGTATTGGAAGGGGTTGGCTGTTGGGCGAACGCCGAAGTGATGACGAACAACAGCGACGCGGCGATGACGAGCGATCTTCTCATGACGTACCTCCAGTCGGTTGGTCTATACACCCTTCGACGGCGGAAGCACGGCCAGGTTACAGCCCGTCACAATCAGCGGTGACGGTTCACATCCGTTCCACGATCATCGCCGCCGCCTCGCCGCCGCCGATGCAGATGGCGGCCATGCCGCGCTTCAGGTTCTGCGTCTCCAATGCGTGCAGCAGCGTGACCAGAATGCGCGCGCCGCTGGAACCGATCGGGTGTCCCAACGCCACAGCACCGCCGTAGACGTTCATCTTCTCGTGCGGGATATTGGCGTCCTTCATCGCCGCCATCGCCACCACCGCGAAGGCCTCGTTGATCTCGAACAGATCGATGTCGGCGACCGTCATGCCGGCGCGCTTCAATGCCATCTCGATCGCTTTGGCCGGCGCCGTCGTGAACCACTCCGGCTCCTGAGCCGCGGTGGCCTGGGCGATGATGCGCGCGAACGGTTTGCGGCCGTTCTTCTCCGCCCAATCCGCCGAGGCCACCACCAGCGCGGCCGCACCATCGTTGATCTTCGACGCGTTCGCCGCGGTCACCGTCCCGCCCTCTCTCTGAAAGGCCGGCTTCAACGATCCCATCTTGTCGAGCGGCGCCGCGAACGGCTCCTCATCGTCGACGATCATCTGCGACCCCTTCTTGCCGGGGACTTCGACGACCGCGATCTCTTTCTTGAACTTGCCGCTGCGCACCGCGTCCTGGGCGCGGCGGTACGACTCGCGCGAGAACTCGTCCTGCTCCTCGCGCGTGAAGTGATACTTCGCCGCGCAGAGCTCCGCGCAGTTGCCCATGTGTTTGTCACCGTACGGGTCCCAGAGACCGTCGTGGATCATGATGTCGACCAGCTTGCCGTTGCCCATCCGGTAGCCGTTGCGCGCCTGCGGCAGCGCGTACGGCGCGTTCGACATCGACTCCATGCCGCCGGCGACGGCGACAGCGTACTCATTACAACGAATGTCGTTGGCCGCGTACATCACCGCCTTCAGCCCCGAACCGCACACCTTGTTCACCGTCACCGCCCCCGCGCTGACCGGGATACCGGCTCCGATGCCCGCCTGCCGCGCCGGCGCCTGGCCGACGCCCGCCTGCAGCACGTTGCCCATGATCACCTGCTCGATCTGCTCGGCCGAAACGCCTGAGTTTTCGAGCGCGCATTTGATGGCGATGGCGCCGAGCTTCGGCGCCGCGATGGAGGAGAGTGTTCCCTGAAACGACCCGATCGGCGTCCGTGCGCCGCCGAGGATGACGATGTCTTTCATGAGGCTCCTTGTTGATCCCTGCTAGCGGTCAGGCCAGCGTGTTTTTCGGTTGTCGGTTGTCGGTTATCAGTTGTCGATTGATCAGTGACATCGTGACACCGGTTTTGGTCAACCGACACCCTTGATCGACTAATCCCTGTTTTCTGATCACGGCAAACCGGGAACCGAGAAACCGAGAACCGACAACCCGCTTATCGACAGCCCGACTCACCGATACAACCCCTTGATATGATCCCACCGCCCGACAGGAGTTATTCATGACCATTTCCGCCATCACGGACCGGCGCGTCCACATCCAGCCCGGCGATGTCCACAACGTGCTCTCACGGCACATGCTCGCCGACGGCTATGAAGTGGTCATGGATCTTGCCAAATCGAGAGGCTCGTGGCTCTTCGACGCCCGGCGCGGCCGCGCCGTCCTCGATTTCTTCACCAACTTCGCCTCCTGCCCCATCGGCTACAACCATCCGCGCCTCGACAACCCCGAGTTCCGCGACCGTATCGCCACCGCGGCCATCAACAAGCCCGCCAACTCCGACATCTACACAACCTACATGGCCGAGTTCGTCGAGACCTTCGCCCGCCTGGCCGTCCCTTCCTCCCTGAATCAGCACATGTTCTTCATCGAAGGCGGCGCCCTCGGCATCGAGAACGCGGTGAAGGCGTCGATGGACTGGAAGATCCGCAAGAACCTTCGCAAGGGCCTCGGCACCGAGCGCGGCACGCAGATCATGCATCTGCGCGAAGCCTTCCACGGCCGCACCGGTTACACCCTCTCGTTGACCAACACCGCCGACCCGCGGAAGACGCAGTACTTCCCGAAATTCGACTGGCCGCGCATCGACAATCCGAAGCTGCGCTTTCCATTTGACGATGATGTCGCCCAGCGCGAGCAGGCCGCCATCGATCAGGCCAAACAGTTCCTCGCCGATCGCAAGGACGACGTCGCCGCGTTCATCATGGAGCCGATCCAGGGCGAAGGGGGCGACAACCACTTCCGCCCCGAGTTCTTCCGCGCAATGCGCCAGCTCTGCGACGAAAACGAGATGTTGCTTATATTTGATGAAGTCCAGTCCGGCGTCGGGATAACCGGAAAGATGTGGGCTTATCAGCACTACGGCGTCGAGCCGGACATGATCTGCTTCGGCAAGAAGACCCAGGTCTGCGGCTTCGCGGCCGGCCAGCGGCTCTTCGACATCGACGACAACGTCTTCGCCGTCAGCTCGCGCATCAACTCCACCTGGGGCGGCAACCTGACCGACATGGTCCGCTCGCAGCGCTACTTCGAAGTGATCGACGAAGAGGGGCTGGTCGACAACGCCGCCACCGTCGGCGCCTACTTCCTCAGCGAGCTGCAGCGCTTCGGCGATGAGTTCCCCAACCTCGTCTCCAACGTCCGCGGCCGCGGCCTGATGACCGCCTTCGATCTGCCGAGCGGCGACGTCCGCGACGCCGCGCTCAAGGCCTTCATGGCCAACGACGTGATGGCGCTCTCCTCCGGCCATCGTTCGGCGCGCTTCCGTCCACCGCTGAATCTCTCGATGGACGAAGCCGCCGAGGGGATCAAACGGATGGAGAAGGCGCTGCAGGAGCTGGCGTGATGCTGGGTAGATTCACTGTCATCCTGAAAAAAGCCGCTGTCACCGGGCAATTTGTCATCCTGAGCCTGCCGCAGCCGCTGAGCGAGCGTAGCGAGCGAAAAGCGGCGGAGGACGGCGAAGGATCTCCAGTGGCAGCGCCTGGGGCAGGAGCGAAATTGTGGTTCTTGTGAGGAAGATCAACGACAAACACCATCTGAGCTTCCGCCCCAGCCCTCGCATCTGGAGATCCTTCGCCGTCCTGCGCGCCGCACTTCGCTCGCCCCGCTCGCTCAGCGGCTCCGGCAGGCTCAGGATGACAATTTGTTCGGTTGTGGAATCGAAATTCTTCACAACCTCTCAGCATGACAGGGTGTCGTTTCTACACCGTAGAACCAAACGATGAACCGGGAACGACTCACACGTAGCGACTGGCTCCTCATCGCCGCGTGCGTGGCCGTCGCGGCGGTCTCGATCTTCGTCGTCATCAACTGGTTCGGCGCCGCCTTCCCCGAGGCTTCGATCGAGTTTCGTTACGACCGCGCTTCGTCACAGCAGATCGCCGATCGCGTGCTCGCCTCGCAGCACATCGATACCCGAGGGATGAAGCACAGCACCACCTTCGACTCCGACGACGAGGCCCGCATCTTCCTCGAACGTTCCCTCGGACTGAAGGCCACGAACGAGATCCTGAAACGCGACGTCCGCCTCTGGTCGTGGTCACACCGCTGGTTCAAACCTCTGCAGGAAGAGGAGATCAATGTCGGCGTCGCCCCGACCGGCGAAGTGACCGGCTTCAGCGATCGCATTCCCGAGGACCGCGCCATCAACTCGCCGGATATTGCCACTGCGAAGCGCATCGCTGAAGGCTTCCTCACCAGCATCCAAGCCCTCAACGATCTCCAGCTCGTCGCGCAGAGCGAACGGCGGCTCCCCCATCGCATGCAGCGCATCTTCACCTGGGACGCGCACACCCTCCATCCCGCCGGCGCGCCGTACCGCACCATCGTCACCGTCGACGGCGACCGCGTCAGCAGCTTCAGTCGGCGGATCAAGGTCCCCGAGGAGTGGGAGCGGTCGTATCGCGAGATGCGGTCCAAGAACCTCCTGGCCGGCAACGTCGACGTCGTCTTCCTGATCATCACCATGGTCTGCATCGTGGCCGTCTTCGTGATCCGGCTGCTTCGCGGCGATCTCCAACTCCGACTGCTCCTCGGCATCGGTATCGGAGCGGTCGTCCTCGTCACCGGCACGGCGCTCAATTCGTTCCCGAGCGCGCTGGCGGGCTACAACACGACTGACTCGTATCCAGCGTTCCTGGCCAAGTTCGCCTTTGGCTCCGTCATCCAGGGCATCGGCGTGGCGATGATGCTCGTGGTCGTCTGCGGCGCCGGCGAGGTGCTGTTCCGCGAGCGGTTGCCGGGCAAGCTTTCGGTGGCCCGCATCTGGAACCGCCGCGCGCTGACGTCGAAGCGCGTCTTTCTCGCCTTCGTCCTCGGCTACACGCTGGTGGCCTTCTTCCTCGGCTACCAGGTCGCGTTCTATCTCATCGCCGACAAGTTCGGCGCCTGGGCGCCGGCCGAGGTGCCGTACGACGACATGCTCAACACCGCGTTTCCGTGGATCGCGGTGCTCTTCGCCGGCTTCTTCCCCGCGCTCAGCGAAGAGTTCATGTCGCGCGCGTTTTCGATCCCCTTCTTCGAGAAAGTGCTCCGCTCGCGCGTGGCCGCCATCATCGCCGCCGGCTTCATCTGGGGATTCGGCCACGCCACCTATCCGAATCAGCCTTTCTATATCCGCGGCATCGAAGTCGGCTGCGCCGGCGTGCTGATCGGATTCCTGATGATGCGCTTCGGCATCCTGCCGCTGCTCATCTGGCACTACACGGTCGACGCGCTTTACACGGCCATGCTGCTGCTGCGCTCCGGCAACCGCTACTACGTCATCTCCGGCGGACTGGCCAGCCTCGTCTTCGCCATCCCCATGCTGCTCTCGATCGCGTTCTATCTCCGCAACAAGGGCTTCGTCCCCGATGCGGATCTCTCCAACGACTCACTGCCGATCCGTCCTGTTCCCATACCGAAGGAAGAGCCGCACCGGCCGGCGTGGACCTTCCCGCCGATGTCAGTCACGCCCGGCAAGCTGCTCGCCTGCATCGTGCTCGTCGCGCTTGCGATCGGAGCGGCCTTCCTGAAGACCCCGTCGCTCGATGACGCGGTCGACTACCGCATCACGAAGGAAGAGGCCAAGCGAATCGCGGCGGCCGTGAAGCCGCCGGCCGCCAACGCCATGCGCACGATCGCCGCACCGGTGGAAGGCTTCCGCTCCTGGGACCGCGACTCGCCGCGCGAAGACGGCGGCACACCGGGCGGCTTCGACGGCCTCGCCGTCGCCTACATCCTCCGCCACGGCATGACGGTGCCCTCGCTCGTCGGCGTGATGCAGAACAAGATCCCAACGGCGACCTGGATGATCCGCTCCTTCGCGCCGCAGGTGAAGGACGAGTACTTCATCGAGGTCGACCCGCGCCGTTCGCGCGTGGCCGGCTATCACAAGTATCAGGACGAGGGCCGCGCAGGTCCGCGGCTGGAACAGCCGCAGGCGCTGGCCCTCGCACAGTCCGCGTTCGCGCGTTACGGCGCGGATGCCGCGGCGTTCGATCTGAAAGAAGCACTCAACTTCCAGCAACCGAACCGTCGCGACTGGCTTTTCCATTTTCAGGAACGGACGCCGCTCGCCGCCGACGCCTGGCGGCGCATCAGCGTGCGCGTCGACGGTGCCGAGGTCACGCAATTCACCACGACCGTCAAAGTGCCGGACAGCGTCTACCGCGAGCCCACCACCCTGCTCAACATCATCGTCACCATCCTGCGCGCCCTCGGCGCGCTGGCGATCCTCTCGCTGATCGTGGCCGGCTTCGTCATCGCCATGCGCCGGCAGCGCTTCCCCTGGCAGCGCGCGCTGCGCTGGACGCTGGCGCTGGCCATCATCCCTCTGTTCGGCATGGCTCAGCGCTGGGAGCTGAAGCTCTTCGAATACAACACCTCGATCACCTGGCAAACCTTCATCAGTAATCAAACCATCAACATCATTCGCTTCGTCGGCCTGCATCTCGGCACGATCTTCCTGGCCGTCGCCGCCATCGCCGCGGCATATCCGCAGGCCTTCCAACTGGCCCGCCGCGAGTCGCGCGCCCGCCTCGGCCGGTCGGCGGTCGTCGCCACGCTGACTACCATCAGCATCGCGCTCCTCTTCCGGGTCGCCGAACAGCTCCTCACACTGCGATTCCCAACGCTCGCCTCGCAGTTCGGCCTGAAGGCGCCGGAAGCTGTCGCGCTTCCCCTCCCCGCACTCTCCGGCATCTTCTCGACGATCCTCCTCACGCTCATCATCAGCGCCGTCTTCGGCCTATTCCTCGTGGCCCTGCGCAGCTTCGTCTCGAAGCCCTGGCTTCCGGCGGTCGCCGGATTGGTGATGGTCTTCCTCACCATGCTCGATGGATCCGCCAACCTGCAGCAAACGCCCCTGATGCTCGCCTCCGCCGTGGTGACCACGCTCCTCGCCTTCGTCATCGTCCGCTACATCCTCGGCACGAACCTCCTCGCCTACCCCTTGACGATCGCGGTCTTCATCCTCCTCGGCAACGCCGCGGAACTGCTGCAGAACCACCGCGCCGATTTGATGATGAACGGCATCGTCGAGGTGGTGGTGGCGGTGGCGTTGCTGATCTGGGCGGCGGCACCAAACCTCGAAGTCCATGCTGTCGGCTCTGAGCGAAGCGACGTGGAGCCGTCAGCATCTCAGGTCAGCCCGCGCAGCTCTCTCGGTTGACGCACCTCGCAATACCCGGAACCCCCGCGGCCGCAGGATCGATGAACAACGGTTGCGCGCGGAGGCGCGCAGTACAATTCAGCCCCGCGCTCGGCGTAGCGCGAGCGCGGGGATCGATGGGATTATGCGGAAGTGCGGCCGCGAAGGCGGCCGCCATAGGAGCGGGCGCATCGCGCTACTGTGCGAATTAAGCGGCGTTGAACGATGAACGAAGAGCCTGTCACGATCGCTGTTGTCCTCGATCCGAATTTCGGTGGGCGACTATCGGAGCTTGCCGCTCAGGGCCCTGTCTGGATCACAAACAGTCCGATCAATCGAGCAGCGGTCGAGCATCACTGGAAGAGTGCGCCGAGTTGCGGGCACGCCGTGACCTACTGGAGCGAACCTCGAAGTGGCGAAAGCGAGCAGGAGTGGCTCGGTATCCTCGACACTCTCGAACTTCACCACTCCGAACCGTGGGCCGGGCCTGGCATCGCGGGCATTCAGGTAATCGGAGCGCCACTCACAAAGGCGGCTGAATCTGCGCTTCACGAGTTTGCGTACACGGTCGCGTCGTCTGAGCCCAACTCGTTTCGTGCGGTCCGGACCTTACCCGGTCAACCTTCGCCCCGTTGACCTGGATCACGGTACTCGGCGAATCCGCTTCCGACCCTCCATCGTAGAAAAGTCGTGCTCAACGACTACCACTTCATCACCCGCTGGCACGTCCGCGGAACCGTCAACGAAGTGCTCGACATCCTCGGCGACCCCGAGGACCTCCCCCGCTGGTGGCCTTCGGTCTATATCGAGGTGAAAAAACGCGGTGACGTCGTCGAGTTGTTTACGAAGGGCTGGCTCCCCTACACCCTCCGCTGGAGCTTCCGCGTCGCCGAAACCCGCCCCGACGGCTTCGCCATCGAAGCCCTCGGCGACTTCGTCGGCCACGGCAACTGGCTCCTGAGCCAGACCGGCGACGACGTCGACATCGTCTACGACTGGCGCATCACCGCCGAGAAACCGCTCCTCCGCCTCTTCTCGCCGATCCTGAAGCCAATCTTCGGCGCCAACCACCGCTGGGCCATGGCCCGCGGCGAGGAGAGTCTGAAGATCGAGCTGGCGCGGCGGCATGGGGAACCACATGGGGAACCGCCGAAGGCGACGTTTCGGTAGGAAAGGACGAACTTCCCTCGGAAGCATCGCTGCGATACGCTCGCGGGGATGAGGCCCCGTGTCTACCTTGAGACAAGCGTGATCAGCTATCTTGTTGGCTGGCTGAATCAGCGAAGCATCTTAGTCGCGCACAATCAAGAGTTTACGCGCGAATGGTGGTCGGCTCGCCGTCACGAATATGAACTGTTCTCCTCCGCCGTTGCCGTGCAAGAAGCGAGGAAGGGAGAGGCGCCGCTGGCCCAAGAGCGGCTTGGCTTCCTGGCGGAAACCACGCTGCTGGACATCACAGAGTCTGCAACCGCGTTGGCTCTGGACCTTCTCCGTCACACTCGCCTTCCGGCCAAGGCCGACGTCGATGCTTTGCACGTCGCTGTTGCCACGGTTCATGGAATGGACTATTTGCTTAGCTGGAATTGTAAGCACATCGTGAACGGCAACATGCTCCCGCAGGTGTATGCCGTCTGCCGTGCCTCAGGTTATGAACCACCGTTGATCTGCACACCGTCTGAACTCCTGGAGCCATGACATGCTCGAAGATCCTATCGTTGAAGAACTGCACAAGATTCGGGAAGAGATGTTGGAGGAGTACGGCGGGCTCGAAGGGCTGGTGAAGCATCTTCGTGAAGTTCAGGCAGAGATGCCGGAGCGCGTCGTCAAACGCGATCCCAAGCCTCCCGTTCAAACGAAACGGAAGATTTCTTGAGCGATTGGCAGGAGCTGCGCGGCCTTCACCCGCTTTCGATCGTAGAATTACCGTGTGGGACGTCACGTTTTTATTTCATACGTTCGTGAAGATTCGGAGCCCGTCGATCGTCTCGTCGACGAGTTGCGCCAACACGGCATAGAAGTGTGGCTCGACCGAGATAGCATTGCACCGGGCGAACGGTGGCGAGAAGTAATCGTGAAAGCCATCCGTGCCGGCGACCTGTTCATCGCCTGCTTTTCTCGCGATTACCTCGAGCGCGATCGAACGTACATGAACGACGAACTCACGCTCGCTATCGACGAGCTTCGAATGCGTTCTACTGATCGATCTTGGTTCATTCCGGTTTCACTCGATGGTGTCGGAATTCCTCGGAGGGCCATTAGCGGTAGCGAAACTCTTCACGATCTGCAGTCGGTTAATCTTTGCGAAAACTGGTTGGCTGGCGTCACGCAGATCGTCGCAGTGGCACACGCCAAGGCCTCCCCAACCGTCGAGCCACGGGGTACTTTGACATCGCGTCGAAGCGAAACGATCACTGAGCGAGCGCTGCGGATCGACCATCTCCGGATTGCGACCGAGCGTTCAAGGAACTTCCTCTGGTCGTCTGCCGGTGTTAACTCAGCGCGCGAGGAAGTTGAGAATCTTCACGCTACTCTAGTCACGCGTGCAAACGAACTCTCTGTTTTGACTTTTTCTCTAAATATTGAAGCTGAAATTTCCTTCCCAAGCTGCGTAGTGCGTCTTCGAGACAGAACCATCATGGCGTACTGGCATCAAGATGTCCCGAACGAAGTCGAAAGCGCTCGCCTCTACATCTTGGAATACGGTTTCCGCTATCATTTTTCGCTTCCCAGTCGGGTAAAGGAGTTCAACACGCGGGCCGAATTTCAATTTGTCGCCATGGACATTGGAAACGGCTGGTCCTCGGGTCGCGAGGTGGTTACTTCAAACGATGTCGTTGATACTTGCTTCGACATGCTTCTCGCCGGTATTGACGAGAAACCCTAGTTCGCGCAGCTTTTTCGGGACAGACGGGATTCTCGGTGTGCCCTAACTCTCGCCGCAACGACGATACCCGGAAGCCGAGCGTCTCTGGCACCGAAAGCCAGGTGGCGGGGCCAGATTCTTGTTACCTCAGCGGGACCGGAATCAGGATTCAGAAGTCGCGAAGCAGCTCCGCGGACCGAACTTTGAGCGCCATGGCGATCTGGAGAATGATCGTCAGCGTTGGGATATTGTCGCCACGTTCGATGAAACCGACGTAGGTCGCGCTCACTCCGGCGCGTTCCGCGAGTTGGTCCTGGGTGAGGCCTCGCTCCTCTCGTAACGCGCGGACGACGGCGCCGAACTTTTCTGCTTCCGGACGCCGATCTTTTCGGTGAGTCACCCTTGCATCTTAACCATAGTGAGCCTACATTGTCGCTTAACTATGGTGAAGTGACGAGAACGCAGCGGCACTCGGAGGAGGCGAATGTGATCAGCAGGAAGAAGACATCGGTAGCCGCAGGACGACCGTTCGGCATACCCGACTATCGTCGCCCGAGCAGGCGAGGCGGACGCGGCGGAAAGCGTGAGCTTGTCGTCGCGGCGATGTATCGCGGAGACGGTGAGCATCGGCGCGGCCGGAAGTTCGTCCCGTACATTCGCATGTCCGGAGTGTGGCTGCAGCAACTCGGCTTCCGGCGCGGAGATCGAATCGAGATCACCGCCGAGAACGAACGGATCGTGCTCACCGTCGTTCGCGACGACGGTTGACCCGACCTTCGCTCGCGTACCCGAACCAATTCTCAACTCCGCGTCTCCGCGCCTCCGCGTCATGCTTTCCGGTGGAGCATCGCGCTGACTGAGCCCAGCCGCCTACGCCGGCGGTCTCTTCCGCGCCTCCGCCACCTCGTGGATCATCGCTCCCGCATCCGCGCCGAGGACCTCGCATACCTCCATGATCAGGGAGAGACTGGGAACGTTCAGGCCTGCCTCGACCACGCCGAGGTACTGGGCGTTAAGGCCCGCGCGCTGGGCGAGCTTGCGGATCGTCCAACCGCGGGCTTGCCGCTCGCGCCGGAGAATCTCGCCGAAGAGCACGGCATCAGGATCGATCTGTCGAGGAAGCGTCATTCCTTCATGATAAAACCAGGGTCAGAGCCCGAGAAGCATTTCTTTTTCTGGTGTAGGGCCATGGCAATACGCCGAAGCATTTTTACCCCTCTCGAAAGGACCGTCGGCCTTGGAGAATCGGTCCATGGATGTCGTTTTCAGGCGATGTCTGATGACGTGATAATCCCGCGGCTTCCTCGATAACCAAATTTTGTTCTTCGATATCGCCATGGCAATACGCCAGATTGTTTTCCTTCCTCCGAGAGGCCGCGACTCAGTGAAAAGAGATCCTTGGATGTTTTTTTCAGCCAATGCCCTGGCGATGTGATGACGTCATGGCCCATCGGGAAAGCAATTCTGATCCGCGATATTGCCATGGCGATATCGCGGAATGATTTTCGTTTTCGATGATGGCGACCGGAAATCGGTGGTAGTGCCATGGCCGTACTTTCGCGGACAACGTGCCTTGGCAGGAGTGCCGTTGCGCTTTCCGACAGCAGTTTTTCCCTCACGGATATTGCCATGGCCCTCTCCGTCAAAACCGGAACGATCTCGAAGAGGAGCGCGGTCTTCCGACATAGATTCATGGAGGTAACCGGGAGGGCAGTGAATACAGCCCGAGTGACGATTGGCGTTCGACTGCCTTCATCTGCTCTTCTTCGACGGCCAGATGTACGTCCTGAACGCATACGCCCATGGCATCGCCACGATCGGCAGGATGACCCATACGAATGCATACGTCATCTCTTCGGCCGGCGAACCGGCCAGCCGATTGGTTGACCAGAGCGGGTAGGCCACGACGACGAGCCAGATGATCTTGTAGAAGATCTCGAACATCACGATCGGCAGCCATCGGAGGGGATTGATCAACCCGAAGATCGACAGTACCGAGTACGCGGCCCACATGCATACCGCGGCCGCTCGCACCGGGTCCCATGGTCCGTGATGCTTGAAGATGCCTGACCACGAGTCGCTGGCGACGAACAGGACCACCAGCAGAAAGAGCAGCCGCAAGAGGTAGATGTTGATCGGACGGACGCCTTCGTAACGTTCGTGGTCCGGGCTGAAAATGGACTTGATGCTGGGCATGGTGGCGCGCCCTCCTTACTTGACCTATGTTCCCGCGGAAGAAGGACGAGGTCTACTCGGAAAGAGCGAAACCGCAGCTCGGGACGCCAACGAGGAGATGCGATAATTCTCAACTCCGCGTCTCCGCGCCTCCGCGTGACACGGTTCTTCCGACTGAAGGAGGCTTGGATGGACCTGGCCGCGGACGGGAACGACGCAGACTCCTCGCTGACGAGATTTCACGCGGAGGCGCGGAGACGCGGAGGAGGCACGCTGTTGACGATCGAGGAACTCTCTGCTGAATCAATGAGTTACCGGGCGGCCTGCGACCTTCCCCGGCTGCCGCAAGCGTATCAAATCCGGACACTTTGAATACGACTTGGTTTGATTTTCAAACGTCCGCGAGTGACCTTGAAGGTGAAACAGTTCGATATCGAAGGCGTCCGCGAGTGACCTTGCATATCGAACCGTTCGACATGAATGCGGCAGAAAGTGACCTTGCAGGTCGACCCCGTTCGACATGAATGCGGCAGAAGGTGACCTTGCAGGTCGATCCCGTTCGACATCAATGCGGCCGCGAGTGACCTTGCATATCGAACCCGTTCGACATGAATGCGGTCGAAAGTGACCTTGCATATCGAACCCGTTCGACATCAATGCGGTCGAAAGTGACCTTGCAGGTCGATCCCGTTTGACATCAACGCGACCGAAAGTGACCTTGCATGTCGAACCCGTTTGACATGAATGCGGCCGCGGGCGACCTTGTATATCAAAATCGTTTCATGCGGATGCGGACGGGATGACCTCGCATCTCGAAGGCTTCGCGGGAGACCAATGTGGCACAGACACTCTTGTCTGTGCCGGGTTTCGCCACGACCCGAGATCGCAAGCCCTCAACGGCTGCGGCTGCGGCCGGGGCACAGACAAGAGTGTCTGTGCCATGCCACATTGGTCCTGGCTTGCGGCGGGCGGACCGGAGCTCGGAACGACAGGGTTGCGAAGTCATCCTCCTGACAAAGAATCACGCATAGACGCGGAGACACGGAAACACGGAGGAGGGAGAAAAACGAGGCTCGAAATAATTCTCAACTCCGCGTCTCCGCGTGAACACGTTCCCCTGTGCGCCCCATCACAACTGTTCGTGACACTCTTCCTCCGGGCGGCGCTCGTCCCGCTGCTACCTTCAGGATGACCGGGGGAACTTTCGGTGTTGGAGCGACTTGTGAAACTAGGAATCGAAGACTTCGAGTACGCCCATCTGTATGACAACAAACGCCTGCAGGAGCTGGCGATGGCGTTTGACCGGTTCTTGGAACGCAGCGATGGGGCTCTGTTTCAGCGGTTTGAGTCGTATCGCGTGGGGATGCAGAGCGGGATCGCCGGCGGGGGGCTGAGCAAGCCGGAAGAGTCGGCGCTGCTCATCGCCGTCAGCAGGCCATTGGGCAAGTTTCTGGAGCAGCTCTTCCAGACCGATGCCACAGCCGTATCCGCACGCACGCTACGCGATGCCGAGGTGGCGCGGTTCAAGAAAGAGTTCGTCGCCAAGAGAGTTGCCAAGGTTCAGGACGTTCCGGCGGACGCCGCCAGCGCCGCCGTCGACATCCTCGTGCATGCCATCGCCGGAGGGCAGGAGCGCGATCTCGAGTACGCCCTCGCCATCACCGCCAACCGGCTGCTCGACTTCGAACGGGAGTATCCGCGCAGCGCGAAGACGCCCGCGCCATCACCGCAGACGCGCGCGGCGCTCGGGCAGTTGCGCGACGAGTTGCGGGCATCGGGCGCCTTCGACGATGCCATCGTCAAACGCGAGTACGTCGAGTCGAACGAAGCCATCGCACGCGAGGCGTCGGCCGTTCATGCGCTCGGCGATCTCCTCGTCGACTGGCTGGCCGCGCAGTGGAAGAGCGGACGCTTCGACGGCTGGACCTCGTTCCGGCTTCCGAAGCCGATCAACTACGACCATCTCGTCGAAACAGAGAAGGTCGACGAAAACAGCGTCGTCGGGCCGCATGATGAATACCGCCGCCGCGACGGGTTCAAGCTCACCGATCCGCGCATGACCCCGCGCGAGATCACCGACGAGGCCAACTACTGCATCTACTGCCACGAGCGGAAGAAAGACTCCTGTTCCACCGGACTGGTTGAGAAAGACGACAAGGTCAAGATCAATCCCCTCGGCGTGCCGCTGGCGGGCTGCCCGCTCGACGAGCGCATCGGGGAGATGAACGCGCTGCGCAAAGACGGCGACTCCGTCGCCGCGCTGGCCATGGTGATGATCGACAATCCCATGTGCCCCGGCACCGGCCACCGTATCTGCAACGACTGCATGAAGTCGTGCATCTTCCAGAAGCAGGACCCGGTCAACATCCCGCAGATCGAGACCGGCGCGCTGACCGACGTCCTCTGGTTGCCTTGGGGCTTCGAGATCTATTCGCTGCTGACCCGCTGGAACCCGCTGCACGTCCGCCGTCCGATGGCCCTCCCGTACAACGGCAAGAACGTCCTCGTGGTCGGCCTCGGCCCCGCCGGCTACACGCTGGCGCATTACCTGGCCAACGAAGGCTTCGGCGTCGTAGCAATCGACGCGCTCAAGATTGAACCGATCGATGACAAATGGCTACGCGAGCCGATCCGCGACGCGCGTGCGACGTTGTGGGAAGAGCTCGACGAGCGCATCCTGGCCGGCTTCGGCGGCGTCTCCGAATACGGCATCACCGTCCGCTGGGACAAGAACTTCCTCAAAGTCATCCGCATTGCTTTAGAGCGAAAGGCCAACATCCGCGTCTACGGCGGTGTGCGTTTCGGCGGCACGCTGACGATCGAGGACGCCTTCGACAAGCTCGGCTTCGATCACATCGCCATCGCCGCCGGAGCCGGTACGCCGACCATCGTGCGGATGAAGAACAACCTCATCCGCGGCATCCGCAAGGCCAGCGATTTCCTGATGGCTCTGCAGCTCACCGGCGCCGGGAAAGCGTCGGCCATGGCCAACCTGCAGGTACGCCTCCCGGCCATCGTCATCGGCGGCGGCCTTACGGCGATCGATACGGCGACGGAGCTCTTCGCCTACTACCCGCTGCAGGTACAAAAGATACTCGACCGTTACGAAACGCTCTGCGATGAGTTCGGCGAGTCGGTCGTCCGCGGCGGTTACGACGGAGAAGAACAGGTCATCCTTGACGAGTTCCTCGCTCATGGCCGGGCCATCCGCGCCGAGCGTCTGCGCGCGGCCGAAGCGGGAGAGAAACCGAACTTCATCCCGCTGGTCCGTGAATGGGGAGGCGTCACCATCGCCTATCGCAAGCTGATCAGCGACGCGCCGGCGTACCGCCTCAATCACGAAGAGGTGATCAAGGCCTTCGAGGAAGGGATCGCCTATGCCGAGGGACTCTCGCCGGTGGAAGCGATCGGCGATGAGTTCGGGCATGTGAAGTCGCTCATCTTCGAGAAGCAGGTCGTCGAAGACGGACGCTGGAAGGATTCGGGGAACGTCATCGAGCTGGCCGCGCGCAGCGTCATGGTGGCGGCGGGAACGAGCCCGAACGTGATCTACGAGAAAGAGCATCCGGGCACGTTCAAGCTCGATAAGTACGGGCAGTTCTTCCAGAGCTACGCGCTTTCGAACGTCGATGCCGCGCCGGAGCTGATCGAGGTCGACGCCAACCGCGAGCGCGGCTTCTTCACCTCGTATCAGCATCCGTCGTCGCGCGAGAAGGTGATCTCGTTCTATGGCGACAACCATCCCCGCTACGCCGGCAACGTCGTCAAGGCCATGGCTTCGGCGAAGGATGGCTATCCGTTCGTGACCGAGCTCTTCGCTCGCGAGCTGATGCAGCTCGAGCGCTCCGCCGAGGCGCAGGAAAAGCGGGAAGCCCAATGGGACGGATTGCTGCGCACGCTCGACGACGGTCTCCTCCCGGTCGTGCATGAGGTGAACCGGCTCACGCCGACGATCATCGAAGTGGTGGTCCGGGCGCCGTTCGCGTCGCAGCACTTCGAGCCGGGCCAGTTCTTCCGGCTGCAGAACTTCGAAGCACACGCGCCGGTGGTCGACGGAACCAGCCTGACGATGGAAGGGATCGCCCTGACCGGCGCCTGGACCGACCCGGAGCGCGGCCTGCTGTCGCTCATCGTCCTCGAGCTCGGCGGTTCATCGCGCCTCTGCGCCCAGCTCAAGGTCGGCGAGCCGGTGGTGGTCATGGGGCCGACCGGCGCGCCCACCGAGATCCCCCGCAACGAGAAGGTCCTTCTCGCCGGCGGCGGCCTCGGCAACGCCGTGCTCTTCTCCATCGCCCGTGCCTTCAAGCTCAACGGCTGCAAGGTGGTCTACTTCGCCGGCTATAAGAAGAAGGATGACGTCTTCAAGCGCGATGAGATCGAAGCGGGCACCGATCAGGTGATCTGGTCGGTCGACGCCGGCGATCCGATCGCGCCGCGCCGTCCGCAGGACCGCGGCTTCACCGGCAACATCGTGCAGTCGATGCTGGCCTACGCCCAGAACGCGCCGGAGTTCGACCTGCGCAAGGTGAACCGCCTCATCGCCATCGGCTCCGACGGCATGATGCGCGCCGTCAAAGACGCGCGCCACGGCGTGTTGTCTCAATATCTGAACGCTCAGCACGTCGGCATTGGATCGATCAACTCGCCCATGCAGTGCATGATGAAACAGGTCTGCGCCCAGTGCCTCCAGCGCCACGTCGACCCGATCACCGGCAAGGAGTCGTTCGTCTTCTCCTGCTTCAACCAGGACCAGCTCCTCGACGAGGTCGACTTCACCAATCTGCGCGCGCGACTCCGCCAGAATACGGTGGTGGAGAAGATGACGAATCTGTGGCTGACAAGGCTGCTGGCGAAGAGCCAAGTGCTGGCGTCCGAGGTACCATTGAGGGCGTCATGAAGTGCGAAGAACTGGAGCTGACTCCCGAAGAACTCGCTGAGGTCAATGCCGGCATTGAAGAAGCCGAACGCGGCGAAGGGATGGATGGTTTCGAGTTCCTCAAACAGCTCCGCGATGGAACATGGCGCGACGAATCGTCAGAAACTAAGCCTGACTAGGTTGGAGAGGTCATGACCGAACACGCGATCGAGATTGAAAACACCTTTGAGCTCTCACCGGAGGAAGAGGCTGATTTGGAAGCGGCAATTGCCGAAGCGGACGCCGGCTTACTAGTCCCTCTAGAGGACGTACTTCGGAGAATGCGCGAAACGAGTGAAGCGAAGCATTGAACTCACCCGACTCGCAGAGCGGCAGTTTTTCGCCGCTCGGGCCTGGTGGCGTCGCAATCGCGATAAAGCACCGGGCGCTTTCGACGAAGACATGGCATCCGCACTTCTCCACCTATCGGAGAATCTGAGCATCAGCACGGTCTATTCTCACGCCAGTCGTCCGAATGTCCGACGCTACCTGATTGAGCGCATTCGCTACCACATCTACTTCCGGGTTATCGAGGACAAGATTCAGGTACTGCGGATCTGGCATGCGTCCCGCCGTCCACCTCGCGGCCTGTGAAGACCAGACTTGATCGGACTGAGATCAGCCGTGGAGAGGGCACGCTAGCCGGCGGGACGCCAGCGCTCCTTCTTCTTCGCCTGTGACACAATCTCCCCATGCCCACCCTCCCTGCGGACACGATGGAGGTCATGCTCCGGCTCTTTGTCGCGGCGCTGGTCGGCGGGTGCATCGGTCTTGATCGCGAAATACGGCAGAAGCCGGCAGGGATGCGTACACACGCGCTGGTCTCGCTGGGAGCGGCGCTGATCGTGCTCGTCGTGCTCCACGCCTCACCGGCGACCAATCACGTCGATGCCGTGAGCCGGGCCATTCAGGGCATCATCGCCGGCGTCGGATTCCTCGGCGGCGGGGCGATCCTCAAAGCCGATCGCGGGACGGTGCATGGACTCACCACAGCCGCCTCGATCTGGGTCGTCGCTTCACTGGGAATCGCATCCGGCGCCGGCCAGTGGGTCGCGGCGCTCATCGCCCTCGCCTTTGCCCTGATCATCCTCATCTTCGGCGAGCCGGTGGAAGGATTCATACACCGCATCGCAAAGCGCAGAGTATTCCCGCCTGACGAGGACATTACGACGCATGTGGGGGCAGTAGCGTCCACTCCGCAGACTACCGCCGCAGCCGGCCCTCTTCGACCATCAGGCAGTGATCCTGAACGACCTTGATGCCGGCCTCGGCCAGCGTCTGCGCCGCTTCATCATTGCGGATGCCGAGTTGGAACCAGACGCTCTTCGGCTTCGCCGCGAGGATGTCGTCGACGTGCGCCGGGATATCGATCGGCTTGCGGAAGACGTTGACCATATCGATCGGCCTCCCGATGGCTGCAAGCGTGCGGAAGACAGGCTTGCCGAGGATCTCCGTAACCTCGGGGTAGTACACCGGAACGGGGATTACGTCATAACCTGCCGCATCCATGTGCGCGGGGACGTAGAATCCCGCCTGATCGGAATGCGTCTCCGGTTTGATCCCGAGAACTGCGATGGTTTTGGTTTCGCGAAGAAGTGCGGCGATGCCGTCGGCATCGTTAACGAGGTTTGTTTTCCAGTCCGTCATGGCGGCGAGAGAGTAGCAAAAACCGGGCTGGCGTATCGTGGTCCAGAGAGCTCGTTACACGGAATAACCTATCGGGGCGTCTGCTTTTGTGCTGTCAACTCAACAACGTTCAATCTCGTCCAAAAAACGACAGTGAGGTCATCGACCGGATGAAACGCGCAGCTTTCGCCGTCCTTTTCTTCGTTCCGCTGGCGGCGTTCGCCCAGCAGACACAACGTTACATCGTGGGGATGAAGCCGGGCGCTCCCCACGCGGCAAAGAGCGCGCAATTCGCCGGCCGCGATCTTCAGGAGCTGACCTACCTCGATTCGTTCGTGGTCAACCTGACAGACGCGGAGGTGCAGGCGCTGCGCAACGACGACTCCGTGCGCTATGTCGAGAGCGCGAACATCAAGTTCTTCGCATCGGGCTCGTCCGTGCATCCCGGACCAATCGCCGCGGAATCGCACCCCGCCGATGCGCAGGTCACCCCATACGGGATCACCATGGTTCACGCGCCTCAGGTGTGGCCGGTGACGAAAGGTGACGGGACCAACGTCGCCATCGTCGACACCGGAATCGACTACACCCATCCCGAGCTGAAAGACCGTTACCAGGGCGGATTCAACGCCATCACCGGAACCAACGATCCGAAAGACGACGACGGTCACGGCACGCACGTAGCCGGGACGATCGCCGCTGCTGACAACGGGATCGGCGTGGTCGGCGTGGCGCCGAACGCGAAGCTCTGGTCGGCGAAGGTTCTCGCGCCGGATGGCTCGGGGGGAGCCTCCGGCACCAATTCACAGATCGCGGCGGGGCTGAATTGGGTTCTTTCCAAGAGGAACGAGCTCGGCGGACACTGGATTGTCAATATGTCGCTCGGCCAGTGCACCGACGTGTCGGTGGATCCCCAGAACTGTTCGCCGGTGCCGTCGAGCACGATGCAGACGGCCTGTCAGAAGCTGGCCGACGCCGGCGTGCTGGTTTTTGCCGCGAGCGGCAACGATTCGACGCCGGCGCACGCCGCGACCGTCAGCTACCCTGCCGCGTTTTCGAGTGTGATCGCCGTCGGTGCGGTCGATGCCACGCAGACCATCGCCAGTTTTTCCAATCAAGGACCGGAGCTAGCCCTCACCGGTCCCGGAGTCGGTGTCTTTTCGACGTACATCGTCGGTCAGGGGACGAACTCATTCGTCACTAGCGCCGGCAATTCGTACGACGCCATCGCGGTGACGGGATCCATCAAAGGAGCACCGGCAGGACAATACGTCTTCTGCGGACTCGGAGCGGCGGCAGGCGATTTTCCGGCGTCCGTCAAAGGCAACATCGCGCTCATTCAGCGCGGAACCGCAACGTTCAACTTGAAAACAAAGAACGCCCTCGCTGCCGGTGCAACGGCAGTGGTGATCTACAACTGCTCGATCACGGCGACGCCCACAACCTGCGGCAACGATTCATTTGGCGGCTGGACGCTCATCGGAAAACTCCCGGACGGTACAACAGACGATCCGGCCGATCTGGCGTTCGCCTGGCCGGTGGACGTCGGCATCTCCTACGCGGACGGAGAAGCACTGCGCAAGGCAGCAGCCGGCTCGACACTGACCGAAACCAACGTCGCGGATGACTACGCCACCGAGAGCGGGACCTCGATGGCGTGCCCGCATGCGGTCGGTGTGGCGGCGCTGGTCTGGAGTGCCGCCCCCAACGCAACGCCGGCCGACGTGAAGTCGGCTCTCTTCAACACTGCCGTGGACCTCGGTGCCAGCGGCAAAGACAACGTCTACGGCTACGGCCTGCTCGACGCCCTCGCCGCTGCCAGGCAACTCAACCCCGCTGCATTTGCCGTGAAGGGCCGTATGCCCGGACGGCGTGGCCACTGACAATCAGCGATTTCCACAAACCACAATGCTTTCCAGAGAGGCAACCATGAAACGAGTCATCATCGCCGCGGTCATCGTCAGCTTTGTCACCGTCGGAGCCTACCCAGCATCGAAGACGAAGACGAAGACCAAGAAGGTCACAGCCGTTTCTAACAGCGCAAGCCAGACCACCGCGACGGTGCCTCTGACCGCATTGTTTCCGGCGGCCCAGCAGCAGGAGACCATGGCCGCCGGCGGCATGGTCACGATGGACGCGCCGAATCACGAGGTAGTCATGGTTCGCATCAATGACGACGGCACCAAATCGCACGCGTGCGTGAATACCGAAGCGGCCGCTCGCAAGTTCCTCTCCGGCGCGAAGAGCGAGCCGGCGCCTGCCAAGCCGGAGAATTGATCATGAGAAGACTCTTCCTCTCCGCACTCGTCCTCTGCCTGGCGACGACGAGCGCCTTCGCCAACGCTCACCTCATCATTCGCAACACCAACGCCGCGGGAGTCGGCTTCAACGACGCTACGCCGGCCACTCCTGTCGCCGGCAATGCCGGAACGACGCTCGGCCAACAGCGCCTGAACGTGTTTCAGCGCGCGGCCGATATCTGGGGCGCTCTGATCGACTCCAAGGTCGACATCCTGGTCGATGCGAGTTTCGCCTCTCTCGACTGCGGCACGACCTCCGCGGTGCTCGGCCAGGCCAGCGCCACCAGGATCGTCCGGAACTTTACCAACGCACCGCAACAGAACGTCTGGTATCCGATCGCATTGGCCGATGCGCTTGCCGGGCAGGACCTTCTGAACACCGGCGTGGGCACGCCCCAGCCTCACATTCAGGCGCAGTTCAACAGCCAGATCGATTCGCCAAGCTGTCTCGGTGGAGTGGGCTGGTACTACGGCTTCGACGCCAATCACGGCACCAAGGAGGATCTGCTGGTCGTCCTTCTCCACGAGCTGGGACACGGTCTCGGCTTCGCCGGCGTAACCAACGGAGCGACCGGCGCCATGAGCAGCAACTTCCCGAGCGTTTTCGAACAACACATGTTCGACAACACGGTCGCGCTTCACTGGAGTCAGATGACCGACAGCCAGCGACTCACCTCGTCCACAAACGACCAGAACGTGGTCTGGGATGGCTCCTCGACAACGACCGCCGCCCTGAAGTTCCTCGGAGGCACGCCCACCTTCCGCATCAGCGCTCCCGTTTCGGTGGCGAAGACGTACCAGATCAACACGGCCGCATTCGGACCGCACCTCACCGTCGCCGGGATCAACGGCACCATCGCCGCCACTCTCCCCGCCGACGGATGCAACCCCATCACGAATGCCGGCGCCATCACCGGACACATCGCCCTGATCGACCGCGGCACCTGCAACTTCACCGTGAAGGTCAAGAACGCACAGATCGCCGGCGCGACGGCCGTGATCGTCGCCGATAACGTTCCGGCCGACATCCCACCCCTCGGCGGCGACGACTCCACGATCACGATTCCGACGATCGGCGTCAGCCAGGCCGATGGCGTCGCCATCCGGGCAGCGCTCACCACGACAGTCAGCGCGTTTATGTTTGCCGATCCCACGATTCTCGCCGGCGCGGACGTCAGCGGCCATCCGAAACTCTACGTACCGTTGACGTTCGCCAACGGCTCCTCCATGTACCACTTCGACGTCAGCGCTACGCCGGACCTGCTCATGGAGCCCAACATCAACTCCGATCTCCCGTCCGACAGCGTCGATCTGACGATCAATGAACTGTTCGACATCGGCTGGAAGGCGGCCACGACACCCCAGACAGGCCGGTTCGCCGGCCGGCGCGGACACTGATATTGCGGTCTCGGGGTCGGCACACCACGAGACCGCACAGTTCCAGGATCCGAGATTGGCGTGGGACACGAACCACGGAGAGGTAGCCATGAGACGAGTCGTCATTACCACGGTCATCGTCAGCATTCTCTGTCTGGCCACGACCAGCTTGCTCGCCAACGCTCACCTGATCATTCAGAACTCTGACGCCCCGGGAGCGGGCTTCAACGACGCCACGGCTGTGGCGCCTGTCGGTGGCAACACCGGAACCACTCTCGGCCAGCAGCGCCTGAACGTTTTTCAGCGCGCGGCCGACATCTGGGGCGCCCTGATCGATTCCAGGGTCGACATTCGCGTCGACGCCGGTTTCGCCAGTCTCACGTGCAGTTCGAGCTCCGGGATTCTCGGCCAGGCAAGCGCTACCAGAATCATCCGAAACTTCGAAAACGCGCCACAGCAGGACGTCTGGTATCCGGTCGCCCTGGCTAATGCCATCGCCGGCAAAGACCTTCTGGTTGGATCGGCTCACATTCAGGCGAGGTTCAACAGCCAGCTCGACACGCCCGACTGTCTCGGCGGAGCGGGCTGGTACTACGGCTTCGATAGCAACCACGGCACGAAAGAAGACCTGCTGGTGGTCCTTCTTCACGAGCTTGGACACGGTCTCGGATTCGCAGGCGTGACCAATGGAACGACCGGCGCGATGAGCAGCAACTTCCCGAGCGTCTTCGAGCAGCACATGCTCGACGCCACGGCAGGCACCCACTGGAGTCAGATGACCGACGCACAACGTCTCACGTCGGCGACCAACGACCAGAACGTCGTCTGGGATGGAGTCTCGACGACCGCAGCAGCCCTGAAGTTCCTGGATCCCAAACCGAGCATGAACATCCTCGCGCCCGCTTCACTGGTGAAGGCGTATCCGATCAGCGCGGCAACCTTCGGCCCCCATCTCACTGTCGGGGGCCTGACAGGAACCGTGGCGGCCACCGTCCCCGGCGACGGATGCGCAGCGATTACGAATGGCGGAGCGATCACTGGGCGAATTGCCTTGATCGACCGAGGAGCCTGCCCGCTGACCGTAAAGACGAAGAACGCGCAACTGGCGGGAGCAATCGCCGTAATCGTCGCCAACAACATCGTAGGCGGGTTCGGGCCGTTCGACGGCACAGACTCCACAATCACCATTCCCTCGATCGGCGTCACCCAGACCGATGGCGCAGCGATCCGCGCCGCGCTTTCATCGAACGTGACTGCCATGCTCTTTCTCGATCCGGCGATTGTCGCCGGCGCCGATGCCGGCGGCCATCCGAGACTCTACGTTCCGGCAGTATTCGCCAGCGGCTCCTCGATGTATCACTTCGACACCTCCGCCTCGCCGAACCTGCTCATGGAGCCGAACATCAACGCCGATCTTCCCGCGGACAAGGTCGATTTGACGCTCAACGAGTTGTTCGATATCGGCTGGAGGGCGGCAACGACACCGCAGACAGGCCGATTCGCCGGACGGCGCGGGCACTGATGCGGTCGCGCGGTCCGGCAGCGTAGAATGCGCCCCGCGCGCGGAGCTCGCGCGATCACGACTGACGGAGAACGAAGCCAATGCGCATCGGCGTACCGACCGAGATCAAGAACAACGAATATCGCGTGGGAATGACGCCTTCGGGCGTCCAGGACCTCACGTCAGACGGTCACAAGGTCTATGTGCAGTCCGGCGCCGGCAACGGCAGCGGTTTCGGTGACGGCGAGTATGCCGCCGCCGGGGCGACGATCCTTTCCGATGCCGACGCCGTTTACGAGCAATCCGACATGATCGTCAAGGTCAAGGAGCCGATCGCGGCGGATCTGGCGCGTCTCAAAGACGGCCAGCTCCTCTTCACCTATCTCCATCTGGCACCGGTACCCGACCTCACCGCGGCGCTGCTGAAGAAAAAGATCACCGGCATCGCCTATGAGACGATCACCGACGAACGGAAACGTACGCTGCCGCTGCTGACACCGATGTCGGAGGTTGCCGGCCGCATGTCGATCCACGTCGGCGCGTATTACCTGCACAAGCCGAACAACGGCCGAGGAGTGCTGCTCGGGGGTGTACCGGGAACGCTGCCCAGCGACGTCGTGATCATCGGCGGCGGCGTGGTCGGAACGAACGCCGCGAAGATGGCCGCCGGCCTGGGGGCGCGCGTCACCATCCTCGACACGAATCTGGACCGTCTCCGCCAGATCGACGACATCTTTCACGGCACCGTGCAGACGCTGGCATCCAACAAGGCACATCTCGCCGATGCCTGCCGCCGCGCCGACCTGCTCATCGGCGGCGTGCTCATCCCCGGCGCCTCGGCGCCGAAGCTGGTGACGCGCGAGATGGTCAGCAGCATGAAAAAGGGGTCGGTCATCGTCGATGTCGCCATCGATCAGGGTGGCTGCGTCGAGACCGCCCACGCCACGACACACTCCGACCCTGTCTACGAAGTCGACGGCGTGATCCACTACTGCGTCGCCAACATGCCGGGCGCGGTGCCGCGCACCTCGACGATCGCTCTTACGAACGCCACGTTGCCGTATACCCGGAGGCTGGCCTCGCTGGGATTCAAGAACGCGATTTCGGACCCCGGTCTCGCCGAGGGCGTCAATGTTTATGGCGGGAAGATCACGTATAAAGCGGTGGCCGAGTCGCAAGGACAGGAGTTCACAGCACTGGATAAGTTACTGTAGGCTTACGCCGTGAAACGAACGATTCTCCTTTCTCTCGCCGCCTGCCTCACCATTGCCGGATTCGTTCCCGCCGCACTCGCGCAACCCGACCTGGCGGTCACAAAAAGCTGTCCGTCAACCGCGGCGGCCGGCACTGACGTGTCGTTCGATGTAACCATCTTCAACGTCGGCGATGCCGATGCAACCACTGTCTCACTCACCGACCCGCTGCCGCCGGGGATGACCTTCGTTTCCGCGAGCCAGAACAACGGCCCGGCCTTTGACTGCAGCAGTCAGCCCGCCGTCGGCACGAACGGCACCATCACCTGCACCATCGCCACGCTCACCGCGGGATCGAGCGCGGATTTCACGTTCATCGCCAACATCCCTCCAGCCACGCCGCAGGGAACGACCTTCACGAACATCGCTACCGCTTCGTCGGTGCCCGCCGACCCCAATTCCGAGAACAACTCCGGATCGGCTTCCGTGACGGTTCCCATTCCCCAGGCCGACATCGGAGTCCAGAAGGTCGGCCCATCGAGCGCGGCGCCCAACACCGACGTGGCCTATTCGATCAGCGTCAACAATGCCGGCCCCGATGCGGCCGACACGTTCTCCCTCACCGACACGCTGCCGGGCACGATGACGTTCGTCTCGGTCGCCCAGAACAGCGGACCGGCGTTCGATTGCTCCAGCCATCCCTCGGTCGGTTCCGGGGGGACGATCACCTGCACGATCGCCAGCCTCGCAGCCGGCACGACCGCGACCTTCACTCTCACCGGACACATCCCTCCGGGGACGGCATCCGGCACGACGTTCTCGAACACCGCCAACGTGTCGTCAAAAACCACCGACCCGAATCCCGATAACAACAGCAGTCTGTTCGCACTCACCGTAAGCTCGAGCGATCTGGCCGTTACGAAGACCGGACCCCCGACCGCCGCCTCGGGCGGCCCAATCTCCTGGACCATCACGGCCTCGAACAACGGCCCTGACACCTCAGCACCCACCACGTGGACCGATCCGCTGCCGGCAGGAACGACCTTTGTCTCACTTGTGCAGAACACGGGTCCAACGTTTGTCTGCAGCACCCCCAGTGTTGGCGGCACCGGCAGCGTGACCTGCTCCGTCGGCACGATCGGCAACTTGGCATCCGGGGCGAGCGCGCAGTTCACGCTAACGGCGAACATCGATCCGAGCGCCGCCGGAACCCTGAGCAACACCGCCACCATCTCCGGTCCGAATGCCGATACCGTCCCCGGCAACAACAGCGCCACGGCGGTAACGACCATTACATCGACCGCCGATCTGACCATCGCCAAGAGCGGACCAGCGACGGCAACCGCGGGAACGAACATCACCTACAGCCTCACGCTGACGAATGGCGGCCCGTCGAACGCGGCGAGCGTCTCGCTCACCGACGCCGTTCCGGCCAACACGACCTTCGTCTCCGAGTCGCAGAACACGGGGCCGGTGTTCTCCTGCGTCACGCCCGCGGTCGGCGGCACCGGCACGATCACCTGCTCGCTGGCCTCATTCGTCAACGGCGGCTCGGCAACGTTCTCCATCACCGTAAAGATCAATCCGGGCGCGACGGGGACGGTTTCGAACACGGCCAACGTCAGCACCGCCTCGACCGATCCGGGCCCGGGCGCCAACAGCGCCACCGCGAACACGACGGTCACGCAGAGCGCCGACGTCTCCATCGTCAAGACTGCCGCGGCGAGCGCCCCGGCGGGGTCGAACCTCACCTACAACGTCACGGTCACGAACAACGGCCCCTCCGATGCCTCGGCCGTGGTGATGAACGACACGCTGCCTCCGAATATGACGTTCGTTTCGGAGACGCAGCCGACCGGCCCGGCGTTCATCTGCGCCAACCCGCCTTCCGGTGGAACAGGTACCGTCTCCTGCTCCATTGCCACGCTCACCGCCGGCACCTCGGCCACATTCGCCATCGTGGTTCACATCGCGCCCGCGGCACCGGTGGCACCGAGCAGCAACACGGCGACCGTCGCGTCGTCAACAGCCGACCCGAACGCCGGCAACAACAGCTCCACGGCCATCACGAACATCACGCCGTTACCGATCCCCATGGTGTCGCCGATCGCCTTGATGATGCTCGGCATCATCCTCGCCGCGGCGGGCGCGGTTGCGCTGAAGCGCTGACCGCATTCAGACGGCGTCATCCGAAAAGGATGACGCCGTTTGCCGGGTCTCGGGGTCTCGCGGGAACACAGTCTCGCGGGAACGCAGACCGCGAGACCGCGCAACCTCGAGACCGCGTGACCGTAAACCGCAACGCCACAGCTTTGTAACGCATATGAGGCATGACTCACCTGTATAAAAAGTTGACCGGGGAGTCAGTCTGCTCCGGACCCGCTTCCACTCTCCCGGCTTCTTCACACGAGCGCGACGAAATCTGCCGCATCCTGCTTTACGATCACCAATCAATGTTGAATTCGAAGCTCATCGCAGCGACAACTCTTCTTCTCCTCGGCGCCTCCTGCGCGAGCATCCGCGACGCCGGCAACATCGCCGACCCGGCCGTGCATGGCGCCGGAACGCCATCGGCGCCGTCGGCGGCCTGGGTGCCGCCCGCGAACGCGGTACCTCCGGCCGTGCCGCAACCGGGCGATCTCATGCTCCCGCCGGCCGGTGCGGCACTCGAACTGGCGCAGATCATCGATCTGGCGCTGTCGAATAACCCGCTGACGCGGACGACATGGCTTCAGGCGCGCATCTCCGAGGCGAACCTCGGCAGCGTTCGTGCGGCGTACCTGCCGACCGCCGAGCTCGACGCATCGCTCACGCGTGCCCGCACGTCGGCCGGCACACCGGCGGTGACGGCACTCAACGGTCCGGCGCTCTCGCTCAACTACCTCCTGTTCGACTTCGGCGGACGCAATGCCGCGGCCGAGGCAGCGAGACAGACGCTGATCGCAGCCGACTACGCGCACAATCAGGCCATCCAGGACGTCATCCTCCGCGTCGAGCAGGCTTACTACGACTACCTCGACGCAAAGGCCCTCCTGACCGCGCAGGGCGCGACGATCAAAGAACGGCAGACGAGCCTCGACTCCGCCGACGCCCGGCACAACGCCGGCGTGGCCACGATCGCGGACGTGCTTCAGGCCCGAACGGCGCTCGCGCAGGCCCAGCTCACGTACGAGACGATCGAAGGCAACCTTCGCCGATTGCAGGGGACGATCGCCACGGAGATGGGACTCCCGGCGGCGACGCCTTTCGAGGCCGGCGAACTGCCGCGGGAGGTCCCAGCACAGCAAGTCAGCGACGCCGTCGAGGCGCTGATCACCCGGGCGGTCACCGACCGGCCGGATCTCGCCGCCGCGCGCGCCGCGGTCGAGAGCGCCCGCGCCCGGGTGCAGGCCGTGCGCGCGCAAGGGCTGCCGTCGATCGGCGTCGGCGCCAGCGTGGGACCGTACTTCACGAACGGGCTGAGCCAGAATACAACGCTCTACTCCGCCGGCATCTCGCTGCGCGTTCCTCTCTTCACAGGCTTCCGCAACACCTACGACATCCGCGCCGCGGAGATCGAGACGAAGCTGGCCGGCGAAAACGCGCGCGGCCTGGAACAGCAGATCGACCTTCAGGTCTGGACGAGCTACTACGCCCTGCAGACGGCCAACAAGCGGCTGACAACGAGCCGCGATCTTCTTCGCGACGCCAGCGAGTCCGCCGACGTGGCCGGGGGACGCTACCGCGCGGGCATCGGCAGCATCCTCGACCTCCTGACCGCCGAGACCGCGCTCGAAAATGCGCGCGCCGAGGAAGTTCAGGCACGCACCGACTGGTTCCTCTCCGTTGCGCAACTCTCGCACGACACCGGCACGCTGACGCGGGCCGTGGCATCACAAGGAAAATGACACGATGATTCCAATGAAGTCGATCGGCCTTCGCGCCATCGCCGGAACCGCGATCGTGGCCGGCCTTCTCGGCTGCGGCGAAAAACAACAGAAACAGCCGGACGAGCGCGTCCCCGTCACCGTGGCCACGGTGGAACAGAAAGACATCCCCGTGCAAGTGCGCGTCATCGGCAGCGTGCAGCCGATTTCGAGCGTAGCCGTCCGCGCGCTGGTCGCCGGACAGCTCCAGCGCGTCTCGTTTCGCGAGGGCGACGACGTCCACAAGGGCCAGATCCTCTTCACCATCGACCCGAGGCCGTACGAGGCCACCCTGGCGCAGGCCCAAGCGAACCTCGCCCGCGATCAGGCGCAGGCCCGGAATGCCGATGCCGAGGCCACCCGCTACGCGGAGCTGGTGAAAAAAGACTACGTCACGCGCGAGGATTACGACAGATTCGCATCCGGCGCCGAGGCCGCGAACGCCGTCGTCGCGGCAGACCGTGCCGCCGTCGAGAACGCTCGTCTCCAGCTCGCCTACTGCGAAATCCGCTCGCCGCTGGATGGCCGCACCGGCAGCCTGCAGGTGCAGGCAGGCAATCTCGTCAAGGCCAACGACACCACGCCGCTGGTCACGATCAACCAGATCACGCCGGTTTATGTCACCTTCTCCGTTCCCGAATCGCAGCTCGGCGACGTTCGCGCCCGCGGTCTCGGCAACGTGCCGGTGTCCGCATCTCCGCAGCAAGGCGGCGGGACGCCTCAGGCCGGCAAGCTGACCTTCGTCGACAACGCCGTCGACGCGCAGACCGGCACCATCACGCTCAAAGCCACATTCACGAACGAAGGCCGCATCCTCTGGCCGGGTGAGTTCGTGAACGTGGCCATGACCCTCTCCAACCGTCTCAACGCCACCGTCGTGCCAGTGCAGGCCGTGCAGAACGGCCAGAGAGGGCAGTACGTCTATGTCGTCACCGGCGGAAACGGAATCCAGATGCGCCCCGTGACGCTCGTTCAACAGGTCGATAATCAGGCCGTAATCAGTAAAGGGGTGAGTCCCGGCGAAACCGTGGTCACCGACGGCCAGATCCGATTGACACCAAAGAGTAAGGTGGATGTGAAGAAGTCGTTGTGAAGCAGGGTTGCTGAGTTGCAGGGTTGCTGGGTTCCATGGTCTCGCGGTCGCGCGGTGCCTGGCGTTCACGCCGCGAGACTCCGCAAACCGCAACACCGCGCAACCTAGCAACTTAGCAACTTAGCAACCCAGCAACCGAGCAACCAGCAACCGAGCGACCAACCATGAACATAGCCGCCCTCTTCATCCGCCGTCCGGTCATGACGACGTTGGTCATGCTGGCCATCGTGTTGTTCGGAATCATGGCCTACCGCCAATTGGCGGTCAGCGATCTGCCGAACGTCGACTTTCCGACCATTCAGGTGGGCGCCTCGCTGCCGGGGGCCAGTCCGGAGACGATGGCCTCGGCCGTGGCCACGCCGCTGGAGCGGCAGTTCTCGACGATCGCCGGTCTCGACTCCATGGTCTCGTCGTCATCGCTCGGTTCGACCTCCATCACGCTGCAGTTCAACCTGAACCGCAACCTCGACGCCGCCGCGCAGGACGTCCAGGCCGCCATCGCCGCCGCCGCGCGCCAGTTGCCGCCCAACATGCCGGCGCCGCCGTCATACAACAAAGTCAATCCCGCGGACACGCCCGTCCTCTACCTGGCCATCACCTCCGAGAACATGCCGTTGTACCAGCTCGACGAGTACGCCGAGACGATGATGGCCCTTCGCATCTCGGCCGTGGAGGGCGTGGCCCAGGTCCAGGTCTATGGTGCGCAGAAGTACGCCGTACGCGCCCAGCTCGATCCGCGCCAGCTCGCTACACGCGGCGTCGGCATCGACGAGGTGGCAAAAGCCATCGGTAACAACAACGTGAACCTTCCCGCGGGCGTGCTCACCGGCCCCTACACGAACTACACCGTGCAGGCGAACGGGCAGCTCTTCAAGGCCGCCGATTACGCCAAGATCATCGTCGCCTACCGCAACCGCCGCCCCGTGCGACTCGGCGAGCTGGGCAACGTGCTCGACGACGTCGAGAACAACCAGACCATGGCCTGGTTCCGGGGAAAGCCCGGCTTCATCCTGGCGGTGCAGAAGCAGCCGGGGACGAACGCCGTCGAGGTCTCCGACCGCGTGCGCGCGCTGCTGCCTCAGTTCCGCAGCCAGTTGCCCGCGTCGGTCGATCTGCAGGTGCATCGCGACCGCGCCGATTCCATCCGCGCCTCGGTCGATGATGTGAAGTTCACCCTGCTCCTGACCCTCTTCCTGGTCGTTCTGGTCATCTTCCTTTTCCTGCGAAACGTCTCGGCCACGGTCATTCCCAGTCTGGCCCTGCCGCTCTCGATCGTCGGCACATTCGCCGTGATGTACATGTTCGACTACTCGCTCGACAACCTCTCGCTGATGGCACTCACGCTCTCGGTCGGCTTCGTCGTCGACGACGCCATCGTCATGCTGGAGAACATCGTCCGGCACATGGAGATGGGCGAGAAACCGATGGAAGCGGCGCTGAACGGCTCGAAGGAGATCGGTTTCACCATCATCTCGATGACCATCTCGCTGGCCGCCGTCTTCATCCCCATCCTTTTCATGGGCGGCATCCTCGGGCGGCTCTTCCACGAGTTCGCCGTGACGATCGGCGCGGCCATCCTCGTGTCGGGTTTCGTCTCGCTGACGCTCACGCCGCTGCTCAGCGCACTGTTCCTGCGCCCGCACAAGGAAGAGAAACACGGCAAGGTCTATCAGGCCACCGAGCGGATGTTCGATGGCATGCTGGCCTTCTACGAACGCGGTCTTCGCCTGGCGTTGCGTCAGCGCGCTCTGACGTTGATCGGCTCGCTGGCCATCCTTGCCGCCACCGCCTGGCTCTTCATCGCCGTACCGAAGGGCTTCATCCCGAACGAAGACCAGAACGAAGTCCGCATCAGCCTCGAGTCCGCGCAGGGAACATCGTTCCCCGAGCTGGTACGGCACCAGCGCATGGCCATGGACATCGTGGCCAAGGATACGCGCGTGGCGGCGTTCTTCTCCTTCGTCGGCCGCGGCGGAGCCAACAACAGCAGCGTCATCTCGCTACGCCTGGTGCCCAAAAGCCAGCGCAAAGCGTCGATCGACGACGTGATGAACGATCTCCGTCCGAAGCTGAATGCCATTCCGGGCTTCCGCGTCTCGCTGCAGAACCCTCCGCCGATCCGGCTTGGCGGGCGCCAGGCGAACTCGCAGTATCAGTACACGCTGCAGTCCGCCGACACGGCGGTTCTCTACGACGCATCGCAGAAGATGATGGAGAAAATGCGCACGCTGCCGGGATTCGTCGACGTGAATACCGATCTCTTCCTGCGCAATCCGACCGTCAACGTGGAGATCGACCGCGACCGTGCCGCCACGCTCGGCCTCACGCCGAATCAGGTCGAAGACGCGCTCTATTCATCGTACGCAACGAGACAGGTGTCACAGATCTACGCCCCCAACAATACCTATCAGGTCATCATGGAGCTCGATCCTGAGTTCATGAAAAACCCGCAGGCGCTCTCGATGCTGTATGTCCGCTCATCTTCGGGCGACCTCGTGCCGCTCGATGCCGTGGCCAAGCTCATTCCCACGGTCGGTCCTCTGGCCGTGAATCACTCCGGTCAGGCACCTTCCGTAACGCTGTCGTTCAACCTCAAACCCGGAACATCCCTCGGCGCTGCGGTGCAAGAGGTCAACGACGCGGCCAAGACCACGCTGCCGGCGACTGTCACCACCTCGTTCCAGGGAACCGCGCAGGCCTTCCAGTCGTCGCTGCAGGGGCTCGGCCTGTTGCTCTTCGTGGCCATCGCCGTCATCTACATGGTCCTGGGCATCCTGTACGAGAGCTTCATCCATCCGCTAACGATTCTCTCGGCCCTGCCGTTCGCAGGCTTCGGCGCTCTGCTTACGCTGCTGGTCTTCAAAGTCGACCTGTCCATCTACGCCTTTGTCGGCATCATCATGCTGGTCGGCCTGGTCAAGAAGAACGGCATCATGATGGTCGACTTCGCACTCGAGGTGCAGAAGCAGGGGAAAGACGCCACCGAAGCCATTTATGAGGCATGCGTGGTGCGATTCCGGCCGATCATGATGACCACCATGGCCGCGCTGATGGGAACCATCCCCATCGCCCTCGGCTTCGGCGCGGGCGCGGAATCGCGGCGTCCGCTCGGCCTGGCTGTCGTCGGCGGACTCCTCTTCTCGCAAACGCTCACCCTCTTCGTGACCCCGGTGTTCTACGTCTACATGGACAAGCTGACCAGGAAGCCGAAAGGAAGCATCGACGGCAGAGATACGATCGAAGACGAATTCGCCGCCCTTCAACCGGCAGCCGAGGAACAACCGGTCGGTGTGATGTTCAACACGGTCGAGGCCGAGCCGGCAACATAGTCATTACGGCTATGCGTCGTTGTCACAGCGTTCTCCTCTCGGGCCTCGTCGCTCTGTGGGCGGCGTCCGCAAGCGCCCAGTCGGCGGATCTGCTGATCTCCAAGAGCGGAACCGAATCCGCGAACGCCGGCGACACGATCGCCTACTCGATCTACGTGTTCAACGGCGGCCCGTCGGACGCGCAGAACGTGACCATGACCGACGCCCTCCCCGCGGGGACGACCTTCGTCTCGCTGACTGCCAGCACGTCGACCTTCACCTGCGGCACACCGGCGGTAGGAGCCGCGGGCACCGTCACCTGCACGGCAGCCACGCTTGCCAATCAGGCTGACACGAACTTCACTCTCTCGGTGAAGACATCGCCGAGCGCTCCGTCCGGCACGATCAGCAACACCGCCACCGTCACCGCGACGACATCCGATCCCAATACGTCGGACAACAGCAGCACCGTCACCACCGGAATCGCCGCCATGGTGACCGCCTCGCCCGATCTGTCCGTGGAGTCGATGCTCGGCTCCTCCGGCGTGGCCGCGGGAACGACCGTGAGCTTCCGCGTCGTCATCGCCAACAGAGGTCCCTTCACCGCTCATCACGTGCAACTTCTCGACGCCGTCCCTGCCAATGCAACCTTCGAAGCGGCAAGCGTTTCCGACCCGCAGGCAACCTTCACTTGCACAACCCCCGCCGTCGGAACGGGCGGAAACATCACCTGCTCCGCCACGACATTCGATCAGCGGACCAGCAGCGACCAGCCGACGTTCACGTTCACGTTCCGCGTCGACAACGGAGTGGCTCCGGGAACGGTGCTGACGAACACCGCGACGCTATCGGCCGACGACGCCGATCCTGTCCCTTCGAACAACTCCGCCAGCCGGACGACTACCACCACCTCGCAGACGCCATCCGCCGATGTCTCCGTCGCTACGACGGGCGGCGGCACGACGTTCAGCGTGGTGGTCCGGAATGCCGGGCCGAACGATGCCTCCGCCGTCACGCTCACCGATGCCGTCCCTTCGGGCAGCACCTTCGCCGACTGGACGCAGACCAGCGGCCCGACATTCAACTGCACGAAGCCGGCTATCGGTGGCGGCGGCACCATCACCTGCACCACCAACGTTTTCCCCGGCATCGAAGGGTCGGCGGTCGCCTCCGAGTTCGCGCTCACGCTCAATACGTCGGGACAGGTAACCAACAGCGTCGCGGTCTCCAGCAGCACATTCGATCCCCGCCAGGACAACAACACCTCGTTCTTTCCGGCGACCGCGAAGCTGACGATCGACGACGTCAGCGTTGTCGAAGGGAACAGCGGCACGACGCCGGCGGTCTTCAACGTCCACCTGCAGCCCGCCAACGCCACCGCCACCGCCACCGTCGACTTTGTGGCCTCAGGCGTCTCGGCGGCGGCCGGCATCGATTTCACCCCGACGGCTGGAACGCTGACCTTCCATGCCGGCGAGACGCTGAAGACGATCACGGTACCGGTCATCGGCGACACGCTCAACGAAGGCAACGAGATCTTCGTCGTCCAGCTCTCGAATCCCGTGAACGCCTCGATGGATCGCGACCTCGCCATCGGCACCATCATCGATGACGACCAGGGAGGCCCTCCCGTCCCGGTGGTCACGATCCCGAGCATCAGCGTGACGGAAGGAGATAGCGGAACGAAGGATGCCACCTTCACGGCTCAACTCTCGTTCGCATCGGCCGCGGTGAGCCGCGTGCGGTGGCAGACGCAGGATGGAACGGCCACGGCAGGTTCCGACTACACCGCCTCGAGCGGCGAGGTCGTCTTCCAGCCCGGCGAAACCTCAAAAACCTTCACCGTCCCGATCATCGGCGACAGGCTGTTCGAGCCGGACGAGACCTTCACGATCATTATCACCGGCACCGATAACGCAACGGCAGGACAATCCGCGACCTGCCGCATCGTAAACGACGATGCGCAGCCGATCCCACGCCACCGGGCTGCACGTCATTAGCGATCCGAAAAGCTTTAACCACAGAGGCACAGAGATCACAGAGATTGTGTTCTCATAGGACGATGAAAGCGGCGAGTCTGGTAATCACGCTAATCTCTCTCGCCCTCTGCGCGGCGGCGCAGACTCTTCCGCGCGCGGCCGCCGCCGGTTGCATCACTTCGATGCTCTCCTGCAACACGAGCGACACCGGCGAGCTCGCCGCCGGCGACTGCACACTCTCCGATGGGTTGCGGTATGACCTCTGGACCTTCGCCGGCGCGGCAGGCCAGCGCATCACGGCGACACTGACTCCGCTCGATTCCTCATACGAAAAACCGCGGCTGGCGCTGATTTCTCCTGAATCGAACGAGACTCTGTCCGTGCTCGGACCCGCTCCTCTCTCCTTCCAATTCGACCTGGGCAGGACCGGCACGTGGACGCTTGCGGTAGGGACAGAAAAACTATTCGATGCCGGCCGGTATCAGATCGCACTTCAATGCGGTCCGGGCGACACGATCGGATTCACAAACTGCCTTTCGCAGACGCTCTCATGCGGCCAGACGTTCAGGTGGTCCGTGACATCGGATTTCTGCCAGTTTGCTGGTGGTGGATGGCCGTTCGCGGATTTCACCGTCCCGCTCGCGCAGGGAGACAATGTCGGCTTTTCCGTCCACTCGGCCGACTACGACCCCGGGGTAGGCGTCTACTTCAGCACCGGAGGGGATTCGCTGGTGCACAACTTCGGTAAACGGGCCACGCAGGACGCAGCGGTCGATTTCACCGCGCCCGTGACAACGAACTACTTGATCGCCGCGTACGGAAGTACGCCTCAGTCGAGAGGGGACTTTTCGATCACCCAGACCTGCATCGCCACCTGCACTCCCCCTTCCATCACCAACCAGCCGACCAGTCAGAACGTTGTACTCGGCGGTTCGGCAGTGTTGACGGTCGCTGCCGCGCTCAACACGTCTCCCGTCAACTACTTCTGGTACGACGCTGACATCGCCTACCTGCCGCTCCCCCTCGGCTCCGGGCCATCCTACACGGTCAGAAATGTGACCACGAAGCGCCGGATCTACGCACAAGCGTCCAACGGATGCGGCGTCCAGACCTCGTCTATCGCCACGATCGCGCCGCTGCCGCCGGCCCGCGGACGCGCCGTCCGCCGCTGATCAATCTTTCCTTCAGCCTCTTGACAGAAATAAGGTACCGAACATATTGTTAGCACTCACGAGGATTGAGTGCTAAACGCTCACCTCAGGAGATCAGCATCAATCTCGCGGCGTTCTGCCGCGAAGCAAATCCACGAATCGGGTGAAAGGAGAGACACAGATGGCTATGAAACTTCGTCCGTTGTATGACCGCATCGTCGTCACGCGCAAAGAAACAGGAGAGCAGGTGCGGGGCGGCATCATCATTCCGGACACAGCCAAAGAGAAGCCCCAGCAGGCGGAAGTGATCGCGGTCGGAGACGGTAAGTTCTCCGAAGACGGCAAGCGCATGAAGCTCGACGTCAAGAAGGGCGACACGGTTCTCATCGGCAAGTACTCCGGCACCGAAATCAAGATCGATGACGTCGAGTACACCATCCTCCGCGAAGACGAAGTCCTCGCGGTGGTCGAGTAAGCAGGATCAATAAGGAGAAACTCACATGGCAAAGCGCATTACGTACGGCGAAGAAGCCCGCCAGGCAATTCTTCGCGGCGTCAACAAGCTCGCCGACGCGGTCAAAGTGACCCTCGGCCCCCGTGGCCGCAACGTCGTCATCGAGAAGAAGTTCGGCTCCCCCACCATCACCAAGGACGGCGTCACCGTGGCCAAGGAAATCGAGCTGAAGGATGAGCTCGAGAACGCCGGCGCCCAGATGGTCCGCGAAGTCGCCTCCAAGACTTCCGACACCGCAGGAGACGGCACCACCACCGCCACGGTTCTGGCCCAGGCCATCTACCGCGAGGGCATCAAGAACGTCACCGCCGGCGCGAATCCGATGGACGTCAAGCGCGGAATCGAGATCGCCGTCCGCGCCGCCGTCGATTCGATCGACAAGCTGGCCAAGCCGGTCGAGGGGAAGGACATCGCCCACATCGGCAGCATCTCCGCCAATAACGATGAGGAGATCGGCAGCATCATCGCCTCTGCGATGGAGAAGGTCGGCAAAGACGGCGTCATCACCGTCGAAGAAGCGCGCGGCCTCGACACCGTCCTCGAAGTCGTCGAGGGCATGCAGTTCGACCGCGGCTATCTGTCGCCCTACTTCGTCACCGACCCGGAGCGCATGGAGTCGGTTCTCGAGAACGCCAAGATTCTCATCTACGAGAAGAAGGTTTCCTCGATGAAGGACCTCCTGCCGATCCTCGAGCAGACCGCCCGCCAGGGCAAGCCCCTCCTCATCATCGCTGAAGACGTCGAGGGCGAGGCTCTGGCCACGCTCGTCGTCAACAAACTCCGCGGCACCCTGAACGTCGCTGCCGTCAAGGCGCCAGGCTTCGGCGACCGCCGTAAGGCCATGCTCGAAGACATCGCCATCCTCACCGGCGGCAAGCTGATCTCCGAGGACATCGGCGTGAAGCTCGAGAACGTGAAGTGGGAAGACCTCGGCGACGCCAAGCGGGTGACCATCGACAAAGACAACACCACCCTCGTTACCGACACCGACGACAAAGGACACAAGGAAGCGATCGCCGGCCGCGTCAAGCAGATTCGTACGCTCATCGAGGACACGACCTCGGACTACGACCGCGAGAAGCTCCAGGAGCGTCTGGCCAAGCTCGTCGGCGGCGTTGCCATCATCAAGGTCGGAGCCGCGACCGAGACCGAGATGAAAGAGAAGAAGGCGCGCGTCGAAGATGCCATGCACGCCACCAAGGCAGCCGTCGAAGAGGGCATCGTCCCGGGCGGCGGCGTGGCGCTGCTGCGCTGCGTGGCGGCCGTCGAGGCCATCAAGGCCGAGGGCGACGTGAAGGTTGGCGTCAACGTCATCCGCCGCGCGCTCGAAGAACCGTTCCGCCAGATCGTCTTCAACGCCGGCAAAGAAGCCGCCGTGCTGCTCAATGAAGTCAAACTGAAGGGCGGTAACTTCGGCTACGACGCACGCAACGACGAAGTGGTCGATATGATCGAAAAGGGCATCATCGACCCGGCCAAGGTGACCAAACAGGCGCTCCAGAACGCCTCCTCGATCGCCGGCCTCATGCTCACCACCGAGGCTCTCGTCTCCGAGATCAAAGAAGACGAGAAGCCCCAGCCGGGCGGCGGCGGTGGCGGTATGGGCGGCGGTATGGGCGGAATGTACTAAGCGTCACCAACAACACGCATCTGTTCAGCGGGCGAGCCGTAAGGCTCGCCCTGGGCGAGCCGTAAGGCTCGCCCGTTTTCGTTGTCACTCCACGAAGTCGTAGTTGATCTGCTTATCGAGGTTCACCGGTGCGTACGCGCCCGGCTTCGCCTTCCCCTCCGTATCGTTCCAGCGCACCTGCACCGACTTGTGGACGGTCATCCCGGCGTCGACGACGCGGTGGAAGCGTCCGCGGCTGGCCAGGAGAGGCGAGAAGGAGTCGTGCAGCCGGCCAAAAACAGCATCGTCCGCGTACGTGCCAAAGGAATCGGACGTGAAGAGCAGGCCGTGCTTCCGCGCCCGGTCGGTCATCCAGTTGAGCGTGATGTCCGAGAGGCTGTGGTCATCGTCGTAGCCGCCGCCGACGTCCGAGTGCACCCCGGCGAAGTAGACCTGCTCGAGATGCTGGCCCGGCTGAACGGTGGCGGGATCCCAATACGTCGGCGTGAAATCGAACCGCTGCTCATCGATCGACATGGCGTGATAGGCGTTTTCCACGCGCGGACCGAGGCTGAGGTCATGGAACGTCGGCACAAAGAGCGTCAACTGTGTAGCAAACACCGGCACGCCGAGGGCGCCCACCGTGTCCCACACACCGATCATCTTGATCGGCGCGTCGACGCAGTTCGTCGCCTTGAAGTTGGCCACGAGCTGGTTGTTGGCGGCGTCCTTGGGACGGGTGTAGTTGTTGAAGACGATATCGAACATATCTCGGCGATTCGTGGCGGCGAAACGAGTCCGGTCGAGCAGCCCCACCCGCCCCACCATCCCGCACAGGCTTCGCGCCTCGTACGCGCCGCGGCTGAAGCCGAAGATGAAGACGGCGTCGCCGTCGTCGTACTGGTCGGTGATGAACTGATAGGCATCCTGGATGCGATCGTTCGTTCCGACACCCGCCACGCCACCCTTGATGCGGTCGTACCAATCGGTACCCACTCCGGGCGTGTAGTGCTTCATCTGCCGCGGGTCATCGCCGACGGCGGCCTCGTACATCCTGCCCACGTTGCTGTTGTTGCTGACGCCTTCCTTGTACGTGTCCCAGGTACCGTCGAGAAACACAACGATGTTTTTCGCCATGGTGGTCCGCTCCTTTGTTAATGAAGTGAGCAGATTATCGCGCCCAGCCTTGTCTTACAATGCGCCGCAAATGAGAAAAACGCTCCTCGCCGCGGCCTTCGTGTTGTCCGTTTCCCCCCTCTTCGCGCAGTCGCCGGAGCCCGCCCCGAACCGCCAGCCCGCCCCCTCCGGCGCGCGGCGCGAGACGGCGGCTGCACCGGACAACGAGGAGCGCGCGGAACGTGCCGATGCTCCTCGCCAGGGCGACGAAAAGCGCGACGCCCGCCCGCCGGCCGACGCCAAGGACAAAATCTCGACGACGCAGCACACCGTCACCATCGGCGGCCAGACCATCAGCTACACCGCCCGCGCCGGCACGATGATCATGCGCGACGAGGAAGGGAAGCCGCGCGCCAGCTTCTTCTTCACCTCCTACACGAAAGACGGCGCCGATCCCTCGCGCCGGCCGGTGACCTATACCTTCAACGGCGGCCCCGGCTCGTCGTCGGTCTGGCTGCATATGGGCGCCTTCGGGCCCAAACGAGTGGTTTACGCCGACGACGAAGGCCACGCCGCCAAGCCTCCCTACCGCACCGTCGACAACGAGGGAAGCATCCTCGACGTCACCGATCTCGTCTTCATCGATCCCGTCACCACCGGCTACAGCCGCGCCATTCCGTTTGCCGATGCCGGCAAATTTCACGGCGTTGACGCCGACATCCAATCCGTCGGCGAGTTCATCCGCCTCTGGACAACGCGCTACAGCCGCTGGTCGTCGCCCAAGTTCCTGGCAGGAGAGAGCTACGGAACGACGCGCGCCGCAGGTTTGTCTGGCTGGCTCAGCCAGCAGGGCTTCTACCTCAACGGGATCGTCCTGATCTCGTCGATCCTCAACTTCGAGACGGCGTCGTTCGACAGCGGCAACGACCTGGCGTACGAGCTTTTTCTCCCCACGTACACCGCCATCGCCTGGTACCACAAGCGCCTGGGGGCCGATCTGCAGAACGGCACGCTGGAACACGCCGTCGCCGAGTCGGAGCAATTCGCCCTCGGCGAGTACACGCACGCGTTGATGCAGGGCGACCACATCAGCGATCAGGACCGCCGCGACGTGACGGCCAAACTGGCGCGGCTCACCGGCCTCTCACCGGCCTACATCGAACAGACTAACCTCCGCGTCAAGATCGACCGCTTCGACAAGGAGCTGATGCGCGCCCAGCGCCGCACCGTCGGTCGCCTCGACGGCCGCTTCATCGGCAGCGACAAAGACGCCGCCGGCGAGTCGACCGAATACGATCCCTCCTACGCGGCCATCTTCGGCGAGTACACCGCCGTGGTGAACGACTACGTCCGCCGCGAGCTGAAGTTCGACAGCGACCTCCCCTACGAGATCCTCACCGGCAAAGTGCGCCCCTGGAGCTACGACCGCGCCCAGAACCGCTACGTCGACGTGGCCGAGACCCTCCGCGGCGCCATGACCCAGAACCCCTTCATGAAGGTCTTCGTCGCCAACGGCTACTACGACCTGGCCACCCCCTTCGCCGCCACCCGCTACACCTTCGCCCGCATGCAGCTCGAACCGGAGCTGCGCAAGAACGTCTCGATGGACTACTTCGAGACCGGCCACATGGTCTATATCGACCGCAAGGCGCAGGCGAGGCTGAAGAAGGATGTGGACGAGTTCATCCGGGCAAACGCGAATGTGCAATAAGCCATGCCTCCGGACTTCGAAATCATCGGAGAGCTCACCGACATCGAGGAGATCGAAGAGGGCGAGACGGAGATCCCCGACACGAACCGCTTCGCAATCTGCATTCGAAACGCCGATTACGAGGTTTCGCTCACGCCGTTGACGGTCTACCCGGTCATCGATGATCGCCGTGCCGAATAGACCCGGGATGATCCGAATCATCGATGAATCGCGCGAGGACTATCTTCACGCCGATTGAGAGGTTCGTCGTCCTGACTCTTCCTCGAGAGACGCTCACGCGTTAGTTCACGCCATGAAACGCCAGCGCGACGGCAGCGACTGACTCATCATTCGCCGGCTTCCCGCCACGCGCTTGGAAGGCGATCCGCCACAGAGACACAGAGATCACGGAGAACCTCTGTGTGCTCTGTGCTACTAACCACGAGTTTCTTCGCACGCCGCAAAGAATTCTCCCAAAACTGGTGGCTTCCATTTTTGGGTTGCGGGCTTCGCCCGCGCTGTGCCTCTGTGGTTGGATTTTTGTGGTCATCGCTCCGACGTCATAGCTTCTTCCCTTTCGCGGACTGACCTCGGAGCAGGAAGGTCTTCGGGTATTTTCCTTCGCCGCAGACCTTGAACGAGCCGAAGTCTTTGACCCACTGTCCCTCCAGCGCCTCCGGCTCTGACTCACGCCAGAGTTTGAGTTGGTAGAGGTCCTCAACGGTGATCTTGCGATCGCGGAGGCGGTCGAAGAGATGATCGCGCAACGCCGGTGGAAGGTTGGTCCACTGAATCCGCCGCACGTGATTCCTACGGCTCCCCGAAGGTCATGCGCGCCAGTTCTTCTTTGAGGCGCTTCTGCTCCGATCGGTCGGAGGTGTGAGCCAACTGATCGGCGAGGTCGAAGAATGCAGCCTTTTCGCGTTCTTTCGCCTCAAGACCGCTTTCAATCAGATCGACGATGACGCGGTTCGCGCTGGTGCGGCTGCGCTTCGCGATCGCCTGGACACGCCGCGAGATGGTCGAAGGAAGACTAACGCTCTGGCGGACGCTCTTCTGGGGCTGGGTCATGGCTCATACTACACCGGTATGCACCATCCTGCACCAGACGACGGCTGGTGACGAGCCGCCGGCGCTACGTTAGCTCCCCTCGCGCAATGCGCTACCATGCCTCTCCATGGCCCGCATCCTCGTTACCAACGACGACGGCATCTATAGCGAAGGGCTCCGCAAGCTGGCGGACGCCTGTCGGCGGATCGAAGGGGTGGAGGTCATGGTGGTGGCGCCGGACCGGGAGCAGAGCGCGGCGTCGCATGCGCTCACGCTGAACCGGCCGTTGCGGATGATGAAACTCCACGAGAACGAGTACATCATCGACGGCACACCGGCGGACTGCGTCAACCTGGCCATCCTCAAGCTGATGCGGGACAACCGTCCCGACCTCGTCGTCTCCGGCATCAACTTCGGGCCGAACCTCGGCGACGATGTCACCTACTCCGGCACGATCTCCGCCGCGTTCGAAGGGGCGCTGCTCGACGTCCCCTCCATCGCCTTCTCCACCCTGGTCGGGGAGAACTTCTCCTTCGACCGCTGCGCCGTCTTCGCCGAGCGGCTCATCCGCTGGGCGCTCATCGAGCATCGCGACCCGCACATCATCCTCAACGTCAACTTCCCGGTCGAATTCAGCGGCGTGCGCGTGGCGCGGCTCGGCAACCGCATCTATGCCGGCGACATCCTCGAACGGAAAGATCCCCGCGGCCGGACCTACTACTGGATCGGCGGCGGCAAACCGACCTGGCATCCCGGCCAGCACACCGACTTCGAAGCGGTCGAAGCCGGCTGTGTGGCCATCACTCCCCTGCACCTCGACCTCACCCACCACGAATCGATTCCGCGGCTCAAATCGCTCGAGGAGCTCCTTGGCCACGACGCGAAAGGATAGTCCGCGGCAGCCGGACTTCGCGCACCTGCGCGCGGCCATGGTGCAGCGCCACGTCGCCGAGCGAGGCATCAAAGACGAGCGGATCCTGCAGGCGATGCGCGACGTGCCGCGGCACCTCTTCGTCCCCACGCTTGTGGCCGAGAAAGCCTACGGCGCGGGCGCCCTCCCCATCGGCGCAAAGCAAACCATCTCGCAGCCCTACATCGTGGCCCGGATGATCGAGCTGCTCGATCTCACCGGTAAGGAAAAAGTCCTCGAGATCGGCACCGGCACCGGCTACCAGACCGTCGTCCTCTCGAAGCTCTGCGCCAAGGTCTTCTCCATCGAGCGGGTGAACGAGTTGGCGCTGCGGGCGGCGGAGCTGATCCGCACGCTCAAGATCTACAACGCCTCGGTCAAGGTATTCGACGGCACGTACGGCTGGTCCGACCAGGCACCGTTCGACCGCATCATCGTCGCCGCGGCCGCCCCTGAGGTTCCCAAGCCGCTGCTCGAGCAACTGTCGAGGAGCGGCAAGCTCGTCATCCCGATCGGCCCCGAGGGCAACCAGCGCCTCGCTCGCGTCATGCGCGTCGGCACGCGGCTGCAGGTCGAAGACTGCGGCGTCGCGGAGTTCGTGCCGCTGGTAGGGAAGTTCGGCTGGAAGGAGTGAGCAAATCGTTCAGCTCGACAACGATCTGCAAAACCCCGGCAGTAATTGCATACAATCTCGCGAATATGGCCAAGGAACAACGAGTCATCAAGATCCACGGCAAGGTTCAGGGCGTCGGCTACCGCTTCTTCGCCACCCGCGTAGCGCGCCGCCTCGGGCTGAAAGGCTCGATCGAGAACATCCGCGACGGCTACGTCGAAGCGATCGTCGAAGGCGACAAGGGCGTCATCGACGAATGGATCGAAGAACTGAAGGAAGGCCCGCGCTACGCTGAGGTCACCAGCATCGAACAGGAGACGAAGGACTACACCGGACGGCTCGGTGACTTCGACGTGAAGTTCTGATGGATCTGCGATCGTACATCCGGGACATCCCCGATTTCCCCAAGCCCGGCATCATCTTCAAAGACATCACGCCGCTCCTGCGCTCGCATGAGGCGCTCGACTACATCTCCCACGCGCTGGCCGAGCCGTACAGAGACTCCGGCATCACGGCGGTGGTGGCGATCGAATCGCGCGGCTTCATCTTCGGCAGCGGCGTGGCGCGCGTGCTCGGCGCCGGATTCGTCCCGATCCGCAAGCCCGGCAAGCTGCCGTGGAAAACGCGCCGCGGCGAGTACACGCTCGAATACGGCAGCGGCATCCTCGAGATCCACGACGACGCCCTCGCCGCCGACGACCGCGTTCTCCTGATCGACGATCTGCTGGCCACCGGCGGAACCGCGGCATGCGCGGCGATGCTCGCCCGCGAATGCGGCGCCACCGTCGTCGCGGCAGGTTTCGTGATCGAATTGGCGTTTCTTCATGGGCGTGAGAAGCTGGATGGGACGCCGGTATATGCATTGATCGAATACTGAACGTTGTCGGTTGTCAGTTGTCGGTTGTCAGTTGTCGGTTCTCGCGCGTCCTTCCTCCGACAACCGACAACCCGAACCACCAAAACCAACCAACCACCACACACCATGTACGACCTCATCGTCATCGGCTCCGGACCGGCAGGCGAAAAGGGGGCTGCGCAGGCGGCCTACTTCGGCAAGAGTGTGGCTCTGATCGAGCGCGAGCCGGTCGTCGGCGGCGCCTGCGTCAATACCGGCACGATCCCGTCGAAGACGCTGCGGGAGTCGGCTCTGCACCTCTCCGGCTTCCGGCAGCGCGGCTTTCGTGAGGGCTCGATCGACCTCACCGTCAACTGCATCACGGTCGCCGACTTCATGTACCGCAAAGACCGCGTGGTCGCCCACGAGTGGAAGCGGATCGAGGACAACCTGCGGCGGCACAAGGTCGACCGCTACGGAGGCTCGGCCCGTTTCGTCTCGCCGACGCGGGTGGCGATCACCAACGCCATCGGCGAGGAAGTCATCGACGGCAGGGTGATCCTCATCGCCACCGGCTCATCGCCGCACCGGCCGGATCATGTTCCGTTCGACAGCGAAGTGATCTGCGACAGCGACACCATCCTCGGCATCGGCCGCATCCCTGAGAAGCTGGCCGTCGTCGGCGCGGGAATCATCGGTGTCGAGTACGCCTCGATCTTCGCCGCGCTCGGCGTTGAGGTTCATCTGATCGACGGCCGGACCTCGCTCCTGCCAAACATCGACCGCGAGATCGTCCGCATCCTCCTCGGCGAGTTTCAGAACCGTCTCGGGATCACGATGCACCTCGGCCAGGACGTCGCGGAGATCGAGCGCTGCGGCCAACAGGCCTCGCTGACCCTGGCGGACGGCGAGTGCATGGTCGTCGACAACGTCCTCTACGCCGCCGGCCGGTCGAGCAATGTCGAAGGTCTCAACCTTGACGGCGCAGGCGTGGCCACCGCGGCCCGCGGCCTGATCACCGTGAACGAGAACTACCAGACCTCGGTGCCGAACATCTACGCGGCCGGCGACGTCATCGGCTTCCCCGCTCTGGCCTCGACTTCGATGGAGCAGGCGCGCGTGGCGATGGTTCATGCCTTCAATCTCAAATACAAGACGCACGTCGCGCCGATCCTGCCGTACGCGATCTATACCATCCCCGAGGTTGCTACCGTCGGCCTGAATGAAGACGACTGCCGCAAGAAAGGGACACCCTTCGCGGTCGGCCGGGCCTTCTACCGCGACAACTCGCGGGGCGAGATCATCGGCGACCTGAAGGGGCTCATCAAGCTCGTCTTCGATCCCGAGTCGCTCTGCCTGCTCGGCGTGCACATCATCGGCGAGAGCGCCTCCGAGATGCTGCACATCGGCATGATGGTCATGCAGTTTGGCGGAACGATCAACGCCTTCATCGACTGCGTCTTCAACTTTCCTACGCTGAGCGAGGCGTACAAATACGCGGCGTATGACGGGCTGGGCACCATCAACCGCAAGAGGACTGTCGAGCAGGAGCTCGCATGAAGCGACTGGGTGAGATCATCGACGGACATCCGCTCTTTCATGTTCCCTCCACGGCCAGCGTACGGGAAGTAGCGCGAACGATGAGCGAGCACAACATCGGAGCGATCGCCGTGCTCGATGCCGGAAATCTCGTCGGCATCTTTTCGGAGCGCGACATCCTGACGCGCGTTGTCGCCGAGGGACGGGATCCGGAGCGGACGCGCATCGACAGCGTGATGACGACGGATCTGGTCGTGGCCTCCCCCGCCGATGACATCAACGAGGCGTTGCAGAAGATGCGCGACTGCAATTGCCGCCACCTGCCGGTCGTCCACGACGGCAACCTCCTCGGCATGATCTCCATCCGCGACCTGCTCCAGATCGACGACGACGCCAACCGCGCAAAGGCCAGCTTCCTGCGGGAGCTGGTGACGTACTCGCCGGATTACGAGACGTAGGTCGGAGGGGTTGCTGGGTTGGGTTGCTGAGTTGTTGGTTCGGGTCTCAAGGTCTATCGGTGTCTGGGAGTCCACCCCACCCAGAGACCGAGAAAACATCGAGACCTTGCAACCAATCAACCTTGCAACTCAGCAACCTACGTGACCAACACCAACTTCACCCCCAACGACCCCTCCGTCACATGCACCTTCGGCTGCAGCTCGAATGCGTCGTCCGTATCGCTTGCACCGCCGAGGAGTAGACACAGCCGAGCCAACTCCTTGAAGGCGGCGGGCTCGCCGGTGAAGGTCACGGACGTGCCGTCCGCGCGCACGGTGAGCGGGGTGCGCATCAGTCCGTCGAGGGCCATCATGGCCAGGTCGTAGTTCATACCTCGTCTTCTCCTCGATAGACGACGGAGTTCTTCTCCGTCTCCTGCAGCGCGATCTCATACAAGGTGCCATCCGTGATGGCGGGAGCGAGCTGCTGCCAGAACGACCGCGCCAGATTCTCGGCGGTCGGGATGACGCCGCGGAGGAACTCGACATCCTCGTTCAGGCTGGTGTGATCGACCCGGTCGATGATCTGCCGGCGCACGATATCCTTCAGCGTCTTCAAGTCGATCACCATCCCGGTCTCGGGATCGATCGTCCCCTTCACGCTGACCTGAATGGCGTAGTTGTGCCCGTGCCCTCTCGGGTTGTCGCACTTGCCGTACGTGCGGCGGTTCCAATCCGCGTCGTACTTTGGATTGTGCAGCCGGTGCGCGGCGGAGAACGTGAGTCTGGCGGTGACGATCATGGATGTGGAATCTACAGCGTCACGCCGGCAAGGGCCGAACGGATCTCGCTCTGCTGCGCCGTGAGCTTCTCACGAATCTTCAGGAAGCGGGCGTCGCTCTGCATGAAACCGAAGAGCGGATTGGTAAGGACGTAACTCGCCGTCGGCTCTTTGCGGGCCGCGGCATGCTCGAGGGCGTCGTCCACGCCGCGCGCATCGCCGCTGATCGCGGCGATCTCGGCGATACTCGTCCAATAGTCGTCGCCCATCTTCGATGCCGCTCCCGCCGCTTTCAGCTCATCGGCAGCGGCTGCCTTGTTGCCCGACTGCGCGGCGAGATAGGCCTTGAGGATGTGCGCGCCATATGCCGGATCCATCGTCTCGAGTTTCTTCAGCTCGAGATCGGCGATCTCCGTGGAGTGCCGCAGCACGGCAATCCGGCCGATCTTGAGGGCGAGCGAAGGATTGCGCGGCATCTTCTGCTCGACGTCGTAGTACTTGTCGGCGGCATCATTGATGTGGCCTGTCGCCACAAGGGTGTCGGGCACGTGCAAAGCGGACGAATCGGAATTGCCGATTCTGCTGATCGCGGCATTGAAGCGGGTGTTGTCTCCGGCCGCGAGCGCGTAGCGTCCCAGAATGTTGAGCGCCTCGGTGTCGGAACGCTCGTGCCGCAGCACCCCGGCATACGCGCTGAAGGCGGAGGGGAGATCGCCGCCGGCCAGGCTGGCCCGGGCCACACGGCGCGCGGCATCCATGTTCGCCGGATCAAGAACGGCGACCTCCTTCGCGGCGGCGACGGCGTCGGCCTCCTTCCCTTTGGCGTCGAAGAAGTGGAGGGCCATGAGCTCGGCCGGCAGAAAATTCTTGTCGGCCTTGATGGCGCTTCGCAGCGCCGCTTCGGTCTTCACGTCGTCCTTCGCCGCATTCGCGGCGACTGCATCGGCGAAGGCGTTGTATGCGTCAGCACTGGCCGCTCCGCGGGCCTGAATCTTCAAGTCGTTGGCAACCCAGGAGACGAGCGACTGAATACCACTCGACGCGTCGATCAACGGCGAGGCCTGCCCTTCGGCCCGTTTCTTCGCATCGGTCACCGGCACGATCTGTGGTGCGGCCACCCCGCCAATGAGCTTCGCGCTGTAGGCGCTGCTGCCGGCTGCCTTCGCCTCGACGATGCGCACTTCGGGGAAGGACCGCAGGATTTCGATCGACGCCAGCCGGATCGCTTCACCCCGTTGCGCGAGCACCGGATCAGGCGGCTCGACCGTGAATGGCTCGATCATGACACCGCGTGGCGTCGCTGCCGTTGCCGGCTGAGGACCAACGGAATGCTTCGACTCCACCGCAGGCGCCGCCGCCCACTGTCGCTTCTCGAACGAGAGAAATGCCGATGCACCGACGATGATGACGACTCCTGCCGCCGCGATTGCCGACAGGCGAATCTTCTTTTTCTTCAGCAGCAGGCGTGAGGCCGTCGCTTCCGCCTCGGCTTCCGCGGCAAGCCGCGCCGCCTCGTCCGCTTCCGCTTCCGCGGCCGCACGCGCCGCGGCCTCGGCTGCTTCCCCTTCCGGCGCGATGGCGAAGAGCTTCACCCCCGCCCGCGCACCGGCATCCCGCAACCGCAAACCGATGCGGCCTTTCTTCACGAACGCTTCCGTGAAGTAGAGCTTGGCCGGCTCGATCTGTTTGAGGATCTCGAAAGCCTTGTCGACCGCTGGGCCGGCCACGGCGCCGTCGTGCGTTTCCATGTCGCCGTAGTGCAGCAGCAGACGTACGGGAATGGCCTGACCCTCCTGCTGCTCGGGCGAGAAATCGAACTCCCCCTTGCGCCCCGCCTCGAGAGCATTCTCCAGCGACGGCAGCTCTCCGACAAACCGCGGCCCGAATGGATCGACGATCTGTCCGTCGAAGAGGTAGACGGCCTCGCCGAGAATCTGCTGCATCCGCGCCGCGGCCTTGCTGGCCGCAACCGGGTCGACCGCGTTCAGCTTGTCGTAGTTGGCAATGTCGGCGGCGAGGACGATCGATTGCCGCGCCTGGACCGCGTGGCGGGCCGTGGCAACGGCCGTGAGAGCCGAGCGCGCGATTTCACTTGCCCAGGCTACGACTTCGCCGTCAACCTTGACGATGTCGTCAACGACGGCCTTTCCATCCCTGTAACGTTGATAGGGATCTTTGAAAAAGCACTTCCCCATCACTCGCAGCACGGCGTTTTCGATGTTGGGGTTGACAGCCTTCGGCGACGGCGGTTGCGCGTCCACGATCTTCCGCGCGATCTCGGTCGCGCTCGGCGCGAGGTAAGGCCGCCGTCCGGTGGCAACCTCGTACATGAGAATGCCAAGCGAAAAGACGTCCGTCTGTGTCGTCACCGGCTGATTCGTGATCTGTTCCGGCGCCATGTAGCTGACGGCATCCGGATCGCTTCCCTTCTGGGAAAACGCTGAGCCCTGTCCCTCCCGCCGCGGCAGGAACGTCGTGGCGTTGAATCCAGCGAGTTTCACCTGCCCGATCTCGGAGATCAGCACCGAATCGCCGGCGAGGTTCAGGTGAAGGATGTTTTTTGCGTGCAGCAGCTTCACCGCATCCGCCAGCTGATAGACGATCCGAAAGAAATCCTTCTGATCGGCGGCACGCCCACGGTAGATGGCGGAGACCGGAAAACTATCGAACCACTCCATGACCAGGATCAGCGCGTCGTCCGCCGGCGCGACTTCAATGATCGTGACCAGCGACGAGTGATAGAGGGCCGCCGCCTGCCGAATTGTGCGGATGACCTCCTCTCGTTTGGCGGCATCGCGCGGCAGTTGCTTCGTCAGGACTTTGACCGCAACCGCTTTGCCGTTCCGCGTATCCTCGGCGCGCCACACCGAGGCACTCACGTGCTCAATGAGCCGGAACGACAGGATGCTCCCACCCGCCACAAACGGATCCGTTGAGGACATGGGTGAATTATATAGATGCGGGGTGGGATGCCTGGCAGCGGTTGGCGGTTATCGGTTATCGGTTGTCGTGTCTCGCGGTCTCGCGGTGTTTGGGTACGAAGGCAGCGCCGAACCGCCAAAACAGCTGCGAAGACCGCGCAACCCCGCGACACCGGACAACCGACAACCGACACGATAACCGACACGATAACCGCCACTCAGCTTTCTGGTACCTTTCCCGCCGAGTCGTGAGTGAACCCGTAATCAAGATCTCGGAGCTGACGCGCCGCTTTGGTGCCCGGACGGCCCTCGACTCGGTGAGCTTGTCCATGCCGCGCGGGGCGGTCTACGGTCTCGTCGGTGCAAACGGAGCGGGCAAGACGACGCTCATCAAGCACGTTCTGGGTCTGCTGCGTGCGGAAAGCGGCTCGGTGCGCGTCTTCGGCCTCGATCCCGTCGCCGATCCGGTCGCCGTCCTCTCGCGGATCGGCTATCTCTCCGAGGAAAACGACGTGCCGGGATGGATGCGGGTTGACGAGCTCATTCGCTACTCGCGTGCGTTCTATCCCGCATGGGACGATGCGTACGCGGAGGAGCTGCGTCAGACGTTCGCACTCGACCCCACGGCGAAAATCAAGAATCTCTCCAAGGGGCAGAAGGCGCGGGCGGGATTGCTCATCGCACTGGCGTATCGGCCCGAATTGCTCGTGCTGGATGAACCGTCCTCCGGGCTTGATCCCATCGTTCGCCGCGACATTCTCGGCGCCATCATTCGCACCATCGCCGACGATGGCCGCACGGTGCTCTTTTCGTCGCATCTGCTGGAGGAGGTGGAGCAGGTCGCTGATCACGTCACGATGATCCGGCAGGGGGCGATCGTGCTGAGCGCGCCGTTGGACGAGATCAGGAAATCGCACCGCTGCCTTACGGTGCGTTTTGCGGAATCGCGGCCTCATCCCCCTCCTGTTGCAGGAGTGCTGCGCTGGGACGGGGGAGGCCAGGAATGGATGGCCGTCGTTCGCGGCAGTTCGGCAGCACTGCAAACCGCTGCCGCGGGCTGGGGAGCGAACATCGTCGCAGAACGCGTCCCGTCGCTCGATGAGATTTTCGTCGCGCACGTCGGAATGCCCGCGGATACATAGATCATGCGTTCTCCTGCTGCCGCAATCGCCTGGGAGTTTCGCCGGCGGCACCGCTGGGGGCTGATCGCCATTGCCGGCTACCTGCTCATCCTGGGAACGATCAAGTTCCTGATCCTCGAGCCGGGTCAGGGCATCGACTTTGAGGACGCCCCTGGTTTTGCGCTCGCGGTGGTCGTGCCGTTGACGTCGACGTTCCTGTATTTCCTGGCGGTGTTCAGCTTCGGCCTTGCCGGTGACCTGGCCGGGCGCCAATCGATGTATCCCGCACGCATGTTCACGCTGCCAGTGACGACCGCCGCGCTGGCGGGGTGGCCGATGCTTTATGGAACGGCTGCCATGATGATGCTGTGGCTGGCCACGAGGCTGCTCGCGGTGTGGCCATCCGGAGAGGAGATACCGATGATCTGGCCGGCGCTGCTGACCGCGTCGCTTCTCGCCTGGACGCAGGCGCTGACCTGGATGCCGTACCCTTTGCCAGGGCTGCGTGTGATCGTCACCGTGCTCTGGCTGGCGATGTTCGACTCCGTCGTTCTTCTGGCCCTTCGATACAAAGCGCCCGAGCCGGTCATGCTGGCCATCCTGGCGCCGCACGTTCCTATCGCCTATCTCGCCGCGCGCTTCGCCGTCGCGCGCGCGCGCCGCGGCGACACGCCCAATTGGCGGGAGATCTTCGGCCGGCGAGGAGAGACCGCGGATGCACACCCGCGAAGGCGAGACCACTTCCCTTCGGCCGCCCGCGCCCAGATGTGGTTCGAATGGCGGAGGGTTGGCCGGTCGCTGCCGGCGATGGTGGGGATCCTGCTGCCGTTCGAGCTGGCCTTGCTTTTCATCTTCCGCGAGACTCCGGTCATCGTCTTCGAGATACTTGCCGGCGTTCTGCTCACGCCATCCTTCATGGCCGCGTTCGCCGCCGCAACGGTAAGCAAGTCGAACCCGCACGGGAGCGATTCCTATGGCCTGACGCCGTTCATCGCCACGCTGCCGCTGACCAGCGTTTCGCTCATCACCGCCAAGCTGAAGGCGACGATCTGGAGCACCCTTGCCGCGTGGCTGCTGGTCCTCGGCGCCATCCCGCTCGCTCTGAGACTGTCGGGAACCTTGCCGCTGGTGATCGAGTGGAAGCATGACCTGATCGGATTCGTCGGCACGCCCCGCGCGATCGTGATCGTGCTGCTGGGATTCATGGGATTGGTGGCGTCGACGTGGAAGCAACTCGTCAAGAGCCTGTACATCGGATTGAGCGGCCGCGAATGGGTCGTCAAGGCGAGCGTGTTTGTTACGCTGTCGATCCTCGCGATCATCGTGCCGCTCGCCCATTGGGTCATCGGCAGCAGATTCATGATGGCCGTGTTGTGGAACGCGTTCCCCTGGATCGCCGCGGTTCTGGTCTGCTTCAAATTATCCGCCGCCGTCTGGATCGCCATGCGCCTCCGTGACAGCAGGCTGCTCAGTGACCGCACGCTCGTCATCGGCGCGGCCTGTTGGGATGTCTCCGTATTCGCGCTCTACGGCCTCTTCGTGTGGCTCGCCCCCGCGCTGCTCTTCCGGAGCTACTTTCTTGCACTCGTGGCGATCCTGGCGGTCCCCCTGGCGCGACTATCCGCGGCGCCGCTGGCGCTCGCATGGAATCGACATCGGTGAACAGAAGGACGATGGTCATCGGCGCGGTCCTGGTTCTCATCGGCCTGCCCGCGGTGTTGGCGCTGATCAACGCGGTGACTTTTTACGGCCGCAACCGGAACAACGGCTCCATCGTCTCCTCGGGCCAGACGCGGGAGTACCTGCTCTATGTCCCACGCAGCTACGACCGCGCCAAACCGACGCCGCTCGTCATCAGCATGCATGGCGCGGGGGGATGGCCGGTCCAGCAAATGGAGCTGAGCGAGTGGAACCGGCTGGCCGAGAGTCAGGGGTTCATCGTCGTCTACCCGTCGGGGATCGGAAGCGCTGGACCCAGGGTCTGGCACGTGGGCCAAGGGAGGGATGTCAGATTCATCTCGGAGTTGATCGACAAGCTGGAGGCGGCCTACAACATCGACCCGGCGAGGATTTACGCAAATGGACTTTCCAATGGCGGAGACATGGCCTTTGTGCTTTCCTGCACGCTGTCTGATCGGATTGCGGCAGTCGGGATGGTGGCGGCTGCTCACTTACTGCCGTGGAGCTGGTGTACAGACCGTCGACCGGTGCCGATGATCGCGTTTCATGGGACCGCGGATCGAATGGCTCCCTACAACGGCGGGGCATCGTGGGTAGCCCCCGAATCGTTTCCCAACATCCCGGCCTGGACCGCGAAATGGGCTCGACGAAACCGGTGCGCACCCGACCCCGTCGAATCGGCGGTGGCGGCTGACGTCATCCGCCGCGAATACACGAATTGCACTGAGGGCGCGGCCGTCGTGTTCTACACAATCCGAGGAGGAGGCCATTCCTGGCCCGGCGGCGGCCCGCTGCCGGAGTGGTTCGTCGGGCCCACCAGCCGCAGCATCGACGCAACGAGTCAGATGTGGTCGTTCTTTCGTGCGCACCCGCTTCGAAGGAACTGAAAAACAGGTTGTCGGTTGTCTGAGGTTGCGCGGTCTCGGGGTTGCGCGGTCTCGCGGCTGTTCAGCGATTCGGTGCTCCCTTCGAGCCAAACACCCCGAGACCGCGCAACCGCGAGACCGCGCGACCCGATAACCTACAACCACGAACCAACTACGTCGCCTTTAGATGCACCAGATCCGCCCCCCCCTCCACCGTATCGCCGGGCTTCACGAAAATCTCGTCGATGACGCCATCTGCGGGGGCGGGGATCTCGTTCTCCATCTTCATCGCTTCGAGGACGAGCAGGCCGGCGCCGCGGCGGACTTCCTCCCCTTTTTCGACGAGCACCCGCGCGATCCGGCCGGGCATGAGGGCCTTGATGATGCCGCTGTCGCCGAGGTGGTCATCGCCGCTCTTCCGGCGAACGGTCAGCGGATCGATGATCTCGATATCCAGCCGCGAGGCGCCGATCGTGACCTGATGCGTGGTCCCGACGCGGTGGTGCGCGAGCGCGAACTGCGTCCCATCTTCGAGGCGCAGCGAGCGGAATCCGCCGGCGGCCACGAGATCGGCGACGACCAGGCGATCACCGAGCTTGACGCGGTAGCGGCCGTCGTGACGCGCGATCTCGATCACGGTCTCTTCGTCTCGATAACGGGCGATGAGTTTCAATCGCGCCCCCACCGTGACTCGAAGCGGCCGGCCTGACGCCAGCGCGACTCCGTTTCCTCCGGAAGCCGGACGTTCTGCGCTTCCTCGAAGGCCATGATGGCGGCGGCGATGATCGCGGCGTCGCGAACGGCATCGCTCGCCGGCCGGTGCTGGAGGTCGAGCTCCGGCAGGAGCCGGTCGAGGAAGCCGGTATCGAAGTTGGCCGTCCGGAAGTCGGGATGCTGCATCAGAAAGGTGAAGAACGGGATCGTGGTCTGGATGCCGTCGACGCGGTACTCCTGCAGCGCGCGCAACATCCGATCGATGGCCTCGCCGCGCGTGCCGGCGTGACAGATCAGCTTCGAGAGCATCGGGTCGTAGTAGACCGGCACGGTGTAGCCGCTGTAGACGCCGTTGTCGTTACGCACTCCGGGACCCTCCGGGAGGGTCAGATGGCGGATCAGGCCGGGCGATGGCGCGAAATTGTGGGCGGGATCCTCGGCGTAGATACGGCATTCGACGGCGTGCCCGCTCGGCGAAAGGTCGCTCTGGGAAATCCCGAGTTTTTCGCCGCGTGCGACGCGGATCTGCGCTTTGACGAGATCGATGCCCCAGACCATCTCGGTGACCGGGTGCTCGACCTGAAGCCGCGTGTTCATTTCCAGGAAGTAGAACTGCTTGTCCTGCCCCATGAGGCACTCGATGGTGCCGGTGGAGTAGTAGTTGACGGCCGCCGCGGCTTTGACCGCCATCGCGCCGAGGCGCTCGCGCAGTTCGCCGTCGACGACGGGCGACGGACACTCCTCGACGACTTTCTGATGCCGCCGCTGCAGGGTGCACTCGCGCTCACCGACGTGGACGATGTTGCCATGCTGATCGCCGAGAACCTGCACTTCGATGTGCCGCGGGTGGGCGATGAACTTTTCGGCGTAGACGGCGCCATCGCCGAAGAACGACTGCGCTTCGCTGGTGACGCGCTCGAACGCCGGACGGAGATCCTCCTCGCGCTCGACGAGGCGGAGTCCTTTGCCTCCGCCGCCGGCCGAGGCCTTGATCATGATCGGTAATCCCGCCTCAGCGGCGAAAGCGGCAATCTCGTCGAACGATTTCACCGCCTCCAGGAGACCGGGGACGACCGGCACGCCGGCGGCCTGCATCCTCTGCCTGGCCTCGGTTTTTGACCCCATCGCCTCGATCGATTCCGGCGAAGGGCCGATGAAGGTGATGCCGGCATCGCGGCAGGCGCGCGCGAATCCGGCATTCTCGGCCAGGAAGCCGTAGCCGGGATGGATGGCATCGGCGCCCGTTCTTTTGGCCGCGTCGAGAATGCGGTCGATGCGAAGGTAGCTGTCACGCGAAGGCGCGGGCCCGATCGGCATCGCCTCATCCGCGTAAACCACATGCAAGGCGGCACGGTCGGGCTCGGAGTAGACCGCCACCGTCGGATAGCCGAGCTCGCGGCAGGCGCGCATCACGCGGACCGCGATCTCGCCGCGATTCGCCACCAGGACTTTCATCGCGGCGCATTGTAATCGCTGCTAACATCCCCGCCCATGACAGAGGAACCCTTGCAAGATGAGCGGACGAAGATCCTCTCCGGCGTCGTGACCACGCTGCTCGCCGACCTGAAGAACGGAGCCGGTGATAAGGATCGCCGCCGCCAGGTCGAGGAGTGGATGCGCACGCTGGCGGAGAAGTACCCGGAGTTCAAGATCGAGACCGGCCTGCGCGACTACTACCTCGCCGAAGCCGAGCGCCTGCGCGTCGATTTCGAGAAGGCCACTGAGCTCAATGAGAAGCTGGCGCTGGGAAGGTCGATCGAAGGGTTTCTCGATCGGGCCGCGGATTACTCGCGAAGGATCGCGGAGAAGTAGGTTGCTGGGTTGCTGAGTTGCTGAGTTGCTTGGGGGCGATAAACCCAGCAACCTTGCAACCCAGCAACCCGTCACTCCGGCGGTGCCTGAGGAATCGCCCTTAAGGCTCTCAGCAGCGATTCGGTGAGCGGGTCGTAGATGTCCGCCATCTCGAATAGATCGAAGAAGAGCCGCAACTCGGTCACGACGATCACGCCGATCGCGCCGAGGAGCAGCCACGGCCGCCGCGGGAGCGCGGCCAGGACAGACGCCGCGAGCAGCCGCGCCACCGGATCGACCGGGATCACATAGCGCACGTTCTTCAGCGCCAGTAGACCGAACACGATCAGCGTCGCCGCGGCGAAAAGAGAGAGTGCGTCGAGAGAGCGGTCTCGCCGGCTTCGCGCCGCGCCGGCGATGGCCAGCACCATGACCAGCGGCGACAGGATCAGCAGATCGAACAGAGGGCGGTGAAACGGACCGCTGGAGTACTGTTGCGCGAACGGAGTGCTGCTGGAGCTTGCCGCGGTCATCACGATGTGGAGGAGGTCTAGATACGCCCTCCATCCGCCGCACAACGCCATCGTCACCGCCGCGTGCAGCAGCGGCGGCAGGACGACCAGTGCCGCGATCCCCGGCAGAGCCCCGCGTCGCGGCGACGGAGCGAGAACAAGGAGGAAGAGGAGGAGCGCGGGGTAAAGCAGGATGGACGATTCCTTGATGCCGAGGGTCAGGGTCATCGCAGCGACGGAAGAGGCCCAGAGCAGCAGGCGCCGCGGAGTGGCTTCCGTGGCGCGGACCGCGCGCGCACAGAGCCAGAGTGTAAGAAGGACGGAGGCGCAGAAGACTTCGTCCTGCAACGCCCGCCGGCCCATGGCCAGTTGCAGCGGCGAGGTGACCGTCAGCGCGGCGGCGATGAGCGCCACCTCCGCTCCGAGCAATTCGCGGCCGAGGAGAAAGATCAGCAGGATCGACACGATCCCGGCGGCCGTGGAGAGATCGGCGAGCGTCCGAGCGTCGCACTTCGTCGAAAGCTTGCAGGCCAGCGTCGTCAGCGCGAAGTGACCCCAGCGCATCGGATGGGGATAGGCCCACGCTTCGCGATTGGCGAGGTAGTCGTGGACCAGGGTCGGATAACTCATCCAGCCGTGCTGGCAGAGGAATGCCGTCGTCCTGACGTAGACCGCCTCGTCATCGGGTGCATACTCCTCGACGTCGTTGACTGCGATGCGAATTGCCGCGCCGGCGAGGAAGACGAGAATCAGCAGAGCGGTCGTGCGCCGGTTCATGTCCGAATTTCACTGATGCCCGACACTTGAGCCCTTTCCAGCGTCCTGCCTGATCGCTTCGGGCTCGTACTTCCCTTCGTCCTGCCAAAGCATCCAATCGCGCACCTTCCAGGCAACGGCGGCTTCGATCTGCGCCTGCGTCTCCTTGCGGCCGTAAGGGAGCTCCGGCCAGTCTCCGGTCTGAAACCAGGGGCGTACGCGCGGCGGGCTGGGCGTGTACCGCATCCACTCATCGAGCGCCTTCAGAGACTCGAAGATCGTCTTGTAAGGAGCCGCCACAGGCCTCGGGATGTCGAACGAGTCGGGAGTCCAGAGGCTCGGATAGAGCATCGGGCTCAGGTAGTCGACGTAGGGGGCAAGCAGCCGGACATCCTGGCCGATGATCGGATCACTCTCCTGAACCGTGCGGCCGAACACGTCGACGGAAAGCACCGCCTCTTGCGGCAGCGCCGCGCGGACGCGCGCGACGCCGAGCGTGATGGCATCGATGCGGCTCGTCTTGTCCCCCTCCTCCCTGGGTGGCACAAGAGCTCTGAGCGGCTGATCGGGAAAGCGGACATAGTCGAGCTGAATCTCGTCGAAGCCGGCTTCGAAGGCCTTTTTTGCGATGCCGATGTTGTACTCCCAGACCTCCTCGAGGAACGGCGACGTGAATGCCTCGCGCCCGCAGGCACCGGCATCGCCTTCGTCGTAAAGCGTTCCATCCGACCGCTTGATCGCGAAATCGTGGCGCTTGTTCGCCAGGCATGGGTCGAAAAACATCGTGACCCTGGCCACGAGCCAGCCGTGGTTCTCCTTCCTGAACACCTGCAAGCCCTGCATGTCGATCAGATCCGCTTTTTCGTACATCGTCACCAGCGGAACGGCCGCCGCTTCCATCAGCGACACCCTGCCGGTGGCATCCTTGACGTCGACGACGAGCGTGTTGACACCGGAGCGCAGCGCGAGATCCACCATCCGAGGCAGCTCTCTCTGCGATGAGAGCGGCACCGGAAGATAAAGACCGTGAGTTTCACGCGGGAGCTCGCGGCTGCTCCTGCTCGCGGCCTCGCTCCGCGGCGAGCCGAGCGCGATGAGAGCAAGCGTGAGGATCGCCAGAAACGTACGCATGGCCCAAGGATACCGCGAGGGGTATGCAGCGAACGGGAGATGGCGTCCGCGGAGAGCGGGCGTCTCGCCCGCTCCCGACGGGCGTCTCGCCCGGCAAGTTCGCGGCTTGCAGCAAGTTAAACGGGACTGCGTCGTTCTCTTTCTCCGCAATCCACGTGGTCTCACGGAAACCACCGCCGGGCGAGACGCCCGTCGGGAGCAGGCAGGATGCCCGCTCTCCGCGGCGCCGACAACCCGCGTCGATCAATGTGGCATGGCACAGACAAGAGTGTCTGTACCGTCTGCGCCAAATCGGTCTCCTTGTTGCCGTAGAACTCTTCCACGAAACGACCGGGCGCGCTTGCGCGCGCCCGGTCTCACTCCCTCCCAACACGTTCAGACTTGCGGCTTTCCGGACGTTCCGGGACCCTGCGGCGCCGGCGTACCGGGTGCCGGAGACTGCGGCGTGCTTGGAGCCTGCGCCGTCTTCTTACGGCGGGCGAAGCTCTTCAGACGCTTGATCTCCTCCACATGAGGCACGAGGACGGCGTTGGCCGGATCGCGGGCCAATTGCAACCCGATGGTGTACGCCTGCGTCGTGATGAGGGCGATGCGATGGCGGCGGATGAGATTCGCCCCGGCGACGCCATTCAGCATCGACCGGAGCTCATCCTCCACCGCCGTCCAGCGGTTGGCCTCGTCGTACAACTGACGCACCCCGCCGGCCGGCTGACCGACAGCCTGCGAGACGTTGTCGAGCGCGCCGATGACGTTGATCGACGCCTGCAGGATCGGATTGGTCGTCCGTATGCGGTCGCGAAGCGCTCTGCGCTGCGCCGCCGTCAGCGGCGCCACTTCGCCGATCTGCGCGCGTGTGGTGCGCAACACTTCGACCACCGCCTCGGGTGCCAATGTTGGTGCCGGTTGCGGGAGATCCGCAGCGGCTACTGCCTTCGTAGTTTCCTGATTGGTACTCATGTCATTCTCCTTAGACCACGAGCTGTCAGGCCGGAGGTGACGTCACGAACTCGTCGACAAGTGCGAGCGGCCACCGGCTGGAAGTCCCGGCTACGCGCCGATTCTTCCGGTTGATGTCTGCCCGAGGCGTGTACACACCTCAGGCGCCCGCGGCAGGAGGAGCTAACTCGACTCCCGCGCCGGTACAGGTCTGATGTGCTATCCAGCACGCCCGTACCGCCGACGGCCGCCAAAGCCGGAGACCTTACGATCTTCGACTCTGTAAGTGGGTGTTATATCACTGTTGGGACGAGATGTCAAGAGAAAAATGCAGGTAAGGGGTTTGCGGATACGTTGAACGGGCTGTTGAAGAAGTAACAACCTGGATAGGGTTCCGCGTCCGCTAGCTGTGTTTCCGCGCCCGCTCGCTGCGTTTGCCCGCCCGCTCGCTGCGTTTGCCCGTCCGCTCGCTGCGTTTGCCCGTCCGCTCGATGCGTTTGCCCGTCCGCTCGATGCGTTTCCGCGTACGCTCGATGCGTTTTCGCGTACGCCCGATGCGTTTGCCCGTCCGCTCGATGCGTTTCCCCGTCCGCTCGATGCGTTTCCCCGTCCGCTCGCTGCGTTTCCCCGTCCGCCCGTTGCGTTGCCGCGTACTCCTGGTGCGTTTTCGCGTATGCCTGGTGCGTTTTCGCGTACGCTCGATGCGTTCCCGCCAACGCTCGATGCGTTCCCGCGTACGCTTGATGCGTTCCCGCCGACGCTCGATGCGTTCCCGCGTACGCTTGGTGCGTTCCCGCGTACGCTTGGTGCGTTTCCGCGCCAGCGAAGCGATTCACATCCCAACCTGGAGGAGGCCCAGCCCGCGCAGGACGATTCACCATCCGCGCCGGCTGATTCACTTGGAAAGCATTCGATGACGTCGTGCAGCTTCGTGCGCGCTTCCGCGGTTGTCATGCTCGTTCTTTGGTGCCCAAGGCCGGACTCGAACCGGCACGGATTTCTCCACACGCCCCTCAAACGTGCGCGTCTACCAATTCCGCCACTTGGGCTTGAAAAGAACGGCTGCGACTACTTCTTGGCCGGGGTGGCGGGCGCCGAGGGAGCGCCGCCGCTCATGACCGAAGAGCGCGGGCGAGCCTGAAGGATCGCCAGCGACAACGAGGTGAGGACGAAGAGGATGAAGAACGCCGTCGTCAGTTTGTGAAGGAGCGTCGTCGCGCCGCGCGCGCCGAATGCGGTCTGGGATCCGCCGCCACCGAACGCGCCCGCGAGATCCGCCCCCTTCCCCTGCTGCAGAAGGACGACCAGGATCAGGAAGAGGCTGATGAGGACGTGTAATACGACAAGAAGTACGGTCATTGATTCTCCGAAGCGATGCTGCTAACGGGGCAAGGGGGCGAATTCTTCCCGGAACGGGATCGAGTGTCAAGGCGAGGTTTACGTGCTTGCGAACCTGGTCTTCATCGCCCCGGCCAGCGCCAGAAACTTCTTCGAATCGAGGCTCGCTCCGCCGACGAGAAAACCGTCGATCTCCCCGCGCGCGAGAAGGTCATCGACGTTGTCCGGCGTCACGCTCCCCCCGTAGAGCACAGGCGCACGCCGCGCCAGGGCGGAAGGCCAGAAGCGTCCGAGGGAATCGCGGATGGCCGCGGCAATCTCCGCGACCATCTCTCCGGTGGCATTCCGCCCGGTGCCGATGGCCCAGACAGGCTCATAGGCGATGACCACCTCCGAGGCGTTCGCGAGCTGCGGCACGGCAGCGGCACGGAGCTGATCCGAGCAGAACGTCGTGGCGTAACCTCCGTCGCGCTGGGTCTGGTTCTCACCGATGCAGAGGACGGGCATCAGTCCCGCCTCGATCGCCAGAGCGAGTTTGCGCGCGATGAGCGCATCGCTCTCGCCATAGACGTTGCGCCGCTCGGAATGTCCGACGATGACAAAGCGCGCGCCGCAGTCGCGCAGCATGTCCGCCGAGACCTCCCCGGTGAAGGCTCCCGATTTCTGATCGGCACAGTTCTGCGCGCCGGGGAGCACGTTCTTCGGCGCGCCGGTCACCACGTCTTTGAGATAGACGTAGGGCGGTGCCACGGCAACATCGGCATCGGCATCCGCCATCGCGCCGAGAAAGGGTTCGATCCCCTCCGGCGGGAGATTCATCTTCCAGTTGGCGATCAGGTAGCGGTTGGGCATTACGGCGAAGTTTACCCGCCGCTGAGCGAGCATAGCGAGCGAAATGCGGGGGAGGACGGCGAAGGATCTCCAGTGGCAGCGCCTGTGGCAAATGCAGCGTAGTTCGAGATCCTTCGGCCGCGCTACGCCGGCCTCAGAATGACAAAAAGCTGTGGCGCCTCGTCACGCCGAGTACCGGTTCTTCCCCGCTCTCTTCGCGTCGTACAGCCGTTCGTCGGCGCGGCGGATGACATCGCTCGAGGTCGAGTCCGCGCTCCGGTAATCGGCGATACCGAGGGAGATGGAGCAGCGGATGACCCCTTCGTCATCCGCCGGAATGGCCAGCATGCGCACTTTCTGCATGATCCGGTCGGCCACGGCGCAGGCGCCGCCGAGGTCCGTGTGGGGCAGGATGATGGCGAACTCGTCGCCGCCGAAACGGGCGAAGAGATCGGGCGGACGGAGGGTCTCGCGTACGGCGCCGCAGAGCTCCGAGAGCACGACGTCGCCGACGGTATGGCCGAAATTGTCGTTGATGGCCTTGAAGTCATCGATGTCGAACATCAGCAACGCCAGCGGCAGCGAGTAGACTCGGGCCCGCTCCATCTCCTGCGGCAACTGCCTGCGGAAGTAGCGTTTGTTGGCGATCCCGGTGAGGTCGTCGGTGTCGGCCAATCCCTGAATCTGTTCGCGCGCGTTCATCTGGCCGATGAGGAGGGACACCTGTGCGGCGAAGATCTCGACGATCTGCCGCTCCTGCTCATCGAACGGTTCGGCGCGATAGACCAGCAGCGCGCCGCTGCTGCGGTTATCGACGGCGATGATGGCGTGTGTGGAGTGCGCGAGACTATCGTCATCGCCGCGCCGCGGCAGATCGCTTCGCTCCGCTTTGACGACGACCTCCGTCGCCGCAAACGAGACGGGAATCATCATCTCCAGGGTCCGGCGAATGCTGTCGATCAGCGGCGGCCCCACCAGCGACCCCGACCCCTCGCGTGTGACGACATAGAGGTCGAGGTTCTGTTCGACCATCACCGCGGCGGCGAGGTCGAAATCGATGGCGTGGTCGAGCGCGCGGAACGACGAGACGAAGAGGTCGCCGATGTTGTCCGCGCGCGTCGCTGGGCCGGTAAGGGCGCGGATCAGCGATAGAACGCCGGCGATCGTTTGATGCTCGTCATGTCTCACGGATGGCTGAATTATACGGACCACCTATAATCCGATGCCATGATCATGCCCGAAGCGGAGGCGATTCCATTCGAGCCGCAGGACTTACGCGGCGAGCGCCTCCTGGTCCTGTCGCCGCATCCGGACGACGAAGTCATCGGTTGCGGCGGACTGGTGGCGCTGCATCTGCGCGATGGCCGCCCCGTGCACGTGGTGGTAGCGACCGATGGCGCACAAGCCGGCGACGGTGCGCAACGCGAGGCGGAGTCGCGCGCGGCCCTGGCGCTCCTCGGCGAGGCCACGATCGAGTTCCTGGGGTTTCCCGACCGCGCGCTCGAGAGCGCACGCGACCTCGAAGACCGGCTGGCCGCGATCCTCGCCGGCTGGAAGCCGGACCTGATCGCCGTCCCCAGCCCGCTCGAGATCCATCCCGATCACGTCGCTCTTTCGCGCGCGTTCTGCAACCTCATCGCGCGTGACCCGGCGCTCTTCGCGGATCTGGGGGTGGCGCGCGTTGCGTTTTATGAGGTCAGCGCGCCGTTGCGGCCGAACGCGCTGGTTGACATCACAGCGGTCGCCGACACGAAGTACGCGGCCATTCAGGCGCATGCATCGCAGACGGCAATCCGCGATTACACGTCGTACGCGCGCGGATTCAATGCCTGGCGATCGATGACGCTCCCGGCGCACGTCAAGTTCGCCGAGGCGTATTGGACGACCGCACTTCCGTCGCTGCGCACGACGCCGTTCAGCGCGTTGCGTGAATCGATGGGACCCCAGCGCATCGAGATCGTTCGCGAGCCGTTGCCGATCAGCGTGATCGTCCGGACGAAGGACCGGCCGGCGCTCCTCGCCGAGGCGGTGGCATCGATCCGGGCCTCGGGATATCCGGCGGAAATCGTCATCGTCAACGACGGAGGTGCGCGGCCTGAATTCGAAGGCGTAACCATGGTCGAGCATGAGACGTCGCGCGGACGCTCCGAGGCCGCGAATGCCGGCGTGCGCGCCGCCTCAAGTGGCTACATCGCCTTTCTCGACGACGATGACCTTCACTACTCCGAGCATCTACCGACGTTGTCGGATGCAGCTAATGGATCAGATGCTTGCGGGTGGTACAGCGATGCCGTCTCCGCGTTCATCGACGGTTCGAACCGCGAGACGATGCGAATCTACGCGCGCGACTTCGATCGCGAACTGCTCCTCATCGACAACTACATCCCGCTTCCGACGCTTCTCTTCCGCCGCGCCGACTTCCTCGACCTCGGCGGGTTCGATCCGGCCTTCGATCTGTTCGAGGACTGGGACTTCCTGATTCGTCTGGCCCAGCGCGGCGATTTCGTCCGCGTGCCGCGCATCACCTGCGAGATCCGGCACATCAAAGGGGGCGGGTCAGTCGTGATGGCCAATCCCGAGGGCTCCCCGGTCTTCCGGAATGCGAAGCTGCAGGTCTGGCGCAAACACGCCGCGCTCATGGGCGAGAACCTCCTGGCGAACGTATTCGAACGTGAGAAACGACGCACGGCCGCGGTCGAGGGCGAGCTGGTCGAAGCGCGCGGCGCGCGCGGTCGCATGGAGCAGGAGGTGGCGCGCCTGGAACGCGACAAACAATCGCTCATCGCCCAGATTGGCGCGCTCAGCGAGCGGATCAACGAGACCATGATGCGCATCAGCCATCTCGAAGGAGCGAATGTGGAGATCCGCGGCGCCTTGAGCCAGTCGAACAGCGAGCGTTATGTCGCCGTCGCGCGCGTGGCGGAGCTCGAGCCTGCCTTTGCCGCGAGTCAAACGGTCGTGGCCGAGATGCACCGCACGAACGGCGCTCTGTACGCCGAGGTGGCACGCCTGCAGAACCTGCTCGACACCATCTTCCGGTCGCGGACGTGGAAGCTTCACACGATCGTCGAGCGGGTGAAAGGGCGCGGATGACGCGTGCGCTGCTCGTGTGCCCGGAACCGCTTGGCCATCACCAGCCGGCCGGGATCGGCATCCGTTTCCTGGAGATGGCGAACGTCCTTCTGGCCGACGGTCACGAGGTGATGCTCCTCTCGCCCGACGCCGGATCAGTGGCTGGCTGCCGCGCCGGCGAGATCACGCCGGAGAGTCTGCATCGACACACGAGCGAGGCGGAGGTGGCCGTGGTGCAGGGGCACGCCGCGAATGACTTTTTCGGACATGGATTTGCCCATGAATCGCCGATCCCGACGGTCGTCGATCTGTACGACCCGTTCATCATCGAGAATCTGCACTACTACCCGGCACACGGCGCCGAGGTCTTCACGCACGATCATGCGACGTTGATGCAGTCGCTGCTGCGCGGCGATCTGTTCCTCTGCGCGTCTGAAGCGCAGCGCCTTTTCTACCTCGGCGCGTTGCTGGCCGCCGGCCGCGTGAATCCGATCGCCTTCGGGAACGATCCGCATTTCGACAAGTTGATCCGCATCGCGCCGTTTGGGGTACCTCCTCCATCGAGCGCGGGCGAGACGCCCGCGGTCCCAGGCGTTCTCTTCGGTGGGATCTATGACTGGTATGACCCGATACTGGCCATCGATGCTGTCGCCATCGCGCGGGCATCGTTGCCGGATGTGACACTGACGTTTACGACGCATCCGAACCCGTCGCTGACGCCACAGGGAAAACTCGCCGAGGCGATCGAGCACACCAAACGAAAGGGATACGACTTCGTCCGCTTCGAGCCGTGGGTCGCTTACGAACAGCGCGCCGCGTTTTACGGCCGATTCGGCGCGGCTTTGCTGACGTTCCCGCAATCGATCGAGACGGACCTGTCGATGCGGACCAGGATCTACGACTACCTGTGGGGTCAACTGCCGATCGTAACCAGCAGCGCGCGCGGCACCGATGAGCTGCTGATCCGCTACGGCGCGGGAGAGATCGTTCATTCCGCGTCACCGGAGGATTTCGCGAAGGCGCTGGTACGCGTGCTGGGCAATGAGCGGATGCGCGAGGGAGCACGGCGCTTCGTCGACGAGCATCAGTGGCCGCATACGCTGCAGCCGCTGGTCGATTTCGTCCGCCACCCGTGCGCCGATCCGCGGAAGGATGCGTTTGCGGCGAGCATGCATGTGCCGGATCGCTCACGCTCGTTCCTCGATCGCATCAAACGCCGCATGGGAGGATCGTCCTGAACGCGCCGGTGGTCGACGTCATCGTCGTCAACTGGAACAGCCGCGAGGACACGCTGGCCTGCCTCGAGGCAGTGTCGTCGCAGCGTTTCGACGGCGCCATGATCACGGTCGTCGACAACGGATCGACGGACGGAAGCATCGGCGCAATCGCCGGCCGCTACCCGGCCGTTCGCCTGCTCCCGCTCGGCGCGAACCATGGCTTCACCGGCGGCCTTGCGGCGGCGCTGGTCCGCTCACCCGCGCGCAATGTGGTCTTCCTCAACAACGATGCCGTTCCACAGCAAGGCTGGCTGGCATCGCTGGTCGACGCCATCGAGCACTCTCCGGAGGATGTCGTCTCCGTCGGCGGAAAGATCGTCGATCCGTCCGGAGAGCTGATCGATTTCATCGGCGGCGCGCTGACGTTCGACGGACACGCCTTCCAGAACGGCTTCCGCTACCCGCTGACATCGCGCGAGGAGCCGGCCGCCGGGGCGGAGATCCTCTTTGCTTGCGGCGGCAACATGATTTCCCGCCGCGAGCCGCTCCTCGCGCTGGGCGGATTCGACGACGACTATTTCGCCTACCTCGAGGACGTCGACTTCGGCTGGCGATCCTGGCTGGCCGGCTTCCGCGTTCTGTACGAGCCGCGCGCCGTCGTCCGCCACAAGTCGAGCGCGACGAGCCAGAGGCTGGGCGACTTCGAACGCGGCGTTCTCTTCGAGCGCAATGCCCTGCAGACCGCGCTGAAAAACTACGAATCGCTTCACGACGTCTCGGGCGCGCTTTTCTTCACCTTCCTGGCGCGCCTCCACCATTACGCCACTACCCGCAACGCCAATGCTGCCGAACTGACGCGTGAGCCGTTCTCGAAGACGTCGAAGTCGTCTCGCGGCATCTTCGCCCGTGCACGGCGAAAGCTCTTCGGCGCCAAACCGCTGGCGGCGATCGATGATCCGCTGACGACGATGCAGTTCCGCGCCTTCGAATGGATCATCGCGCACGGCGACCGCATCGCGGCCAAGCGAACGATCGTGCAACGGCTGCGGCGCCGATGCGACGCCGAGATCTTCGAGCGTTTTCCGCTTCAGATCGTGGCCACCTATCCCGGCGACCTGGCACTCATGAACGGTGCGCTCTTCGATCTTCTGCGTCCGTCATTGCCGGCGGTCGAGCGGACGCTCTCCGATATCATGCGGCCGTGACGCGGTCGGTCTGGTGGCGTCGTTTTTTCGTGCGCGGTGTCTTCTGGCGACAGCTGCTTCGCTTCGCCGTGCTGAATGTGCCGCCATGGATCGAGCCGATCGTCATGGCTTTCTGGTCAACGTTCTTCCTGGTGTGGGGACCGGGCCGGCGCGGCGTGATGCGCAACCTGAAGGTGATCAAGCCCGGCTCGCTGGCGATCACAAACGTGTTTCGCTGCTATCGCGTCTTCTGGAACTATGCCTGGACGATCGCGGACAACGTGCGCTTCAAGGAGCTGCGAACCATTCCCGACTGGGAGTTCACCGGCAGGGAGTATTTCGAGGAGATGCAGACGCGCCAGGGGGCGATCCTGCTGACCGCGCACATGGGCAGCTATGACCTCGGCGCGCATCTCTTCTCCGAGACGTCGACAAGGCGGATCGTGATGGTGCGCGCGCCGGAAGCCGATCCGCAGACGCGCGAATACGAAGAGCACCACAGCACAGACAGTCTTCGCATCGCGTTCAACACCAGAGCGACGGAACTGGCGCTCGATCTGCTGGAGACCATCCGCGAGGGTGGCATCGTGGCCATTCAGGGCGACCGCGTAACCGGCTCGATCAGTTCGTTGCCCGCCAGACTTTTCGGCAAACCGACGACCGTACCGGCCGGTCCCTTCGCACTCGCCCTCGCCGCACGCGTACCGATCTATCCGGTCTTCGTCGTACGACTGGGCCGGCGCCGATACCGGCTGATGACGTCGCGGCCGATCGAGATCACGCGCAGCCGGAACCGCGACGACGATTTCGCCCGCGCGATCGAGCAGTGGATGGCGGAGCTGGAACGCGTCGTTCAGGAATGCTGGTTCCAATGGTTCACGTTCGAGCCCTACTGGCAGGAGCAGGCGCCATGATGCTGAACGTTGCCATCGACCGCCCCGACGCCCGCTGGCTCCCTTCGCGGCATCGGTTCGCCGTGGCCCGGTTGATCGGATACACCCGTTTGGGCCGGGCCCGGTCGGCGGTGGAACGTCCGGAACATCTGATCCTTTCGATCGATCGCGATCAGACGGCCGGGGAGATGCACCTCGCCGCGTTCTGGGTCATCGCAACGGTGGCGTGCTATATCGCCGCGTCGCTCCCCTTCGCTCTGCCGCTCTCGATCGTACTCTCGGTTCCGCTGGCCGCGATCGCCATCCATCTTCCGGTCGTGCTTGCCGGATTGACTCTGCGGGCCCTCACCGGCGACGGCGATCACATCAAGCTCGTTTCCGTGATGATGATGACGCTGTTGCTGATTGCGTCGTCATACGTTGCCACAACCCGGAGCTGGGCCCGTTACGCCGCGTGGCTCTTCTTCGCCATCCTCCTCCTCAATGGCGTTGCCGCGATCATCCTCTGGCTGCTACGCGGCGCCATCCAAGAAGCGGAAGAACGATGCGCGCGCTGATCCTCGGCTTCGCCTGCATGGCACCGCTCATCCTGCTCGTGCTGTGGCCGTATTCATGGCTCGCAGCAATCGGCGTGCTCGCTCTTTCGCATGCGCTCGTGCTCTGGCCGACCCTCCGGCCGAACTCGCAGTGGCTGGGGCCCGTCATCACCAGTTTTGAATCCTCATCGAACGAGGTGTGGCTCACGATCGACGACGGCCCGACCGACGACACCCAACCCCTCCTCGACTCGCTCGACGACCGCGGTGTGAAGGCGACATTCTTCGTGAAGGGATCGCTGGCCGCGCGGCGGCCCGATCTCATCCGGTTGATGCTGGCGCGGGGTCACGCGGTTGCCAATCATTCACAGACGCACCCCTCCGGCTCGTTCTGGCGCCTGTTCCCCTCGGCCATTGCCTGGCAGGTCGACGAGTGCTCGGCGGTGCTGGAGTCGATCACCGGCGGGCGTGCGGCCCTTTTTCGCGCGCCTGTCGGGATGAAAAACCCATTCGTCCATCCGATCCTGGCTAGCCGCGGTCTGACGCTGATCGGCTGGAGCGTGCGGGGATTCGATTCGTTCGGTGATGACGTCGAGCGCGTCGCTCGCCGCATCGTGCCGCGCACCGGCGCGGGGTCGATCGTGGTCATGCACCAGGGGCGGGCCTTCTCCGTCGCCTGTGTCAACCGCATCGTCGACGAGTTGCAAGGCCGAGGCTACTCCTTCGTGGTCCCGGCCGTTGAGCGCCTGAAGACGAAGAGATAGTTGTTGAACGGTGTTCGCCCGTACAGCGGCGCAACCTCTGCGTCAAAACCGTCGAAGGGACGTATCACGTCATCGCGCGTCGGGAAATGAAGCCGCTCCGCGCGCAGCCAACGAATCACGCGCGAGAACACCTCCTGCAGGTACGTGAAGCGATAACGCCAGCTCCCGTCGCGAATGGCATCCCGAATGATCACGGTCGTCGCGCTCCTGGCCGCCGACGCGAGGATCTGCGCCTGTTCGTCTCCGCGAAAGTAATGCAGTAGATCGAGCAGCACGATCGTGCCGCCGCAGTCGACCGTCGCCCGCGCGTCCCCAACGCTGAACGTCGTCGCCTCGGGCATGACGCTTCTGGCGATGGCGACCTTCCGGCCGTCGTTATCGACCCCGCGGATCGGCGCGCGGAAACCCCGCGCGCGCAGGTAGAGCGCGAGAATGCCGATCCCGCATCCGATGTCGAGCAACGGCTCGCTTCCCTCGCCAATCCGCTCGAAGACCGCCGCATAAACCGGATCGACCCGAATTTTGGATCGAACATAGATGCGGAGAAAGCGCGTCGGATAGCGCGCGGCGATCCGGCCAGCCAAATCGTCCATCGTCACGGCGAGAGGTGCTCGACGAGATCGATCAGCTCCGGGAGATTGAACGGCTTCGGCAGAATCGCGGAGACGCCGAGCTGCAGGATCGCCTGCGGTTCGACATGCAGATGCGCGGAAAGAACGATGATCGGAATCATACCGAGATGCCCGGTCTCTTTCAGCCGCTGCAAAAAGTCCCAGCCGTTGACGCCGGGCATCGCCAGATCCAGCAGGATGACATCGGGGTGATGTAGGGCCAGCGCACGCTGCCCTTCCCCGCCATCACTGGCCAGCAGCACCTGGAAGCCGGCCTGACGAAGCGCGGCGGCAAGCATGCCCCGCAGAGGCAGATCATCGTCGATCACGAGGATCCGCTTCCGGTCGACATCCGCCACCCGCTTCCCGCCGTTGGCGTTCTGAGGCTGAAGATTGCTCATGCCAGGCTCACGAGTGCTCCATTCTATCGATTGCCGGGCGGCTGCCGACCGACCGGAAGTGACATGCATGACGCTGGCCATGCCCAGCCTCTAGAAAAGATCGCTGTCGCCGTACGTGTAGTAGAGCCGATCGAGGATGCGCGCACTGGCGTCCGGCAACTCGAACGGCACGCACATGAGCGACAGATCCTGCGGATCAGGCCGCGATTCGAATTGCAGCTCACGCAAAATCGTATCGAACCAGGCCGGCCTCCTCGAAAACCAGCCGTCGATGCGGTCGACCGGGTAGCTGGGCACTACATGACGCAAGAGCACCCCCACCGCCTCGGGATACCTCGGGTCGAAGAGCGCGTCTCCCCACGCCAGCCGTGCATCACGCACGCCGAAGACGCTCCAGCCCACGAGACGCCGCCATTTGCGAATGGCGACCAGGAAGTACGGGACGTCGGGACACTCCAGATATCGCCACCGGAGATACCGCGCATCACGTCGCACCAGGAAGCAATAGGCCGGCGCAACGCGTTCGAAGAAACGATCGAATTCAATACCGATGTGATTGACCAACTCCAGTTGCCACCCGCCCGGCCACCGTTCGCTGCGGGTGATCTGCGGGAAGGGATTGCGCCCGAGCTCACGAACGCGATACGCGGCCGGCTCGACCGCATCGCTTCCGAGAAAACGGACGGAAAGCTCACGATGACTGGCAGTCGTAAACCCGTAGTTGAAGGCTATCTTTCCGCGGCAGAACGCGTCGTAGAAGTGCTGCGCCGTTCGCGCCAGGATGCTGGTGGGGCCTCGGCCGACCTGACGCACGGATCGATCGGTCATGATGTCGCCAATCTGATGCGCAACGAGGTCGCGGCCATCGTCGGTCATCCGCACCGGATAGCCCGCATATTGCGCCACGAGCCGGCCGGCATCATCGAACGTCAGGGAGATGTGCTCGTTATCAAGCGGATTGCGCTGATACTCCCACCGAAAGTGATCGATTCCCCGCGCGGCGTGCGGAAAGGCGCGCGCGAAAAGGGTCAGGATCTGAGCTTCGTCCCCGGCGTGAAAGGGGCGGCTGGTAAAACGCGCGTCAGCGGGCATGCGTCGGCTCGACGGAGCGGATCGCGCGGAAGTTGATCGGAGATCCGGCGCGGCGCTTGGCCACGATACGGATCGACCCCGAGGAAACCAGGAGCGGGTCCGGCAGGGCCTGCAGCAGCATCCGGACGAACGGCGTCAGCCCTGGCCAACGCATGGCAACGGAGTGCCGCAGAAAACGGTGATCGCGATAGGCCAACTCCGCACCAATGCTGACGATCTCGAATCCGGAGTGCTCGAGCAACTCGATGAGCGCGGAGCGCGAGTAGAGGATGAGGTGCGTGCGGAAGTTCTGCGTCATCCACCTCCGCTCGGTGACGAGGTAGACCAGCCCTTCCGTATCAAAGGTCGACAACAACAGCACCCCGCCGGGCTTGAGAAGATCCTTCATGCGCGCCAGCGCATCGTGTGGGTCGGCCATGTTCTCGAAAACGTGAAAGAGGACGATGGCCTCGAAAGCCGGTCCGGTATTAACGAAGTTCGGTACGGTGGAGCAATAGACGTCGAGCCCGCGCGCACGCGCCGCTCGCGCCGCTGCCGCGGCCCGGTCGATACCGACGTATTCAAACTCGCGCGCGGCAGCATCGCCAAAGCTGCCATCCCCTACACCGATCTCGAGGACTCGCGCGCGCGAGGTTACGTGACGCCGGAGCGCGGCAAGGCGGCGCTGGCTGGTCTTCACCCGCGCCACCCCTCGGTGCAAGGTCTCCTCACCGATCTCCACCGGCGCCGGCTGCGCCCGCAGAACGCGGCGCACGGGACGCCTGTCGTCGTCGACATCGAAACGGCCGAGGTAGCGGCACTTGCAGCGGCTGCACGCACGAACCACGTTGCCGGGGATTTGATCGAAGTTCCACACCTCATTGGAAAAACAGACCGGACAGCGACGCGGCGCGCGGTAGCCATTCCTCCGATCCGTCATTCGGATCGAAACGGCGGCCCCGATGCCTCGCCAGAAGTTGAACGTCCTCTTCGCCGGCGCCGCCTCCGTAAGCACCTTCAGGCGCTCGACTCGGAAGCCATACTTGTTGGCAAGGTAGGCTGTTTCCAGGTCAAACCCGCCACCACGCAGCTTCGACTCGGGAATCAGCAACCTGGCCGCCTCGGCAGAGAATGCTTTCAGATGCAGCGATGGATCAGGGAGGATAGCCACGAGAAGGGAGCGAAGGACTATGCTGTCCCGACAGCCGGCTCTCCGACCGAAAACCACATCCGCCGCACCCGACTCGATCAACGCGACAGCGTCCCCAATCGCGCTGACCGGGTACGGCAGATCCTGATCGACGACGATGATGACACTGCCGCCGGCGTCCGCCGCACCACGCCGGATCATCGAACCGTAGTCGGCACCGTCGCGCCGGTCGAGCACGCGGATATCGAACGCGAAACCGGTGGTTTGCAGGTAACGCTCAACCACTTCAATCGTCGATGGCAGCTCAGCCGACGGTCCCATCAGCGGGACCAGGACCGAAACGCTCGTCGAGCTCATACCGGTATTCTAGGCCGGCACGGCCGGCTGCGCTGGTTGCCCAAGGCTCGGCCACCATCATCGCTCCAACGTTCTACTGCGCAGACTCCTATCTTTAGCCCACGAATGGAGTACGCGTCCGCTGTGCCGGTCCACCGCGCGGAGGTAGAGGATCTCTCCGCGGTACGTGCTCCAGATGTCCTCAGGAACGCCCACAACGTCATTACCGAAGTAACCCGCGGCGGTCTCAAAGCTCGCAAGCGGCGATGCCTCGATGACGACGCTGTCGCGGGCGAATGGCAGGGCGGACTCTCCAATCCGGCCATTTGCGTAGGATTGGATCGGGGAGTCGGGTCGATGTTGCTCGAACCTCTTCACGAAATGCCCGCCCCACTTCCGAAGGTACCGCTCCTCCGACTGCGCATACAACGCCGCCGATTCGCTCGGGCCGGCGGCGCTCTGGTTGTATAAATGCCGGCAGCGCGCGGCGGGCACGTACACGACATCGCCGCGAACCCTGCGAAGAAAGTCGTTCTCTTCGAAGTAGAGGGCGAAGCGTTCGTCGAAGCCACCGGCGGCATCGAGCGCGGCTGCGCGGACCGCCATCACCGCACCGGAGAGCGCACGGACACGAGCCGGCTCATCGAGCGACCAGAAGGCCACGCGCGCGGCGAAGCGCCGCCGGTCGCGCCTTCCTGCCCAGGTGCGCGAACGGCTGGCGAACGCGCGGTCGATGACCTCACTCCTCGTCTGCAGATCGGCCGGGGGCAGCATCCACTGGTGCGCCTCATCCCAGAAAAGAGCAGGCCCGGCGACGGCGGCACCTGCATCGGCAAGCCGATCGATCGCATGTTCGCCGAATTGGACGTCGGAATTGGAGACGACGATGACCTCGCCACCGCACGACCGGCGGCCGGCATTGATACCGCCGGCGTAACCCAGATTGCGCGGCGCCGCGATCACCACGTCCGCGATGCCGCGCAACGCCTCCACTTCCGCGCGATCGTCACTGTTGTCAACGACAACCGTTTGCAGCGGCCCGGAAGACGCAGCGCGCGCCGTGCGGATAGCGTCAGCGGCAAGGGAGGCCGAGTGGTAGTTGATGACCAGCAGCGAGATCGACGTCATCTTTTGCCAGCGGACTGCACGGCGTCCGACTCCGCCGGCGCCAGAGACCAGTGATGATCGAGCGAGATCAAGCCAACCTCAAAGCGCTCGCCACTGATCGAAAACGCCGGCCGTACATCCCGGCGATCAAACACCGTGATGGCGTTCTCGTCTCCAACGAAGGCGATGATCGAGTACTCGCCGCGGTTGAGGGGCACGTTATGGAGCTGCACGATCAGCTCGTATTCGTTGCGTCCGCACGGCGGCTCGACCCCATCCGCATGCGTACCGACGGCGAAACACTGAAGATCGTCGGCCGAACGGTGAACGCCCACGATCGTATGGATTGGCTGCGAGGCGACCTCGGAATGAACGTGCAGTTTCACGTGAATGTCTTCTCCACGCTCGAAGAGGTCGCGCGGGCGGCCACCGCGGTCGCAGACGACGATGTCCCGGATGCGTACAGGCGATGGCGGACGCTCGTGCTCGGGCTCGCCCTCGCTCGACGGCCGTTCCCGGTCGCGCTGCAGGAGAAACGTCTCGTATTCATGAACGACGTCCAGCGACGGTCCGTAACGCATGACCCGGCCGTGATCGAGCCAAAGCGTACGCCTGCAGATCGAGCTGACGTGATACAGGCCATGAGAACAGAAGAGGATGGTCTTGCCCTCCTCCTGGAACTCGCGGATCTTGTCGACACACTTCTTCTGAAAGTGCCCGTCGCCCACGGCCAGCGCCTCGTCGATCACGAGGATGTCGGGGTTGACATTGACCGCGACAGAAAAGGCCAGCCGCATGTACATCCCGGATGAATACGTCTTTACCGGCCTGTCGAGAAATGTTCCCAGCTCCGAGAACTCGAGAATCGCCGGGAGCCTCTGCTTCAACTCCGCCGGACCAAGGCCCAGGATCGTGGCGTTGAGCGAGGCATTTTCGCGGCCGTTGAATTCCGGATGAAAACCTGTGCCCAGCTCGAGGATCGAAGCGATGGTTCCCTTTGTCTCGAGCAAACCGCTCGTGGGCCGAGTCACGCTGCAGAGGAGCTTGAGAAGCGTGCTCTTGCCGGCGCCGTTCTGGCCGATGATCCCGATAGTCTCGCCGCGCTCGACCTCGAACGTCACGTCCTGCAATGCCGGAAACACGGTGTGACGCGGCCGGCGCGTCACTGCCTCGATCAATCGATCGATGGGACGCCGGTAGATGTCGTATTGCTTCGTCAGCTCCCGAGCCAGGACGGCGCTTGTCATCGCAGACATTGTACGGACCGGAGCGGGAAACCATCACCGCAAAAAACGAGGGCGGCGGGCCGGAGCCCGCCACCCTCGGTTGCGTTGCGTTGAATTCCGCCAGCTTAGTGCCTGGCGGGACGGTGCCGGGGTGGCACGGAGACGCCGGTGCCGACCTTCACGGTTGCCCCGAGATCGACCGCCTGTGTCCGATTCGCCAGATGCAGAGTTACCTTGTATGTCCCGTTCCCTTCGTAGACGTGCGTCGGGTTCTGGTTCGTAGAGTGGCTACCGTCACCGAAATCCCATGAATATGTATGGGTGTCGCATCCAGGGTCATACCCCAACGTGGCAACTGTAAAGGATATGGACTCGCCAACATTACACGATCCGCTGGCTCCGAAGGGGCACTGGCTTGTCGCCCCATTAAAGGTCACATACACGTTGGAGTCCGGATACATTGTCGGGCAGCTGCCGGTACCACCAACACTCCCACCGACAGACACCGCGTGCGAGTACTGGATGTTCTGGCTCCCCTGCGTAATGGTGACCGTTGCCGTATAGGTACCGGCGGATTGGTACACGTGCGTCGGGGTGGCGCCCGCGCCGCTTCCTCCGTCGCCAAACGTCCACGAATAGTTGTGCGTCGCGCAGGTGAAGTCGTACGGGGTAGAGCCCTTCCCGACGACAGCGAACACGACGTTCTTCGTCGCCTGGCAATCGCCACCGGCATCACTGCAGTTGATCCCACTGTAAGTAACGGCCGCGTTTGCCTGCGTCATCGTTCCGCAAGTGCGCGGTACAGAACTTCCAGCCTGTACCGTTACCGTGTAGGTCTGGACCCCACCACTGTTACTGACCGTGCACGACGCGGTATAGGTGCCAGGGCTGCCGAATGTATGGTTCATGCTCTGTCCGGTCCCGCCGCCACCGTCGCTGAAGCTCCACTGGAAGTTCGACGACGGGCAGGCGAAGTTGTATGTACTGAATGGAAAGAGCGTAAAGAGAATGCTCTCCGCCGGATTGCAGGTGCCGAAGTTGCTGGTGCACCCCGAGGTGCTGCCGACAAAGCCGACGTAGGCGGCATCTGCCGTCAGTGTGGCGCATGAGCCGGGTGGCGGTGGCGGCGGCGGTGGGGGTGGCGGCTGGATGACACTGCCAATCTTGACCGTAGTTGTGAGCGGAATCGTGGTGAGGCCCCCGGTAAGATTCAACGTCACGGTGTATTGACCATTGGTGCTGTATGCATGGGTCGGCTGCGCGGCGGTCGATCTCGCTCCGTCGCCGAAGTCCCACTGGTACGTATTGCAGTCGCCAAGACCGCCGCCGAAGACACGGAATGTCAGTGTTTCGCCTGCAGAACACGTATCCAGGGAGCTGAAACAGCCCGATGTGGCACCACTGAAGCCGATCGCGGAGGTGTTTGCGTCAGGCACCCCGCAAAGGGCCGCCCCGACGGAGATCGGCGCCGATAGGGCGGTGGCTGAGGTGATTGCGTTGGTGGCGACGAGAGTTGCCGTATAGGTTCCGATCTGTGTGAAGACCGGAGAAAAATCGGCCAGCGCACCACAGTGCGGGCACGAGGCAGGGCCGGCTGTGCTCCAGTCATACGTCCAGCCGCTTTGGGAGCCGGCCGAGGTCACTGTGAGCTTGCAGGGATCACCAATGTGCGCACACCCCGTCACGACGATCGTCGGATCCGGACCCCTCAAGAGATCCGTCGCGGCTGATTGCGCTGCGAATCCACCACTGTTGCATGTTGAACTGACGGCGTTCGCGTTTACTGTAACGGTAAGAAGGATTTTCCTGCCAAGAGGAGCGAACACGCTGGTACTGACTGCGGGACTCTGCGGAATGCTGCCGAGCGTGCTGGAGCCCGACCCTCCCACCAGCACCTGTTTATTCGCATTCGACGCGTCGACCAAAGCCCACTCGTAGGTACATGCCGTATTCGCTCCATTCGGCAGATCTGCCGGGAGCGACGATGCACGCACCGAAGCTGAAAACGTGACTGTTGCGGGTGGAGGCGTGGTCGCTGGAGGCACCTGGACACTAACGGTGAACGGTCTCGCGGTATACGTCACCGAGTCGATCGCGAATTGCGCGTCAGAGTTCGCGGCGAATGTCGATGGGTCATACGGCCCGTAATGGGCGACGAATTTGAGAGTGTGCGGCCCACAGCCGCCGACAGGCGTCGTTGCTGACGGCTGGGTCTTGGTGGTGGCCTGATCGAGGGTCCATTGTGTGTAGTGCCCTTCGATGTTTCCGTCAGAGATGTCGGCAAATGAGTCGCTTGTTACGATCTGCGCCACCGAACTGGCGTCAGGCAACCGGAACAAATAGCCTGTTGCAGCGACCTTGAAACCAGCGGACGGCTTGGCCAGGGTGACGGTAAGCGAATCGGTCAGCGTGGAATCAGTCTGGCTCGTGACCGTGACCCGCCGTGTCAACGGAAGGTCGGCCGCGGTAGCGCCTCCGAATTGGTGTGTGATCGTGGGTGATCCGGCAAGCGTCGAGCCCTGGGTTCCGTCGCCGAAGTCCCACGTCACCGCCATCGGATTGTTGGATGCTGTGGAACTGGTGAACGTCTGCCGGTCTCCGTAGAACGGAGTCGGTGTGCTGGAGAGGTGGGCGGTCAAGGAATCGCCGGCCCTGATTTCATAGACGTCACCGAGTCCGAACGATTCGACGATGAGATAGCTCTTCCCGCCCCTCTTGTACGGCGCAATGTCCATAAAGGCACTGAAGGTCGGATGCGCATACCCGGGAGGAGCGCCGCCTGAATAGTACTGTGCGAAGTAATTATTGAGGGGAACCTCCGTCAGCGAACCGCCATTGCCGATCTTGTAAAGATGGAGGTTCCATCCACCGACGGCGTCTTCGATTCCCCACGCGGCCAGATAGCCACCGCCGGCACGAATGCCGCCGGGCGTGCTGAACGTAGTATGACCACCACTGTTGGAATTGAGGATCGGCACATCGGTTTCCGCGTACGTGTTCCCGTCGATGACGCTGACATACGAGGAGCCGGCGATGGAGGATAGGGCGTAGAAGTTGGTGCCGTCCGACGCAATGGACTTGTACTGACCACCGCTGAGAAGGCGGGAGATGATCGGCGTGCCTCCGGTCACGAATGCACTGGCGGTAAGAATCTGCAGTTGTCCATTGCCGTCGACGGTGCCCACGCGAGCGGCGGTTGCATCTTTTGCATAGGAATTGAAGGCGCGGCCCGGCAGATCGCTCTGTTTTTCAGGACTGGCCGGGTTGGTAACTTTCCAGACTTGCGCCTTGTCGTTTCCCGAGGTGACGACGACGTAGTAATCACCGTTCACCTTCACGAGAACGATCGAGATCGGGGTGACGTCGGTCGCATCACCAACATGCTGGTAGATGCTCGGCATCCAGTCTCCACCGGTGCCGAAGTCGTCCTTGACGATTCCCCAACCGTAGGCCGAATACGCCAGATAGACGTTCCCGCGATCGTCAAAATCGACTCCGTAGAGGCGGTCCTGTCCGTCACCACCTCCGAGTGCCCATCCGCCCCCGTTTTCCGCGTAAAAAAACCGATCCCACTCCAGAAACAGCTCATTGTTCGGGCCGTTTGCACCTGAGCGGCTGTTGGAAGGGCGAGTGGGGATGGAGGTAGCCGGAAACAACGTCTCGTGAGCGGCCTCTCGGGAAAAGAACGTGTCCGTGTTGTACGCGGCAGGAGCGCTTCCCAGCATCATGTAGATGCGGCTCTTCGCAGGATCCGCGGACTCCAGAAAGCCAACGCCACGGGCGCGAACGGTCCGAAAATTAAACTGAATTTCCTTCGTAGTTTCCGAATCGACGAATCGCCCGACGAATCTGAGCGTCGGAGGATAGCCGATGGTCTTGAGGCCGTCCTTGCCGTTGAGGCAACCCGTGCAAGGCACGTCGGTATTGAACGTCGCAGACGGCAGCGGCCAATCCTGCGCAAATGCCGACGCGGCCATCAGGGTCAACGCCAGAGAACACACTAAAAACCACCTGCGATGAATCGAGTTCACTTTCTCTCCTCCGTGGCGATGAAACGGGACGATCGGCAACCGCGCGGGCAGAGAACCACCATACGCGGGATTGTTATTTTACTCAAACAGCCACGATCTGTCTACGTCCAAATGTTGGGCAAAAGAAAAAGGCGGGCCGGATAACCGGCCCGCCTCTACGGCAACTGCAATTGGGGTATGAGTTACGGAACGTTCGGGGTCGTGTTGGTGCCGGTGCACTGAGTGGTCGTGCCGTTGGTCATCGGGACCTGAGCAGGAACACCAGCCGGTCCCGGCGGGCAGACAAAGATGCCGCCAGCAGGTCCGATCGCCGGGCCGGAAGCCACGCCGCCATTCAGGGCAGCAGCAGCCGAGCAGCCGTTGCCAAGCCATGCGGCGTCGAAGTCGACCGTCAGACGGTTGGCGCCAACGTTACCGAACATCTCGATGATGACCCAGTTCTGGCTCGCGCGTGGCGTGCCAAAGACGGTCGGAGCCGAGGTGATCGTTCCGCTCGGATGACCCGTGACGGAGTACACAGGAGCGCCGCCGTTGTTGAGGTTGAGATACATCCAACCGCCAACGTCGCTGCCGCCGAGGGCCGGATACTGAGTCGTATTCGCGGTGTTCGTCGCAGACGTCTCGGGCAGCGTCGGGAGGGTCGTGCCGCAAGGCGAGCAGACCGGACCCGTGCCGAGGCTGAACGGGGTCTCGTGCTCGTCGAAGCGGATGATTTCCGCGATGTTGATCGCGCTGTTGTTGATGTACGACGCGCAGGATGCGCCGGCGCCGGTGACACCTTCACGCCAGATCTTGTAGTTCGTCGCAAACGCGCCGGTGCCACCCTGGATGTAACGGGCAGCAAACGTCGACGGCAGCGGCTGGCGACGATCGATCGTGCGGTTGGCAGCCGGGGTGTAACGATCATAGAAGGTGTAAGGCAGGTTCGTTCCCGGCTGTACTCCGCCGCCGATACCTGCGCCACCACCCTCGGGTACGGCGCGGATGTGAACCATCGGGTTGCCACCACCGTCGAAGCTGGACGCAGCGCCAGTGCCGGCCGCGGCCGGTCCGAGCTGCTCGTAGTCGCCGATGAGGACGTTGTCAAACAGGATTTCACCAGTACCCACGTTGTAGTAGGTCGGGTCGCTGGGGAACTTGGTGGAGCAGTCGGCCGCGACGTCAACGGTCACATAACCGATGGCGTTCGCATGCACACCACCCGCGGTGGAGCATGACGGGAAACCGCTGCCCGGGTTGAAGACGCCCGTGGTCAGAGCAGTTCTAACCGCCGTGACGAGGGTGCCCGGCAGTGCGCCCGGCAGGTTCGTGCAGGGAGCGTTGGCAACCAGAAGGTTGTTGTTGCCGGTGGTGTTCGACAGCGACAGAGCTCCAGGAGTCGTCGCCGGGGTCGTGCCGCTCGGAGGAGCAACCACGCCACGAACGATGACGTCATAGAGGTTGATCGGCTGAACGTCATAGCCGGTCAGGAAGATGTTGAAGTCGAGGACCGGGAACGACCAGTCGGTCCAGATCGTCACGTGGGCGATCTGCGGCGCGCGGCTGACGTTCGTGATCGTGAACAGAGTCGTCTGACCCTGAACCGTCGGATTCGGGTCGACCTCGAAGTACGGCAGAAGCAACGTCGCGGCAGGTGCGGTACCGATATCGCACGAGTCGTCGTTGTTCGTCGTCGTCGGGCCGGCGGCGATACCGGGCGCTCCAAATGCGAAGGTCGCGTTCGGGACCGGCGTCAGATGATTGCTGCTCGTACGCTGGATCGCGAAGGCGGAGCCCGCCATCAGGAGGGTGGCCATCATGGCCAGAACCATTAATTTTTTCATGCTGTTCTCCTACACATCGATGATTGTTTGAATCTGATTGTTCGGATTGTGGTCACCCTCTCTCGACGATACGATCACCTCCCGCGCCGAATTTGAAAACTTGTCTACCTATTCCAGTTTTGAGTAACAGTATTGCCTCTGAACTCAGAAGTCAATGCCTTGAGCGCATTTTTATGTGGTTACGACATAGGTTGATGGGACAAGATCGCGTGGATTATACCGAAACAGCACTTCGGCACAAGCACCAATCCTGTCTGGCGGCCCCTCGGGCGGGGCTTCCCGCTCGCGGGGGCCGCGATGCGCGAATGATGCCCCAACGAAACGCCGAGAAGGATTCGCGGGCACGGCCGGGCGGACGGTCCGCCCGTCCGGCCGTGAATCGAACCTTACTTCTTTTCAGGGGACGAGGCCTTCGTCTTCGGGATTGGTCCCCGGTTCAGAAAGACGTGAATCGAACCGTCGTTGACACTCAGCGACGACGTGCCCGACGTCTCGTACATCACGATTACGTCCGGTCTTCCGTCGCCGTTGACGTCCGCGACCGTGAGGTCGTAGTTCCGGTTCGGGGCGATCGTCAGCCCCTCGGTCTTCGCACGGGTGAAGCCACCCTTACCGTCTCCGAGCTCGATCACGGCTTCTCGCGGGTTGTACCGCGTGTAGATGATATCGAGATTGCCGTCTCCGTCGAAATCACCCGACGCCAGGCCGGCGACGCCCTCGTGACCGCTCCAGTGCGCGATCGGCGTCCGCTTCACACCATCCTTGGTGAAGGAGAGACGATCAACGCCTGTCAGTTCCATGATCGACGGTTTCGGCACGACGGCCGCTTCGAGATCGGTCGGCCAGTAACGCACGTACGACAGAATCGCATCGTCGTGAGTTTTTGATGAGAACTTGCCGGTCGTGCTGGCGAAGTAGTAGGCGAGCGACGGGATCAGGTCACCATCGTTTTCTACCACCTTCCACTCGTTCGGTCCTTTGCTGAGGTAGACGATGTCCCAGCTTCCCTGGAAGATGCTGCCGAAGACGAAGTCCGGATAGGGGTCGCCGTTGAAGTTCCCGACGGAGATCCAGTCGGCGCCGGTCTTTACGCCGGGCTGGACGACGTCGATGCCCTGCCACTCGGTCCCCTTCTTTTTGTTCAGGTAAAGACGCACCTTGCCGTACCGCGGATTCTCCATCCCCTGCACGCTCGGGCCTTCGGAGATGGCGACGATGTCCGGGTAGCCATCGTTGTTTGCATCCGTGACGGCGATGCGGCGCGTGCCGAAGTCCTTCGGGAGGCCTTCGCTCGATTCACGGAAATTGCCCTTGCCGTCGCCGAGGTAAACGAACACGCCGGTGAGGTGAACGGCGAAGGCGACGTCGAGATGACCGTCTTTGTTGAAGTCGGCGACGACGGCGCTGCCGTAGTCGAATGCATGAGGAAAGTTCGTCTTGTCCCAGATCTTCCAGTGACCCTTGCAGTCGCCGAGGAAGATGGCCGGGTAGTTCGCGGTACCACGCTGCGGCGGCGCGATGAGATCGGGACAGCCGTCTTCGTTCATATCGCCTACGGCCAGCGAGTTTCGCCACGATCCCTGCTTCGGCAGGCCGTCTGAGGCCTCCTCGAAAAGGATCGTCTTGTCACTCATCGGCGGTTCGAGAGCGCTGAACTGCGGCCTGCTCTTCTCGAAGAACTTGACCTCCAGATCGTTGTATCGGCTCTTCGCCACCGGCGTGGAGCTGGTTCCCGTTGTCCCTGCCTGCGCCGGCTCCTCAGGATCGGCAATCCAGACCCATACGTACTTTTCGTTCTGCTGGTAGATCTCGAACGCGAAGTTCACCATCGCCAGCGGACGAACCGTTCCCTCTTCGCGATCGTAGGCAGCGAGCCGGCGCTCGTAGCGTTCAATGTGGTACGACTTCCCGAACCGCCAGAAGTGTTTGTTCAGATCGGGATTCGGACCGGGATCTTCACCGGCCAGCCGGTCTCGCCTGTGTTGCGGCGTCTCGGGATGGATCCAGGTCGGAACGCCGCCCTCGGGAATCTGGTCAGTACCGGCGGTGGCGGTTGCCGGTTGCGGCTGGCCCGCGGCCGATGGAGAAGAAACCTGGGCGAATGCACACGGCATCAGCGCGACGACGGCCACACACATTGCGAGAATCAACTTCCTGTCGAACATTCATCTCTCCTGCTTCGGATTGTCGGATAACGTCAAATGAGATCAGCCAGCGTCGCTTGCGCCCGGCGAAAGAAAAGCAAACCACCGGTGAAGAGCCCCGCGGCGACGATCAGAAGGAATACGATCGAACCGGCCGCAGGTAACGCCGCGGACAGCATGGCGCTCCGGAACAAACCGACGAGGGGTGTCATCGGATTCCACGCGAAGAACCGCTCGAAGCGGCCGGCGACGGGATAGAGAATCGGGCTGAGATAGAAAAGGACCGAGAGCACGAATCCGAGAATCGGCATCAGGTCGCGGAAGAAAACGTAGCTCGCGGCAAGAAACCAGCCCAGTCCCACCTGCATCGCGAACTGCAGCGCGAGCGCGAGGGGAAGCAACCACAGGCTGCGAAGCGACAGACCGCGGATCAGAAGGAAGCCGCCGAAAAGACCGAGGGCGATCGATTCGAAGATCAGCGCCGACGCATGCGGGACGAGAACAAGCAATTCGCTGCGGAACGCCAGGCGGCGGACCATCGGCGCGTTGTCGACGATGCTCGTCGTCGACCGGATGATCCCCTCGTTCAACCCGAGCCACGGCAGCAGGCCGGCGATCAGAAAGTCGATATAGCTCTTGCCCTCCACCGCCGGACCGCGGGTGAACATGTACGTGAAGACAAACCAATAGAGGATGACGAGACTCAGCGGCTGCAGCACCGCCCAGAAAACGCCAAGGGCGGAGCCGGTGAAGCGCGCGTGGAAGTCTCTTTTGACGAGTTCCCGGAGGAGGTGGACATTTTTGTACGTTTTCGGGACCCTCTGGACTTGACAGCGACGCTGCAAGACCGTAGATTGGCCTGAGTTTATGGTTCCCGCAGCATAAAAGTCAACGAAACCCCTCATGAATAAGCCAGCACAGCTCGAGCTCGTCGGACGAAAGATCCGCCAGCTTCGCCGGCAGCGCAAGCTGACCCAGGTGGAGCTCGCCGATCGTATCGGCGTGCATCAGTCCGACCTCTCCCGGATGGAACAGGGTGAGTACAAAGTCGGTCTCGACACACTGCTGAAAATCCTGGGGACGTTCGACATGAGCATCGGCGACTTCTTCGACGAAGGGAACCGTACCGAGACGGTGGTGCAGAAGTACCGCAGCCTCAGCCCGACAGCGCAGAAGGAAGTGGAAAGTTTCATCGAATTCAAGCGCGCCCAGGAAGAGGATGGCTCGTGGGATTCAGACAGTGGGGAGAGCGAGGGTGACGATGTCTGAGCTGAACAGCCGCATCGAGGAGCTGCGCCAGAATGCTCTGGCGAAGGTCCGTGCAGAAGAATTCGATGATGCGCTCGCCGTGTACGACGAGGCGCTGACGCTGGCCACGGACGAAGAAGTCCGGGAGCTGATCACGATCAACAAGGGGCATGCCCTGATCGCGGCCGAGCGCACAGGCCCGGAAGTGAAGGCGCTTCCGATGATCCTGATGCGGCGCCGCAACCCCCATCACACGTTCCTCTCGTCGTACGCGCTGATGTACACGCATCGCCTGACCAGCGAAACGAAGCGTGCGATCTTCTACGGTCAGATCGCGCTGGAAGCGGCGACGCAGGCCGAGCAAACGTTCTGGAAGCTGGCCGCACTCAACGAGCTCGGAATCGTCTACGCGATGGATTCGCAGTTCCCGAAGGCAATCGAGTCCTACGAGGCGGCGCTGGAGTCCATCGCCACCCTTGACGACGCGTCGCAGCAGGATTTCTCGCGCGTCGCGATTTACCAGAACCTCGGTGAGTCTCTTCTTCACGTCGGCGAGACGGTAAAAGGCATTCGGATGATCGAAAAGATCCTCGATCAGATTCAGGTGCCAAGTTCGCTCTCGGATTCCTACATCGATCTCTGCTACGGCTATCTCGATCTGGAAGATTACGAGCGGGCGCGCCAATACGGCGAGAAGAGCCTCGAGTGCGCCGCCGATTCGCGGCAAGTGAGAAATGCGCACTATCTCCTCGGTGAAGCCGCGTACAAGCTTGGCGACGTCGAGGCCGCTGAGCAACACTTTGAAGAGCTGGCACGCTTCTACCCGCAGTTCCGCCATCTGAAGAGTCTTCTGTTTGCGATCGATCTTCGGTCGATGATCAACCTGAAACTATGAAACGTCTTCTGGTCTCGTTCGCCTTTGTACTCACCGCCGCAGCCGCCTTCGGTCAGGCAGCCGACCGCGATGTGGTCGTGACGCCGGATGGAACCGTCTACACCGTCGAAGCCCAGACCCCGCCGGCCGACAGTTCGATGGTTGCCATGCAGACGCTCGCGCTCACCATCCAGAACGGCAAGGATGTGAGTCATCTCTACGTACCTGACTCGATGACCTCGGGCTTCCATTTCGGCGGTGCCCTGGCCTATGACTCCGACTCCAGTACGCTTTTCGTTCTCTGGATCCACACGGATGACGGATACTCAACCGAGCTTCTGCTCACGTCGTTCCATGGCGGCAAGTGGGAGCCGGCGGTTTCCATCGACAACGATCCGTACCGCCGCCGCAGTAATCTTCGCCTCGGCATCACCCGCCGCGTTTCCCAGCTTCAGACCGATGGCACCTTTGCCGATGTTCCGGCGCTCCTGCTTCATGCAGTGTGGTGGGAAGAGTCAGGGAAGAGTGAAGCGGCGCACTATGCCCTGCTGACAACCGAGAAGGGCGCTCTCTCCTCGATCGAGATTCACTCGCTCGAGGAGTTCATAGCACCCGCCGATGAGGCCTACAACGCGGTCGATCCGACCTTCAACAAAGAACTCCTGCGTCATCCCGCCATCGTCAGCCCGCCGATGCAGAGCGGCGTGGATGTGGTTTTCGGCGATACGAAGTCGAACACGATTCACACCGTAACGCTTCGTCCGATCGCGGACGCGCGCGTGCATATCCCTGTCGGAATCGGCGGTGGAAATGGCGGTCCCAAACCGCGGAGCTTGGCCGCTCCGCCAACCTTCAGCGCCGACTGGAAGGGGTCAATCACCGTCATCGAGCGAGCCGACCGGCTCGTCTTCGCCAATGCCAGCGAGACCTCACTCAGCTACATCACGTACGCGAATGGAGCATGGACGTCCGTGAAGTCGATCGCCATCGACAGCCGGTTCCCAGCCGAAGCAGCCCTGGCAGCGATCGACAAGATGTTGAGCACGCAGTAGCAAACCCCACACGCAACCTGACTCGAAGAGCCGGCGATGTTCGCCGGCTCTTCCTGTTTTGCGAAACAGCCGAACGAACCGGCCTCCCGCCAAGGCCGTCGTCCGAGGCGCGCTGAGTTGGAGCGCTTCATTTCGCACAGCATTCAGACTGAGGTCAGGCACCGCCATTGCTGAGTCCCGAGACGGAGGTACTCCGTGAACTGGTTCAATCTCTCGGTACTCGGCTGGGTCATTCTCATCATCGCGCTCGCTATCGCCGCGTACATGCTGCATGTGCCGACGCTCTGGATCGCTATCGCCACGCTGGCGTTGCTCGGCATCGGCATTATCTCGTCGGTGGCAAAGTCGAAGCCGCGTATCTGACGCACGAAAACACAAACGGCCCGGCGGATCTGATCCGCCGGGCCGCCGTGTCGCGCCGTGCGTGAGAGTTACAGCTTGTAGACGGTGAACGCGATCAGAAGCGCGTAGATGACCAGCGACTCGATGAGAGCGAGACCGATGATCATCGAGAGGCGGATCGCGCCTGCCGCGCCCGGGTTGCGGGCGATGCCCTCGACCGATGCGGCGATGGCGCGGCCCTGACCGATGGCGCCCGCGGCGGCGGCAATGCCGAGAACGAATGCAGCGGCAATCACGCCCCACCGAACTCCCGACTTCGCGGCCGTTGCCTGGGTGATCGGATCCTGCGGCGTGCTTTGCGCTAACACCGCGCTGGCCATCATCACGATGAACAGAGCGAACAAGACGAGTTTGAACTTGCTCATTACCTATCCTCCTTTCCTGAAATCTTGTGAAGTCATCAATTGCGAAAATCAGTGTTCTTCCACCACGGTGGCCCCGGCGAGGTAGACCATCGTCAGCATGATGAAGACGAAGGTCTGAAGAAAGGCACCGAAGATGCCAAGCCCCATCATCGGCCAGGGAATGACAAAGGGAAGTATCCCCATGAAGATGCCGGTGGCGGAATGCTCGCCGAAAATATTGCCGAACAAGCGCATCCCCAGAGACAGGATGCGTGCCAAGTGCCCGATGATCTCGATGGGAATCATCAGCGGCGCCAAAATGGGCAGTGGCCCCATGAAGTGCTTGAGGTAGTGCACCACGCCCTGCGTCCGGAAACCCTGCCAGTTGTAGTAGAGAAACGCGGTGAGGGCGAGAGCGAAGGTCGTATTCGGATTGCTCGTGGGCGGCTGCAGAAAAAAGAAGATCCCGAAGATGTTCGAGACGAAGATGAACGCGGCGAAGCCCCCGATGATGTACAGGAAGCGATCACCATCGTGGCCGATGATGTCGTGGAGCAGGCCTTTTAGGCCGCTGACGACGAGCTCCAGAATCTGCTGAAAGTTGCCGGGATTGTCGCGGCTTATCTTCCGCGCCATGAGCGGAAAAACGACCATGCTGATCAGCAGGACCAGCAGCGCCATGACGACGTGATCGGGGATGTCCCAGACAAAGCGGTGCTGTACGCTGTGCCACAGCGCGTTGACCGGTCCGTAAAGAATCGAGCGTTCGTGTTCCATCAGTCTCTTTGATCGGCGAAGCTTCGGAACGTCGAATACACAGCTTCACCCATGATTCCCACCACCACAACCGAGAACCCCAGCAACACACTTGCGGCATTGATACGAGCTACGAAGATTGTGACCGAAAGCGCCGCACCGAGGAGAGCGTATCGCGACAGAGTACGTACTGTCAGTCTCCCGAGGTGCCGGCGCGTCGGTTGGAGCAGTGCCTGGACAATCTCCTCCAACCAAAGGAAGTTGATCATAGTGACGAGGCCACTGCAAGTCAATCCGATCAATCCGCGCCATCCGCCGGTCATCAGGACAGGCACCACAAAGGCGACCCATGCGCCTACGGCAATGCGCCGGATGCGTCGCAGGACGACCTCGGGGGGCTCATCCTGAGCTGCCGTCGTCATTCGTCATTCTTTTCGTAAGCCGATCCGGAATAGGTTGATGAACGCGGCAATGATGCCGAATCCGGTGAAGATCCACGTCAGCCACGGCTTGGTGTGAAAGAGCTTGTCCATCCCCCACCCCCAGGCATAGCCGATGCCCATGGCGATCGGGAACATGAGTCCGATCGAGGACGCCTCCAGGAGCTGTTCGTTCTGGCGGAGCTTCTTGCCGGGACCGCTGTCGTTATCGTCCGGCATGGGGCGTGAGCGCGGCGCGGGCTGCGACGTTGCTTGAAGAAGCGATGACCTGATCGATCATCGGCGCGGGAAGGATGCCCAGCGCCAGCGTGACGATGAGACAGAGGCCGGCGACGATCTTGAGCGGCGTCGTGATCGCGAATTCCGCCTCGACCCCTTCGCGCAGGTACATCGCCACAACGAGGCGGAGGTAGTAGAACATCGACACGGCCGACATCAGCACGGCGATGACGGCCAGCCAGCCGAAGCCGGCCTGCACCGCGGCCGCGAAGAGAAAGTATTTGCCGATGAATCCTGCCGTGGGCGGGATGCCGCCGAGGGAAAGCAGGAAGATGACCATGGCGAACGCCCAGAGCGGCGCGCGGCGGCTGAGTCCTTCGAAGTCATCGACCCGCTCGCCGGCGTACTGATGGCGGCGGAGCATCAGCACCGTCGACCAGATGCCGAGGTTCGCGAAGATGTAGACGATCGAGTAGACCAGGATTCCGCGAAGGCCGAGCGTGTTGAGCGAGATGATTCCGAGCAGGACATAGCCGGCGTGCGCGATCGATGAGTAGCCGAGCATCCGCTTGACGTTGTCCTGCGTGAGCGCGGCGAAGTTGCCGAGGATCATCGAGAGAGCGGAAATCGTGGCCAGAACGTAGTTCCACTCGAGATGAAAGTCGTGCAGGCCGACGTAGAAGATGCGCGCGAAGATGGCAAAGGCCGCCGCTTTGGAGCCGGTGGAGAGAAACGCGGCGATCGGCGTCGGCGCGCCTTCGTAAACGTCGGGCGTCCAGACGTGGAACGGCACCGCGGCGATCTTGAAACAAAGCCCCGCGCCGAGCAGCATGATCCCGAACATCAGCGCGTCGTTGGTGACGATCGTCGACATGGCCGCGGCGATGTCGAGCAGGTTGAGCGAGCCGCAGACACCGTAGATGAGCGAGATTCCGTACAGCAGGATGGCCGAGCTGACCGCCCCAAGGATGAAGTACTTCATCGCGGCCTCGGTGGACTTCAGCTCGCTCTTGTAGAAGCCCGCCAGGATGTAGCTCGAAAGCGACAGCAGCTCCAGGCCGATGTAGATGGTGATGAGGTGGACGCCCGAGGCCATGAACATCATGCCGCAGAGGGCGAACCCGAGCAGGGAGTAGTACTCCCACGGCGAATAGCGCGATTCCGCGAGAAAGTCGTCGGACATCATCACCAGCATGGCGATGGCGGCGATGAAGAGCAGCTTGAAGAAGATCGAGAAGGCGTCGAGGGCGAACATCGCCTGCAGTTGCCGCGACTGATCGATGGTCTCGACGGCGTGGGAACAGATGATGAGCGATCCCGCGGTGATGGCGAGCAGGACGAGCATCATCCATTTCGCGGAGAGCTTCGCGCCGCGCGCGCCAATGACCGGCACGAGCAGGAGTGCCGAGGCACCTGCCGTGAGAATGATCTCCGGCAGGAGATAAATCATGTCGTTCCAGGTCATCGCGTGGTCTCGACCGCGGTGACGACGACCGGCGCGGCCGGCGGATACGTCAGCGGCTGTCTGTCAAAGTATGTCGGATCGACCTTGCGGACGATGTAGTTGACCGGCTCCTCGATGACGTCGAAGAAGACGGCCGGCTTGATGCCGATCCAGACCATCAGGAAGACGAGCGCCAGGAGCATACCGAGCTCGCGGCGGTTGACGTCCGGAACGTTTTTGTTCGCGGGGTTGTCGAGCGGTCCCCAGAATACGCGCTGGTAGAGCCACAACAAGTAGGCAGCGCCGAGGACGATGCCGACGGCGGCGAACGATGCCCAGACGATCGACTTGTTCGCTGCGCCGAGGAGGATGGTGAACTCGCCGATGAACCCGTTGAGCGCTGGAAGTCCCATCGACGAAAGTGCGGCGATGAGGAACAGCGTCGCGTACACCGGCATCTGCTTGGCCAGCCCGCCGTAGTCCGCGATCATGCGCGTATGCCGCCGCTCGTAGATGATGCCGACCAGAAGGAAGAGCGCGCCCGTCGAGATGCCATGGTTGATCATCTGCAGGACGGAGCCTTTGAGCCCCATCGGATTGAGCGCGAACATCCCCAGCATGACGAAGCCGAGGTGCGAAACCGATGAGTACGCCACCAGCTTCTTCATGTCCTTCTGCACCAGCGACACGAGCGCGCCGTAGATGATGCCGATGATCGACAGGACCACGATCGGCACGATGAGCTGCTTCGTGGCGTCCGGCAGGATCGGCAACGCGAAACGCACGAAGCCGTAGGTGCCCATCTTCAGCAGGACCGCGGCCAGGATGATCGAGCCGGCCGTGGGCGCTTCGACGTGGGCGTCGGGCAACCAGGTGTGGAACGGGAACATCGGCACTTTGATGGCGAAGCCGAGGAAGAAGCCGAGGAAGATCCAGAACTGCAGCGTCGGCGGGATCAGGTGTCCGATGTTGTGGTACTGCAGGACCGAGAACGTCGCCGCGTTGCCGAGACCTTTGATGTTGAGGAACGGAATGCCGCCGTCGTTGAAGAAGTAGAGGGCCAGGATCGACAGCAGCATGACCACCGATCCGGTCAGCGTGTAGAGGAAGAACTTGATCGCCGCGTACAGCTTCCGCGGCCCGCCCCAGATGCCGATGATGAAGTACATCGGCACGAGCATGATTTCCCAGAAGACGTAGAAGAGGAAGAAGTCGAGCGCGCAGAACGTGCCGATCATGCCTGTCTGTAGAAGCAGCAGGAGGGTGTAGTACTCCTTCTGCCGGTGATTGATGGCCGAATACGACGAGACGACGGCGATGATGCCCATGAACGTCGTCAGCAGGATGAGCAGAAGCGAGATGCCGTCGATGCCGAAGTCGTACTGCACGCCGAGTGAGGGAATCCAGGTGTACGTTTCGCGGAACTGGAAGAGGTGCGCGCCGGTGCCGTGCGGATCGAAGTTGAACCAGAGATAGAGGGAGGCGATGAAGTCGACGACGGCGAAGATCGTGGCCGTATAGCGAATGGCCTTGCCATTCTCTTTTCGAACGAAGAAGAGGATGACGATCGCGCCGATCAGCGGGATGTAGGTGACAAGGTTGAGAATAATGCCCATCTTCCGTCGTTCCCCTTAAGGCTTCGTAAACAAATAAACCGCGGCGACAAGGACGATTCCAGCCCCCATCACCAGCGCATAGTTCTGGACGAATCCGCTCTGCAATTTGCGGAAGAGGCGCGAGCCGCCGCGCGCCGAGGAGCCCACCCCGTTCACCGCCCCATCGACGACGAAGCGGTCGAAGAGCCATGAGCCGTGGCCGAGAAGAATCACCGTCACATGGCGAACGCCGTTGACGATGCCGTCGATGATGTTCGCATCGAACCACGACAGCATCCGGCTAAAGGCAAGCGTTCCGCCGACGAAGACGAAGTTGTAGAACTCGTCGACGTAGTACTTGTTCTCCAGCAGGCGGTGGAGGAAGGCGAACTTCAACCGCAGCCGCGTTGCCAGCGCGAACGAGGGGTCCTTCTTGTAGAGGATGTAGGCGATGAACCAGCCCAGCGTTGCCACGGCGATCGAGGAGAGGATCAGTAGCGCATCCTGCATGTGGCCGGCCTCGGCGAACTCGAACCGCTCCCCGCCGAGCGGCAGCAGCACCGGCAGCAGCCAGCGCTGAAACCAGGTCGGGTGACCACCGCCGAACATCTCCGGCAACCCGACGAACCCGCCCACGACCGCCAGGATCGCCAATACCCACAGCACGCCGGTCATGCTCCATGGCGACTCGTGCGGGTCATGCGATTCCGGATCGTGTCCGTGCGCCTTGTCGGAGTGCGCATCACCGTCGTCGAGGTGCAGCATCGACGGGATGATGTCGTGGCCAGCGTGCTCGGGCTCCGATTCCGGATGGCCTTCGACATGCGCGGCGCGATAGTTGCCGGAGAAGGTCATGAAGTAGAGGCGGAACATGTAGAAGGCCGTGCAGGTCGCGGCCACCATGCCGAGGAAATAGAGGAAGCCGTGATGCTCGAACGTCGTTGCCAGGATCTCGTCCTTGGAGAAGAAACCGGCCAGGGGCGGGAAGCCTGCGATGGCGATACAGGCGATGAGCATGGTCATGCGCGTCTTGGGCATGTACTTGCGCAGGCCGCCCATCTTGCGCATGTCCTGTTCGCCGCCGCAGCCGTGGATCACCGAGCCGGCGCCGAGGAAGAGGCAGGCCTTGAAGAAGGCGTGCGTCATGACGTGGAAAATCGCCGCCGTGTAGGCGCCGACGCCGGCGGCCAGGAACATGAAGCCGAGCTGCGAGACCGTCGAGTAAGCCAGCACCTTCTTGATGTCGTTCTGAGCGATGCCGATCGTTGCCGCAAAGATCGCCGTCACCGCGCCGACGGTGGCCACCACCAGCATCGCCGTCGGAGAGAGGCGAAAGAGGACGTTCGAGCGGACGACCATGTAGACGCCGGCGGTGACCATCGTGGCGGCATGAATGAGCGCGGAGACTGGCGTTGGGCCGGCCATGGCGTCCGGCAGCCAGACGTACAACGGAATCTGCGCCGACTTGCCGCAGGCACCGACGAACAGAAGGATGCAAATCACCGTGGCCACGCCGGTGTACGCGGCCGGATTCGCGCTGGCGAGCGCGAAGACTTTGCCGTAGTCGGCGGTGCCGAAGGTATTGAAGATGTAGAAGATGCCGAGGATGAAGCCGAAGTCGCCGATGCGGTTGGCGACGAAGGCTTTCTTACCGGCGTCGGCTGCGGAGTTCTTGTCGTAGTAGAAGCCGATCAGCAGGTACGAGCAGAGCCCGACCCCTTCCCACCCAACGAACATGACCATGTAGTTCGCCCCGAGGACCAGGAGCAACATCATGAACATGAAGAGATTGAGGTAGGTGAAGAAGCGGGTGTAGCCCTCCTCATGCGCCATGTAGCCGGTGGCGTAAACGTGGATGAGGAAGCCGATCCACGTCACGATCAGCAGCATGGTGCAGGAGAGCGTATCGATGCGGAAGGCAAAGTCGACGGCGAAGCTGGCGATGTTGCCGGCGCCGACGTGCCCGAGTCCCGACGGGATCCAGGTGTACCAGGCGTGCTGGAACGCGGAGGCCATCCCGCCGCCGACGTATCCGATCACGGTCCAGGCGGCGAGCAGCGCCGAAAGGCCGGTCGATCCGAGTGCGACGATGTTCGTGACGGTGCGGTTCTTCGGCGTGTGCGGGTTTGCGGCCGCGCGCAGTCCGTTGATCAGCGCGCCGAGCGCAGGCAGAAGCGGGATGAGCAGGAGGATGGTCGGGTTCATGCCTGTTTCCCCCCCATGCTGCGATGCGCGCAGCGCATCGTCAGCATCTCCGGTGGCACCGCGAGACCTGCGCTGGAACCACCGACTGCGCGGCGCCGCCGGAGATCCTGACGGATCGCTTCGCGCTCCGTCAGGATGAAATTCCTAACCATTCAGCGACCTCGCGTCATCGACATTGATCGAGCTCTTGAGACGATACAACTGGATGATGATGGCCAGGCCGACAGCGGCTTCCCCCGCCGCGACGGTGATGATGAAGATCGTGAAGATCTGTCCTTCCAGCGATGCGAAACGATGCGAGAAGGCCACGAGGTTGATGTTGACCGCGTTCATCATCAGCTCGACCGCCATCAGGACGGTGATCATGTTGCGGCGGATGATCACGCCGACCAGGCCGACGGCGAAGAGTGTCCCCGAGAGCATCAGATAGGCCTCGGTACTTGGAATGGCGTCAGGCACCCATGCCCCCCTTCACCGCGTGCTCCGTCTCGACGCGCTCGAGCATGTACGCCGGCACGTTCTCCTCTTCGATCGCCGACAGCTCGCGCTTGCCGATGACGATCGCGCCGATCATCGCCACGAGCAGGAAAAGCGAGGCCACTTCGAACGGGACCAGGTAGTCGGTATACAGCGCCATCCCCACGGCCTCGGAGTTGCCGACCACCTTGCCGCGGCGGATCAGCTTCCGGACCACGGTGCCGTCCGGTTGCTTCACCTTGCGATGGCGATACGTGTACGTCGAGCGCAGCGCCTTATCGCTCGAAACAGGATCGTGGTAAACGCCGGGCCTCACCAGCGTGAAGAAGAGGATGAACACCGCCAGGCCGACGGCGAAGCCACCCTTCCAGAAATTCGAGAGGACCCGCTCGTCGGGCAGATGGCGGACGTTGATCAGCATCACCACGAAGAGAAAGAGCACCATGATGCCGCCGGCGTAGACCAGCACCTGCACCGCGCCGACGAATTCCGCGTCCTTCATCACGAAGAGCACAGCCACGCAGAGAAACGTCAGGAGCAGAAAGAGCGCGGAGTGCACCGGGTTCCTCATGGCCACGACGAGGATCGAAGCCGCAACCGCCACGGTTCCGACGAGCGCGAAGACGAGCAGGGCTGGACTCATGCCGTCCCTCCCTCGATCTTCTTCTTCTCCAGCGACTCATCGGCCGGGAGTCCGGCATACTCCGGCCGCCCTTCCCAATACTCGAGTTGCTGCATGTTGAAGTAGAGATCGCTGCGGTCGTACGTGGCCAGCTCGTAGGTCTTCGTCGTCAGCCAGATCGACTTCGGCTTGGTCGGGCAGGCCTCTTCGCAGAGCGAGCAGAACATGCAGCGCTTCACGTCGATGTCGTAGCGGTCCAGAACCTTCAGCTTCCTCATCTTGCCGTCGACTTCGCGCTGCTCGTCGTGGACGTCGATGTAGATGATGTCGATCGGGCAGGCCAGCGCGCAGAGCTTACAGGCGATACAGCGGTCGAAGGAAAACTTGAACATGCCGCGGAAGCGGTTGGCCGGCTCGAGCCGCTCTTCCGGATAGCGGATCGTCACCTTCGGTTTGAACAGCTCCCGAAAGGTAGTCTTCAACCCCTCGAGCATGTCGAGGAGAAGAAACTTGTCGGTCCACCTAGGCTTCGGATACTCGACGTGCATGGGTCACCTTTGCGCGCGGCCGGAGCAACAGAAATAACGTGAATGCGATGATCGCCGCCCCGGCGATCGACAGCACGACCTCTCCTTGGAAATTGAGCTCCTGCCCGAGGAGCACCACGATGGCGGTGACGGCGATGTTCGCCAGTGCCAGCGGAATCATCCACTTCCAACCCAGATCCATGAGCTGATCGAAGCGGAAGCGCGGGAAGGTGGCCCGGAACCAGATGTACATCAGCATGAAGACCATCACCTTGGTGATGAAGATCAGCGCACCGAGGATGCCGCCGGCCAGTCCCATGCCCCGCAGCACGCCGGTGGTCAGGCCGTACCCATTGATGGCCATGGTCCAGCCGCCGAAGAAGAGGCTGACCATGAGACAGCAGTTGACGATCATCGACGAATATTCAGCCAGCATGAAGAAGGCGAACTTCATCGCCGAGTACTCGGTGTGATAGCCGGCCACGAGCTCCGACTCCGCTTCCGGTAAGTCGAACGGCGTGCGGTTGTTCTCCGCGTTCATGGCCACCAGGAAGATGAACGCGGCGATGAGCTGCGGGAAGAGATTCCAGATGTGGTCCGCCTGGTAATTGATGATGTGCACCAGGTCGAAGCTGCCGCAGAGCATCAGCACGCCGACGATCGACAGGCCGAACGGCACCTGGTACGACACCATCTGCGCGGCGCTTCGCAGGCCGCCCATGAGCGAGTACTTGTTGTTCGATGCCCAGCCGCCGAGGATGATGCCGTAGACGCCGGTCGACGTCAGCGCCAGGATCAGCAGCAGACCGACGTTCACATGCGTCACCACGAACGTCGGCGGCGGACCGTACGGGATCAGGCAGAAGACCAGGAAGGCCGGAATCAGCGGCAGCATCGGCCCGAGGAAGTAGGCAACCTTCTCGGAGCTCGAGGGAACGATGTCTTCCTTCAGGATGAACTTGATCGGGTCGGCCACGATCTGCGCCAGTCCCCACGGAATCCCGAATTCACGTCCGACGCGGTTCGGTCCGAGCCGGGCCTGCATCAGTCCAAGGAGCCGGCGCTCCACCCAGTTCATCGCCGCGACGATGACCTGCACGATGATGAACGCCACCAGGAACTTGACCAGAGGCCAAATGAGGTAGCGCATGAGGAGGTCGAGCGTCATTGGCGTACCTCCAGAGTCAAAAGCGAATGTTGAATGTTCAACGTTGAATGTTCAATGTTGAATGAGGGCTTCGCCACGCGGTGGTTCCAGCGGTTCCATTCAACATTCAACATTGAACATTCAACATTCAACATTTCGCTTTTCTGAATCACCGATCCACCTCGCCCAAGACGATATCAATGGTCCCAATCAGAGCCACCAAATCGGAAACAAGGTGTCCCTTCGCCATCGCCGGCAGCGCCTGCAGGTTGACGAATGACGGCGGGCGCACGTGGCAGCGATAGGCGCTTTGCGATTTGCCGTCGGAGACGATGTAGTAGCCCAGCTCCCCTTTCGGCGATTCGATGGAGTGATAGACCTCGCCCTCGGGTGGCCGCACCACACGCGAGATTTTCGCCTTGATGTCGCCTGCCGGCGTCGCCTTCACCAGCGGAATGCACTGTTTGAGGATCCAGTTCGACTGCCGCATCTCTTCCATCCGGACCAGGTAGCGGTCGTAGGTATCGCCGTTCTTGCCGATCGGGATCTCGAACTTCAGCTCCGGATAGCACTCGTAAGGCTGCGCCCGCCGAAGATCCCATTCGACGCCCGAGCCGCGCAGTGGCGGGCCGGTGATGCCCCAATCGATTGCATCCTCCGGTGAGATGACACCGATGCCGACGGTGCGCTTTTTCCAGATGCGGTTATTCGTCAGCAGCGACTCGTACTCGTCGACGGCATCCTCGAACTTGTCGACGAACTTCTCGACGCCATCGAGCCAGTCCGGAGGAAGATCGTCCGGCATGCCGCCGATGCGCATGCAGTTCAGCGTCAGGCGCGCCCCGCAGTACTCCTCGAAAAGATCGAGGACCTGCTCGCGCTCGCGGAAGCAGTAGAAGAACGGCGTCATCGCGCCGATATCGATGGCGTGCGTGGCCAGCCAGAGAAGATGCGATGAGATCCGCTGCAGCTCGCTGAGCATCACGCGCATGAGCTGCGCGCGCTTCGGAATCTGCTTGGTGATCCCCATCAGCTTCTCGACCGTCTCCACGAAGCCGAGGTTGTTTGTGGCCGAGGCGACGTAATCCATCCGGTCCGTATGCGGGATGCACATCGGATAGGACATGGCCTCGAACAGCTTTTCGGTACCGCGATGGAGGTAGCCGATGATCGGCTTGGCGTCGATGATGCGTTCGCCGTCAATCTTCAGAATCACCCGCAGCACCCCGTGCGTCGACGGATGCTGGGGACCGAAGTTGACCTCCATTTCGTGAACGTCAAACACGCCGCCGACCTCCCCCCGGTTGCGCGGTCTCGGGGTCGCGCAGTCGCGCGGTTTGCCGCTCGGCGCAGCACCGCGAGACCGCGCAACCTCGAGACTTCGCAACCGCGCTCATCACGGTTTCCCCGCCATCAACTGCTTCAGCATCGACTCGGTCTCGTCTTCGCCGGGGACGCAGAGCGTGATGTCGTTGGTTTCGCCGCTTGCCAGCGCGGCGGCGTAGCCCTCGCAGTCCCAGCCGCAGGCGGTGCAGTCGGTCTGGGCCATGGCGGCGAACAGCTTGTCTTTCAGGCTGCCTTCTTTGGCCAGCTCCATCCGTTCCGGAAGCGCCTTTTCCGGATCGTGCCACGGCGCGTCCTCGGTTGGCTGGGCCGTGTCGGCGACGACGCCGGCAAGCTCCGGCGCCGGGGCTTGTCCGCCCTCCGCTGCACGAGCGGCGATCTCGGCAACCGGCCACGTGCCGTAATGCGTCCATTCGCCCTTGTAGATGTTGACGTCTTTGACATCCTTGCCGGTCGATCCCGCCCTAGGTCCTCCACCCTCGGGGAAGACCTCGGGATAGATGCGCGCGCCGGTGTCGATGCCGCGAATCGGAAAGTCTTTGCGTAGAGGGTGGCCGTTGAAGCCCTCCCACATCAGGATGCGCTCGAGGTTCGGGTGACCTTCGAACACGATACCGAGCATGTCGAAGGTCTCACGCTCGTGCCAGTTCGCCGTCTTCCACACCGAGGTCACTGAAGGGATCGGCGTGTTCTCGTCGGTCGTGACCTTGAGCCGGACGCGGTTGTTCTTCGAGAAGGAATAGAGCGTGTACGACACGCCGAAGCGATCGCCGGTCCAGGACGGATAGTTCGAGTAATCGACTCCGGAGAGATCGACGAGGTAGTTGAACCCGTCGTCCTTGAACACCTGCGCCACCTCGGCAATGCGATCGCGATCGACCGTCAGCGAGATCTCACCAACGAACTCTTTCGCCCCAATGATCGCGTCGCCCGCGCGCTCGCAGGCGCGCGCAACGAGCGGATCGCGCTTGATCTCGTCGATGCTCCGTGCCGCCGGAGCGGCGGGCGCAATTGGCTTGGGCTGTTCGGGAACTTCAGTCATGGTGATGGTCGGTGGCCGAGGTCAGCGGCCAGCTAGTTGATCTCTTCCTCTGTTTCGGGCGTTTCGGGGGCGACTGCCTCGGCAACCGGCACGGCCGCGGCAGCAACGGGCGCCGGCTTCGCCTTCTTCTCTTCGACGATCGGTGTCCGCTTGATGCCCGAGATCGGAGCCTGCTTGAGCTGCGCCTTGGCCTGCTCCGCGCGAAGCGCCGGTCCTTCATGCACCGGCCGGAGCGAATCGCGCACGGCCGCACGGGCAAAGTCGTACGACTCCCCTCCCTTGCGGATGACGTGCATCTTCTCGATCTTCTTCTGCAGCTCCATCAGTCCCCAGATCAACGCCTCGGGGCGCGGCGGGCAGCCGGGGATGTAGACATCGACCGGGATCAGCCGGTCGACCCCCTGCGTCACGGCGTAGGTGTCATACGGACCGCCGCACGTCGCGCAGGAGCCCATGGCGATGACCCACTTCGGATCGGGCATCTGGTCCCACAGCCGGCGGACGATCGGCGCCATCTTTTCCGTCACTGTGCCGGAGACGATCATCAAGTCGGACTGCCGCGGCGTGGCGCGAAAGACCTCGGCGCCGAAGCGGGCCATGTCGTGACGCGGGTCGAGAACGGCCATCATCTCGATGGCGCAACAAGCCAGCCCGAACTGCATCGGCCAGAGGGACGACTTACGTGCCCAGTTGAAAAACTTGTCGACGGAAGTGGTGAGGACGTTTGGATCGAAGCGGTTTTCGATCAGACCCATGAAAGAACCTTCCTCTTCCACGCGTACACATACCCGACGAGCAGGATCGCCAGGAAGACCCCCATCTCGACCGCGCCAAACCAGCCGAGCTGTTTGAAGCGGATCGCCCAGGGGAAGAGGAAGACCGTCTCGACGTCGAAGACGATGAAGAGGACGGCGATCAGAAAGTAGCGGACCGAAAACCGGTGATCGATGGCCAGCGAGCTGGCCGGAATGCCGCACTCGTACGGCTCCAGCTTGACCTTGCCACCCCGTGAGGCGCGGACGAGCGGGGTAATGATGAACAACGTCAGTACGGGGAGAGAGATAACGATGGCCGCGGCCACCAGGAGCACTGAATAGTTCGCCATTTTTCGCCCGTCCGAAAGACCGCCGGTATTGTAAACGCCGACTGACAGGAGTCAACCATTCGTTGAGGTGCCCGCGAGTCAGAACAGTTTCGTTTGAAAAACCCACTCCTCGCGCCCCATCCCCCGCTCCTGCGCGAGCACGCGGATGTCGGCTCCGATCCCATCCGGAAGGATGAGCCTCCGGGCATCGTCGCGGGCTTCGAGCAACGCCACGCCGTCCTCCGCGTTGTCGACGGTAACCTCTCCGACCGGTTTCAGCAACTCGTGCTCCGCCGCGCCGAGCGCCAGGAGGAACTTCGCCTGGATATCGAAGAAACGCGTGGCGAATCCCTGCCTCTCGCCGGTAAGCCGGAGATCGTCGAAGTTGATGTGCGCCGTCAGATCCTGTTCGCCGGGATTGACGAGAAGGTCGCGGCTGACGCGGTGCCGCGAATACGCCGCCGCCGTTCCGAAACGCCGCATCCGCCCGCGAAAGAGCTTCGTCTGCGGCAGCCCATAGTCAAAGGTGACGATCAGCCCCCGCTGCACGAAGCGGCAAAGGTCGTCGTAAAGCGCTGGCCATTCGAGCGAGACATCGGCAAACTGACCATCGTCCAGCTCGATGCCGCGCTCCGCGAAGTATTCGTCATACCGCGCATCCGCCTCATGCTCGGTCCAGTCGAGAGCACCGTCCCGCTCCGTCACCCACAGTTCGTGCAGCTCCTCCCCCCGCTGAACCAGCCGGGCGAAGGGCAACGCATCGAACAGCTCATTATTAATGATGAGGCGGGCCTCGGCTGGAGGGATATCGCTGAGAGAGATGGCGTAGGTGACGCCCGGATGCGGTTGGGCGCGGCCGAGGTTGCGGTCGACACCGAAGAAATCGCACCGCCCCCCGGCCCCCTGGGCCAAGGCACCGATTAGCGTGCCATCTCCGCATCCGATGTCCACGACCTGCGACACGGCGTCGCCAGCGCGGCTCATGAATTCATCGACGAGCTTGCCGAGAGCGAACGAAAACACCGGGCTGAGCAGAGGGGACGTGATGAAGTCCCCTTCCCGTCCGACCGGCGATTCCGGCCGCGCGTAGTAGCCGAACTCGGGGTGGTAGAGAGCGAGCTCGACGAAGTCTCGAAACGGCAAGTCACTATAATTCAGCGAGTTGCGCAGAACGTCGGACAGCGATCGCTCGCCGGGCATCGGGGCATCCTACACCGGCAGCACTTAGCGCTCCCCAGTGTTACTTATTCAACAGCCCGTTCACGCCGCGGGCTACGTAGATATCGCCGCTCCTCGGCTTGACATTTGTTCGGCCGCCTCGACTTATCTAGCCCGGAGACGAGCTCTCAGGTGTGCGAAAACCTCATCCGCAGGTATCGCCTCGACATTGCCCGCCTTATAGTCCGCGAACCTACGCTCCGCCTCTTCCGCCCAGAGCCGATCGCTCTCTTCCTCCGAGAGGTCGTCGAGACTGTCGAGAGGGTCTGCGCTCATGACTCCTGATTCTCCCACACGCCTCCCCCCAGAAACCGCGAGACTCCACCATTTCCGCTGGAAACCAGAAACCAGAAATGCTCCGCTCAGCCGCCATTTCTGGTTTCTGGTTTCTGTGGCGCCTCGGCGGCGGGACGCCGGCGCTCCGTTGCCCCCACCCCCATCACCTCCGTCTGTTACAATCCGCGCCCTTACCCGAACCCCCGGGTTCGCGGAACTCACCGCATACAAATCTTTGGAGGACCCTATGAAGTCATGGATCACGCGCACGCTGGTCCTGGCGATGCTGATGGTCTGCATCGCCGGCGTTGCGCAGGCGCAAAGCGCGACCACATCACAACCGGCCGGCAACGCGCCGGTAGCGGCACAGGATTCGAGCCTGGCCAGCCAGCCCAAGGAAGCGCAGACCGAGGCCAATCTCGTGCTGCCGGATCTCAGAACAGTCTCATTTCTCGGGGTCAGCGGGCGGAACTTGCTCCTCTTCGGGCTGATTGTCTGCGTGTTCGGCCTGCTCTTCGGCTTCGTGATGTACGTGAAGCTCAAGAAGCTCGAAGTGCACAAGTCGATGCTCGAGATCTCGGAGCTCATCTACGAGACGTGCAAGACCTACCTGCAGACGCAGGGCAAGTTCATCCTGCTGCTGGAGCTCTTCATCGGCGTCATCATGGTCTTCTACTTCGGCGTGCTGCGGCACTACGGCGTCACGAAGACCTCCATCATCATCGTCTTCAGCCTCGTCGGCATCGCAGGCAGCTATGGGGTGGCCTGGTTCGGCATCCGGGTCAACACCTTCGCCAACTCGCGCTCGGCCTTCGCCTCGCTGCGCGGGAAGCCGTTCCCCACCTACGACATCCCGCTCAAGGCCGGCATGTCCATCGGCATGCTGCTCATCTCCACCGAGCTGGTGCTGATGCTCTTCATCCTTCTCTTCGTGCCGCGCGACTACGCCGGACCGTGCTTCATCGGCTTCGCCATCGGTGAATCGCTCGGCGCCGCGGCCCTCCGCATCGCCGGCGGCATCTTCACCAAGATCGCCGACATCGGCTCCGACCTGATGAAGATCGTCTTCAACATCAAGGAAGACGATGCCCGGAACCCCGGCGTCATCGCCGACTGCACCGGCGACAACGCCGGCGACTCGGTCGGCCCCACCGCCGACGGATTCGAAACCTACGGCGTCACCGGCGTGGCCCTGATTACCTTCATCCTCCTCGCGGTGAATAGTCCTCAGGTGCAGACGCAACTCCTGGTCTGGATTTTCGTCATGCGCGTGCTGATGATCATCACCTCGGCCCTCTCGTATTGGATCAACGGCGCCGTGGCCTCAGCAAGGTTCAAGAACGCCGACACCATGAACTTCGAGGCGCCGCTGACGTCGCTGGTCTGGATCACCTCGATCCTCTCTGTTGGTGTCACGTACGCCGTGTCGTACCTGCTCATCCCCACGCTAGGCGGCGACGCCTCGATGTGGTGGAAGCTCTCCACGATCATCACCTGCGGCACGCTCGCCGGCGCCATCATCCCCGAGCTGGTGAAAGTCTTCACCTCGACGGAATCGCGGCACGTGCAGGAAGTGGTCACGGCATCGCGCGAAGGCGGCGCCTCGCTCAACATCCTGGCCGGCCTCATCGCCGGCAACTTCAGCGCCTACTGGATGGGCATCACCATCGCCGCTCTGATGGGCGTCGGCGCCTGGATCAGCAGCATGTTCCCGCTCAATGCTCACGGCGATCCGTTGCTCATGATCGCCCCGGCCATCTTCGCCTTCGGCCTGATCGCCTTCGGTTTCCTGGGTATGGGTCCCGTGACCATCGCCGTCGATTCCTACGGCCCGGTCACCGACAACGCCCAGTCGGTCTTCGAGCTGTCGACGATCGAATCGATCCCCGGCATCGAGGGGGAGATCAAGCGCGACTTCGGCTTCACCCCGTCATTCGAGAAGGGGAAAGACTTCCTCGAGGCCAACGACGGCGCCGGCAACACGTTCAAAGCCACGGCCAAGCCGGTCCTCATCGGCACCGCCGTCGTCGGCGCCACCACGATGATCTTCTCCATCATCGTCATACTCACGAACAAGCTGACCGTGAACGTGCCGAAGCTGTCGCTGATGAACCCGCAGTTCCTGCTCGGCCTCGTCGTCGGCGGCGCGGTGATCTACTGGTTCACCGGCGCATCGACGCAAGCCGTCTCCACCGGCGCCTACCGGGCCGTCGAGTTCATCAAGGCCAACATGCATCTCGATGCCGGTGCCACGCGTGCCTCGGTCGAGGATTCGAAGAAGGTCGTAGCCATCTGCACGCAGTACGCGCAGAAGGGGATGTTCAACATCTTCCTGACGGTCTTCTTCTCCACGCTCGCCTTCGCCTGCTTCGACCCGTTCTTCTTCATCGGCTACCTGATCTCGATCGCGCTCTTCGGTCTCTACCAGGCCATCTTCATGGCCAACGCCGGCGGAGCCTGGGACAACGCCAAGAAGATCGTCGAGGTGGAGCTGAAAGAGAAGGGGACGCCGCTGCACGCCGCATGCGTCATCGGCGACACGGTCGGCGATCCGTTCAAGGACACGTCGTCGGTGGCCATGAACCCGGTCATCAAATTCACCACTCTCTTCGGCCTCCTCGCCGTCGAGCTGGCCGTCGAGATGACTAAGAACGGGCAGCAGGGGCTGACCCGCATCCTCTCCGTCGTCTTCTTCATCATCTCGATGATCTTCGTCTACCGGTCGTTCTACGGCATGCGGATTCATTCGCAGACCACGGGACATTCGTGATCCGGTGATCAGTGGATCAGGACGCAGTGCGGTCCTGATCCACCTATCCTGTGGATAGTCGACTAGTGGATCGTGGATTAAGTAGAGAACCAATGTGACACAGACACTCTTGTCTGTGCCCCGCGCCGCAGCGCAACCAACCGACAACCGACAACGCGGCGAAGCCGCGGATTCACGACCCGTTCGCGCGCCTGGGATCGACCTCGGCGCTCTGCTGCTGGATGCAACGCACGATCATCGCCAGCAGTGCCTCATGATTGACCGGCTTTGGCAGGACGCCGTAGATGCCGTATTCCGCCACCCGCTCCTGGTACTTCTGTGGCAACCCACTGGAAATGATCGTATGAGACAACACCTCAGGCTGGCAGCGATCGAGATACTCGAGCACGCCGAAGCCGTCGATGCCGGGCATCAGCAGATCGAGGACGATGGCGTCGAAACGCGTGGTGGCAAGCTTCTCGATGGCCTCGCGCCCGTTCTCCGCGAGCTCGACCTGCATTTCCAGACGACGGCCGAGCGCGGCCACCAGCTCGGCGGACATCCGGTCATCGTCGACGATCAGCAGCCGCCTCTGCATGGCCTCATCCAGACCGTTGTCCGGCCGCACCGCCGCAACGACGGCCAGGACGAGCTTGCGGTAGCTGAACGGTTTCCGGAACAGGCGCGACACCAGTTGCGGGGCGGTGTTCATCACCGTCTGCTCCGACATCCCGGTCATGAGAAAGACGCGGTCCAGCAGCTCCGGCTGCTCCATCTCGATGAAATTGAGGACACCGAATCCGTTCAGCCCGTGATGGATGATGAGATCGAGGATGGCCGCGGAGTACTCATGCGAGCGCAACTTCTCGATGGCCGCATAGCCTTCTTCGACGAAGTCGACCACGAACCCTTCCCGTTCCAGCGGGATTCGCAGGATCAACTCGGCGGCGCGATCGTCTTCGACGATGAGTACGCGTTCTTGCTTCACTACGGCTGTAAGTATATGCTGCAACTCTTCCAGACAATACAATTCGGTTCGCGGTTCTTCCGGCAGCAACCGCGCAGGTCTGATGTTCGGCGCTGAGACTTTGATTGACTCCATCTCCCAGGCGGTCATCGCAACCGACCTGGAGGGGAAGATCGTGTCCTGGAATCACGGCGCTCAGGAGTTGTACGGAAAGAATGCCTCCGTGGTTATCGGCCGGCCGCTGGGCGAGGTTGTGCCAAAGGACGACCCTCTCGCCGAGCCGTCGCGGCTGTTCGAAGAGTTGCGCGCCGGGCGCTCGTGGTCGGGCGCACGCCGTGTGGATCACCACGGCGGACTGGTCTTTCTGACCGCGGCTCCCATACGTCAGAACACCGCGGTTTCCGGATTCGTGATCGTCGGAACGCCGCTCGACGGTTTTGAGCCCCCGGTGGGCGAGAGCGAACGGCTGCGGCAGCGCGAGGCGCAGCTTCGCCAGGCGCAGCAGACGGCGCGCATCGCCAGTTGGGGCTGGCACATCCCCAGCGACGCCATCGAGGGGTCCGCGGAGTTGCTGGAGATCCTCGACCTCGACCCGGTCGGTGGCCTTACGCTCTCGGAGCTGCTGACGAAGTACGTCCACCCCGACGACCGGGATCGCTTTGCCGCCGCCTGCGAAACAGCACGGGCGGAAGATCTGCCGCTCGATGTCGAGCACCGTTTCCGCACGCCGGGCGGCAACGAGCGGATCCTTCATCTGCGCGGTCAACGCGTTCTCGATCAGCGCGGAAACGCAATACGGATCGTCGGCGTCGTCCAGGACGTAACCGAGCGGCGGCGGCTCGAGAACAGGCTCCTGCAGGCTGAGCGCGTTTCCAGCCTGGGACGCCTGGCCGCATCGGTCGCCCACGAATTCAACAACGTGTTGATGGGAATCCAGCCCTTCATCGACCTCCTGACCAGAAAAGCCGGATCGGAGCCGACGGTGAAAATGGCCGCCCCGCGCATCGCCGACGCCGTGGCGCGCGGCAAACGGATCACGCAGGAGATCCTACGCTTCACGCGCATCGCCGAACCGTCACGCGTGGCCGTGAACGTCGCTGAATGGCTGCTGGCATTCCAGTCGGAGCTGGAGCAGCTCGCCGGTACGGCCGTTACCGTAACCGTCGACGCCGACCCGTCGCTGACCATGCTCGCCGACGCCCATCAGCTCCGGCAGGTCTTTGCGAACATGGTCGTCAACGCCCATCACGCCATGCCGAACGGCGGCCGGCTGGAGGTTCGCGCCGTGGCCGATACCCTGCGCAACGGCAATGATCGTCCCATCGATGCCGTGCATTTCACGATCGCTGATACCGGCATCGGAATGCCGCAAGACACGCTGCGCTATATTTTTGAGCCTCTCTTCACGACCAAGAAGTTCGGAGGAACTGGCATCGGTCTGGCCGTGGCGTCGCAGGTCGTGCAGCAGCACGAGGGACATATCTTCGCGGAGAGCATCCTGGGCGAGGGGACCACATTCCACGTCATCCTTCCCGCTGCCGAGCCGGCCGCGGTCACGCCCCCCCGGCAACCGGAGGAGCGGCAACCCGGCCACACGCTCCCGGCCGGAACACACGTGATGATGATCGAGGACGACGATTCCGTCGGAACCGGCCTGGCCGCGCTCCTCGATTACGAGGAAATCTCCGTCGACTGGGTTCGCCTCGGTGCCGAGGCCGTCGCCAGGATTGCCGCCCGAATGCCAGACGCCGTGATCTTCGACCTCGGCCTGCCCGACGTCGACGGCCTCACGTTATACGACGAGGTTGCCTCCCGCTGGCCCAACCTCCCCGTCCTCTTCTCCACGGGCCACGGCGACGAGAACCTTCTGAAGAATCACGTCGTCGGAAAACACGTCGGCTACCTCCAGAAACCGTACGAGTCGGATGCGCTGCTTGCGGAGCTGGAGAAGCTGCTGGGGTGACGGGGTTGCGGGGTCTCGGGGTTGCGCGGTCTCGCGGTGTGTGGTTGCTGGGTTGCTGGGGATTCTTGCCGCGTTAGCGGCGACAAGACGGTAGCCAGGGGTGCGAGCGTTTTTTGCGAGCACCCCTGGTAACGAGATGCATAGTTTGGTGCCGCGTCAGCGGCACTTGAGCAATCGGACTTCGTCCAGTGCCGCTGACGCGGCACGACTTCAGATCGCACCGGGTTCCAGGGGTGCTCGCAAAAAACGCTCGCACCCCTGGCTACCTTCTTGAGCCGCTATCGCGGCGTCGTACATTGCAACCTTGCGCCCCCAACCCCGAGACTGCGCAACCGCGCAACCGCAGGCCTACCGCCCCTTCACCTTCTCGAAAAACGCCACGAGCTTCGGTGACCATGACGTCGGATCGAGGTGCAGTGAGGGATTCAAACGCAGTGCGGTTGTCATATCCGCGGTCGCGCTGGCGAGGAGCGGGGCACTGTTCCGCGAGAGCATCGCCTGCGTGTAGCGGGAGCAGCCGCGAAGAAGGTACGCCTCCGCGCTCTCCTTCGTCGACAGGAGCTGCGTGAGGGCGCGGTCGGATGACGCCAGATCGCCCGCGGCAAAGGCGCGGTATGCCGACTCCAACTGTTCGCGCGACGGATCGGGGGCGGTCACGACTTCGGCCGGCTTCCGGGCATCGAGCTCGCGCTCCTTCGCCGCAACCTGATCGAGGACCCGCTGGATCGTCCTGGCATCGCTCTGCGGCTTCAGCTCTCCGTCGAGACGCTGCGCCTCGGATGTCGACAGATTCAACGTCACCAGCCGCCGCCGGTACTGCTGCACCGCCATGCGCGCGGCAACCATCGCCTCGCTCTCGGTCTCCGGCTGCGGCTCTGGTTTCTTCACCTCCGGCTTCGGCTGCGGCGGCGGAACCGTCTGCGTGACCGGCACCGGAACAGGAACCGGCGGGGGAGGCTGCGGTTGCACGGTCTGCTTCGGCTGCGGCAGGTCGTCGAACGGGATGATCACCTCTCCCGGCGCCGGCTTTCGCTGCGGCAACGGATTCGGCCTCACCGGCCGCGATGCCCGCTGCTTCTTGGCATCATCGGCGGCGTTCGCGAACAGATCGCGCGCTTCCTCAGCCAGCTCGGCCGATCGCTTGTATACGCGCACATCGATGCCCGCCTTCGCATTGATGTCCTTCGCTTCCGCCAGCCTCCGCTGCGCGGCGTGATAGGTCTCGCTGCGGTCGCCGCCCGCGGTCACGGCATCCATCTGCGCCGAGAGCGCCCGGCCGATGGCGCTGTTCGCCTCCTGCTTGCTCGGCGATGCCGCCGCTTCCGCGCGGCGCTGCTTCTCCGAGTTCGCTCTCCCGATCAGATCGCGCAGTTGCGCGAAATACGGCGTGTTCTGAATCGCCCCTTGCTCCTCGGAAACCTTCCACTCGTGCAACGCCCCGTCGGGATCGCCGAGGTTCAAACGGGCGATGCCGAGCCAGAAATGGGGCGTGTAGGTGAAGATCTGGTCGCGCACGCGTTGCGCCGCATTCTCCTGCGGCATCTCCTCGATGGCGCGCTGCAGCAACTGCGCGCCTGCCTGGAAGTTCGAGGCCCGCACCTGCGTCACGCCGCGGTTGTACGCCTCCACCCACCTCTCCGCGGCCGCCGCCGGCAGAGCCACCGCGAGCAGCAGGGCAATGGCCACGCGCTTCATGGCGCTCCTCCCGAGAGTTGCGGAAGCGTGGCCGTCGCCGGATCGGCAAACTGCACGTTGACGACCTGCTCCTCGCCCGCCTTCACATCCACCTTGCGGATGATGGACGAACGATAGGCCGGGTTCGACAGGGTAATCTCGTATGTCCCCGGCGCCAGATCGACCGGCGCCGGCGTGACGAACGGCGCCTTCAGATCGACCGTCGCGCCGTTGGCGACGTTGCGGATGCTCGTCACCTCACCCCAGGGAAACGCGTTCAGCGCCACCCGCCCCTGGGCGGCCGGAACCACCGGCGCGGCAACCGGCCGCGCGATCGTCTTCTTCACCCCCGGCTCCGGCTTCCGTAGCATGATCACCGCCGCCGCGGCGATGACCACGAGGGCCAGCACGATGGCGATCCACATCCCCGAGCGCCACCGCCCCGGAACCGGCACGACATCCGTCGTCGACACCTTGCGCAGCTCGCGCGCCATCGGCTCGCCATTCGCCGTCAGCACCGTCGATGCGTTCGGATCGACAACCGGTGTTTTCAACGGCACGCCGCTGCTCGGCACCGTCGGCGTGCTCAGCTTCGTCGGCTCCTCGGTCACCTCGTACGCTTTCGGCAGCGGCGGCGGAGCCCCGATCCGATCGTCCAGCGACGGTTCGAGCACTTCCAGCGCGCGGGCCATCTCCCGCGCCGAGGCGAAACGCTTCTTCCGGTCCTTCTCCAGCGCCTTGAAGATCAGCGCCTCCAGCTCCGGCGAATCCGGCATCGACGGATTCACCTCGCGCAAAGGGCGCGGCTTCTCCGACGAATGCAGCATCAGGTAGGCGTGCGGCGTCTCCGCCTGGAACGGCGGCACGCCGGTCAGCATCTCGTAGAGGACGATGCCGAAGGAGTAGATGTCGGCGCGGCCGTCGATGCGCTCGCCGGCGTCGAGCATGCCCAGGTGCTCGGGCGAGCAGTACTTCCACTTGCCGACGAACATCCCGGTCTTGGTCTTGTTCCCCTCGGTGCCATCCCCCTGTTTGGCGATGCCGAGGTCGATGAGCTTCACATGCTGCTCCCCCTCCTCATCGCGGGCGATCATGATGTTCTCGGGGGAGATGTCGCGATGGACGATGCCGGCGCGATGGATGGCCTCGAGCCCGTGCAGCGCCTCGATGGCCAGCCGCGCCGCGTACTTCGGCGAGAGCGGCCCATGCGTCTCGATCAGCTCGTGAAGGTTCGTCCCCTCGATGTACTCCCACACCATGTAACGCGAGCCGTCTTCGAGGGTGGAGAAGTCGTAGAGCGCGGCCACGTTGGGATGGTTGATGCGTGTGGCCAGCCGCGCCTCGCGCAGGAAGCGGTCATCCGCCCCCACCTCACCGGCGATGCTGGTACGCATCAGCTTGATCACCCGGATCGCGTTCAGATGGAGGTGGAGGACCTTGTAGACCTCCCCCATCCCCCCGATGCCGAGACGCGAAAGGATCTTGTACTTCCCGTCGAGGGGCTGCTCGAGGTGTTTTCGGAGGAAATCGGTGATCGGCTCCCCGCAATACGGGCACGCCTTGAATTTCGAATCGATTTCCGACCTGCAGTGGATGCAGAAGAAGGGCATGGGTTCAGACGGGTGCGCCGATTATAACTGCGCCTTCGGCGCGTTGTCGGTTGTCTGCCTTCGGCGTTGCCGGTGGTCGGTGGCCGAAGGCCGCCGGCAATGTGGCACAGACACTCTTGTCTGTGCTGGTACTTGGCAGCTGCTGCGATCGGTAACCGAGCACCCCAACGCCGAAGGCAGTCTCAGTGACGCGCTGCGCGCGAACGCTGCGCCAGCGAGGCGATGTACGCCGCGGCTGACGAGGGCCGCTTGTACGCTACGAGCGGAATCGGCGTCAGGGCAACGGCTTCCACGGCGCTGGTCCCGGAAAAGACAATCGTTGGAACCGACGTCGCCACGCCATTGGCGTCGATCCGAGTCAGGGCAAGACCGCGGCCAGCTCCATGCGGGCCGTATCCCTCATGTCCGGCAACCGTCCAGCCCTCTGACGCCGGTACGAGAATCGGGTTGTCGTAGAATCCCGGGAGTTGTTGCCCATTCAGCGGATCGAGGCGGGAGGAGCTCGTGTCGATCCGGGCGTATCTGGTCAGGCCCTTGGCCTTGTCGAGCCAGATTACGAGCCAGATGCCTCCGGCGAAAGAGACGTCGTCGTCCTGCACGTCGAGCAGGTAGTCGTCTTTGTTCGTCGTGGTGGCCAGATTGATTTCCGCGCTGGCGGGAGTGAACGATGCGCTGAACCGCTGCGCGAAGAGCTCCGCCGGCAGCGGAGGTTGCGGCGGATAGCACGTCTCTCCGATGTACGTGAAGGGGTCATACCAGCGCTGCCAGACCAGCAGATAGTCGCTGCCGTTCCATGAAAGGCGGGGACTCTCATCGCCGACTCGCGCCGGCGTGAGCGGGATCGGGTCGGGATCGACGACATTGCCGGAGCGGTCCACGCGCAACGCTGCCAGGTCGGTACTGTGAGCTCTGACACGCTGATACACGACCGTAAACGTCTGGCCGTTCCAGGCCACGGCGACGTCGCTCTCGCCGCCGGCGTCACTCGCAAGTTGCGTCACGCTGACCGACGGTGATCCGCTGAACGAGACCACCGCTCCGTACAGCACGTGCGGCACATACGATGGGTCGCCCTCGGTCCATGCAACAAAAAGCCGCTCGCCGTCGGTGGCGATTGCGCTGTGTCTCTGATCGTAAATCGATTCGCGAAGGCGCAGCCCGGCTCCGTCGATCGGCGCGCCTGCCGGCGTCACACGGCCGACGGAAAGACGATCGTTGGGCGCGCTGTCCGTCCAAAGCGCTGCCACGCCACCGGCGAACGGCAGGAACTTGCGCACGTGTTGCTCCACCGGCTCGAGCGAGACGATCGTTCCCGCACCGATGCTGCCGTCGATGGCAATCGGCTCGGCAATGATCTCGCCTCCCTTACTCGTCGCAAACCGTCTGTCGCTCCAGATCGCGACAGTCCGATCGCCGTTCTGGGCCGCCGCCGGCTGGAAGGTGATGGCGGGGTTGTGATGCACGGATTGCAGAGCTCCATCGAACGAGACGCGAAGGGCAGCGATCTGTCCGGCGCCGATCGTCACCTCGCGAAGGAGGATTTCGTATCCGTCACCGACTCCGATGATGGCTGGCGCCTCGACCGGCGAGAACGTTCCGAGCGATATCGGTGCTCCCATCGGTTCTCCCGAGGTCGAGAGAGGAAGCACGCGGATCTCGTGGGTACCCGCGTCAAACCAGGACGCCATCGAATGGATCCCGTTCGAGGCAAGCCGGAAAAAGGTCCCGCTTGACGTACTCAGGATGGCCGGCGTGCTCGGAATGCTGTTCGCCGCGACGGCGTCCGCCGAGACGCGTGTGACGTGGATTCCATCGGCGCCGACCCAACCGAACAGGAACGCGCCACTGGCAGCGATGAAATCCATCACCGACGCGTTATCTCCGACGATCGTCACACCGCTTCGCACAACCACCCCCGCGCGGTCGACCAGGGTCACCGTCAGCGGGTCGCCCAGATTGCTCCGCGAACCGAGAAAGAGAACGTTGCCATTGCTGGCTCGCATATTGACCGCACGGGCGATGGGAACGGAATCCGATAGTTTCGTCACCGTGCCATCGGCACTGACGCGCATCAGATGCGCGCTGACCCCATAGGACCGCCAGGCCACGTACGCATCGTCACCATCCGCCGCGGTGGCGATGAGGCTCGTCTCGTAGAGAGCCGGCGCCACGAGGAAGCTGGCCTGATCGCGCGGTTGGGCATCGCGATCGAGACGGATGCCGTGCAGCTCCGGATCACCACACGGCGGACCCTCCCCCCAGATCGCCAGAAAACCGTCGCCCAACCGCACGATGGACATGCCTGCGTCGGTGCCGTTCGTAGCCGGACCGAACGCCGGCATGCTGATCGGAACGTCGGCCGCATGCGCCGCACTGGCGACGAGGAGGATGACGAGGATCGTGAAGTAACGAGGGGTCAACCGGATCTCATTATAGGTTGCTGTGGCGTTAACGGCCTTCAGCGTTTCGGTTGTCGGTTATTGGTTGCAATGTGGCACAGACACTCTTGTCTGTGCCGGCTCTTGGCACGTCAGTGACCGATAGCCGCGATAACCGACAACCGACAACGCGCGCGCAGCGCGCTTATCATTCACCATGCTCCGCGAGCAGACCTTCTCCCTCCGCACCACCGCGCGCGAGCAGATCCTCATCATCACCTCCGAAGTGCAGAAGGCGCTCGGATCGCTCACCGGCGGAGACGGCATCGCCACCATCGTCGTCCCCCACACCACCTGCGCCATCTCGGTCAACGAAAACGCCGATCCCGACGTCCCGGCCGACCTGACCAAGGCCCTGCGCGCTCTCGTGCCGAAGGTCCGCTTCGAACATGGCGAAGGGAACTCCGACGCTCATTTCCTCTCGCTCCTCATCGGCTGCTCGCTCTCCTGGCCCTACCGCGCGGGAAAACTCATCCTCGGCACGTGGCAGGGGATTTACTTCGTCGAGCTCGATGGTCCACGATCCACGAGAAAGGTAACGGTCTTCGTCAATGAGTAAACCAATCATCCAGGTCGTCGCCCATCGCGGCATGGGTCAGGGATTCGTGCAGCCGGACGCGCCTCCCGAGAACACCCTCCCCGCGTTCGCCGAGGGATGGAAGATCTGCCGGGCGTGCGAGCTCGACGTGCATCTCACCAAGGACGGCCAGGTCATCGTCATCCACGACGACACCACCGACCGGACCACGAACGCCAGTTGGACCGTCCGCGACCGGTTCTCCGCCGAGCTCCGCTCCCTTGACGCCGGCCGCTGGAAAGCGCAGAAGTTCGCCGGCACGCGCCTTCCGCTGATCGAAGACGTCCTCGACGCCATGCCAGACGGCTGCGAGCTCTTCATCGAACTCAAGGACGGTCCCCAGGTGGTCCCCCCGACCGCCGAGATCGTCCGCCAGTCCGGCAAAGCCGCGCAGGTCGTCTTCATCAGCTTCGACATCGACACCATCCTTCTTGCGAAGCAAGAGATGCCCGAAAACGACTGCCTTCTCATCGTCGTCTTCGAGGCCGACTACGACCACGGCAGTTGGAAAGTCCTCTACGACGAAGGCCCCGGCTTCCGAACGGTTACAAAACCATACGTGGAAGACGACCTGATCGCCCTGATCAAGCAATACGGCCTGACCGGCATCGACACCAGCTTCGCCGTGCCGCCGTCGCTCGTCACCCGCCTGCACGAAGAAAACCTCCGCCCCGTAGTCTGGACCGTCGACGACCCGTCGATCGCGCTCGATATGGCGAGGCTCGGCGTCACCACGATCACCACCGACCGCCCCGAACCGATCCGCGACGCCCTAATAGCCACCGGCTACGCGGTGAAGTAAGGAGCGCCAGCGAGCTGTCGAGACGCGCCGAAGGCGCGCAGTCGGAGCGCTGGCGTCTCGCTCCGGTCTCGCCACCCCCAGTGTTGCCCAGCATTGCCTCGTTCAGGTCCGCCAGCACTGCTCAACCGACAACCCAAGCCCCATGCGCACGGATCTCGTCGTACATGGCATCAGGAGCAAGATCGATTTCGCCGGGCCATTCCACGGTCCCGAGATGGATCGCCGCCTGGGCGAATCGCGACGCATCGCGCAAAGGCTCGAAGACGGTCCCGATCACCTTGTCGCTGTCGAGCAACGCGCGCATATCCAACGTCCCTTCCGTGTCGTCGACGAAGCGAACGTTCAACACACCATGTTCCACGACGCGAATCTCCCGCACGCGCCAGGGCGCGCGCGGCTCGACCGCGGGCACTACTTCAGCGGCGCGATCCGCTTGGGCGGCTGCATTCGTTGACATAGCTCCCAATCCTCCATCAGCTCATCACGATGCTCCGAAGCCCATTCCAGCACAAGGGCCATGGCCCGGCGCGGCAGCGAGCCCCGCATCAATCGAAGATGCCGCAGGTCAATCAGCGCTTCATGTTCCGCATACATGACATGAAAGTGCGGCGGTGGATGGTCCCCTGCGAACATCTGAATCACGACACCGTAGAAGATACTGATCGTTGGCAAGAGCGCTCCTCGGTCAGTCTGGTTCTGAATCTGATGTTCGAGTCGTGAGTACAGCCCTTCGTACACCCGGTCCGTTGCGCAGTCAACGGCGAATTAACCGCATATCATCCCTTCATGCCCAATATCGCAGGAGTGGATGGTTGCCCATCCGGTTGGATTGCCGTCGTCGAACATACCGAAAACCACAACATCACAGCGCACGTCTTCCTCACCTTCTCCGACCTGACGAACGCCCTCGACGCCGCTGTGATTGCCATCGACATCCCGATCGGCCTCACAGACCACGGTCCTCGGCAGTGCGATCTCGACGCCCGCCGTCACCTCGGACCAAAACGAGGGACCAGCGTCTTCCCCTCCCCGATCCGGGGCGCGTTGTCCGCGTCGACGTACGCCGAGGCGAACGCGGCGTCGATGGCAGCGCAGAAGAAGGGAATCCCGCAACAGGCGTGGGCGATCTACCCGAAGATCCGCGAAGTCGACGATGCGCTGCAGACAGACACCGCCCTCCGCGGCCGAGTGTTCGAGGTGCACCCCGAGCTGACATTCAGCACCTGGTCCGGAGCCCCGATCATCCCTCCCAAGCAAACCCCAGAGGGACACGCCATCCGCCGCAACCTCATCGCCCGCCACTTCGGCCCGCTGGCGTTCGAAACCGCGCGCAATCAGATAAAACCGAGACACGCCTCAAACGACGACATCGCCGACGCCTTCGCCGCGCTGTGGACGGCGCAACGGATCGTGAACGGGGACTCGCAAACGATGCCGGTCGATCCGCCGATGGACAGAGTCGGGCTGCCGATGCGGATGGTGCGCTAGTCCAGCTTTACGGCTGCATCACTCCACCCTCGGCATCACACCAGGTACTTTGTCAGCTCGATTCTTTCTTGACCCTTCCGGCGATACATGGTGAACCGACCGCTGACCCTTCTGATACGCACATGCCAGTAGCGGCGATCTGGCGAAATCGTCTCGTGCATACCAGTTAGCCAATCCGAGAAGTCCAGAATCGGAATCAGGAGAATCGTTGCCGCATCACCGCACGTGAGAGCTACGAAACCCTGCTTTGCCTTGTCCAGATAGTCTTTTTGGTAAGGATGAAAGGCGAACCAGAAGCCGCCCTCTGGCGCGGCTCCATATGTTCTCGAGTACGCGCAGACGACTCTCAAGGACTCATCCGCCGAAGAGAACGTGCCACGTGACCGTTGGATCAGCGGCGCATTGACCTTTTTCGCCACTCTGGCTGCAGAGTCGCGACCGACCGCCATGATGTCCATTCTTGGACCAGGGGATTCATCATCCTCTTCTTCGACATCCAAAATTTCTGCGGCGGCCGATGCATTCGTCGGCTGCTCCACCAATGTGTCCTCTGCGGTTTCGAAGACAATATCCACAATGTCGTCAACGCGTGTGAACTCATGTGGAACGAGAATCTCCCCAACTCTTCGCACCACACCGGGATCTTCAAGCCGCTGCCGAAGGTCAAGCAACTTAAGCAACGCGTCAATGCTGAGAAGCCTCATCTCCCAGGCGTGTCGCGATCCGCGCACCTCTGCCTCGAGGCCACCGGTGTCCTGTCTTCCGACAATGATCAGGCACGACGAATCGTCCCTCGGTATTGATTCGTTCTCGATCAGGCGCTTCCGATAGCCTGCGACAGTATTAAGGGACACGCGGTAAGCGTCAGAGGTCTTGACCTCCACGACCAAGACGTGTCCGCGTTGCAACGTCCAAAGACCGTCGTAGCCAATCTCCCCTGTTACTCCGCGATACCTACCTGGTTGTACCGAGAATCCGAGGCGCCTACCGATCTCGTTGATTACATCCTGCAGCGCAAATGCGGCGGCCGCAAATTTATCTCCCGACAGACATTCCGCGCAGTAGGATTTCAACCTCTCTGGGCCGACACGGCTGAGGTACTGGCGAAACTCGCGTGAGGTATCGTTGTTTTCAGCGAAGCGGCCCTCACCCGCAAAGGCGATTATTTGTTCAAGTCGCTTATTTTCGATTGACGGATCTGACTGCCAAAGGTCCAGAAGACGCATCTTCCCTCCCTTCCGTCAGATTACCATTGACAGCGGTCACAGTCCCATACCTGGGTGTCGCAGGCGGCACTAGTCCAACCTCAACCGCCGCACCCCCTCCACCGTGAAATCGCGGAGCAACTCAGCGATCGGCATCTTGAAGGCCTTGCTGATCCGCAAGACGATCGTGAGACTCGGCACCTTCGTCCCCCGTTCGAGATCGCTCGTATACGTCGTCGTGATTCCCGCGGCTTCGGCGAACTGCTCCTGGGTCCAGCCGGCGGCGAGGCGGAGCTGGCGCAGGCGCTTTCCGAAGATCTCTGCTTCGACGGCCATGTCGGGTTGAGCTTCAACGATCGTTGATGTAGACTCCATCGTCGATAGTTGATATTCGCTCGTTCTGAGAAGACACGCAAAGGAGACGCGATGACAACCACCCCCACCCTGATCCGCGACCTCTTCCTACACCCCCGCCCAATCGGTCTTGTTCACCCCTCGCGAATTGGTATAGGCAGGGCTGACTGGATAGGCGCAGGCCACCTTGATCCATCGCTGTTGAGCGATCGAGATGGCCCTGACCTCATCGGCGACCTCGGAAAGATCCTGATCCTGGCTGAAGAGGACAGCCACGTCATATGCGTCTTCACGGGCGAGCCGTACAACGTCAAGCGCCAACCGGACATCGATGCCCTTTTCCTGGCCTACCAGAACGGTCGTGCTCGTGCCGTCGGATAGCGGGACGGTCTGATTGCGGTATCGGAGATTGCGGGCGAACGTGACGACGCCCCTCGTGCCCATAACCGCTAGCTTCGCGTTCCAGAAGTGGTTCCAGAAGGGATCGTCATCGACACTTGGGGATTCCGGTGTAGAAACGAATCCCGGATACCAGGCACCCTCGGCGGCCGAAAACCGCCGCGGTCAGCGCCGGATATCGTAGTTGGGGTAGGAGTAGCCAAACGCATACTTGACCGCATAGAAGAGATTCTGCCCATCGATGAAGGCGACAGCGCGCTTGTTGGCCGGCTCAGCAGGCATGCATTGTCCTCTTCCTGCCGTGTGAGCGAAGGTCCAACATTCCCCCAAAATACAAAACCCCGCCAGAGGCCCAGAGGGCTGATCCAACGGGGAGCAGATGTCGAAAGTATAACACCCGGATTGTCCGGCGGTGTTCCAGGACCACGTCACACCCGGTGCTGACGCACCTTCAACCTCTTCACGGCACTCCGCGTGAAGTCCGCGAGCAACTCCGGGGTACCGATGTCGAGCGCCTCGGAGAGACGGACAAGGATCGTCAGACTCGGCACCTTCAGACCCAGCTCCAGATCGCTGATGTAGTTGCCCGAGAGGTCGGCGGCCTCGGCAAGCGCTTCCTGAGTCAGCTCGCTTGCCTTGCGGAGCTCGCGGAGACGGCGGCCGAAGAGCTGGGCTTCCTGCACCCTTGCATTCCACACTGCCGTTGGAATAAAGTCTTCCAACCAGCGTTGGGATCAGCATTCTCGTCGAATCTTTCTTCGAAAGCCACGCAAAGGAGTCTGCGATGACGACAACCACCCCCACCCTGATCCGCGACCTCTTCCTCCACCCCCACCCCACCTACACGCCCGCCGCGGCGGCGGGAGCGATCGGGATGAGTGTCGAGGATGTCGAGGGGTGGATGGAGGTTGGGGAGTTGGAGGGGGAGGCGACGCGGGACGGCGTCGTGCTGTCGTGGGCGGAGCTGGTGTCGTTCGCGATGGGGTTCTGGGAGCAGGAGGCGATCGAAGAGGCGCTCGGCACCGATGTGGCGGAGGCGATTCCGGAACTGCTCCGGCTCTGCGATCTGGAGGTGCGCATTCCGCGGATGGAGGTCGTGGCGCTGGAAAAGCTGGCGGCGCGGGAGGGGAAGTCCGTCGACGCGGTGCTGGCGGCGGAGCTGCGCGATCTGGTGTCGGCGCAGTCGGAGTGGCTGGGGACGGTCATCCCCGGGTTTGCGTCGGCGCTCGCGTGGCCGTATTGAGGGCGCCCTCTTCGTATCTAACGTGGCGGGACAGTCCTCGTCAGGAAGCAGACTCTGTTCTTGCAGAGCATCATACGATTCTGCGGGAACCAAAATCTGTTCTGACAGAGCATTATACTATTCTGCGAGAACCAAAATTCATTCTGAAAGAACATTATATTATTCTGTCAGAACGAATTTTGACTCTCGCGGAGCGCTCGGCGGCTCCGTCGGAAACGAATTTTGATCCATCGGAACGAAATTCGTTTCCGTCAGAACGCCGGAACGCTCCCGCGGAATCAAAATTCGTTCCGACGGAATGATTTTTCGCTCTTGCAGAATAATATAGTGTTCTGATGTTGCCAAAATCATTTAGTCGCCTTCCCCCTGCATTTTCTGAAGGCGACTTCGGAGGCACCGCCTGCGCCAGCGACGCTGGCTTAAGGTCCGTGGCCCCCGGCTTTGAGCCGGGGCGGGCGACAGAAGAGCGGTGTCCCTCTCTATCGCCCGCTGAAGCGGGCTCGGAAAAATGGATGCCCGCGTTTCCCCCGACTGAAGCCGGGGGACGGACCTTACGCCGGCTTCGCCGGCTCAAATCGGTCAGCCGCCGACGGGGCACCCCTCTTCCGGGAACGTGTACTTAGAAAGCAACTTCTTCCAGCGGTGGAAGTCCGATCGGAAGGACGTGGAGGATCTGCTCCACATCTTCGAGCACCTGCGCTCCGTACTCCCGCATCTCTTCGGGCCAGGTCAGCTCTTCGTTCTCGAACACCGACTTGAGAATAAACAGTGGCCGGTTCAGCCGGAGCGCTTCCCACCCTTGGGACAGCGTCCCGCTCGATTCACCAGCTTCGACGATCACGGAGGCGTGGCAGAGAAGGGCCATGGTGCGGTTGCGCCGCGGGAAGTTCGAACGGAGCGTGGGGTGACCAACAGGAAACTGCGTCACGACGAGGTGACTCTTCATCAGCCGCGCCTGAAGCGGCGCGTTCGCCGCGGGATGCCCTTCGTCGATCGGGGTTCCAAGAACTGCGATCGTGCGTCCGCCTCGTCTGAGCGTTTCTTCGTGAGCTACGGTGTCGATACCGGCCGCGAGGCCGCTGACGATCACAACATCGCGCTCGACCAATGCGCTGACGAGTCTCGCCACCCGCTTTCGACCAGGCAGCGATGCCTTTCGCGATCCGACGACCGCGACGCGCGCAGACGCACGTAGCAACGCAACTTCGCCGCAAGCGAATAGTTGCTCCGGAGCGTGGCGTCTCTCATATTCGTTGAGGCCGCCCATCACGTCGGCAGGGTCGAGTGTCACGATCTCGGTCGGGATCACTCGCGCGTTCTCGGTCGCCATGCGTAGGAAGAGTTTACAACGCTCGAGTGACTCGAGGTAGGCGGTGATTGCTGAGCGAAGACTCAAGGAGTCGTGAATCAATGCGATCCACCGATCGTAGAACGGACCGGCTGTGGTTGCCGCCGACGTGCGATGGCTGCGATCTTGAGATCACAATTTGTGATCTCAAGATGGCGGTTCAGCGGAAAGGTTCACGAGAAGAATCGCGAGAGAAGCCTTAAGTGGCCCCAACTCGCTTTTCACCGTCGCCCACACACGACGTTTCGATCGATACCGAAGTAGTCGTGCACGAGCACATGCCGCATGCTCTTCTTCCATTCGATATCCGGGGCCTTCTGACGGATGTCATCGGGCAGAGCGCGGGCTGCTTCGCCGAGAATCTGGAGATGGCGGATGAACCAGCTCTGGATAAGTTCATCGCGATCGAACGCCTCCCTCCCCCGCTCGGCATAACGCTCGATGCGATCGATCGCTTCGACCATGTCGCGGATTCGTTCGACCGGATCTCTCACAGCGGGATGGCTTCCGCGACGATACGATCGCGAATTCGGCTCCTGATACCGCCATCGGTAACGACGTCCACATGCTGCCCAATCGATTCATTGAGCTCCATCACCAATGCGCCGAGGTCGAACAGGCTGCGGCCGGCAGCGAGATCGACCAGCAGGTCAATGTCGCTCTGCTCGGCTGCCTCCCCTCGCGCGACGGAGCCGAAAACGCGCACGTTGGACGCTCCATGTTTGCGTGCGATGGCGAGGACCTCCTCGCGCTTCTCTCGAACGATGTCGGATACCGTCATGAGTTCCTCGACTCCTTCGAACCAGACACCAGAGCTGCCAGATTCTCACTTTACCGCCACAGCGTGTCCTGAACACCAGAAAATGACGCGCAGGATTCCACTCCGCGGACGTCCAGAGAGCCCGTCTGGAGGGGCCTACAGCCTGTGTCGGTGGAGTAGACATCAGCCCGAGGAGGAAGTCAGCCCCGCCTGGGAGCCTGCGCGGCAGAAGCGTCTTGCGCCACTGCTGGCGGAGCCTTGGGCAACCAACGCTGCCGGCCGTGCCGGCCTAGTATCATCGGCGGATGAGCACGTCCCTTTTGCTGCTTGTCGCGCTTGGCGTCGTCGCCATCGTCGTTGCCGGTCTGGCGCGGACGCGGCGGAAGAGTGGCGGCGATGGGAACGTGATGAAAGAGCTCCGGCGGGGCGTGCTGTGCGATGTTCCCGCAGGTGGCGGTACGGGAGAGGCGAACGAACCGCTGGTCGTGGTCATGGACATCGGGTTCCCGAACGCCACCGCCAGCGTAATGGCCGCCTTGACGGGAGATGCCAGCCTGTACATCAGCAGCGGCGGAGGCATCATCGGCGGCATCCGTCACGAGAATGTCCGGCGGGCGGCAATTGCCTTCGTCCGGGAATCGGCCGGTTATCTCAATCAGATGGCTGCGACGTCCGACTTCCCCTATCCGCCGCCCGCGCACGTCCGCTTCTATGTTCGGACGCGCGAGGCGGTCTACGTGGCAGAACGGCGGGAGCACGATCTCGGCGAGAAACGGGACACCCTCTGGCCGCTCTTCTATGCGGGGCAGAACGTCCTCACGCAGTTGAGGACCGTTGCTCCCGATCTTGGCAAATCTTCGTCGGCACCGCCCTCCTAAAACAGCGCCATCTGCGTATTCAGCGCCGGGAGGCGGGGGCGGGTGGGGCGGCGGCGGGAGATCTCGTAGACGCCGGTGGCTTCGAACTGTTTGGCGATCGATAGCTCGAGTTGATTCGTCACGCCGAGGCGCGACAACAGGCGGCCGGCCATATCGCGGACGATCGACTCGTGGTTGTTGCGCTCGGAGAGGTGGATCAGACAGAGGTTCTTGAGGTCGGCGCCGATCATCCGCTGCACGGCCGACATCGAATCGTCGTTCGAGAGGTGGCCGAAGCGGGACATGATCCGGCGCTTGAGCGACCAGGGGTAGCTGCCCAGGCGCAGCATGTCCAGATCGTGGTTGGCCTCGAAGAAAAGGCCGTCGCAGTCGGAGAGGTGGCGGATCACCGGCGCGTCGGCGTGCCCGAGGTCGCTGGCGACGCCGACGCGGGTGCCGTCGCGGGCCTCGATCACGAAACAGGCCGGATCGGCGGCATCGTGCAGCGTGCGGCGGGCGTGGACGTTCAACTCACCGATGGTGAACGTCGAATCGTTAAGAAAGACAACGGTCTTGATCACCTCGCGGTCGATGCGGCTGTTGTCGAGCGTCCCCTGGGTCAGGTAGATCGGGATCCCGTACTTGCGCCCGATGGCGCTGGCGCCGCGGATGTGGTCGTAATGCTCGTGGGTGATGACGATGGCCTGCACGGTCTCGATGGTCTTGCCGACCTGTTCCAGCCGTTTGCGCGTCTCGCGCGGCCCCAGTCCGGCATCGACCAGGATGGAGGTCCCGTCGCTCTCGAAGTAGTAGGAATTGCCCGCGCTGCCGGACGAGAGAGGGGCGACGATCACGGAGGTTATGGTAGCGCGGATTGAGGTCGCGGGGTCTCGCGGTTGCGCGGTCTCGCGGTGTTTGTTCGATCGGGTTGCGTGGTTGCTGGGTTGCAAGGTTGCTCGGTTGTTAACACTTGGTCAGCTCCTGGTTGTTTGCCACCCCGCAACCGCAATTCTGCAACCCAGCAACCCACCGCGCGACCCCGCAACCGCGAGACCGCGTAACCGCGGATACAATCCCCCGCCACATGATGGAACGATTCATCGTCGAAGGCGGACGCCGTCTGGAAGGGCGCATCCGGCCGGGGGGGAACAAGAACGCGGCGCTGCCGATCCTGGCGGCGTGCCTGCTCACGGACGAGGCCATCGTTCTGCGCAACCTGCCGGATATACAGGACGTCCGGGTCATGCTTCAGATCATGGAGGGGATCGGGGCGTCGGTCGAGAAGCTCGATCCGAACGTCGTCCGTATTCACGCCAAGGGCGACTGCAAGTCCAATCCTGATCCCGATCTTTCGCGCAAGATCCGGGCGTCGATCCTGCTGGCAGGGCCGCTTCTGGCGCGCTGCGGGGCGGCCAACATCGCCAAGCCGGGCGGCGACGCCATCGGCCGGCGGCGCGTCGACACGCACCTGCTGGCGCTGGAGGCGCTCGGCGCGCAGATCGAGGTTTCGGCGCAGGAGTACCGGATGTCGGTGCGCGCGCTGCGCGGAACGAATATGTTCCTCGATGAGGCGTCGGTGACGGCCACCGAGAACGCGATCATGGCCGCGGTGCTCGCCGAGGGGGATACGGTGATTTACAACGCCGCCGCCGAGCCGCACGTTCAGGATCTCTGCCGCTTTCTCAACCTCCTCGGCGCGGAGATCGAAGGGATCGCCACGAACTCGCTGCGCATCCGCGGCGTCGAATCGCTGCACGGCGGCGAGTTTCACATCCCCAGCGACCACATCGAAGTCGGCTCCTACATCGGCCTGGCCGCGGTCACGCGCAGCGAGCTGGTGATCGAGGACGCCGTGCCGCATCACATGTACGCGGTGCGCTACATGCTCGAAAAGCTCGGCCTCGAGATCAAGGTGGAAGGGCAGGATATCCGCGTTCCGAAGGATCAGGTACTGCGCGTCCGCTACGACATCGGGGCGGCGGTGCCGAAGATCGACGACGGGCCGTGGCCGCTCTTCCCCGCCGATCTGCTGTCGATCATGATCGTCATCGCCACGCAGGCCGAGGGGACGGTGATGATCTTCGAGAAAATGTTCGAATCGAGACTCTTCTTCACCGACAAACTGATCCAGATGGGAGCGCGCATCATCCTCTGCGATCCGCACCGGGCCATCATCGTCGGCGGCAACCGGCTCAGCGGCGCCGAGATCTCCAGCCCCGACATCCGTGCCGGCATGGCGCTGCTGCTGGCGGCGTTGTGTGCCAAAGGCGAGAGCGTGATCCATAACATTCATCAGATCGACCGGGGGTACGAGCGGATCGAGGAACGACTGAATCCGCTGGGGGCGCGGATACGGAGAGAGAGGGATTCGTGAGGGGGAAGTGATCAGTGGATTAGTAGATTAGTGGGCACTTCGCACCGATCCACGAACCTACTAATCTACTAATCACTCGATCATTCAGAGGGGACGAAATGTCGAATGTTGAATGTTCAATGTTCAATGTTGAATGAAGAGGCGGTGTGCCATGGTCATTCAACATTCAACATTCAACATTGAACATTCAACATTGGGTTTGAACGCCTCTCCATTGGTGATGGGCATCCTCAACATCACGCCCGACTCCTTCTCCGACGGCGGCGTTCACTTCGATCAATCGAAAGCCGTCCATGCCGCGCTGCAGATGGAGGAGGATGGGGCGGCGATCATCGACATTGGCGGGGAATCGACACGGCCCGGCGCGGAGCCTCTGGCGGCGCAAATCGAGATCGACCGCGTGCTGCCTGTGATCGAACAGATCCGCCGCCGGAGCGCCGTCACGATCTCCATCGACACGCGCAAAGCGGAGGTGGCCGAGGAGGCCATCGGGGCGGGGGCGGATCTGGTCAATGATGTGAGCGCGATGCGCTACTCGGCGGGGATGGCCGCGGTCGTCGCCAGAACCGGCGTACCGGTGATCCTGATGCACATGCGCGGCGAGCCGGCCACGATGCAGCAATTCGCCGTCTACGACGATGTGGTGACCGACGTCAGCCGAGAGCTGTCGTCGATGATCGATGATGCCGTCGAAGCCGGGGTCGATCCAGGGAAGATCCTGATCGATCCCGGGATCGGTTTCGCCAAGACGTTCGACCAGAACCTGGAGCTGCTGGCGCGGGCGCACGAGCTGACGGCGCTCGGCCCGGTCGTCATCGGCGCCTCGCGCAAGGCCTTCATCGGCCACCTGACCGGACGCCCCTCCGGCCCCGACCGCGCCCTCGGCTCCCTGGCCGCCGTCGCCGCCGCTCAACGCGCCGGTGCGGCGATCGTACGAGTACACGATGTGCGTGCCACGGTCGATTTTCTGAAAGTGCTCGTGGCGATCGAGGCGAAGCGATGACGGCGCCTGCACCTGGATACCGTCGAGGACATGGCAAGCACCGCCCCCTCATCCGCCTTCGGCACCTTCTCCCCCAGCTGAAAAGCGCTGGGGGAGAAGGGCTCTCGGCGTTAGGAAGGCGCGAGCTCTTTTCGGGGCGACGGCTCGTTTTGCGAAATCTTCCCGTCACGCCCAGATACCAAGAGTTAGTAATACAGAGAACGCCAAGCCACCGGCCACGCGGCCACGCCGCAGACAACGCGCCGCAGGCGCAGACAACGCGGCGCAACCGCAGACAACTCGCCGGAGGTGCCGTATGAACTGGTACGACCGGCTTCTCTCCCTCCAGTTCACATGGCGCGATGCGATCGACGTCACCATCGTCGCCTTCGTCATCTACAGCATCCTGGCGCTGATCCGCGGGACGCGGGCGATGCAGGTGTCGATCGGGCTGGTGGTCCTCGGGAGCTCGTTCTTCGTGGCCCGGGCCTTCGATCTGCCGGCGCTGGAGGCGATCTCGCGGGAGATCCTCTTCTACCTGCCGTTCGCGGTGATCGTGCTGTTCCAGGCCGAGATCCGCCGCGCGCTGGCGCGGATGGCATCGAATCCGTTGCTGTCGCTCGTGGCCAACGTCACCTCACCGGTGCCGTTCGAGGCCATCGCCGGCGCGACGGCGGTGCTTTCGGCGCATCGCATCGGTGCGCTGATCGCCATCGAGCGCGCGCAGAGCCTGCGCATGTACGCGGAGTCGGCCAAGCCGGTCGATGCCATCGTCTCGGAGGAGCTGCTGATCAGCATCTTCGTCCCCGGCGGACCGCTCCACGACGGTGCGGCCATCATCCGCGGCAACCGCATCGTCGCCGCCGGCGCCTTTCTGCCGCTGACGACGTCCGCCGATCCGAAGCTGGCTCACGGCACGCGCCATCGCGCCGCCCTCGGCCTCTCCGAGGACAGCGATGCCCTCGTGTTGGTGATCTCGGAGGAGAATGGCTCGATCGCCGCCGCGACCGAGGGCGTGCTGCACGAGAACCTCGACCGCGAGCAGCTCCTGCGGTTGATGCATGAGAGGTTGAGGGCGATGAGGAAGTGATGGTTACTGCGTTGAGGAAATGATGGTTGCTGAGTTGCTGGGTTGCTTGGTTACCTGGTCTCGCGGTCTCGCGGTCTCGCGGTCTCGCGGGGCTGCGCCTTCGAGGCTCAGTTGGTCGCCAGACTTTGAGTTTCCGCACAGTCGTCACCCATCGCCCACCGCGAGACCGCGCAACCCCGAGACCGCGAGACCCTACTCAGCAACCCAGCAACCCAGCAACCCAGCAACCCCATGAACAACCTCCCCCTCAAGATCCTGAGCGTGTTTCTGGCGTTTGTCGTCTGGTTCGCCGTCTCGGCGCCGCGGAGGGAACCGGTGTCGGAGCGGGCCTTTGCGGCGCCGGTATCGATCGTGCGGATGCCGCGCGATCTCACCATCACCACCCCGGTCCCCGACACCGTCAGCGTCCGCCTCCGCGGCCGGGTGTCGAACCTCCGCTCGCTCTCCTCGCAGAACCTCGAAGTCACCCTCGATGTGAGCTGGCTCACTCCGGGGGACGCTGTTATCACGCTCACACCGCAGGCCATGAGCGTCCCGCCGCAGATCGACGTCGTTTCGATGGAGCCGACCAAACTGCGCTTTCACGTCGAGGCCCTGCGCCAGAAAGTCGTCCCCATCCGGCCCTTCCTGGTCGGCCAGTTGCCGCCGGGCTACTCGGCCGGCGACACCGTGCTGGTCCCCGACCACGCCCTCATCTCCGGCCCCGCCTCGCAGGTCAGGAACGTCGCCGAGGTTGCCACCGAACGGATTATCATGACCGGCCGCACCGACACGTTCCTGCAAACCGTGGCCGTCGTCTCCGATTCATCTCTGATCCGCATCGTCGAGCCGCTGACGACGCAAGCTACGGTGCCCGTCAGTCCCGAGATCGGCCCGGCCGCGCCGGCCACCGTGACCACGGACACGTCCACCGAGACCACTCCCGAAGAAAAACCGGTACCGGAGAAGAAGAAACCAAAAGGAGCGCATGAGAACTCTCTTCGGCACTGACGGCATCCGGGGGAAGGCTCACCAGTACCCGCTGGACCGGGGCACGATGTTCAAGCTCGGTCTCGTTCTCGCCCGCCGCTTCCGGGCGCAAGCTTCGAAGCCGCGAATCCTCCTCGGCATGGATACGCGTGAATCAGGTCCAGAGATCGCCAGCGCGCTGGTGGCTGGAATCGCGCACGAGGGTGGGGTTCCCCAATTCATCGGCGTGATTCCGACGCCCGGCGTCGCCTACCTTTGCCGCGTCACGGATGCCGTCGCCGGAATCTCCATTTCGGCATCCCACAATCCGTTCGAGGACAACGGTGTGAAGATCTTCGGACACGACGGAATGAAGGTTCCGGACGCGGTCGAGGAAGAGATCGAAACGGACCTTGGACGCGCGGAATGGTCCGGCGTCCTGACATCGTGGGAACCCCCGAACGATTCCCCCGATCTGATCGAGCGCTATGAGCGCTTTCTCGACGACGGCGTCGCTCCCGATGCGCTGCGCGGGCGCAAGGTCGTCCTCGACACCGGAAACGGCGCGGCATTCCGCATCGCGCCGGAGGTCTTCCGCCGTGCCGGCGCCGGGGTGGTCGTGATCAATGACCGGCCGAACGGACGCAACATCAATGATGGCTGCGGGGCCATGCACCCAGAGGGATTGGCGAAGGTGGTGGTGGCGGAGAAGGCGGACTTCGGCGTGGCCTTCGACGGCGACGCCGACCGGGCCATCTTCGTCGACGATGCCGGGAAGATCCGCGACGGCGACGAGATCATCTACCTCTGGGCACAGCGTCTGAAGCGCGACGGGGCCTTGAAGGCCGGTCGCGTCGTCACCACGGTCATGTCGAACTTCGGTTTCGAGCGGCAGCTCCGCGAGGACGGCATCGACCTTCGCCGCGCCAACGTCGGCGATAAGTACGTTCTGGAGATGATGATCGCCTGCGGCGCCAGCCTCGGCGGCGAGCAATCCGGCCACATCATCGATCTGACCGTTCACACTACCGGCGACGGCACCCACACCGCGCTCGTCTTCGGCGAACTGCTGGCGCAGGCCGGCCAGCCCTTTTCCCGGCTGCGCACCTTCACGCGGATGCCGCAACTCCTTGTCAACCAGCCGGTGGGATCGAAGCCGCCGCTGGAAACGCTGCCGAAGTACCAGGCCGCGCTGGCCGCCGCGCAGTCGCAACTCGAAGGGCAGGGGCGCATCCTCGTCCGCTACTCCGGGACGGAGAACAAAGTGCGGGTGATGGTGGAGGGGCCCGATGATGCGCTGATCAGGCGCATCGCCGAGTCGCTGCGGGACGTGCTGGCCGGCGAGATCCCGAAATCGTGACAGAACCGCTGCTGCACTACGCCGTCATCGCCCTGGCCGCGTTCGCGGCCGGCGCGATCAACTCCATCGCCGGCGGCGGCACGCTGCTCTCGTTTCCGGCGCTGGTCTGGATCGGCGTGAATCCGGTCATGGCCAACGCCACCAACAGTTTCGCGATGTGGCCGGGCTCGTTCTCGGCAATGATCGGCTACCGGCACGACCTGGCCAGGATCCGGCGCTGGCTGCTGCTCCTGACCATTCCCGCCTTCACCGGCGGCGCGGCCGGCGCGGTGCTGCTGATGCATACCTCGACGCAGACGTTCGCGCGTCTGGTCCCGTTCCTGATCCTCGGGGCCACGCTGCTGCTGGCGGTGCAGGAGGTGATCACGCGCCGCCTCGGCCTGGTGGCGCGGGCGCACGAGACGCCGACAGCGGGCTGGGTGACGTTCGTCTTCGTCTTCCAGTTTCTGGTCGGCATCTACGGCGGCTACTTCGGCGGCGGCATGGGCATCCTGATGCTGGCCGCGCTCGGCCTCATCGGCCTGACCGACATGCACGAGATGAATGGCCTCAAAAACCTGCTGGCCATCTGCATCAACGGCATCGCCGTGATCTACTTCGCCGTCTCGCGCGCCATTCTCTGGACAGACGGCGGCATCATGGCCGTCGCCTCCACCGCCGGCGGTTACCTCGGCGCCCGCATGGCGAAACGCCTCGGAGTGACGTTCGTGCGTCGCGCGGTGGTGGTGATCGGCCTGGCCATGGCGATCGCGCTGTTTTTCAAGCGGTAGGCCGGCACGGCCGGCAGCGTTGGTTGCCCAAGGCTCTTCTACCGAGCAGAATCCCGGCGCCCCCTGGGACCGCGTGCGTCCCGCGCGCGCGTGACGCCCGCCATCCTGCCAATTTCAGGCGCGGGCGAGACGCCCGCGCTCCCAGGGGGTACGATTACCCACTATGCGGACCATTTCCTATTGCGCGGCAATCGCTCTTCTCGTGACAGCAGCGGCTTCGGCCCAGGTCAAAGAATCCATTACCGTCAGCTACGTCGAGGTTCCGGTAACCGTCGTCGACCGCGCCGGCAATCCGGTCCGCGGACTGCAGGGGAAAGATTTCGAGGTACTGGATCAGGGGAAACCTCGCGCGATCCGTTCCTTCGACGTCGTCGATTTCGCGTCGCCGGAATCGGTCACGGCGATCTCGCCGCTGAACCCGGTGGCGCGCCGCAATTTCCTGCTCCTTTTCGATCTGACCTACTCGTCACCGGAAACGATTGTGCGGGCCCAGGCAGCCGCCAGCAACTTTCTCAAGACGATGGTGGGGCCGCGCGACCTCGTCGGCGTCGCCACCATCGACATCATGCACGGCTTCCGTCTGCTGAGCGCGTTCACCACCGATCGGCGGCTCATCGTCGCGGCGATTGAAGATCCGCGGTCGTTTCGCGGCTTCGATCCTCTTCAGATCGCGGCCGTATCTCCCCTCGAGTCCCTTTCCGATCTGCCTGATGCTTCCACGGGCGACACTAACAAGTTTGGAGCCACCGATGACCTCAAAGACATGCTCCGCGGAGCCGGCCGCTCGCAAGACGAGAACAACCGCGCAAACATCGATCGCCAGGTGTCGCTGCTGACAGGGATGGCCACCACCCTGCGCGCGGTCTCCGGACAGAAACATGTCGTCTTCCTCTCCGAGGGATTCGACCCGCGGCTCATGCAGGGGCGCGAGGCGTCGGGAGGGCAGTCGGAAAAGGCCTTCGAGAAGGCCTCAATCGAGAGCGGCCAGCTCTGGAATGTCGACAACGACAATCGTTACGGCTCATCCAAGAGCATTTCATTGCTCACCATGCTGACGGATGCCGCGAAACGATCCGACGTGATCCTCGACGCCGTCGATATCCACGGCCTGCGATCGAACCTCGATGCGCGGAAGGGAGTCAGCCCGCAATCGAACGAAGGATTGCACCTCCTCGCCGACTCCACCGGTGGGAGGGTCTTTCAGAATTCGAATGATCTCTCCTCCGATTTTGGACGCATCCTCAAGGCGCAGGAAGTGGTCTACATCCTCGGATTTCAGGCTCCGGTGCAGCAGCCTGGAAAGTTTCACGCGCTGAACGTCCGCGTCACGAACGTCCCGGGGGCACGCGTCTCGTCGCGGACCGGTTACTACGAGCCCGGAGGAGAAAACCGGATCGAGCGTTCGCTGACGAACGCCGAAGTGGTTCTCAATGACATTCCGCAGGAGACGATTCACGTCGCGGCGCTCGCGGCAGCGTTTCCCACCACAGGCCCGAATGCACAGGTACCGGTGATCCTCGAGGTGAACGGTCAGGATCTGCTTGCGGCCGCAACCGGCGCTCCATCGGCGGCGCTGGGCATCTTCGTCTATGCGTTCGATGAAACGGGCGTTGTTGATGATTCTATTTATCAGCGTGCCACTCTCGATCTGACGAAGCTCGGGGGTTCGCTGAAGAACGGGGTCAAGTATTACGCGACACTCAGCCTTCCGCCGGGCCACTACGCCATCAAGAGTCTGGTCACACTTGGCGAGACGGGAAAGCGGGGCTTTGCCCGAAACGATGTGATCGTGCCGAATGGGAACGACTTCGCCGTCTCACAGCCGTTCTTTTTCGAGGAGCCGGGCCATTGGCTCATGCTCAAGGGGGGCTCGCACGACAGGACGAATGCGGCCTATCCCTTTGCCGTCGCCGGAAAGCCGTTCATTCCGTCGGCTGGCGTGCGCATCCGAAGCGGCGAGCCGCGGACCTTCGCCATCTTCGTACAAAACGCCGCGCCGGACGATCTCTCCGTCGTCACCACCCCGCGGGCGACGATGGCCGCCAAGGGCACCGGCAGCAACGGATCGCTATTCGTCTTCCGTCTCGATTCGGTTGAGGCGAAAGACACGGCGATGAAGGTAACCATTCAGAAGCGGGGCGGAGAATCGCAAACGTCGAGCGTTCCGCTAACGACGCAGTAGGGGGCTCGGACGACTTTTGTGATTTCGATCACAACCGAAGAGGTAGTTATCGCGAATTGCGATGGCCCTGATGACGCGTTGATTCATTCTCGACGGCGGCATGTGGGAGCGAGACTGGGGTCACCGAAAACTCTTCTTCCCACGCCTCATCGTCATCAACCTGCGCGATGACGATCTCGTCAATCTCGTCCTCGGTCAACGCTTTCTGCTTTGTTTGCTTTGTCATAGATCCCAACCTGTGATGACTCGAATGCGACGTCCCTCGACACAAACTACTAGCTCTAACGCCCGACCATCCTCAGTCCTTCCGAAGATGCGATACCTGTCGCTGAAAGCTTTGTTGCGCCTCTCCCGAAACTTTCGGCTTAGGCACTCCGCCGCTTCCTCGACCGACACATCATGCGCTTCCAGTTTCTCTTCGGCAAACTCAAGATCGTAGTCGTCCGGATGGAATCGCGTCCAATTAACCATCCGCAACGCTCCGCGCCGACTGCAACAGCCTCTTCGTCGCCTCGTGCTTCGGGTTTGTGAGCACCTGCCGCGGGTCGCCTTCCTCCACGACCTCCCCCTCGGCAAGGATGATGACGCGGGTGGCGAAGTCGCGGGCGAAGTCGTCGTCGTGGGTGGTGACGACGAGGGTCCGGCCGGTGGCCGTGAGCTGGACCAGCGTTTCGCCCAGCTCCCCGCGGCGGGCCGGATCGAGCGAGGCGGTCGGCTCATCCATCAGCAGCAGCGGCGGCTCCATGGCCATGGCCCGGGCGATGGCCACGCGCTGCGCCTCGCCGCCGGAGAGCTCGCGCGGCAGAGCGTTGCGGCGATGGGCCACGCCGAGGGTCTCCAGAAGCTCGAGCGCACGCCGCTCGGCGTCGGGGCGGGGCTTGTGAGCCACATGCACCGGCGCGAGGGTGACGTTCTCCATCACTGAGAGATGCTCGAAGAGGTAGTGGAGCTGAAACACCATTCCCACGCGCGTCCGCAGGTCGCGGATCGTGCCGCGGGGCGGCGGCGGGCCGGGACGGAGAACGACGCCGCCGACGTCGATGAGACCATCCTCGAAGGTCTCCAGAGCGGCGACGCAGCGCAACACCGTCGTCTTGCCGCCCCCGGAGAGCCCCATCAGCGCCACCAGCTCACCCGAGGAGACGGAGGCGTTGACGCCGCGAAGGATCTCCCGCTCGCCGCGCCGGAGTCGAAGGTCCGCGATGGAGAGTATCCCGCTCATTCCGTGGCCGCCTTCCAGCGGTTCTCCAACCGCCCCGCCAGACGCGAGAGCGGCAGCGACAGCACGAGATAGAGCGCCGCGCAGAGAATGCCCGGAATCACCCAGCTCCCGATGTTGGCGGCGAAGATCGACGTCTGTTTCGTCAGCTCGATGACCGTGATGACCGACACGAGCGACGAGTCCTTTAGCAGCGCCACGAAGTCGTTCGTCATCGGCGCCAGTGCGATGCGAAATGCCTGCGGCCCGCGCACGAGCCGCAGCACCTGCCCCTCGGTGAGACCGAGCGTCCGCGCGGCTTCGAGCTGTCCCCGGCCGACCGCTTCGAGCGCGCCGCGATAGATCTCACTCTCGTATGCGGCGTAGTTCAGCCCGAGGCCGAGCAGCGCGGCCAGAAACGCGGGGAGCCGGATGACCGAGGAGAGGCCGTAGTAGAGAACGAACAGTTGCAGCAGCACCGGCGTGCCGCGCACGACTTCGACATAGATCGTCAGCAATGCCCGCACCGGCGCACTGCCGTAGACACGCCCACTGGCGATGAAGACCCCGACGAAGACCGCCAGGCCCATGGCCGCGCACGACAACACGATCGTGATCAGCGAGGCGCGCAGGAGTGCCGGAATGTAGCGAACGACGACGTCGAGATTCTGCGCCGGGCCGCCCCCCTCGGCGGCCTTCTTTGCGCTGGCGTCGGCGTTCAACACGCCGGCAAAGAACGCCGGCTGATACGAATCCCAGATGCCCCACTTGCGATAAATCCGCTCCAGCGTCCCGTCGCGCATCCGCTCCCGAAGAACGTCGTTGATCTCATCGCGCAGTTTCGTATTGCCGGTAGCGAGCACGCCGATGTAGTGGCTCGTCGCCACCGGCCTCGACTCCGTCCAAAGCCCTGGCACCCGCCGCATCGAACGGGCGGCGATGATGTTGTCCAGCAGCACAGCGTCGAGCCGGCCGGCGCGGAGGTCGGCGTACGGATGGACGTCGTCGTCATAGGAGATGCAGATCACACCGTCGCTCTTCTCCGCCGCCAGCACGCGCTCGTAGGCGATCGTGCCGCCGAGCGTGCCGACGCGACGTCCGCGCAGCGAGGCCATGGTCGGGAACTTCCCCCGATCCTCGGCGCGCATGGTCAGCACTTCGTGGAACTCGAAGTAGGGAATCGTCGCCGCCATCATCCGCCGCCGCGCCGGGGTGTCTTCGACACCGCTCATGCCGATCTCGAAGTCGCCGCGCTGCACCGACTGATCGATGTCGTTGAACCCGACCTGATGAAACTCCGGCCGGCGCCCGAGGCCTTTGGCAATCTGCTCAGCCACCTCGACGTCGAACCCCCGCAGCACAGCCGGATCGTTCGGGTCCGCCTCGACGAACGGCGCCCCTCCCTCGGCATCCCCGCCCCAGCGAAGAACCGGCTGCTGTGCCGACGCCGAGGCGGCGGCAAGGAGAAGGAGGATGACGATCCGGCGCATTTGCACGGCGAATGATAGATCACCCGAAGACGCGAGGACGCGAAGCAAACCGCTTCCCCTTCGCGTCTTCGCGTCTTCGCGTGATCAAAATGACCTGGGTGCGTTACTCTCGCGCCCATGAACGACGATCTCCGTCTGGCGCTCTCGCTCGCTGATGCGGCGGACGCGATCACGATGCACTTCTTCCAGTCGGCGACGCTCACCGTGCGGACGAAGAGCGACCGGACGCCGGTCTCCGAGGCGGATGAGGCGGTGGAGCGGGCCATTCGGGAGCAGCTCGGGCGCGAGCGGCCGGACGATGGCATCCTCGGCGAGGAGTTCGGTGTACAGGCTGGCAGCGGGCGGCGGTGGATCATCGATCCGATCGATGCCACGAAGAATTATGTGCGTGGCATTCCGGTCTTCGGGACGCTCATCGCCCTCGACGGTCAGGTCGGCGTCATCTCCGCGCCGGCCCTCGGGCGGCGGTGGTGGGCGGCGCGCGGCGAGGGGGCGGTCTGCAACGGACGCGCGATCCATGTCTCCGCGGTCGATGACATCAATACCGCGCAGCTCTGCTACGACGATGTTTCCGGCTTCGAGCGTTTCGGAATCGGCAAACGATTCCTCAATCTGATACGGCGCTGCGGAAGAACGCGGGGCTTCGGCGATTTCTGGTCGCACATGCTCGTGGCCGAGGGGGCGGCGGAGATCGCCGTCGAACCGGAGGTCGCGCACTGGGACATGGCGGCGGTGCAGGTGATCGTCGAAGAGGCCGGCGGACGATTCACGAACCTGGACGGCGAGCGTCGCGCCGACGGCGGCAGCGCTCTGTCGACGAACGGACTGCTGCACGATGCGGTGTTAGCCGCTCTCGTCGCCTGATTGGCGCTCGATCTCGGCGCGCAGCGCGTCGAAGGGATCGCGCCACGTCGGCGGCTTGATGGTCTTGCCGTCTTCGCGCACGCGCGGGGCGCCGTCGGGCCAGAGCTTGGCCATGTTGGCGCCGTGAACGATGTCGAAGAGAGGGCCGGGGCGGACGCCCATCTCGACGAGCGTGCCAAGGGCGAAGTAGATCAGGTCGATCATGGCGTCGGCCTGATCGACGACGTCTTTCGACTCCACGAACTCGTCGATCTCCTCGCGCATCCACGCCACGCGGACGTCCGAACGTGGCGATTTCAAGAGCCGCGGGCGGTCAGCGACGGGGTGGCCGAAACGGCGGTGGAACTCCGCGACCTGATCGAATGGATCGTCAAGACTCATTGCGGGTGCATCATAGTTCCATGCACGAAATCACCGCACATCTCTTCGCCCTGCCGGTACCACTTCTCGAGAAGATCATCCGGCCGATTCTCGTCTATGCCTTCCTGGTGATCCTGCTGCGCGTCTTCGGCAAACGCGAGCTGGCACAGCTCAACCCGTTCGATCTGGTGGTGTTGCTGTCGCTGTCGAACACGGTGCAGAACGCCATCATCGGCGAGGACAACTCCGTCCTCGGCGGGATGGTTGGCGCCCTCACGCTGTTGGTGACGAACTACCTCGTCGTCCGATTCCTCTTCCGCCATCGCCGGCTGGACCAATTGCTCGAGGGGAAGCCGGCCATGCTAATCAGGGAGGGCCACATGAACAAGAAAGAGATGGCCAGGGAGCTACTCACGACAGCCGAGCTGCAAAGCGTGATTCGCCGGCAAGGCTTCGACGGCATTCACGACATCGAGACCTGTATTCTCGAGCCGGGCGGTGCCTTCAGCCTAAAACCGAAGTCACCGCCGGCAGATGTGATACGCCACACGGAGCTGATGCAGCGTATCGAGGCGCTGAGCGCGCAGGTAACGGCGATGCAGGAGAAAATGGCGAAATCGTAGCGGGTTGCGCGGTCTCGCGGTTGCGGGTCTCGCGGTGTTTTGGGTTGTCGGTTGTTGGTTGTCGATGATGCGACCACTCTTGCCGGGTAGCCCGGCAACACAACACCGCGCGACCCGAAACCACGAGACCGCGCAACCGCGGACCTCAGCGCTTCGCGCTTCCCTCCGGCTCCATGTCCACCGCCTCCCGCTCCTCCACGTGCAGCCCCCCGCTGTACGTGCCGCCGCCACTGGTGCCGAAGACGCCGCCCTCCCCTTCCTTGACGCCGTACGCGCCGCCGCTGTGGGCGGCTTCGTCGTAGCCGGCGTTGGTCGGGTCGTCTTTCTCGTGCGGCGGGGTGGAGCCTTCCGCGGTGTAGTCGATATCGTCGCCGTTGGGTTTCGTGGCCATAATGCCCGGAGTGTTGCAAACGCCGCTCCCGATCGACGCGCACGTCGATGAAATCGTCGCCCACGTCCGCGCGCGGCGCAGCGCGGTCATCGTGGCGCCGCCGGGATCGGGGAAGACGACGCGCATCCCGCCGGCTCTGGCGGCGATCGGACGGACCATCCTGCTGCAACCGCGCCGGGTGGCGGCGCGGGCGCTTGCCCGGAGGATCGCCTCGGAGCGCGGCTGGACGATCGGCAACGAGATCGGCTGGCAGATCCGCTTCGAGCGGAAGTTCTCCGAGCGCACGCGGCTCCTCGTCGCCACCGAGGGGATCCTCACGGCGCGGCTGCAAAGCGATCCGCTACTCAGCGACTTCGACATCGTCATCCTCGACGAGTTTCACGAGCGGAGCATCCATGCCGACGTGGCACTGGCGCTGGTGAAGCAGGCCATGGAGTCGCGCGACGATCTGGCCGTCGTGGTGATGTCGGCCACCATCGCCGCGGACGAGGTCTCGCGCTTTCTGGGCGGCGCGCGCGTCTTCGACGTCGGCGCCAGGCTCTTTTCTGTCGACATCCACTACCGGCCCGGCGTGACGATGGCCGACGCCGTTCGCGACCGGCTGCGCAACGCCGAGGGGGACATCCTCTGTTTTCTGCCGGGGATGCGGGAGATCGAGCGGGCTCGGGGCGAGCTGGCAAGCGTTGATGCGCTCGTGCTGCCGCTGCACGGCTCGCTCGACGTCGACGCGCAGGAGCGCGCGCTGGCGCCGGCGGAGCGGCGCAAGGTGATCCTGGCGACGAACATCGCCGAGACGTCGCTGACCGTCGAAGGGGTCACCGACGTCATCGACTCCGGCGTCCACAAGGTGCTGCGCTTCGATCCTGACACGGCGGTCGATCATCTGAACGTCGAACGGATCGCTGCCGACTCCGCAGAACAACGTTCCGGACGCGCAGGCCGAACGCGGCCCGGGCACGCCATCCGGCTGTGGGATACGCGCGACATCCTCCGCCCGCATCGCGAGCCCGAGGTACGCCGCGTCGATCTGGCGCCGCCGCTACTCGACATCCTCGCCTGGGGCGGCGATCCGCGAACGTTCGCCTGGTTCGAGCGTCCGCCGGAGGAGAGGATCGAGGCGGGACTGGCGTTGCTGGCCTCTATCGGAGCAACCGCTGACCACGAACGCCTCCGCGCCTTCCCGCTACATCCCCGCCTGGCCCGGATCGTTCTCGACGCACACGGCGACGACGATGCGATCGCTATCGCCGTGCAGCTCAGCGGCGGCGCTCCCGCGGAGACCCGCGAGTTATCCACCATCGCCCGCCGCCTCCTCGGAGCTCGTTACCACCTGAAGGTCGACGACGCCACGCTGCGGCGCGCGTTGCTGGCCGGCTATCCCGACCGTGTCGCGCAGCGCCGCGAGCCGAAATCGCCGCGGCTCCTGCTGTCATCCGGCACCGGCGCCACGCTGGCCCGCGAGATCGACGACGGCAACGGCGAGTTCCTGGTCATCCTCGAGATCACCGGCGATCTGGTGCGCAACGCGCGCATCGTGGAGCGCGAGTGGCTCGTTCCGACGCGGCACGAGACGCTGCATCATCTCGACGGCAACCGCGTCCGCGCCGTCGAGCGAAGCTGGTACGGCGCGATCCTGCTCCACGAACAGAACGTCGCCCCACAACAGGCGGAGGCGGAGCGGATTCTGGCGGAGCACGCGATACCCGATGAGCTGCTCGTCCGGCGCGTCGCCTTCGCGCAGCTCGACGTCGACTGGCCCGCGTCGATCGCCATCGCCGTCGCTGGCAAGCGAAGCCTCGACGAGGTTTCGGTCGAGCTGCCGTTCCCACTGCGACGCCGCCTCGACGAGCTTTCGCCGTCATCGATCACTCTCCCCAGCGGCCGCACCGCCCGATTGGAGTATCGCGACGACGGCTCCGTCGTCGCCTCCGCCAAGCTGCAGGAGCTGTTCGGCCTCGCCGAATCGCCACGCCTCGGCCCGAGGCGAACTCCCGTCACCTTTGCCCTCCTCTCCCCCGGCGGCCGCCCCGTGCAGATAACGCAGGACCTCCGCGGCTTCTGGAACGGGGCATACCAAGAGGTGCGCAAGGAGCTGCGCGGACGGTACCCGAAGCACCCGTGGCCGGAGGATCCATGGACGGCACCGGCAACGCATCGGACGAAGAGGAGAACCGATTGAACCACAGAGACACAGAGATCACAGAGGTTCTTTTCTCTGTGATCTCTGTGTCTCTGTGGTTAAACGATTTTCCACACGCGGCGTACCGTGCCATGCCGCGCAGGCCTGAATCGCGCCGTCAATCCTCTTCGCGAGCGCCGCGTCGACGGTGACGCCTTCTTCGATATGGAGCGACTTCACCTCGAAGACGCCGGCGGTCCGATGGGCCTTGGCGTCGAGGCGGCCGACGAGCTGGTCATCGACGAGGATCGGGAGGGTGAAGTAGCCGTAGCGCCGCTTCGGCGCCGGCGTGTAGCACTCGATGCGGTAGTCGAACCCGAAGAGCGCCAGGGCGCGCTTCCGGTCCCAGACGATCGGGTCGAACGGCGAGAGGAGCGTCGCGTGCGAGGGACGACGGCCGCGGCGGATGGCGGCCAGCGCCGGACGATGGTCCCGATGGAGGAAGGCGTCGCCGGCCACGCTCTCGATTCGCGCCGGAAGGAGCTCGCCGTCGCGGACGAGCGACGCGATGGCGGCCGCCGTCTCGGCGAGACTCATGCGGTAATAGTCCGCGGCCCAGCGTGCGGTGGCGACGCCGAGCGCGCGCACGGCGTTCGCCGCGAGCGCGCGATGCGTCGCCGCGGCCAAGGGAAGGGGGGCGTCCTTCCATCCGGGATGAACGCGCTCGCGCAGGTCGTACACCCGCTGAAAGCGCTCCCGCCGCGCGATCATGAGCTCACCGGCGCTGAAGAGATATTCGAGGGCGCGCTTCTCCGGCTTCCACCCCCACCATCCACCACCCTGTCCGTCCGCGCGCGTGAAGTCGGCCGCACGCACCGGACCGTGCGCCCGGAGATGTGCCCGGATCTTCCGCACAGTCCCGCGGTTCTCCGCCATCCACTCATGCGAGTACTTCCACCCGAGCGACCCGGTCTCGCGCATGCGGCGCCGGAAGAGGGGATAGTCTTCGATCGGCAGGAAGGATGCCTCGTGTGCCCAATACTCGAAGATCCTTCCCTCTGCCAGCAGCTCGTCGAGCCAGTCCGGGTCGTACACGCCGAGACGGCTCCAGAGAACGAGATATGGGCTGCGGGCCACGACGTGGATGGTGTCGATCTGGAGCACACCCATGCGGCGGATCGCCGCGCGCACGCTGTCCTTGGTGGCACGGGTCACCCGCGCGCGGTCGAGCCCCTGCGCCGTCAAGAGGAGGGCGCGGGCGTCGGCGAGGGAGAGGTTCTGCATGGCGTTGGAGGTCAGGTCGAAAGTCGAAAGTGCCGGCGGGCCTGGATGTCCCAGATACGATAGCCCCTGCGCCGGCACTTTCGACTTTCGACCTGACCCCCAACGGTGACATTCCGCCCTCCATTGAGGAGACTTCTGGTGGCACTGCGGCCGGAATCTACGGGAAATGTGTGGATCAACTCTCGCATGTCGTTGCGTCACTGCTGGCACCCTGAAAGGAGGTATCGAATGAAGCGATTCATCATTGCGTTGACCGCCGTATTGGTTGGCCTGAGCGTTACGGGCTGCTCGTCGTTGTCATTGATGGAACTGAGCCAATGCAACTGCTTCACGTTCCGACAAGGAGTCACACCAGAGCAGTTTGCGGGACCGGACAGCCGGACGCACTCCTGGCTCGGACCGTCCCGCAAACCTCAACCACAGTCATCGCAGATCGTTCAGCTCGGCGACGACGTGTGGGAGGTGTGGGTCTATCAGTTCGACACTTCTGCATATGTAAACGGCGGTAGTTGGGAATCCCAGTCGCCCCAGAGCCAGGGGGGAGGCATGAACCTCTGGGGGAGCCATCAGGAGTACGTGGCCTTCCGCAATGGTCGTCTCGAGTCGTGGGGCCGAGGCTCGCTCCCCGGAGCTCTGAACAGAAGGACAAACGACCGTCACTCCGGAGGCTTGACGAACAGTAGAGCCGGTGGTTGAGCGCGAAGCGCGAAGCCTGCAATCCATCCTGGTTTGGCTGCTTCGAGGATACGAATAATTGTCAGCTGTGACCAGCTGCGCAGATCCGCGTCCGGAAGGCCCGCCGTTTCAATGAGTTACCACTTGCAAAAAAACGAAGGTCTGGCACCCCTGCTTTCCCCCGACGCCGGCCGTTCCCGGGGGCGTTACGTCCTCAATTGAGGAGACTTCTGGTGGCACGGCGGAAGGAATCTACCGGAATTGTATGGATCATCTCTCGCATGTCCTTGCCTCCGGGATCACACCCTGAAAGGAGGCACCCCAGTGAGGCGATTCATCATTGCGTTGGCCGTTGTCTTGGTTGGCTTGAGTGTTACGGGCTGCTCGACCTCGTTATTCATGGAATTGAACAAATGCGACTGCTTCATCCTCCGTCGCGGAGTCACACCGGAGCAGTTTCTTGCACCGGACATCAAAACTCTCTCCTTGCTCGGACCGCGGGTTAAGCCGCAGCCGCGGTCATCGCAGAAATTTCAACTGGGCGACGACGTGTGGGAGGTATGGGTCTATGACTTCGACTCTGAACAGCTCATGATTACCGGGGACGACTGGGCCTCGGAGGCACCTGAGAACGTCGAGAGAAACGTGGGCTTGCCCGAGGTCACCCTCGCGGAGTCCCACCATCAGGAGTACGTGGCCTTCCGCAATGGTCTACTCGAGGATTGGGGCTACGGTACGCTCCCCCAAGCTCTGAAGGGCAAACCATAACGATCCTGAGACGCATGTCCTTGCGTCAGTGCTGGCACCCTGAAAGAAGGCATTCAATGAGGCGATTCATCCTTGCGTTGGCGGCGGTATTGGTTGGCCTGAGCGTTACGGGCTGCTCGACCTCGATGTTCATGGAATTGAATGCATGCAACTGTTTCACGCTCCGTCAGGGAGTCACACCAGAGCAGTTTGAGGGACCGGACAGCCAAACGCACTCCTGGCTCGGACCTTCCCGTAAACCTCAACCGGATTCATCGGAGACGTTTCAGCTGGGCGACGACGTGTGGGAGGTGTGGGTCTATCAGTTCGACTCCGAATACGCAGCAGGCGGTAGTTGGGCCTCCGAGTCACCCGAGAACTCTGTGAACGACTTGAACAGCTTCCCGACGGGGGGCAACCATCAGGAGTACGTGGCCTTCCGCAATGGTCATCTCGAGTCGTGGGGCCGAGGCTCGCTCCCCGGAGCTCTGAAAGGCAGGACAAACGACCCTTCACTCCGGAGCCTTGACGAACGGTAGCCGATGGTGAGCGCGAAGCGCGATACCACCAGGGATCCTCCGCATGCCCCTGCCGGACGTCCTCGGATGGAAGTCGGTGAGCTGGAAGGGGTCGACACCCCTCACGGCGTGATGCTGTCGTGGGGAGAGCTGGCCTCCTTCGGCATGGACTTCTATCCCAGGAATCGATCGAAGAAGACCTCGGCGACGACCTCGCCGACGCCATCCCCGAGCTCCTCCGCCTCGCAGGCCTGGAAGTCCGCCTCCCCCGCCTCGAGATCCTCGCCCTGGAACGCCTCGCCCACCGCGACGGAAAATCGGTCGACGCCGTCCTCGCGCGCGAGCTGCTGGACGTCGTATCTGCGAACTCGGAATACCTGGCCACGGCGATACCGGGCTTCACTGCGGCGCTCAGGTGGCCTCAAAGCTAAAGGACGGGTTCTGACACCCTTGTCCGAGCTGTTTCGACGGTGCGAATAATTGAAAATCGCGCGTGCCACTATCCAAACGAATGGATTGAATTGTCACCGTCTCAATGAGTTACAGGATGCCGAAAAGTGAAGTCCCGATACCGGACGATTCCCTTGACAGCCGCGCGATTCCCGCAAGGTTTGAGTGACTACCGGGCACTGGGATTCCCACTCCCATAGTATCCATCAATGAGCCTTTGAGCAGCCGCGTTGAGCTTGCGCATATCTTCCGAGAGAGATGCGTCAATCAGCGTTTTGATCCGCTTCTCTCGGACTGAGATGCTGCCGAATAGCTCCTTTGCGAGGCCGATCCACTGTCTGCTCGGACCTGCGGTCGTGAGTTTCTCTAGAATACGAGTCTCTCCGGGTAGCACCTTTTCCACGTAGTAGGTCCACCGATCGGGTGCCTGCTTCCGAAGTAGGCGATCCGCTACAGGCTGAGCGGCCCAGCTCACCCCGTAATAGTTTCCGAGACGGACACAGAGTAACGCTGTCATGCAGATACCAAGTGCGGGTGCTGGAATCACGGTCCCGAGTCGCTCCATGGCTGTTGTTGGTGCCTCTTCGTTGTAAAAGTTGTTTATTTGTTCGTGTGCCCGAATGATCGATTCAGCAGCCTTAATAAAAGTCTGGGAGCGTAAGTTTTCTGGAACGTAGTCGAAGCCTCGCACCTTTATCAGCGCTTCCTTCAGGCCGGCCGTCTGCACTTGTAGTCCGTCCGCGTAGACTTGCGCGTACGTCGTGCCTACTTGCCAGCGTTCAGGCTCGCGGGTATTAGGCCAGAGTTGCGGTAATAAGAGGTTCAGGTTTGCAAGGCAGTGTTCCAGCTTTGCTCCGCTGTACGAACGAACGCCAGAGAGCAAGACAGCTAGCGCGAGCCTTCGGAAGAAATACGGCGAAGAGAGCAATCTGTCACAACGTGAATCGTCGAAGGCAAACGACTCTGTTTCAAGGCTGCGCCGGAATTCCGCAAACTTCTGGGCTACCTGAATGCTCGGCTTAGCGAGTACCGTGCGGACGCAGCTGAGCAGCACATTCACAGCTTCGAGGGATTCCATTGGCTCATCATCGACGCCTGGATCGCGCTGGGAGAAATGCGCGACGAGCTCGTGCGAGTGGCGAAGCCGAATGGCGTCGGTGCGCGAGACAATCCCCAACTCTTCCGCGAGTCGTATTGCTTCTTTCTCTGTTAGCACTTCCTGTACGTCGTCATCCTCACCCACATCGGTTCGTCCCAGCAGTTCGCCCAAGAAGGTAACACCGAGAGAACCCAGCTCGCGCTTCAAAGCCGCCATTGCACGGCCCCAAACAAAGGAGGTCGCCATCTCGTAGCTTCCACCCTTGTAAGCGGCAATCACCTGCTGCTTCTCGCGCACAGAGAGCTGCCTCGCGAATCCCGCAATTTCGATCGGGTCTGAGACGCCTGGCGGCACCAGAACCGCCGCAGCTACCTCATCCCATATGGCCACACCTACGGTTTCCATCACACCACCTTCTGGAGTTCACTCGACCCGTCCTGCGACAAAAAGAACGCTGCCCGGATGCCCCTTCCGAGCCGCTGACATAGCGCACCGTACGCCCGGCGCCTCGCGCCTCCGGCGACGGTTGAAGACTTCAACTTAATGAAGGCGTTGTATGCGATTACATTCGCCTTAGTGTCAAACAACACTATCCCATCCGATGCGAGCATGCCGAAAACGATGCTTTCGAGCGCGCTAAGTTGGGGGATTGCAGATGCGTCTTTTAGGACGGCATCGACAGCATCGCTTACGCTAATCAGTGGATCGGTCTTTGTACAGTCGGCAAGGAATCCTGGCACTTTCCCTTTGTCGACAACTGCGATCAAAGCCCCATGCGAAGCTCGTAGGGCTCCTGATAGAAGCGATTCGAGGTATGTTCTACATGATCCTGCGGGGTTTCCGCTTAGACCAGAGCAAATAAACTCGCACAGCTCGGCGAGGGCACTAGTATCCCCTGTTCCTGCCACCTTCGAGTTAGTAAAGTGGACCACTGCTTCCGTTCCATCGTGGGTGCTCGCGCGGACAGCCTCACGTGCCAATTTCGTCACGCGGATGTACTTTGCACCGCCCGCGCTGCCTGGCAACAGAGCCACATCGAGGGACACGTTCAACGGATGGCCCGAGTCTCGGAACAGGCCGAACTCGATCTCGTCTCCCTTCAGCGTGATAAACATTTTCCAGCATCCACGGACGAGTGGCGCGGCTTTCTTGACCGCCGTCCTGATACCGGCCTCATCGCATGGGCCTGTGCCAAGCCGCAAGCATGCACTTGACGGAATTGCCGATCAAACCGCCGAGATTGTCGGTGAGAAAGACGTCCAAAAAGAGAGTCGACCCTTCCTCTTCATAGTCGGCCAGGAGCGAGACCAGCTCACACACCAGTGAGCACTTACCAAGCGCACCTAGGTTCGCTGATTCGACGAGATCGTTGAGCGAGCCCGTAAGGTACGAACGAAGGGTAATGGAAGATGCCATGGTCGCCCTCACTCCCAATCACCAATTCCAGAGAATAGATTGGAGTTCAGCCATCACGATTGTACGCCTCCGCTCTCTGCGTTTCCCGACCGCCGTCCAGCGGTTGGCATCCTCGAACATCTGCCGAACGCCGTCGGCTGGCTGGTTAACCGCGAGCCGGACGTTGTCGAACGCATCGAGGACGTCGATCGGCGCATTCTGGTTTGGATTGGACTAGCGCGCGGGTTGCGCCTTCGATCCGACCGATCCACCGCGTGCGCTGGCCGCTCGGGACGGCTTGTCGTGTGAAGGGCGGCTCACCGCGTGAGCGATTCCGGTTCCGGAAGTTCTGGCCGGGGAATTCCGGAAATTCTGGCCGGTCGGAATCGGCTGAGATGTCGTCGAAGGGTGGAGGTTGACGAGTCAAGGGAGAGGAATCGTGAGGGCGCCGTTGCCTCACCTGGTCAGGTCCCATGCGTGAGCGGGTCGGAACAGGCGCACATGCGGTCCTAGGGGTGACAACGTTGCGACGCGGGGGCGACGCACGTCCGTCCACGGCTCGACACGTTGGCACGAGTGAGCGACACACGTCCGTCCACGGCTCGACGCATTGCCACCAGGGGGCGAAGCATGTCCGTCCATCGCTCGACACGTTGCCACAAGGGAGCAACGCACGCCCGTCCATCGCTCGACGCGCTGCCACAAGGGAGCGACGCACGGCCGTCCATCGCTCGACGCGTTGCCACGAGGGGGCGACGCACCTCCGTCCATGGGACGAAGCGTTGCTACGAAGGTGCGACTCATTGCGTCCATGGTGCGACGCGTTGCCACGAGGGGAAGAGCGACGTGCGTCCAGGGCGCAACGCGTTGCCACGAGGGGGAGAACGACGTGCATCCGGGGCGCAACGCATTGCCACGAGGGGAAGAACGACGTGCGTCCGGGGCGCAACGCATTGCCACAAGGGGGAGAACGACGTGCGTCCATGGTGCAACGCATTGCCACAAGGGGGAGAACGACGTGCGTCCATGGTGCAACGCGTTGCTACAAGGGGGAGAACGACGTGCGTCACTGGCGCAACGCATTGCCACGAGGGGGAGAACGACGTGCGTCCATGGTGCAACGCGTTGCTACAAGGGGGAGAACGACCTGCGTCACTGGCGCGGCGCGTTGCCACGAGGGGAGAACGACGTGCGTCCGGGGCGCAACACGTTGCCACACGCGGGCGACGCAGGGCCGCCCACCCTCCAGCCAGGTAGTGAGGGGGTCCTTCAGCTTTCTGCGCCGCGACGTCTGATCGGGACAAGGGCACCACTTGGGGCGCGGCTTCGGAAGAGGGAGAGGAGAACACTCGCGCGCGCGTGCGTTGGAAGGCCTCAGATCCCATTGATCACCGCGTCGATCGCTCCGCGATCCCCCTCCTCCATCGCCTTCTCGATCAGGAGCGACTCGCGGTCGAGGCCGATGGCGGCGATGGCGACCAGGTTCGGGCCGGCGTGGTAGGCGGCCAGGGCGCGGCGTTCGTCGAGGGAGCCGTGGATCTCGACGCGGTCGAAGCCGGCGGCGTGGCCGACGTAGGCGATGGTGACGTCGTAGTGGGCGCTCCAGAAGAAGGGAGGGGCGGTGTGGGGGGTGCGGCGGCCGAGGATGTTGCGGGCGGCGGTCTGGCCCTGGCGGCCGGCGGCGACCCAGTGCTCGACGCGCATCTTGTTTCCAGTGAAGCGGTCGGGGTAGTGGGCGACGTCGCCGGCGGCGAAGATGCCGAGGACGGCGGTCTCGAGGAACTCGTCGACGACGATGCCGTTGTCGACCGTCAGTCCGGCGGATTGCGCGAGCTGGGTGTTCGGGCGGACGCCGACGCCGGCGACGATGAAGTCGGCGGGGATCGGCTCGCCGGTGGCCAGGATGACACGGTCGCCTTCGAAGGTGGAAACGGTCGTGCCGAGGCGGAAGTGAACGCCGTGCTGCTCATGGAGACGGCGGATGAAGGCGCCGATCTCGACGCCCATCGGCTTCCCGAGCGGGACTTCGTCCGGGGCGACGACGGTGACGTCGACCTCGCGCGCGCGGAGCGACGCCGCGACCTCGAGGCCGATGAAACTGGCTCCGAGGACGACGGCGCGCTTGCCTTTTTCCGCCTCGGCGATGATGGCGCGGCTGTCGCGCAGCGTGCGCAGAACGTGGACGCGGGCGGCGCCAGAAGGCGAGAGACGCACCGGCTCGGAGCCGGTGGCGATGAGGATGGCGTCGAAGGTTCGTTTCGATCCGTCGTCGAGCGTGAGCGTCTTCGTCTTCGTGTCGAGCTGCATGGCCCGGCGGCCGGTGAGGATCTCGATGTTCTGTCCGCGATAGTAATCAGCGTCGCGCAGCGGCATCCACTCCTCGGGGGCGGTACCAGCCAGATACTCCTTGGAGAGATTCGGCCGGTCGATGGGAACGGTCTCTTCCGCGCCGATCATCGTGATCGCTCCGGCGAATCCTTCGCTCCGCAGCATCTCCGCGGCAGCGTTGCCGGCCGGACCGGCGCCGACGATCCCGACCGAGGCGAGGGGGGTCTTGGCCCGAGCCGGCGGCGGAATGTCGCGCTTCGTGGTCACGAAAACGCGCCCATCGCGCTGCTCGACGTTCCAAACCGGAATCGAGTTCAACGCCGGCGCGCTCGGTGCGCCAGTCCGCAAGTCGAAACAGGCGTGATGCAACGGACAGCGGATCGTCTCCCCGCTGACGATCCCCTCGGCCAACGCGCCGTGGTAGTGCGTGCACTCCGCGCCGACGGCGAAGACTTCCTTTCCCTGCCGGACCAGCACAACCGCTTCGCCGTCAACGTCGCCGGCCAGCATGCCGCCGTCGGCGATTTCCTCGATCGCGATACCTGATTTCAGATCCATGGTTACTCCGTAAGCCGCAGGAACTCCGCGCGCGCCATCGCGTCGCTGCGCAGCGTACCAAGCATCGACGACGTCACCATCTCCGTCGTCTGTTGCCGTACCCCACGGCATCCCATGCAAAGGTGATGCGCTCGCACGATGACACCAACGCCGCGGGCGTCGAGATGCTCCTCGATCGACCCCGCGATCTGCCGCGTCATCCGCTCCTGGATTTGCAGGCGGCGGCCGAAACAGTCGACCAGCCGGGCCAGTTTGCTGATGCCGACCACCTTCCCCGGCAGGTAGCCGACGCTCACCTCTCCGTAGAACGGCAGCAGGTGGTGCTCGCAGGTGGAGTGAAAGCTGATGCCGCGGAGAACGACCATCTCGTCGCTGGTCTCGTCGAAGGTGCGCGAAAGGATCTCGGCGGGATCGTCGTCGTAGCCGGACGTCATCTCGCGCCAGGCTTTCAGCACGCGCGCCGGCGTGTCGATCAGGCCGTCCCGCGATGGATCTTCGCCGATGAACCGGAGAATCGTCGTAACCGCATCGGAAGCCGCGTGCTCAGCCGGAAACTCGAGCACCTCGCGGCGGGTGGATTGCTGCATGGATGTCTCCTCCTCGTGAACTACAGGCGAAGAATGTCACGCGCAGCTATATTGAGCAAGTATTTGCTTGCATAAGATAATGATCACTATGCTTACCGCCTCGCATGCAGCGAAAGGAGCTCCTGTGTCACGAACCTTTTTCATGGCCGCGGCCGCGCTGGCGATCGCCGGAAGCGCGCTCTCCCAGATGACCCTTCCCGTCGATACCGTCACGAACGAGCTGGTCTCGAAGTACGGAGAGGGGCAGCGCGAGCGTGCAACGCGCGGCTTGAAGCAGATCGCCGGCTTCTGGCGCGCCGAGGATGGCGATGCGGCGGCGTTCGCGGAGTTTGCGAAGACGAACTTCGCGGGCGACGCGAAGACGCTCGACGCACTCTTCGACCGGATGGAGCTCGCTTTCGAACAGCTCGACGGGCACATGCTCGAGATCGGACGGGAGCTGCGGCGACAGTCGGACCTCGACATCGGTCCGATCTACCCGTTCGACGAGATCATGGCCGGCTACGACCCCTCGGCACATCTCAACGACGACCTCTTCGCCAACAAGCTGGCCTTCGTGGTCCTGCTCAACTTTCCGCTGACGACGCTCGAACAGAGACTGACAGACGGCAACTCCTGGTCGCGCCGGCAGTGGGCGGAGGCGCGGCTGGCGCAGCGTTTCTCGCGGCGCGTGCCGGCGGATGTGAATCTGGCCATCGCCAAAGCGGGGGGCGAGGCGGCTCAGTTCGTGGCCACCTACAACATCTGGATGCATCACTTGGTCGACGACACCGGCGCGCGGCTTTTCCCGACGAAGATGCGCCTGCTCGAGCACTGGAACCTGCGCGACGAGATCAAGGCCGAGTACAGCGAAGGGAAGCCGGGCCTGGCCAAGCAGCGGACGATTCAGAAGGTAATGGAACGGATCGTCGATCAATCGATCCCGAACGACGTCGTCGACAACCCGAACGTCGACTGGAATCCGTCCACGAACGCCGTCAAACCGGCCGCCGTCACGGACGCGGACAACTACACGCCGCAGGCTCCCGTTCACGAAGCCAACGCGCGGTACGCGACGATCCTCAAAGTCTTCCACGCCTCGAAGCTCGCCGATCCCTACTCACCGACGGCGCCGACGCTGATCGCGCGGAAGTTCGACGAACAGCGCGAGCTGCCGGAGGCGCGGGTGAAGGCGATGCTGGAACAGATCGTCTCCTCGCCGCTGGCGCCGCGGGTGGCGGCGTTGATCGAGAAACGTCTCGGCCGCCCGTTGGAGCCGTTCGACATCTGGTACAACGGTTTCCGGCCGCGCGGCAGCTTTACGGACACGCAGCTCGATGCCCTCACTCGAAAGAAGTATCCGACCGCGGAGGCGTATCACGCCGACATGCCGCGGCTGTTCCGCGAGCTTGGATTTTCCGAGGAGCGGGCGAAGATGCTGGCGGACAACATCATCGTCGATCCGGCGCGCGGATCGGGGCACGCCATGGGGGCCGGGCGCCGTGCCGACCATCCTCACCTCCGCACGCGCGTCGGCGCCGATGGGATGGACTACAAGGGCTACAACATCGCCGTGCACGAGATGGGGCACAACGTCGAGCAGACCTTCTCGCTGAACCTCGTCGATCACACGCTGCTGTCCGGCGTCCCCAACACCGCATTCACCGAGGCGCTGGCGTTCGTCTTTCAGAACCGCGACCTGGAGCTGCTCGGGCTGGCCAAACCGTCGCCGGAGAGCGACGCGCTAAAGACGCTGAACGAGTTCTGGGGCGCCTACGAGATCGCCGGCGTGGCGCTGGTCGATATGGGGATGTGGCACTGGATGTACGACCATCCCAATGCCACGCCGGCGGAGCTGAAGGATGCGGTGGTACAGATTTCGAAGGATGTCTGGAACCACTACTACGCTCCCGTCTTCCATCTGCGCGACGAGACGCTCCTCGGCGTCTACGCGCACATGGTCGATTCGTTCCTCTATCTCCCCGACTACCCGATCGGCCACATGATCGCCTTCCAGATCGAAGAGCAGATGAAGAAGGCCGGCGCCATCGGCAGCGAGTTCGAGCGGATGGCCCGCATGGGAAGCGTGACCCCTGACCTCTGGATGAAGAACGCCACCGGCGCGCCGGTTGGCCCCGAGGCGCTGCTGGCGGCGACGGAGAGGGCGGTGGGGGTGGTGGGGAGGTAGCGCGGTTGCGGGGTCGCCGCGGCTCGGGGTCTCGCGGTCTCGCGGTTGCGCGGTCTCGGGGTGTTCGGCTTTACACGACGAGCTTTCGAGCGAACACCGCGAGACCCCGCAACCGCGAGACCGCGCAACCGCGTTTACTTCGCCTTCACCGCCTCGATGTTGATATTGATCGTCACTTCCTCGCCCAGCAGGACGCCGCCGTTGTCGAGGGCTTTGTTCCAGTTGATGGCGTAGTCCTTACGATTGACGGCCGTGGTCAGGGAGAAGCCGGCGCGCTCGCCGCCCCAGGGATCCTTGCCGAAGCCGGTGAATTCGACCGGGAGCGTGACGTGCTTCGTCACCCCGTGCATGGTCAGGTCGCCGGTGACGTCGTACACGTCCTTTTTCTTCGAGGGAGCGATGCTCGTGCTCTTGAAAGTGATCTCAGGATTCTTGTCGGCGTCGAAGAAGTTGGCGCCGCGGAGATCCTTGTCGCGATCGGCGTTGCTGGTGTTGATCGAGGCCGTCTTGATGGTGAATTCGACCGATGAGGCCGAGGGCTTGGCGCGGTCGACGTTGATCTTGCCGCTGAAGTCGTCGAACTTGCCGCTGACTTTGCTCATCATGTGGCGCACCTGGAAGGTGGCCTCGGAATGAACCTTATCGACGTTGAACGTGTCGGCGAAGAGCGACGATGCGGTGACGAGGAATGCTGCGACTGCGAGAGTACGGAACTTCATTGGGAACGTCTCCTTTCGATGAACTGCTCGTTGCTGTGCTCGCGGGTCCTGTCGAGAAGATCGATGAGGCTCGTGAGCTCGGTTTTTTTCAGAATGCCAAGGGCGGTGTTGGTGGCATCGAGGACCGGCCTGTCGAGCGCGGTCAGGAGCGACAATCCTGACGCCGTGATGCGGCAGAAAACCTGGCGGCGATCGGTGAGGCAGCGCTCCCGGGCAACCAGCTTCTTCGTCTCCAGGCGGTCGATGAGGCGGGTGATGCCGGGGGTCGACTCGACCATCCGCTCGACGATGTCCAGCGTCGGCAGTCCCCGCTCCCCCGCCCCGCGAAGGATGCGCAGGACGTTGTACTGCTGCGCGGTAATGCCGTTCGGCTCGACGATGGCGCCGATGACCCGGCGAAGGACGTCCGCGGTCCGCATCAGGGCCACGGCCGCCTCCTGCGCCTTCGACGGGAAGGGCTTGTTCTGCTTTAGTTCATGAACGATGTCGCGAGTCACAGGCGGTACATTACTGCTCATTAGTTGATTAGTCAAGTAACGTAGAATGCAGGCTCATGGACAGCTTTCCGTCCGAATTCGCCGACCTCCTCAACGAGCGCGGGCAGCGGTTGATCGCCAACCCGCCGCAACTCGACGTCTTTCGCACGAAACGGGCCACACCGATCGTCGTCTTCGACGACCTCATCGATGACCGCGTGGCCCGGCGTTGTATCGAGCTGCTCGACCGGGCCATCTATCCGATCATCCGCCGGATGGCGACGCCGATCCCGCGAGAATGGATCGCGTCGATGAGGAAGAACTACTCCGACTCGCTGAAGAAAACGGTGCGCGTGAAGACAGCCACCTTGAATTCGCGCAAATCGCAGGCGCTCGATGCCGCGCGCGGAATCGGGCTGGCGCAGATGATGCGCTCCGAATCGTTCTTCAAATTCGCCGAGGCCGTCGTCGGCAAATCGTTGGAACGCGGGTCGTCATGTGGACGGCAGGTCATCTGCTACGAGCAGGGCGACTACAGCGGTCCGCACAACGATCACCATCCCGAGAGTCCCGGGTCGCGCAACGGTTTCGTCGACCTGCACATCATGTTTTCCAACGATGCCGTCCGCTCGCAGCAGCTCGTCTACGAAGAGCGCGGCTTCCTCTCGGCCAGCCACGACGTGAACGGCCGAAGCGGCATCGCCGTCTACCGCCTCCCCTTCTGGCACTACACCACGCCGCTGGTCGGGCGGCCCGGGCGGGAGGCGGAGGCGCGGCGGTGGCTGCTGCTGGGATCGTTCGATTTCGACCCGCCGCCGGAGAAGCCGATGTGGTGAGACAGACAAGAGAGTGCCTGTGCCATCCCGGGTTGTCTTTTTGGTTATCGGTTGTCGGTTCAGCCGACGAAATGCGCGGCTTTGCCGCCAGGCACAGACAAGAGTGTCTGTGCCACATTGGATTCGGCGAAGTCTCCACACTCCAGCAAATACCGACGGGCAATGTGGCACAGACACTCTTGTCTGTGCCTAGACGGTCTCGGCAGCGACGGTCCGAACGTCGCTGAAGCGTTCGCGCGCGGCGTCCCGACCCTCCGCGGTGCGAAATGCTCCCACGATCGTCGATCCCGAGCCGGTCATTGCGGCCCACGCGGCGCCGGCGTCGTGGAGCCGAATCTTCAGCGCCTGCAGCGCAGGCAGCCTCGCGAAGATCGGCTCTTCGAAATCGTTGATCAGCTCGGCGGCGTGCGAGAGGAGATCGTCATCGGTCATCTGGCGATAGCGCTCGATCCCGAGCGGCGGAGAAAAACGCTGCAGCTTGCTGAAGGCGCGCGCGGTGCTGACCCGCTCCCGCGGCATCAGCAGAAGCAGCGGGATGCCGGCCTGGCGCGGCATCGGCGTCAGGATCTCGCCGCGGCCGGTGGCGTAGGCGGTGCCGCCGGTTAGGAAGAACGGCACATCGGAGCCGAGCGTCAGGGCGAGATCGGCGAGCGGTTTGTCGATTCCGAACATCGCCGACACGGTGATCAACGTCGACGCCGCGTCCGATGAGCCGCCGCCGAGGCCGCCGCCGGAAGGGATCTCCTTATGCAGATCGATGGCGACGGGCGGCGCGCCGAGCAGTCGTGCCGCGCGAAGGACGAGATTGCGCTCATCGATCGGGACGGTGGGATCGTCGCAGGTCAGCGACAGGTGATCGGATTCCGTGAATGTCAGGGTGTCGTGCAGCGAAATGGTCTGGAAGAGGGTCTCCAGATCATGAAAGCCGTCCGCCCGTTTGCCGGTGATGCGCAGCGACCAGTTGATCTTGGCGTAGGCGGGGACGGTGAGCATCAACCGAAGGATGACATACCGGTGACCCTTACAGCCGCGGCGCAACGCAGCAGCGGTAGCCGCTCGGAACCTCCGGCTTCGTCACGGGTGCCGTGGTCAACGCCGACTGGTACGTTTCAATCTCGAGTTTGAGCGCGCCGCGAACGATGAGAACGTTCTTCGCCGGATAGGCCGGAGGGGTGAACGTGACCACGACGTCGCCGACGGTCGCGCGCGCGATCCCCGAGGCGGCGTAGTCGTACGTGATGGTCTTCTCTTCCGCGGGAAGACCGGCCATCAGCAACGCCATCGCCGAGGGGGGCGTGGCACCGAAGAAGCCGAAGGTGCTGGCGAATTCGGCGGAGCTGCCGTGCCACCACGTATCTTCGAGGTCATTGATGAAGGTCACCTCGTCGCCCGAGGCGTGAAGACGGACGGCGGTCGTTCCGAGCGGGGTGTAAGCGGTCAGCAACATACGGCCCTGACCGTCGACCTGGAGTTGGGCACGAAACGACTGGACATGCTCACCTTTGGTGGCGCGGATGTGCAGGAGGATTCTCTCGCTGGTCAGTTGCGCACGCCGCGCGGCTAGCTGCCGTGCCGCGTCGTCCGCCGAGGTCGCCGTCAGTGGCGCCACGGGCGTCTCCTCGCCGGCCGGACTAATCGTCCGGCAACCGGCGAGCAGTGCCGCAAATCCGAGAACAGCGACCGAGCGGCGCATCAACGCGGGGTGGTTCCGGCCTGCTGCAGCTTCTCCAACTCGGCGATCTTCGAGCGGAGCTTGGCCTCATCCTTCGACTCCGGATCGAGGGTCAACGCCACGCGGTAGAGCGAGAGGGCGCGGTTCGTATCGCCACGCTTGGCGAGCACATCGCCGAGGTGCTCGTGCACCGTGGCATCGCGCGGCAGAATCTGCGCCGCATTGTTCAGGTACTTCTCGGCCAGATCGAGCTTGCCCTGGCGGAAGTAGGCCCAGCCGAGCGAGTCGAGATAGGCGCCGTTGCCAGGCTCCAGCGTCACCGCTTTATTCAGAATTTCCGCGGCGCGATCGAGATGAACCCCCTGCTCGGCCCACATGTAGCCGAGGTAATTCATCGTGCCGGCATTTTCGGGATGTTTCTCGAGGATGGCCAGGAACGTTGCCTCGGCCGATGCCTTGTCGCCCGAGCGCTCCAACGCGGCGCCAAGCTCGAACTGCAGCTCGACATCGTCCGGCTTCGTGCGTATCGCGTCCCGCACCACACCGATGGCCTGGTCGTACTGGTCGGCCTGCACGTAGGCCTCGGCCGCGGAAATCGTATTGCGCACGCCGAACTTCGACTGCGTCGATGCAGCGACGCGGGCCCGGTCTTTATCGCCGGCGCGGGCGAGCATCTCGATGTATCGCGCGTTAACGAAAGGGTCAGAGGCGTATTTGTCGACGAGAGGCTGCATCATCGTCACAGCATCGCCGTAGCGTTTCTGCCTCTTCATCGCGTCGAGAGCGATGTTGATGGCCTGCGGATTCACCTTGTCGTGGAAGATGAAAAGCGGCTTCGCGGCATCGATGGCCTGCTGATAGTTGCCTTTCTGAAGATCGATAAACGCCAGTTGCGTTTTGGCCAGTGTCTGGACGCCTTCCGCGGCATCCGGAAGGGCGAGCAGAGTGCGGAAGGTTTTCGCGGCCTCGTCGTACTTCTTGCGGGCTACCTGGCCCAGACCGAAGCTGGCCAGAATATCGGGATCGTCGGGCGTTTTCTCCAGAAGCTGGCGGTAGATGCGGTCGGCCTCGTCGTAACGCTCGAGATCGCTGAGCGATTCGGCGAGGTAGTACTGGGTGCGCGTGTCTTTCGGATCGACGACGAGCAGCTCCACGAAGCGGGCGCGTGCCTTTTCGGCCATGCCGGCGCGGAGATAGAAGAAGGCCTGCTGCCGCTGAAAATCGAGGTTGGTCGGATCGTCGTTGATCAGCGGCTGCAGCACCTCGGCGGCTTTCTGCCACTGGTTGGTGCTCTGATAAATCTCGACGAGCTGCTGGATGGCCAGACCGAAGGTCGGATCGACTTCGACGGCGCGTTCCAGGTACTTGAGCGACTCGGCGCCGCGGCCGAGTTTCGTCAGCACCTGCGCGTAGCTGTAGTTGAGACCGCGCTGATCAGGAGCGCGCTCGAGCATCGAGGCCAGAACTTTCTCCGCCTCGGCGGGGCGTCCGCTGACGAGATAGATCTGCGAGATGGCCATACCGGTGCCGAGGTCGTCGGGATAGATGCGGAAGGCGTTCTGAAGATGGACGAGGGCTTCGTCGACTTTGACGCGGTCGGTGCCGGCGCGGTCGAGGAGGACTCGGCCGAGGACGCGCTCGGCGTCGTAGAAATTCGGCTGGAGCGCTACCACCTTGCGCAACTCCGCTTCCGCGGTGTCGATCTTCGAGGCGTCGATGAGAATCAGGGCCCGTTCGTAGAGAATGACCGCATTCTGCGGATTCTTCGCTACGATCTTGTCGAGGCGTGAAAGAGCCTCATCGAACCGGCCATCGTCGGCGGCGAGCTTGGCAAGGATGAACTCGTAGGGATCGTCCGCGGTCTCCTGAGCACCAGCGGCAACGCTGAACGCCAGGAGCGCCAGCAGCAGCAACACACACTTCTTCATCAGTCTCATGGTCATCACTCGGCAGAGGGGAACACTGTCCGCAGACTGCGCATTCTGGAAGCCTCTATTCGGGTCTCATTACTAGTAAGACGTGACCGGTGAGAGCCCGTTTCGTGCCATATCTGTGCTAAAAGCACCGTCAAAGGATTAGGAAAGCAGCGTGAATCTGGAGCGGATCGAGGTCACACCTTTCGCCACCATCGTAGGCGAAATTTTACAAGGGCGGAGGACGGGATCGCTGACGATCGTTCATGCTCCTCTGCGGAGGACTTTGTACTGGTCGCAGGGCGAGCTGGCGCTGATCACCTCGGCGGCGCCGGAGGATTCTCTGGCCGATTTCCTCAGCCGCCGCGGGATCCTTCCAGGCGATCGGGCTCTGCCGCTGGCCAGTGTCGATCCGACCGAGGCCGCCGCCACGTTTCACGAGTTGGGCTTGCTCGATATGTCGACGCGACAGACCCTGCTGCGTGAATGGATGACGCAGCAGTTTGTGCCGCTCTTTTCTCTCGACGAAGGAACAGCGGCGTTCAACGACGATCACGCCATCGAACCGGAGAAGCGCGTCTTTCTGACGTCGACGCCGGCCGTGGTGCTGGACGGCATCCGCGCCATTACCAACGGCCTGGTCCTGCGGCGGTCGCTCGGTGATTTGAAGCGCGAGATTGAACCCGAACGCGACGCACGAAGCGTCCTGGACACCATTCCCCTGACCGACGCGGAGCGGAAGATCGCCGATTCGCTGGTCCAGCCGCAAGCGATCGAGACGTTCCTGAAGCAGTTCACGAATGATTCGGTGACCGCGGCGCGCGTGGTCATCGCCATGATGACGCTCGGGCTGTTTGGCGTGGTCGATCACTCCTCGCGGCCGGCGGCGGCCGACGCGAGCGACATGCAGCGGGACCTCGAGCTGCTCGCCGCCATCGGCTCGAACGATCAGCGGTCGTTGCGTGCCGTGGCGCTATCCAGGCGGTTGCCGTCGATGGATCACTATCAGCTTCTAGAGGTGCCGCGTGCCGCTACCCGAGGACAGATCGTGAGCTCGCTCGATGTGAAGCGGCGGCAGTACGCCGAGGCGACGTTTCCGCCGGTCGTGAAAGAGGCGCTGGCGGCGATCAACCGGCGGCTCGATGAGGCGTCGGCCGCCCTCGAACATCCCGTACGGCGGCAAGCCTACGACAAGCTTCTGGAGCAGCGGTCGGTACGCGGCGCCGGTGATGATCTCGATCGGCGGCAGGCCCAGCGGTCGATCGCCAATCAGAACTTTCAACGCGCCCGTGAGCTCAGCGCGACCGGCGACTACTACGGTGCGATCATTCTGCTGAAACAGGCGGTGACGTTCGCACCCGATCACGCCGAGGCCTGGCATCTCCTCGGCGCATGCCAGGAGCGCAATCCGAAGTGGCGCCGCGAGGCGGCCGAGAGTTTTCAGCGGGCGCTGTCCCTCGATCCGAATTCGGTCGAGGCCCTGATCTCCCTCGGCGATCTCTATCGCACCGAAGGTTTGGCCTCCCGCGCGCAAGGTTGCTACGAGGACGTACTGAAAATCTCCGCCGAGCACGCACAGGCGAAGAGCAGACTGGCGGCGCTCAAGAAGCAGTAGGCGGGGTTACGCGGTCTCGCGGTTGCGGGGTCTCGCGGTTGCAGAGCTCGAAATGGCGCGGTCCCATCAAGGTCAGACCGCGAGACCTCGTAACCGCGCAACCGCCCACTACCGCAGGTCTTCCGGCTTGTTGTCCGCCAGCTCGTCGTGCTGATCCTTCGCTTTGGTCGGCGAGTTTTCGCCGCTGTGCTCTTCGCGGCCGGCCCCCTCGTAACCGAGGACTTCCGCGCCGCGGATCACATGGATTTTCTGCATGTCTTCTTCGGTGGCACCTTTTTCGTCATTGCTCATGCCGTATTGCTGAGCAAGGAACGGGCCGTAACCGGCTACATCAGCTCCTGCATGATCTGGTCGAGCGCCTCTTTCGGCGGTCTTGTCTCCGCTTCGGTCAACGACCAGAGGGGCTTGTCGCTCATGTTCAGCAGGCTGATGAAGCTCTTCTTCTCGGGACGAAGGTAAATCAGGCCGGTGAGCATGGCGCCGTCTTCGATGGCTTTGTGCGAGCGCTGGAGGGCCTGCACGGCGCTCGATGGGTCGTAGTCCTCTTCGAGTTTTTTCAGGAGCAGGCGGGAGCCGTCGTGCAGCGTGACTTCGCGGACCGTGCCGGGCTCGTAGTCGATCTCGATCTGTTCGTACGACTGCACGAAGCCGATCTGGTGCAGCAGCTCGTCATGCTCCTTCGAGTACGCGTAGCCCTTTGTCGAGCCGTCGTGATTGTTGAAGGTGACGCAGGGGGAGATGACGTCGATGACCGCCAGACCGTCGTGAGCGACGGCGGCTTTGAGGATGTTGATCATCTGCTTCGGATCGCCGGCATAGCCACGCGCCACGAAGCCGCATCCGAGCTCCACGGCCAGGGCGCAGAGGTCCATTGGCGGGAGGTCGTTGATGACCCCGGTCTTGAGCTTCGAGCCTTCGTCGGCGGTGGCCGAGAATTGCCCTTTCGTCAGGCCGTACACACCGTTGTTCTCGATGATGTAGATCAGAGGGATGTTGCGACGGACCAGGTGCATGAACTGGCCGAGACCGATGGAGGCGGTATCACCGTCACCGGAAACGCCGATGCTGATGAGGTGGTGGTTGGCCAGCATGGCGCCGGTGGCGACGGCCGGCATGCGGCCGTGGACGCTGTTGAAGCCGTGCGCGCGGCCGAGGAAGTACGCGGGCGTCTTGGAAGAGCAACCGATGCCGGAGAATTTGGCCACTTTCTCCGGCTTCACGTTCATCTCGTAAAAGGCGCGGACAATCTGGTTGCTGACGGCGTCGTGCCCGCAACCGGCGCAGAGCGTCGACTTGCCGCCCTGGTAGTCGAGTGCTTTCAGGCCGATCCGGTTTTCCTTCGGTGCGGTTGCTTCGCTGGGTAGTTTGAGGGTGCTTTCCGCCATGACTTAGTCCTCCCCGATCGTCTGCGTCGTTGCTTCGGTGCCGAGGCCGATGCGAAGGACGCGCATGCCATCGTTTTCCATCTGCAGGAGCGAGTCGGTGATCGAGCGCGCGTCGCAGGGCAGACCGGTGTAGTGCAGGATTTTGCGCAGCTTGTGCTGGATATCGCCAACGTCCAACCGGATGAGATCGCCCATCTGGCCGTCGCGATTCTGTTCGACGACGTAGACGCGCTCGTGCGCTTCGACGAATGCCTTCACGTCCGCCGTAATCGGCAATGCCCGCAAGCGGAGGTAGCTCGTCTCGACACCGTGCTCACTGCGAAGCTGGTGACGCGCCTCTTCGAGCGCCACATCCGTCGTTCCATAGGCGATGAATCCGATGGTGGCCTTGGGGCGGCGGTCGATGACCGGTTGCGGCACGAACTGCCTGGCGGTGTCGTGCTTCTTCGCCAGCCGATCGACGGTGCCTTTGTAGTCCGAAGGCTTCTCCGAGTAGCGCGCGTGCGTGTCGTGCCCGGAGCCGCGCGTGAAGTACGACGCCATCGGATGATCGGTCCCCGGAAGCGTCCGGAAAGGAATGCCGTCGCCGTCGACGTCGAGATAGCGTCCCCACTTCCCGCCGAGCTCCTCGAGCTGCCTGGCATCGAGCACTTTGCCGCGGCGGTACGGTTTGGTGGGATAGACGAATGGATCCGACATGTGGTTATTCATGCCGAGGTCGAGATCGGAGAGGACGAAAATCGGCGTCTGGAACATCTCCGCCAGATCGAGCGCCTCGCCCGCGAATTCGAAGCACTCGGCCACCGTCGATGGGATCAGCGCGATGTGCTGCGTATCGCCGTGAGAGAGGTAGTAGACCTCGAAGATGTCGCCCTGCGCGGTGCGGGTCGGCAGGCCCGTGGACGGGCCGACGCGCTGAATGTCCCAGATCACGCCCGGCAACTCGGCGAAGTAGCCGAGGCCTGCAAACTCAGCCATCAGCGAGATACCCGGGCCGGAGGTGGAGGTCAGCGATCGCGCTCCCGCCCATCCCGCCCCCAGCACCATCCCCATCGCCGCCAGCTCATCCTCGGCCTGAACGATGGCAAAGGTGGCTTTGCCGTCGGGGCCGATGCGATGCTCCTTCATGTAATCGATGAGCGATTCGCAGAGCGACGACGACGGCGTGATCGGATACCAGGTCACCACCGTGACGCCGCCGAACATGGCGCCGATGGCGGCGGCGGCGTTGCCGTCGATGATGATCTTGCCGGCCGTGGCGTTCATCCGCTCGATCCGCCAGCGATGCTGCTTCGGCAGGTTCTCCCGCGCGAACTCGATCCCCTTGTCGATGGCGGCGACGTTCGGATCGATTGCCTTCTTCTTCCCTTTGAACTGCTTGCCGATGGCGTTGACGATCTCGTCGCGGTCGATGCCGAGGCGCTCGGCCACGATACCGACGTAGATCATGTTCGTCAGCAGCTTGCGGAGCCGCGAGTCCTGCGACAGCTCGCCGGCCAGCTTGGCGAAGGGGACCTCGAAGAAGGTGACGTCGTTGCGGATGTTTTTACAATTCAGCGGCGCGTCGTAGATGCAGACGGCGCCCGGCTGCAGCGCCTCGACATCCTCGCGCGCGGTCGCGGCGTTCATGCACACCATGATGTCGACTTCTTTTTTGCGGGCGATCCAGCCGTCTTTGTTCGCCCGGATCGTGAACCACGTCGGAAGGCCGGCGATGTTCGACGGGAACATGTTCTTCCCGCTGACGGGCACGCCCATCTGAAAGATGGAGCGCATCAGGACGCTGTTGGACGACATGGAACCGGAGCCGTTGACGGTGGCAACGTGGATCGTGCAGTCGTTGACGGTCGAGGCGGCGCCGGTCAGAGGCTCATCGAGCACCGCCGCCGCGGTCATGCTATCGGGCACGTCTTTCTCCTTTGGACGATTGTGTTGAAAAGACCTGGACGGGGATCATTTGCGAGGCCGCGAATTGTAGCACCGGGGAGGCGGCGCTTTGTGCGTTGTCGGTTGTCGGTGGGTCTCGGTTCTCGGTTCTCGGTTGTCGGTGCTCGGGGAGGATCGCTCATTCATGGTGGTTTGGAGTCATCCCGACACCCGAACCTCGGATCCTCGACCTCAGAAACGGAGAACCGACAACCGACAACGCGCCGAAGGCGCATAAGATGCGCCCTCATGCTCCGAACCATCTGGGCCGCGACCGTGGCTATCGTGGTGACGATCCCGCTGGCGATGACCGTGATGGTCATCGCTATTCTTTCCTCCTCCTCGCCGCTCATCGATCCGGTGATCCGGCTCTGGGCCCGGCTGCTCCTTTGGGCCGCCGGCATCGAGATTCGCGGCGATGGAATCGAGACCATCGACCGCGGCAGGCGCTACATCCTCATCGCCAACCACCACTCGTACTTCGACATCCCCTGCATCTTCGCGGCGATTCCGCAACCGATCCGTTTCATGGCCAAGAAGAGTCTCTTCAGCATCCCCATCTTCGGCTGGGCCATCGGCCGGGCGGGCTTCATCCCCATCGACCGCCAAAACCGGCGCACGGCGGTGAAGTCGTTCGACCTTGCCGTGCAGCGCATCCGCAAAGGCAACACGATCGTCATCTTCCCGGAGGAGGGGCGCTCCCACGAACTGGCCATGCGCCCCTTCCAGCGCGGCGCGTTCCTCCTTGCCATCCGCTCGGAGCTGCCGATCCTCCCGCTGGCGATCGACGGAACATACGAAGTTTTCCGAGTCGGCGCGAAGAGGATCACCCCGGGAGTGGTGACGATCCGCGTTGGCACCCCGATCGAGACGGCCGGGTTGGGCGTGCGGGCGAAAGAGACGCTGCTCGATCAGTCGCGGGGGCAGATTGAGGGGATGCTGGCACGACCGCGAACGTAGCAGTTTCGCTACACTTACTGGCCCTTAGCTCTTGACCTTTGGCGTTGGCGGCGGCGGTGGCGCAGCAACTTGGGGCTTGCTCGTTGGAGGGGCCGGACTCGAGACACTCTTCCTGCCGTCGATCCAACCGCGGCCCCGATCGCTATGCGCTACGCCGTTATCTGTGTTCGACGCCATTGTCGTTATCCTCCACGAAGAGCGATTCGCCAATCGCCGTGATCCGTTGGTCTGCGGCAGCATCCGTCACAACCGCGGCGGAAGCGATCGTACTCCCGAGCAGAAACAGTGATTGATACCCAAGCGCACGATAGCGCGTCAAACGCTGATCGTATAGCGCCGGCTCACGAAGAATGAGATCGCGTTCCGTGGCTGCCACCGATACGTCCGCCTTGTCGACGTAGCCAGCGTAAACATCCCCGTTGTTCAAACCAACCGTCACCCAATGGCCTTTCACGGAAGAATTGATGAACTGGTCCCATGCACTTGAATACGCGGATCTTGCAGATAGGCGAGCAAGCAGTCGAGTTCCAAAGCCGGCCACCAGACCGAAGAATGTCGCGCCGCAGACATGACCGAGGAATGCCCCGCCGAATGTGCCAAGCTGGCCCGGAGATAACTGTTCGAGCGCCTTCGCAGAGACATATTGCGGCAACGGCGCCCCGATGCGCGTTGCAACAAGTGAGTATCCCGCGAGGCCAAAGAGGCTAAACGCCAAGAGCCGCAGCGTTCTGGACCACTTGTCCTCGCGCCAGTCCGAGCCGACGAAGAACGAATAGAGCTTGTCGCCGGGGAGACCCGGGAGTATGGCAAATGCCGCGATCAGAACGCCCATCAACGTGCTCGGCAATTCCATCGCTAAATTGTTGCATGTCGTCGTCGAGATGGCCGCAGACTCCACGCCTCGTCGCGAAAACGTGGCATCAATGGGCAAAAAACAGTTCTTTGTCTACTACCTGTAGGCGATCGCTATCGCCGAATCGCCTCTGCCACGTCCCCCTCATCCCCCTCCCACCAACGTCCTGACCCCGATCGTGAAGCGATCCTCAACGATGCGTCCCACGATTGGCGGATCGTTTCGAAGAAAGCGGTTCAATCCCAGGTCCGCGCGGATGCCGTTTTTCGCGGTAACATCATTAGCCAAAGGCGGCTTTGTACGATGACCGAAGGAGGCGTTGGATGCGTGATCGGCTGTTAGGAATCCTGCTGTTGGCAGTGTTATCACTAGGGAGCGTGGCGGCCCTCGCCCAGGAGAAGAAAGAGGCGGCGGAGCCGCTGAAGATCAAGGTTGGGGACATGGCGCCTGACTTCACGCTGCTGGAGTACGACGGCAGCAAGGTCAAGGCGGTCTCGCTACACGATTTCAAAGGGAAAAAGAGCGTCGCTCTCGCCTTCTTCGTTTTCGCCTTCACCGGCGGCTGAACGACCGAAATGAAAGCCTTCCAGGCCAGTCTGGCCAAAATGGAAGGCTCAGACACCCAGGTCTTGGGTGTGAGCGTTGACAGCCCCTTCGCCAATCATGCCTTCGCCCAGCAGAACGGCATCACCTTCCCGCTCCTTGGCGACATGGACGCCAAAGCGATCAAGGCGTACGGACTGGAGAAGGAGTACCACATCGGCGGCGCGGCCATGGCCTCCGCACGCCGGGCCACCTTCCTGATCGACAAGGACGGGAAAGTGGTCTCGGAGCAGGTGGACAGCGAGGCCGTCGATCCGACAAAGATCGTAGATGCCTGCCAGATCAAGTCCCACACGAAATGACACCCCCAGGCTCGCGTCGTCGTGAACGGCGCGAGCCTCGCGGGGGCAGCGGTCTATCAGCGGAATGCTTCTGCCACAACGCGCCGATCCCACTCCCCGAGCGTCCGCACCTCGATGGTGAAGCGGTCATCGACGATGCGTCCTACGATCGGCGGATCGCTTCGGAGGAAGCGCGCCGCAAGTGCGCTGGCGTCGCCGGGCACTTCGATGGCGATCGAGGGGATCGTCTCGGTCGGCGTTGTGCCGCCGCCGAGGGCGCACTGGCTGTCAACGATGCGGCACTCCGTTCCCTGAACTATCTCCGCGGCGTGGGAGCGAAGGACGTCGAGAGGCGTGGCCAGCATCCGGTAGATCGGGATCTCCGTCTCGTGACGGCCGGTGGCGAAGGCGCGGAGAGTCTCGGCGATCACGGCGTACGACTCCTTCCCCGCGCGTAGCGCACGCATCAGCGGATGCCTGCGGACGCGGTCGAGGATGCTTGCACTGCCGACGATGAGGCCCCCTTGCGTGGCACCGATCAGCTTGTCCGTGGAGCAGGAAACGGCATCGACGCCGTCCGCGATCAGCTCGCGAATCGTCGGCCCGGAGGTGAACCCGTACGGCGCAAGGTCAATTACGCGGCCACTCCCTTCGTCGTACAGCAGAGGTAGATCGTGTTTGCGGGCGACGGCGACCAGTTCCTCGATCGATGGCGACTCGGTGAAACCGACGATCTCAAAGTTCGATCGATGGACGCGCAGGATCGCCGCCGTGGCATCGGAGACGGCGGCGTCATAGTCGCCGGCGCGCGTCCGGTTCGTCGTCCCCACCTCGCGCAGACGCGCGCCGCCCTGCTGGATGACGTCGGGGACGCGGAACGAGCCGCCGATCTCGACCAGCTCGCCGCGCGAGACGATGACTTCGCGCCCGCCGGCGACGGCGGCTAGCAGCAGCAGCGTGCCGGCGGCGTTGTTGTTCGTGAGCACCGCGGCCTCACAGCCGAAGAGCGTGCGGCAAAGCTCCGTGAGGTGCTCGTCGCGGCGGCCGCGCGACCCTTCGTCCAGATCGAATTCGAGGTTCGAGTAGCCCGTCGTGATGGCCGCGGCGCGCGACCAGATCGTCGGATCGATGGGCGAACGGCCGAGGTTCGTGTGGATGATGACGCCGGAGCCGTTGATCACGCGGCGCAGCGTCGAGGCGGTCGAGGCGGCCACTCGCGTGCGGACATCGCCGGCCGCCGCGGACTCGTCGAAGGTTTCGCGCGTGCTGCGAAGTGATTCCAGATGAACGGCTACCGCATCCTTCACGCGGTCGCGCCCGAATTCGCCGATGAGCCCTGCGAACGCGTCGCTGGAGAGAATCCGCTCGACGGAGGGGATACTTCGGAGCGCGGAATCTCCCGGCACGGGCGCCGATTTAGCCATGGAGGGGTATTGTAGTGGGGGGTATGGGTTGCAAGGTTGCTGGGTTACTGGGTTACTGGGTCTCGGGGTTGCGCGGTCTCGCGGTCTCGCGGTGTTACCGCGAACGGCGGCGAATCAGATCGAGCACACTGCCCCAGGCTTAAAGACCGCGAGACCGCGCAACCCCGAGACCGCGAGACCAAGCAACCCAGCAACCGGGCAACCCAGTAACCACTAACCAACAACCATCGTGATCAAACAAGACGACGAGCTCGACAAGCTCGAAGAAGACATCCGCAAGCTGAAGAACAAGTACGACCAGTTCTTCGCCGGGATCCAGAAGTTCCCGCCGATGCACGAGCGGCGGATGCTCGAGGTCTACATCCATGAGATCGGGAAGCAGAAGATCCGCGACAACACCCGCCGCTTCCGCTACTCGCAGCTCCTGACGCGCTACAACCAGCTTCGCGAGCTGTGGGGCCGCAGGATGCGGGAGCGGGAGGAGGGCCCTCTCGATTTCCGGCGCCGCTCGGCGTTACTGAATGCACCCTCCGAACCGCCGGCGCCGAAACCCGCACCAATCGAGGAGCCGCGTGTAACGTTGCCGAAGGCCGATCCGTATGTAAGGGTGGCCACCGGCGCGAACGGAGACGAGATCCAACGGCTTTACGGTGACATCGAGAAGGAGCAACTCCGGCTAGGCAAACTGCCGGACATCACCATCGAGCAGTTCAAGACGATGGTGCAGAAGCAGAGCGAATTCGTACGTGAGAAATATCATGTCGCCGTCGTGGCCTTCCGGGTGGACGTCGTCGACGGCAAAGTGAAGTTGAAAGCGAAACCGATTCAGGAATGATGATGAAACGACTCCTATTCATAGCCGCATCGCTGGCGCTGGCCGCCTGCACAACCACCAGACACCAGGATCAGAATCCGTACGAACATCCGTTCTATCAGCGCTATCTGAACACCGGCTCACCGCTGGATATGCAGATCAGCAACACGATGAACGATCTGCAGGCCAACCCGCGCTCGGCCGCTCTGCACAACAAGATGGGACAACTTCTCCTCCAGAAGGGCTTTCCGAAGGATGCGGAGACGGAGTTCGAGCGCGCGGTAAACGCCGACGCACACCTCTACCCGGCCTGGTACAACCTCGGCCTGGTGCGGATGTCGCGCGGTGACCTGATCGGCGCGCATTTCGCCTTCTCCCGGACCGTTCACTACAAGCCCGGCCATTCGGCGGCGCTTTTCCAGCTCGGTCTGATGGAGGAGAAGCGCAACCATCAGCGCGCGGCCATCGACTACTACGCGAAGGCATTCCTGATCAATCACTCGCTGCTGGACGTGCGGGTCAATCCGCGCATCCTCGACAGCAAGCTGGTCGACATCGCCCTTCTGAAGGCGTATCCGAACGAGCACGCCCGCCAGAGCATGTCCTTTCAGCCGGCACCTCCGGGCTACATTCAGCAGGGTCTCGAAGCTCCGTCGGAACAACCTTCGGCGCAGCAGATCGTGACTCCCTCGCTCCCGTTGACAGATCCATCGCAACAAGCACCGCCGCCAACGCCGGGGATGCCGTTGCAACCAGCGCCGCAGCCGGCGAAACCGCCGTTGTAACGCGGTCTCGCGGTCTCGCGGTTGCGGGGTCTCGCGGTGGCGATCTCGTCGCACACCGCGAGACCGCGAAACCCCGAGACCGCGAGACCCGCCATAGGCCATACTTTCCCATGTCCTTACCGCGCGGCGCGCGCCTCGGGCCGTACGAGATCGGGGAGATGATCGGCCGCGGGGGGATGGGCGAGGTCTATCGCGCCACCGATACCCGTCTCGGACGCGAGGTGGCCGTCAAGATCCTCTCCCCGCATCTCGCCGATGACCCGGCCTCGCTGGCCCGCTTCCGGCGCGAAGCGCGCGCCGTGGCCGCGCTGTCGCACACCAACATCGTGGCCGTCTTCGACATCGGCAGCGAAGGCGGCACGCAGTTCGTCGTCACCGAGCTTCTCGAAGGGGAAACCCTGCGCTCCAGACTTGGAGCGTCGCCGATGCCCGTCGACGAGACGCTGCGGATCGCCACCGCCATCGCCGACGGTCTGGCCGAGGCGCACGTGAAAGGCATCATCCACCGCGATCTGAAACCGGAGAATGTCTTTCTGACTGCGGCCGGCGCCGTAAAGATCCTCGACTTCGGCCTGGCCAGCATGCTGCCCAACGCCGGCGCGCCGTTTGATTCGGTCGTGCAAACCGCCGCCCTGACCGAGCCGGGACTGCTCATGGGAACGATCGGCTACACGTCGCCGGAGCAGTTGGCGGCCAAGCCGCTCACGCCGGCGACCGATGTCTTCTCCTTCGGCTGCGTCCTCTTCGAGATGCTCCAAGGACAGATGCCGTTTAAGCGCGACAGCAACATGGAGGTCATCGCCTCCGTGATGCGCGACCCGCCGTTCAGCCGCGGTGACGCGAAGAATCTGCCGCCGGCGATGCGGAGCGTCGTCGAGCGCTGTCTCGAAAAACAGCCGGCCGCGCGGTTCCAGAATGGCGCCGAGGTGGCGAAGGCGCTCCGGGAGCTGGACCTCTCCGCACCGACTCGCCCGTTTCCGGCGGCTGCGCCGCGACTGCCGGCAACGCGGCTGATCATAGGATCGCTGATCGTCGCGATCGTCGCGGCGGCCATCCTGGTCACGGCGATCACGCGCGGACGGCAGGTCATCGACGACGGCTACGATCTCCGCGCCTCGGATATTACCGGCGACAGCGAGACGCGCCGCCTGACCGCGTTGGCGCTGCACGCCGACAGCGCCGGCGACCGCTCGGAAGCGATCCAGTTGCTGGGCGAGGCGGCCCGTCACGCGCCCGATTCGCCGCTGCCGGCGGCATTCCTCGCATCATTCACCCACTACAACGGCGACCCCAAGGCTGGCGAGCGCTGGTCGGCCGAGACCAGGCGCCGCATGGCCAAAGCGACGTCACCCTATGAGGCGCTGCTCAGCCGCTACCTCCTGCCCGAGAACGAAGGGACGATGGAGATGGGACTCTCGACGTCGCTCCTGGAACTGCGTCCACGCGCCTGGCGACTGCGGCTGGGGCTCGCGCATCTTCACCTGAGCCGCCGCGAGACGAAGGCCGCCCTCGCGCAGTTGATGCAGATCGACGTCGGCGCCCCCGACGACCGCCGCCTGGCCATCGTCCTGGCTGACCGCGCCTCGCTCGGCGACGTCGCCGGGGCCACGCGCGACCTCGCGCGCAGCAAGCTGACCACCCGCCCCGCGCTTCTCGCCTACGCGCAGGCGCGTATCGCCTGGAGCAGCGGCAAGGCATCCGAGGCCGCGCGCCTGTTCGATACCGCCGCGGAGAATGCCACGATCGGCAATCTCCTGCCGGTCGCCATCGAATCGCGTGTGCTCGCCGGCGTGGCGCGCGTCGGCATGAACGATCTCGAGCAAGCGCAGTCGACGTTCGATCTGGCCGCGGTAAAGGCACACGATGCCGGCCTCGGCGAAAGCGAGCTCGAGTCCGACGCCTTCGCCGCCTGGGTGGCCGGCCGCCGCGGAGATGCTGAGGGGCTGGCGCGGCGGCTCCGGCTCGCCGCCGCACTCGCCGAACCCGGTACCACTGACTACGCCGCGCTCCGCCTGTTTGCCGCGCGCGAGCATCTCAACGTACTCGGGACAACGCAGCCGGCTCCTAGCGACGAGGTGAGTCCGGCCGTCATGACTCTGATCAAAGCGCGCGACGCCTGGTCGAAGAACGATCCGGCAACCGCGACACGGTTATTGCAGCAATCGCGTTCCGAAGGGATCGACGCCACCTGGTTCAGCGAGGAGGCCGCGCTCCTCGCCTACAACCTCGGTGGACCGACGCGCGCGTTCCGCGCCGATCCGCCGTATCCGAATCGGCTGCGGTTCATCGCCATATGGGAGTTGGGAAACCCTCGGATGGGAATCGATGGGCTGACCCGCTAGAGCGCATTTCTGACACGCCGAGGGAATCGACGGCGGCAAGCTGCAAGCCCGCAGCGGCGGCGGCTCCGGCCGGGGCCCAGACAAGAGTGTCTGTCTGTGCCACATTCAGTCCCGCAAGACTCCAGTCATGGCGCCCTCCGAGGATGATCGTTACTGCGCCGTACCTCACCTCTTCACGACGTGCGGAGCCTTCCGTGGGTAGTTGACGAGCCGATCCTTATGCTCCTGCTCTCGTTCGACGACAAAATCGCACAACGCTTTGATGTCATCACCGAAGCGTTCCGCCAGCTCACGCCGGACGGCGCGGATCTCGGCCACGATGGGATCGTCTTGAGCGTTCATGGTGCCACGAGCTCCTCAGGGTCATACCGAGCCGGCATTCCGATCATCACGAGACTCAGGCATAGTCAGCTTTATCGCCATTTGGCTCTGTGGGAACGTCTCTACGGCCACCGTCATATGCTGCTGTCAACGACTTTCTCGTCGGCGGGCCGTTGGCTCGGATGACCCAAAATAGTTGCGCCGCTTTAAGGATACTCCAACGTGTCGTTTCCCATCCGATTCGCAGAACTGTTGCCACGCTCGGGTCGGTAGTCGAAATGGAACCGTGCATTAGATTGGAGCGGCACTCATAAAAAATTCGAAGCTCTTGCTCGATTTCGCTTGCGGATTTGTCCTTCCGATCTCCATTGAGAAGGAGTACACGACGAATCACTAAGTTCTCTATTCCTGCAGCAACGTGACCGGTCATCGTAAGCCGCTCGAGAGCCGCAGCGTACTTAACAACCTTAGCAGCTGGCTGAGTCTCACAAACTGCTTGCCCGAACCAGTCGAGCGCGTCAATCAACCTTAGATTCAGCTCATCTATCTTCTCGGCGCCAGCGACAGCCTTCACGACGTCTTCAAGTGGCTCCCACAGATGGCGCGCCTTTTCGCTGTGATGGGTGTACCAGCCCTCGCCAGCGATTGCACTTGTCACGTCGTAAACGGCAGCCACATCGATTTTCCCGTCGTTGACGTCGGCATGCAACTCATGTGTTTCCGACGGGGACCCAGCTGACTTTGCGCGCCGTAGACGTTCAGGCGCATAAAGCGCGAAGAGGCGAAGAACATTGAGAGCTGCGTCAACGGCGCGTTCAGCCCGGCGCTGCGAGACCGAAAAATGGCAGGGAGAAATGGTTAGGGATGCAACCCAGGCATTACGCGAGTAGTACTCATGAATCGTTTTCGAATGAAGCTGGGCGAAGTCTTCCGACTCTCGAATAACGTCTTTCTCGGCTTTGCTTCGCTCTCGAATCCGAAGACCGGCGGCGAACGCCTCGCGCGACTCGCGACGATAGTCGTCGAGACGCGGCATCATTGACGAGAGAAATGTTTCCATAGTACAAAACCGAATTGGACCCAAATTGAACTCGCTCGGGTCGGTTTCACGAAATAGCTGGCACGGAATATGGTGCGTGACGTGCACAAACTCTTCGATCGCTAACCTCTTCGCTCGATTGATGAGTTTGGCCGCAGAGCTTTGATTTGGCTCCTTCCTCTCGAGAAGATATGTCTTGACGAACGATGACTTTAGTGCGCGGATAACGTCGTGCTTTTCGAAACCCTGGCCATTTAGTTCTGATTGGAGGAGCCGATCGGCGAGCATGCTAAAGCGGTCGTTCGCATCTCGTCCACAAAACACTATTCCGCTTTCCGGAGAGCTCAGCGTTGCCCACACGTCATCGGGATGAGTATCGAGATGAGCGATGAAGTCGGGTGCCGACAACGCCCGCAGACGCTCAATTTCGCTCGAAATGAATTGAATGTCGGCTATGTCTTGTTCCAACTTGTTCACCTTAACATGATAGCGCTCACGGCAACGCAGGTTCACCTGCGCATCGGCTTCGCTTGCGAGAACGGCCTCGCTGACACCCTCGAAGCAATTTCCACCTCTCCCCAACCCGAATATCATGTCCCCCGCATGTCCGACCATGAAGAGCACGACCTCCCCGAATCTGAACTGATCCGCGTCCGGCGCGAGAAGCTCGACCGCATCGTCGCCCTCGGCTTCGATGCCTTTCCGACGAAGGCCGATGTCGATTCAACGATTGCTGAGATCGTGAAGACGTACGGCGAGAAGACGGCCGAGGAGCTGGAAGCAGCGCACGTAACCGTCAAGATTGCCGGGCGCATCATGACCATCCGCGAGTTCGGGAAGGCGGCGTTCCTGGTCCTCTCCGAGAAGACGGCGCGGATTCAGGTCTACTGCAGGATGGACACGCTCCCTGAGCGGGAGTGGGCGCTCTTCAAGAACCTCGATGCCGGCGATTGGGTGGAGGTGGGGGGGACGCTGTTCCGGACCAAGACGAATGAGCTGTCGGTCAAGGCGGCGCATCTCGGGTTTCTGGTCAAGGCGCTGCGGCCGCTGCCGAGCAAGTGGCATGGACTGACCGACGTCGAGCAGCGATACCGGCAGAGGTACGTCGATCTCATCGTCAATGACGGCGTCAAGGCCACGTTCGAGACGCGGGCCAAGATCGTCCGCTACATCCGCAACTACTTCGACGGGAACGGTTTCATCGAAGTCGAGACGCCGATGATGCAGCCGATCGCCAGCGGCGCGGCGGCGCGGCCGTTCCGTACGCACCATAACGCCCTCGATATCGACCTCTTCATGCGCGTCGCCCCGGAGCTCTACCTCAAGCGGCTCATCGTCGGTGGGCTCTCGCGCGTCTACGAGATCAACCGCAACTTCCGCAACGAGGGGGTCTCCACGCAGCACAACCCCGAGTTCACCATGCTGGAGTTCTACGAGGCCTACGCCGACTACAACGATCTCATCGCACGCACCGAGGAGCTGCTCAGCGGGCTGGCGCATGAGGTGTGCGTTGCCGGGAAGATCCAATTCCGCGGCAACGAGATCAGTTTCGCCCGGCCGTTCGCGCGGTTCACGATGAAGGAAGCGATCGCGCACTTCGGAGCGATCAGCAAAGACGATCTCGACGATCGCGCCACGCTGCAGAAGCACCTCGCCGAACGAGGAGGCCGCGACGAAGCCGACTTAGAAAAGATGAACGAGGGGAAGCTGATCGCCGAGCTGTTCGAGCTCGTCGCCGAACAGCACCTCATCAACCCCACCTTCATCACCGACTTCCCCACCGAGGTCTCGCCGCTGTCGAAGCAGAGGAAGGATGATCCGAACTTCGTCGAGCGCTTCGAGCTCTACATCGGCGGGATGGAAGTAGCCAACGCCTTCTCCGAGCTCAACGACGCCGACGAGCAGGATCGCCGCTTCCGCCAGCAGCTCGGCGAGCGTGAGCGCGGCGACGACGAAGCGATGCAGATGGACGAAGACTACGTGAACGCCCTCGAGTACGGCATGCCCCCCACCGCCGGCGAAGGCATCGGCATCGACCGGCTGACGATGATCCTCACCGACTCGCCCTCGATCCGGGATGTGATCTTGTTCCCGCTGATGCGTCCTATACGGGAGTAGGGGGTCGGGAGTCGGGAGTCGGAGAACCGTCAAACCGCCATCTCCGACAACCGACAACCGACAACCGACAACCTTCTTCCCAATGCTCGAAACCCGCATCGCCCGCCGCTATCTCTGGTCCGCCCGCAAGCGGGCGCATACGGCGTTTCTCTCATCGATCTCGATGCTGGGACTGGCCGTCGGCGTGGCCACGCTGCTCGTTTCGCTGGCGTTGATGGCGGGACTGCAGGGGCAGATCAAAAAGCGGCTGATGGCGTCGAGTCCGCAGCTTCTGATCGAGCCGGCCGGCGCGGCCACGATCGCCGATGCCGATGCGATTGCCGCCGCCGCCCTTCGGCTCGGCATGCGCGACGTTCATCCCCTCGTCAGCGGCATCGGCTGGGGGGCCAACGAGCGGGACCGGCGCGGCCGGCCGATGCGCCTGCGCTCTGGCAAGGCGCGGGAGCTCGAATCGAATACCGACATCGCCGTGACGCGCGACTTCGCCGCCGCGCTGTCGCTCGACGTCGGCGAGACCGTGACCGTCGTTGCGCCGCGCACGCGGCTCACACCGTTCGGTCCGATGCCGGTCTGGAGAAAGTACCGCATCGCCCGCCTGCTTGCATTCACCAACGACGAACGGCCCTCCGACGATTCGCTCCCCGCGGACGGCATCCTCAACCTCGGCGAAACGGAAAGCCTCTTCGGCACCGGCGGCAAACCGACCTCGATCGAAATGTACGGCCAGGAAGAGCGCGCCGAGGAGATTCAGGGGCAACTGGCGAAACAGTTTCCGGGCGTGCAGGTCAAGACGTGGAAAGAGATCAACCGTCCCCTCTTCCTGGCGCTGCGTCTGGAAAAGATCGTGATGTTCGTGACGATCTCGCTCATCATCTTCGTGGCGGCGTTGAATCTGATCTCATCCCTCTCCATGCTGATCCTCGAAAAGCGCCCCTCGGTCGGCGTGCTCCGGACGCTCGGAGCCACGGAGCGGACCATCCTGACGATCTTCTTGGAGGTCGGCCTTCTGATCGGACTCTCGGGCACGCTCCTCGGCAATGTCTTCGGTCTCAGCGTCTCGTGGCTCGTCAATCACTACCACCTCATTCCACTGCCAGCGGGGATCTACCCGATCCCCTATCTCCCGCTGACGATCGATCCGACGGACGTCTTCGGCGTGAATGCCGTGGCCGTCATCCTGTCGATCATCGCCACCTGGTATCCGGCGCGGATGGCCTCGCGCCTCGATCCCATCGCCGCCATTCGCGAGGAAGCATGAGACGGGCAGCGTTCGCATCGGTGGTCTTCCTCTTCGCCGCCTCGTGCGCGAACATCGTCCACCACGACCTGACGCTGACGTTCGACGACACCGGCGAGCACGTCACCGTCGCCGCGGCGACGTCGATTCCGACGACGAAGGATTCCCGCGACCGCCCGCGCGACGACCGGCTGCGCGACGACATCCTGGCCGGCCGTGACGAATGGAGCCTCCGCTTCGCCAACGCCAATCCGGAGTCGTACCGGGTCATGCTCGACCGCGCGCACGGTGAGCTGATCCGCGCCGAACGGATCGCCCGCATCGACAACGCCGACCTGCAGAAAATCTTCTTCGACGTGGCCGTCTCCGCGGTGGTCACGCGCGGCGATGGCTGGGCGGAGTTGGCCATCTATCCGGGCACGTCGACCCGTGCCACGCGGCCGCAGCGCGACGACGCGGAGAAAAAGCTGCGCGCCTACTCCGAGCGCGCCGTCCGCTACTTCGATGCCGTCCGGGCGATGTACGACTACATGAACGAGCGCCCTCCGCGCGCGGCCGAGCTTTTCAGCGCGCTCTTCCGGGATACCGATGACCCGCGGCCGTCGCTCATCACCGCGGAGGAGCACGACCTCGTCGCCGCCGTCCGGCGGGGGGTCGACGGCCTCACGGAGAATGACGACACCGAGCAGCTCGAGGCGGAAGCGGATCTCGTCTATAACCCCCTGCCGGCGCGGATCGTCGTCCGCGTCCCCGGCGAGCCGCTGCTCGTCGAAGGATTCGCGCGCGGCAAAGAGGGTGAGCTCGTGGCCGAGCCTCCGTCTCTGATCGAAGCGATCGCGGCACTCGAAGGACGGTGGGTTACACCCGATCCCCTCGCCTTCTCGATCCGCCCGGGCGGCGGCGGCGATTCCGACAAAGAGGCCGCCCTGATCGCCGACATGCCTCGCCACGCCACAGCCGTCGTCGGCCCGATCGAGGTGGGTGATGCTCTCATCCAGAAGCTGCGGCCGGCACCGCGGTATCGGGTGCGGTGGCTGACGAAGTCGAGCTGATTCTACTTATAGCTCCTTCATCATCACCACAGCCGACTCCCCATCCGGGTAATACCCTTTACGAATGTACTCGGCCTCGAAGCCGAGAAACGTATAGAACCGTTGGGCCTCGTCATTCGATTGGCGCACCTCGAGAGAGATCGACGTCACTCCCTGCTCGATGGCGAAGCCGGTGCAGCGTTGCATCAGCGCCAGAGCGAGGCCCTGCCGGCGCGCGCCCGCATCGACGGCAATCTTGTTGACGTGCATCTCATCGGCGAACCACATGGCGAAGAGGTAGCCGATGATGACGCCATCGCGGCGGGCCACGAGGTTGTAGCGGCCGTCGTTCGCGATCTCGCTCTCGAAGAACTCTTTGCGCCACGGCGAAGGAAAGCAGCGCTGTTCGAGGGCGTAGACCGCGCGGACGTCGGCGGCGACCGCGCGCTCGATGGTGACCCCTTCCATCATCCTTGCTTCTGCTGCTGCAATTTCACCTCGGCCTCGGCGAGGCGGACATAGATCGGCGTGACGTCGCGATAGCGCTCGCCATCGCCGCGCGCCACGATGGCTCGAGCCCGCCGCGCACAGGCCAAGGCCACACTCTCACGCTGCATGACCTCGGAGACGCACACGACAGCAACGAGCGAATCGACCTGATCGCGTTTGGCCAGGTGGGGAGCGACGATCTGGCGGCCGTTCTCGAAGAGGGAAACGTACGACTCGCCGCGGCCGGCATCGTCGACGATGGCGACGCGTCCCGAATCGGGAGCGATCGCCTCATGCGTCGACATCGCGCAAACGGGCTTGCCGAGGGCCATGGCCAGTCCCTGCATCGTCGCCAGACCGATGCGGACACCGGTGAATGAGCCCGGCCCACGGGTGACGGCAAACAGGTCGATCGATGCGCGATCGATCGCTCCCTCGGTCAACAGCCAGTCGATGGCCGGAAGAAGCTTCTCGTTGCGCGACGACTTTCCCTCCATCGCAATCGCGCCGAGGAGCGCGTCATCGAGGACCAGGGCAACGGAAAGGATCGGGAGGGAAGCGTCGGCGGCGAGGATAAGCATAAGCGGCGAGCCTCGGGATTACATCGCTCCGACACCAGACTCCCGGATCCCGACCCCCGGCATCTCGATCTCAATCAGCTCGATGCCGATCTGCTTGGCGATCTCGATCGAACGGTCGTCGCGATAGAACTCGCTGTAGTAGATGCGACGGATGCCGGAGTTCGCGATCAGCTTGAAACAGTTCCAGCAGGGCGAAGCGGTCGTGTACATTTCCCCGCCGTCGATGGCCACGCCGTTCTTTGCCGCCTGCAGAATGGCATTGGCCTCGGCGTGAACGGTGGTAATGCAATGGCCATCCTCCATCACACAACCGGAGTCTTCGCAGTGCGGCAGCCCCCGCAGAGATCCGTTGTACCCGGTCGACAGCACCGTGCGGTCGCGCACGATGACAGCCCCTACGTGTTTGCGCGGACAGGTCGAGCGCGTAGCCGCCTGATGCGCGATGCCCATGAAGTATTCGTTCCAACCGGCTCGCATGGAGGGATTGTACGGGGTTGCGGGGTCTCGGGGTTAGGGTTGCAGGGTGGCAAGGTTGCTGAGTTGCTCGGTAAGAACGACCACAGCAACCCAGCAACCCAGCAACCCTGCAACCCTGCAACCGCCCAACGCAACCGCGCACGAAACCTGCAAGCGCCGGAGCATGGTCCCCAGGGCAAAGGTCTTGATCGTAGAAGACGACTCTGACGTCCGGAGGCTGTATGCCATCGGCCTGAATCAGCACGGCTTTGAAGTAAAGCTTGCCGCGAACGGTGCCGAGGCGGTCGAACGGATCCATGCCGAGAAGCCCGATGTCGTCCTCCTCGACTGGCTCATGCCGCTGATGGACGGCGGCGAAGTACTCGGCAAACTCGGCGAAAACGGCAACAGCAGCGTGCAGGTGATCGTGATCAGTGGCCAACCAGCCCCCGAAGAGCTCGATCCGCGTATCCGCAGTTGGCTGGTGAAGCCGGTGACGATTGAGCAGTTGGTGGCGGGGGTTGCTGCGTTGCTTGGTGACTGAGTTGCTGGGTTACCTTGGTTGCGCGGTCTCGCGGTTTCAGGGTCTCGCGGTGTTGTAGTGGTCCAGGTGCACATATACGAGAGTCCGTAGCGCGGCCCGTCGGTCCGATCACCGCGAGACCGCGCAACCCCGAAACCCAGCAACCCGGTACCCCCCAAACAGCCCACTCCGCCAATCAGCTACAATCCGCGAACCCATGGCCAAGCTCTTTTTCGTCGGGCTCGACGGTACAGAGAAGAGTTATCGATTGCAGACGCACCGGCCGTTCACGGTCGGGCGCGACCCCGGCAACGACATCATCCTCCGCGATCCGAAGGTCTCGCGGCATCACGCCGAGATCATTTTCGAGCGCGGCTTCTTCGTCGTCCACGATCTGACCAGCGCCAACGGTACCTACATCAACGGCAAACGCGTACGGGTTGCACCGCTGACGCATTCGGCCAAGGTGCGCATGGGGAACACCCACGGACGATTCTCCGAGGAGTTGCCGACGGAGAATGACGACATGGCCACAGCCGAGCCGTTCGAACAGCCGCTTCCGATTCCTTCCGCCGCACCGGACTTCGGTTCCGCGCTGGATGTCATGGCCACTTCGCAGCACGACCGGTTCAACCTTTCGACCCAGCCACACCCAATGATCGAACCGGACGAGCTAAAAAAAAAAGCGGAATAGCAGACGGCGATCCGGTGGCGGCAGCCGATCCGCCCACCGAGCCGATACCGGATCTCCCTCCGCCCCCTCGACCGAATCCTGTCCCCATTCCGCTTCCCGTTCCCCCTCCACCACCCGCCCCTCCAACCGCCCTCGATCGCTCCCGGTTCCAGTTCATGACCGGAATCCCGGCCGGCGAGACGGCCTACATCCGCGGTGAAGACGGCAACGCCGTCCTGTCGTACCGCAGCTTTGCCAGCGCGGTCGGCATCATTGCGGCGCTGCTCTCGGCCGTGGTGTTCGCGGCCGGCGTGATGGGAATGCTCTTTCTCCTGATCATGGAGCAACGCCCTTTGCCGGCCATCGCGGCACTGATGCTCAGCGCCGTCTTCGCGGCCTTGATCGTCATGCTCATCCCCGCGACGAATGTGACGATCTTCGATGCCGGCGCGCCCGCGATCACGATCGTGCAGCAGCCGGGGCTCAGCTTTCCGAGCGTTACCTATGTCGTGTCGACGCCGGACGGCAACCCGGTGGCCCGCATCACCAGCTCGTTCCTCTCCCGCTTCGGCCGGAACCGCTGGTCGCTCAACTGCGCGGACGATTTCCTGGCCAGAGGTGAGGCCGTCGAGGAATCATTCGGCCGCGCGCTCGTGCGCAAGGCCTTCGGCACGTTCGCTCCCGCCTATCAGTCGAACATACGCATCACCTGGATGGGTGAAGACGCGGGATGGATCATCCGCCGCCCGGGCGCCGACGGCCACGCGGATGTGCTCGACCTCAATCCCACGACGACGCTCGACCGCCGCGTCGCCGTCGCGCTGGCGTTGCTGGTGTTGGGGAGCGAACCGTAACGAGGTCTCGCGGCTGCGGGGTCTCGCGGTCTCATTCAAGGTTTCGACCGAAGTAAAGACTAACCCAGCAACACAGCAACACAGCAACGCAGCAACGCAGCAACCGCGTAACCCCGTAACCGCGAGACCCCGAGACCGCTACTTCATCGCCCCGATCTCGATCCCCGTGTAGTAGTGCATCAGAATCTGTTGCGCCGTCCACCCTCGGGTAGCCATTCCGTACGCGCCGACCTGACAGAAGCCGACACCGTGACCCCAGCCCTTGCCGTAGAAGGTGTAGCGGTCCATGCCGTCCGCATCCTGCGTCTTTTCGTAGACAAAAAGGTTGTCCGGCACGTTGAGCGACCAGCGCACCGGCAGGCCGCGCAAAACGAAGGTGCGGCCCCCTTCAGCGGTCACCTCCAGTTCAGCGATACGCTGCGAGGCATCGATCGTCAGCGGACGGATGCCCTGGAGCTGGCGGATCGGATTGCGTTTGTTGATGGAGACGACGAGATCGTCGGCACGGAAGCTGCGCGTCCAGCTCGCAAAGCTGGAGCTGCGATCGAATGATGCGCCGTCGAGGTAGGCGTTGATGACCAGCGCCACCGGCGTCTTCCCCCCTTCCGATGTAATCGTGGCGCGGTCCCCGATCGTCACCGGAGCGCTGCGGTACTCCTGATACCGGTCGTTGATCTTGCGGAAGACAGGGGTATTCATCGGCAGAGTAAAGCGCGTCGGCTTCCCGTCGATCTTCAGCGTCACCTCGCGGCCGGCGATCGTCAGGATCTTCCCCGTGGCGTCGTTGATCACGCCGTGTTTGCGAATCCAGGAGCCGAGTAAGTCGTAAAGTTCCTCGCGCGGCATGGCCGCGTTCATATCGACGCGATCGATCCCCTCGGCGGGCAGAAATCCGAATTTGATGAGGAACGCCGCGGCGCGATACGGCGTCGTCTCCTTCGCCGCCGATTGCGGGAAATAGTAGCTGCGGTCCTCCGGCATCGTCACCACTGCCGCGTAGCGATCGAAATCCAGCGTCGCCGCGAGATAGGTCAGCACGTCACCACGCCGCGATGAAACCGGCGCGACGGTGCTGCGCGGATCGAAATGCAGCTTCTGCATCGCCGCGGTCACCGCCTGCGATACCTCATGCGCGCTCCACGACGTGCCGGCGTCGGGCAAACCGGCGATCGCGGCGAAAAGCCGGGCGTTGACCTGCTGCTCGGTAAGCAGACCGCTGTCGGCGCGGCCCGGGATTGTCAACACCTCGTCCTCGACGCAACGGACGCGCTTTAAATACGGCTCGCTGCGTCCGGGAAACATCGTCCCGACATCCGAAGTCTCGCCGCCGCAGGTGGCGGTGTAGAGCGCATCGATCGGTTTACCGTTGTAGGTGGCCACCAGGCCGGCGGTCTCGCGCACGGCGCGGTCGGTCAACGGCTCTTCGCGGGAAATGCCGTCGTAAGCCTGACAGGCCGGACCGGCGCAGATGTCGTAGCCCTCGCGCCGGAACTGGCCGAGGTTGCGGACGGCGTAGGTGCGGGCAGCGATGGCCTGGGCTTTCAAGGCCTCCAGCTCGTCGTAAATCTTGGGACCCATCTCGGCCGGCACGACGCCGCGGAGGTAGTCCTCCATGTTCAGCTCATTGATGACGTTGTAGGTACCGCGTGCGTTGATGAAGACGCGCGCCGCGGTTCTGTACACCTTGTCTCCGATCGGCAGCGTGTCCGCGCTCACCGGCATGATCAGTACCGACTCGCCCGCGAGCGTCGTATGCTCTCCCTCGTCGTCGACGATCTGATGTTTCTTCTCAAAGGTCTGATCCGTGGGCCGCTTGACGATGAGCAGGTTCGTGCCGTAGCCGCGCTCCGTGAGTTGATCGCGCAGCGGTTGCGCGTCGTTCGATGTCGGAAAATCGCCCACGATGACGTGGTAGGCCGTCCCCGCCGTTTCGAACACGGAGTCGACGCGCTGCTGCGTATCCGCCCGCAGCTTTTCCGCGAGGGCACTCGCGCTGGTGATGTCGGAGATCGTGCTGACCTGCACCGCGTAGTGTGCCGGCGCGTCGGGAACCGGCGCGGTCATGGTGAAGCCGCGGTGGATCATGGCCGAGCCGGCATCACTGACAATGTAATACCCGCCGGCGACGCGCGGGAAGGTCACCGTGGCCTGATCGCTCACGATCCCGACGCGGATACGAGGCTCGGCGATCGCCTTCGCCACCGTCGCAACCGGCGTCATCGCATTCGCCGAGCGGGCGGGCGGAGTGGGTGGCGCAATGGGCGTCACCGCGGGCGTCACAACGGGCGGGAGGGAGGGAGGGGCCGTCGGCGCGGAGGCACAGGCGGCGAATACGAGGAGCAACAGGGCGACGGTCGTACGTTTCATCGATGGGCGTCCTTGCAAGAAGAGAGACAGCACAAGAGTAGGCTGTGGCTCATCGCTGTTCTCCGAAGTACACTTTTCGAACTATGACACCCAAGCTAAGAACGATCCGAACGACTAGACGCGCGACCAGCGTACCGCGCAAAGAAATCCGTGCCGCTGTGAAAGCCGTGCTGGCAGAACGAGACTCGGAGACAGATCTCCTCATTCGCGGGATAACCAGTCGCAAGAAAGTCACAGGAGCAGCACGCAAGTAGCCGATGCCGGACTACGAGCGAAGCGTATTTGTCAACTGCCCCCTTGACGAGGGCTATCGGCATCTTTTTGAAGCTGTCGTGTTCACGGTCTACGACTGCGGGTACATCGCGCGGTGTGCCCTCGAAGTCGACGACGCGAGTGAAGTCCGGATCGATAAAATCACAAAAATCATCGGCGATTGCAGGTTCGGAATTCACGATATCTCGAGAACCGAGGTTGATTCCGCCACCAGCCTGCCTCGCTTCAACATGCCTCTTGATCTTGGCCTCTTCCTCGGTGCCAAGCGCTTCGGTCGCGGGCAGCAGAAACTCAAGATATGTCTCATCCTCGATGTCGAACCGTTCCGCTATCAGAAGTTCATCTCGGATGTCTCAGGTCAGGACATCGCAGTTCATTCCGGTGAAAACAGTAAGGCAATCCGCATCGTGCGAGACTGGCTGAGCAGTGCTACTCCCAAGGCCGTTAGAATCCCAGGTGGTCGCACCATGAGCGCCCGTTACGACGCTTTTCGGCGCCACCTTCCCTCGCTCTGCAAAAAGGTTCACCTGAGCATCGAAGAATTGACTTTCAACGACTACATCGCTCAAGTCGAGGAATGGCTCAAGAGTGCTCCTGCGCCAGCGTCTCGTTGAGTTAGAGCGAGCTCACGCCCCCCCACCCCACATCACCCCCGCAAGCCTCTTGATCCCCTCTCGTATCCGCTCGTCATTCTCTTTCGCGAACGTCAGCCGCATCGTGTTGCGGCCGCTGCCGTCGACGAAGAAGGGTGCTCCGGGAACGTAGGCCACACCGGCGGAGATGGCGGCCGGAACCAGCGCCGCGGTGTCGATGTCGTCGCGTAGTGTTACGAAGGTGAAGAGGCCGCCGTCGGCGGGCGTCCAGGTGGCGCGCTCGTGAAAGTGCTCCTCCAGCGCCTCCAGCATCGTGGCGCGTTTCCGGCGATAGAAAGCGCGCACTTTTTCGATCTGGGCCGGCAACTCGCCGGCGGCGGTGAACTCATCGACGATCGATTGATCGAGCATGCCCGAGCAGAGGTCGGCGGCCTGCTTGGCGATCTCGAGCTTTGACAGCAGCTCCGGTGCCGCCACGATCCAGCCGCAGCGCAGGCCTGGCGCCAGGACCTTGCTGAACGATCCGAGATAAATCACGCGATCGTCGTCGTCGCGCGACTTCATCGCCAGCGTGTCGGCCTCGCGGACGTAGAGCAACTCGCCATACGGATCGTCTTCGATGACCAGGAAGTCGTGCTCGGCGGCGATGCGCAGCACCTCGGCGCGGCGCTGCTGCGTCATCAGCCGTCCCGATGGATTCTGAAAGTTCGGGATGGTGTACAGCAGCTTCGGTTTCGTTCTCGCCGCGACCTCGGCCAGCGACTCCGGAACGATGCCGTCGTCGTCCTGCGCCACACCGACCAGCTCCGCGCTGCGCGCATGGAACGACGACGTGCCACCGATGTATGTCGGCAGCTCGACGAGGACCACGTCGCCGGGATCGAGGAGCGTGTGGGCGATGAGATCGAGCGCCTGTTGCGAGCCGGTCGTCATCAGGACGTCGTCGGGCGTGCAGTCGATGCCGCGTGCACGGCAGACGGCGGCCACGAAGTCGCAGAGCCGCGTCAGTCCGCGCGTCGGACCGTATTGCAGCGTCACTGCGCGTTTCTCGACGATCACGCGCGCGGCGATCTCGGCAATCCGTTCGGCAGGAAACGTTTCCGGGCTGGGGACGCCGCCGGCGAAGGAGATGATGCTGGGGTCGTTGATGAGTTTGGCAAAGGCCCGGATGGCCGAGGGACGGAAATTCCGCGCATCCCGCGAGAGAAATCTCTCCATCAACGCTCCTCGGTCATCGAAACGAAGCACGCCAGCAGGCACGAACCGATCGCCGCGCCGACGATGCCCTGTGCTACGCCGATCACGATCCGCGCCGGCGCAAACATCAATGCCAGCGCCGGCATCCCGTGCGTCGAGATGTTCATCGGAATCGAGAAGGCGGAGACGACCGAATTGATGGCCATGGAGATGACGAACATGATCGCCGCGATCGCGAGATGCCGGCCCAGATCGCCTTTGACGGCGCGCCAGCCGGTGGAAAGCGACTCGCGCGCGGGCAACGAGCGGGCCACGCAGATCGTGATCGCCTTCGTACACCAGATCGACGTCACGATGCCGACCGGGATGAGCACCAGCACCGCCAGCGCCACACCGGAGCACCCGATGACCACTCTGCCGGTGGTATCGGAGATCGCCAGCATTCCGATGATCGTGAGGAGCAGCGGCACCAGGACGAAGATCAGACCGACCGACCAGGCCAGGTTGTAGATCCAGAAAATCCGCCACCACGATGACGCGCCGCCGGCAAGCCAGCGGTCGATGGAGAAGGCGCGAAGATCGCCGCCCTTATTTGCCTTCCGTTCACCATCGACGTAAATCTGCGTCGATCCGGCCTCGACGAACGAATGGATGGCGATCATCACGCCAAACACGATGAAGCCGAGTGCGAAGATCCAGACGATCAATATCAGGTGGCTGATGATCCATTCGACTACCGCTCCGCCGGGATCGGCGGAGTTGACAATGTCGTCTTTCGACAGCCCCGCGGCGACGACCGCCGGAACGATCGCAGCGAGAATCGCGGCGATGACGATGGCCGCGAAGGCGACGCTCTCGACGATGCGCAGCATGATCACCGGCCAGTTGGCGACGGTGGAGTCGAACCCGCGGCGAAGTACTTCTGTGACGGTGCGTTTCAAATAGTGTTCCCACTCTGCTTGTTCGCGATGCGGTGATCGGGAACGCTTCTCATAGAGATCAGCTCGGTCATCTCATGAAGCCGGCTGCGCATCGGGTCGCCAACGCGGTCCACCAGTCGAGTACCATCTTTGCCCTCGTCGAAGTAGTTCGTAGTGAAAATCGTGGCCCGCTGCGTGTTGTAGCGGCTGTTGATGACGTAGTAGAGAATGTCCTGTATAAACTGCGTCGGCTTCTGCGATCCAAGCTCGTCGAGCACGAGGAGATCAGCTTCGAGCAGCGGACGGAGGATCTCTGACTTCCCAACCGCTGAGTCGGCGTCGAAGGTGGCTTGGATTTCCTGAATGAGGTCCTGGAAGTTGCAGAACAGAACCCGCCCCGTCTTGCCGCTGTCGATGATCTCCACGAGCACGGCAACCGCGAGGTGCGTCTTTCCGGCGCCGCAACCGCCCATCAGCAGCAAGCCGCGTCCTTCATTGGTCATCGGCCAGGCGTCGGCGAACTGACGCACGCGGTTCCGCGCCGATTTCAGGATGGCGTTGTTCATGTCGTAGAACTTGTCTAGCGTGCAATTCGGGTAGTAGCGCCGCGGAATGTTCGACGCCGCGATGCGCTGCCGGCGCCGCAGATCGCCCTGACACCCACACGGCTCCACGCGCAGCGAGTCGTCCGCCGTCGGCACCCAACCGGACCCGTTGCAGCGGGAGCAGGTGGCAGGAAGGAGGGCGGACATGGTGGGAGTTTAACGTTTTGAAAGGCGAATGTTGAATGTTCAGTGATGAATGTTGAATGTTGAATGAAGGCGGCTGCTCCAAGGCAGCTCTCATTCAACATTGAACATTGACCATTCAACATTCGACATTGCTTTTCTTGACCCTCCAATTCGACCATAATCTCTCCTCCGCCCATGCCCTCTCCTCTCGTGACCTATCTCGAGTCGCGGCCGGATACCGCCACGTTCCTTCTCGGAAGCGAGTTGGAGCGGACGGTGGAGGAGATCTTTCCGCGGGCCGAGACGCTGTTGCCCAGGCCGTACAAGATCTTCCCGGCCGACGAGACGCAGGCGCCATCCCTCGGCTTTCCGGTCGCCGACGCCCCCGTGATGCGCGAGCTCGACGCGAAACTCGACCGCTGGCTGGCCGAGGAGGTGGCATGGCAGGCCGGGCGGCAGCAGGCCGCCAAAGAAAAAGCGCAGATCGCCTACAGCATCTACATGACGCAGCTCCTGCGCCTGGCCGAGAACGCGCTGATGTCGAACCTGCTCAGCGACTACCACGCCGTCTTCTGGCTGGCGCATTCGTTCGACCTGGCAAAGCAGTTCTCCTCCATCCCCAGAAGAGTGAGCACCTACGACACGCAGACCGGCCGCACGCAAGGCGATGCCTTCAAATACCGGATCTTCGCCAAGTGGGCCTCCGACACGCGCGAGGCCATGGCGCAACTGGCCACGAAAGCGTCGTCGATTCTGGAAGGAGAAGAGCAGCGCGGACTGCAGTTCTTCCGGCTCCTGACCGATGATGTCCTCATCCTCTCCGAGGAATTCATCGGTCCCGATCTGAGAGAGCTGCGCTCATTCGTCAACGGCTATCTGCGCCGCGACTTTCAGGCCTTCCGCGACTCCATCGAACGGATCCGCGAGATCGCCATCGAGCTGCTGCAGCGCGACCGCACGTTCCGCGCCGCGCTGGCGTTGCTCGGCTCAACGGCCGAGACCATCCCCATGGCGCTTCTGCTCGACACCCGCTTTCAGAACTTCCTCTTCGAGCAGAATGCCATTCAATCCGCCGTGACCCGCGAGGACCGGGAGCAACTCCAGTTGATCGCAAAGCGGCTGCGCGAGTTCGCCATCCTGAATCAGCTCCGGCGCGGGATCACCATGATGACCGTCACGTCCGACAATCAGATCGTCTCGGCTGACAAGCGGGCCACCATCTACTCGCGCTCGACGCGGCCGATGGATTTCGGCCGGCCGGGCGTCGTCGATCCGATGGTGCACCGCTTCGGCCTGATCTACGACATCTCGAACTTCACCGAAACCCTCGGCAATATCCGCCGCGGCGGACGGAAAGAGGAGATCAGCTCCTATCGTCAGATGCTGCTTTTTCAACGGAAGCTCGATTCGATCGCCGACCGGCATCTACTCCAGTTCGAGAAGTTCCTCGGCGATGGCGCGTTCTACACGACCCGACGGGCGCTGCGCCTCGTGCGCGCTGCGGTCGAGATCCAGCGCTGCTATGCCGACGTCCGCCGCAAGGGTTTCGCCTTCAACAAGGGGGTGCGTATCGCCCTCAACTTCGGCTACTACCGCCTGCTGCCGATGAAAGGGTCCGGCAATGAGCGCATCACGGAGTTCTACGGCCCCGGCATCGTCGAGCTGTCGCGCCTGACCACCGGCAAAGCCAACAGGGAGATCGAAGAGTTCGCCTCATTCCTGATCACGCACGGCTACGACCAGGCCAAGGTGCGGGCGTTCTTCGCACCGCTCGCGCGCGGCGTCGACGTCATCGACCACACCCAGCACGCCCGCGAGTTTTACGCCTACGTGAATAACAGCGGACATCTGGTGAACGAAGGGATCGTCAGCTCGTTCTCCCTGCTGCAGGAGCTCTCGAACGAGCTGACCGCCGAGGGACAGCAGCTCTATCGCCTCCGCGCGCCGTGGGGAACGTACATCGGATTCGCGCCGTCGCTGACGGGGCTTCAATATGTCGGCGTCCGGTTGATCGGCATGGTCTCGCTGAAGGGACTGGACGAGGTCCAGGTCGGCGAGATCGTCCCCTTCGCCCCCGGCGAAGTCGAGGCCCTGCCGATCGACGGCGCCGACCCGCTGTCGCTGGTGATCCGGCAGGAGTTCCACCAGGAGCGCGAGTCCGATCTGCAACTCTTGCCGGCGAAGGATTTCAACAAGACGACGAGCGAGCAGGCCCTCGAACCGGAGATGCTGGTCTGCCTGTGCAATGAGCCCGACGGCACGGAGAACGACGTCATCATCGGCGAGTGGGACCCCCGCACCGACGATCTCCGCCGCCCGCTCCGTTTCCCCCGAGGCGACTTCGTCCGCCTCTTCGACCTCCGAGGCGAGCTGACCGCCGAGGTCCTGACGGCACGGCGGGAAACCGTACGCGACCTCTACAACCGCCTCTGCGACCGCACTCCCTCCCCCGCCATCCCCCTGGCCGATTTCCGCGACACCTACGCGACGTTCGTGCTCGGGGCGGTGGTGGAGAAGTTGTAACGGCGGACGCCTGGCGCGTTGTCGGTGATCTGCGCGGACGTCCCTGGCGGGGACGTCCGCGCAAGAACGCTCAGCGATTGACCTCGCAAGGCGTCAGGTGGATATACGGCAGCCCGGCCTCCGAGGGATCTGCCGTCGCCGCGATCGGGTAGGTTCCGTACGCCGCGAAGTTGTCGAGACAACAGCCGCTCACGATCGCAAGACCGGAGATATTGGTTGTCACCTGCGTGGAGAATGTATGTGTGTGCGTGCGGTTCTCGCCGGGCGCGAGCGGCGGTCCACCGAACGACCACTTCGGCCGTCCGTCCTTCGGCAACCCGACGAGATAGCGGCCCACGGCGAACGAAGCAGGATTCCAGCCGCTCGCGCATTCGACGGACGTCGTGAAGGCGACGAGAGCAGGGGGAAGTTGCCCTCTCGATGCCTCCGAGCTCTTGCGGCAGGCGAGCAGCTGAACGTACGGAATGTTCGCCTTCTCCGAAGAAGTCGTCCCAGCGATGCGGTAGGTACCGGCTGAGCCGTTATTGGGATTCGGGCCGGAGGCAGCGGCCATCGAGGTGGGAGGAAGGGTCACCGTGCCGCTCTCCGTGTGCTGGTGTTCTCGCTTCTCGACGTCTGCTAGTGCGTTTCCGGTGGTTGAACCGGTGTTGCTGTTCATCGGTACGACCGTGCGGCCGTTCGCCGCCTCGTAAAGCGTCCAGCCTGCCGGGCATTGCAACCGCGCAAAGAAAGCAACGGTGCCGGAGGGATAGGGATCCTCGGCGTGGAGCGGAGCCGCTACCGCGATAATAATGAGTGCGAGCAGGATCGTGGTGGGTTTCATGATCGTCTCTCCTAATGTTTTTGGCAGACAGTGAGTTGGAGGTATGGCAGATTTCCGTCGGATGCGACGGTCGGTCCTTCGGGCGTCCAGAGGGTGTCGGTCTTGGCCGCCGAGTTGTTGCAGCAGGCGCTCGCGCCGGCAATCCAGCGCGATTGCATGGTGAAGGATGCGCTCTTGAAGGTATGCGTGTGTGTTGGCGGCGTCGCGTCCTTCATCGGATCACCAACCACCGAGCCCCGCTTCGGGCCGTCCGTGGTACCGACGATCAGCCGCCCACTAGCAGCCCAGGCAATACCCCAGCCCGCCGGACATCCGGAGCCCGAGAAGAACGAGACCATCCCGGGGGGCGTGTTATCCCGGGGGGGCGTGTTATCCCCGGGGGGCGTGTTATCGACGGCGAACGCGGGAACTGCGAGACTGACGAGAAACGCGAATAAGACACTTCGAGCGATGTGATTCATGAGATTCTCCTTTCCTATGTTTCCTCTCAGCGGTTATCGCGTGGCCACGCTTCACCTGGGTGGACCGCCACGCCGGCTTTTTTTTCATCAGCCGGCGCGTTCGCCCGAAAAAAAGTGATCGGCGGCCGCGGCGCCGACAACCGACGACGCGGCGAAGCCGCCCACTCCTGTTACCATCAATAACCCAATGCGCGTCGATCATGAAAAGAGGGAAATCGTCTGTTCGGTCGGCGATCTCATTCACGAATCGACGTACCGGCGCATCGGCGTCGAGCGGGGGGACGGGTTCCGGCGGATGTGGATCGGACAGGACATCCATACCAAACGGGCCGAACAGCGCACCGGCGAGGACGCCAATTACCGCGCCGAGGTCCATGTCGTTCATCGCACGCAGGTCGGGGCGTGGAGCGTCACCATCACCGGGCGCATCGATGGGTTGTCGGTCGACAAGGCCGGGAAACGCGTCGTCATCGAAGAGGTGAAGTCGATCCACTTCGACCTCGAGCTGGAAGCGCTTTACCGCTCCGACAAACTGCAGCGGCACCTGTTGCAACTGCTGCTGTACGCGTATTTCCTGTCCGGCCAACCGGACTTCGAGGGCTTCACCTTCGTCCCGCAGCTCGTCCTCATCGATCTCATCTCGGGCGACGCGAAAACGATCGATGCCGAGTTCGACCGCCAGCGCGTCATCGACACGCTGAACGAGCGGCTGGAACGGCTCATCACCGACCTCGAGACCGCCCTGGCGCTGCGCGTGGCCAAGCGCGCCTTCGCCGACACTCTGACCTTTCCGTTCGCCGAAATGCGCGCCGGGCAGCAGGAGATGATCTCCGCTGTCGCCCGGACCGTCTACCAGAAGGAAGCGCTGCTCGTCTCCGCCCCCACCGGCATCGGCAAGACCATGGCCGTCCTCTACCCGGCCGTGAAGCAGGCCCTGAAGGCGGGCAAGAAGCTTTTCTTCCTGACGTCGAAAACGATGCAGCAGGATGCCGCGGTCGAAGCGCTGCAGGCTCTCAACGACGGCTCCTTCCGCGTGCTGCGCATCCGGGCCAAGCAGAAGATGTGCGCCCACACGGAGATCATCTGCCACGAGGATTTCTGCCCGTACGCGGCGCGCTACTCGGAGAAGATGCAGCGCACCGATCTCCTCAATCACCTGGTCACGTCGTTCAGCTACTTCAATCCCGAGATCACCTTCGAGATGGCCAAGTCGAACGAGGTCTGCCCGTTCGAGGTATCGCTGGAGCTGATCGAGCAGGCCGACGTCATCGTCTGCGACTACAACTACATCTTCGATCCCTACGTCGGGCTGAAGGCGTATCAGCAGGAAAACGACTACGGCGATTGCGTGCTGGTCGTCGATGAGGCACACAATCTCGTCGACCGTGGCCGCGGCTACTACTCGCCGGAGCTGCACGAGGAGCAGTTCGACCGCATCCGCAATCATCTGGGATCGCGCAATTGCTGGCTGGAGGGGGCGGAGGAGTTGCTGGAAGTCCTTCGCGATCACTTTCACTCCCTCGCGGAGATGATGGGCGAGGATCCCGAGACAAAGCAGGCGCTCTGCGAACCCGACCGCGAGCTCTTCATCGAGCAGCGCACCGAGTGGGAGCGCCTGGTCATGCACTACATAGGCTGGAAGATCGAGAACCGCATCGTCGAGACCGACGATCCGCTGATCGATTTCTACTTCAAGCTCGTGAAGGTCGCTAATCTGATGACCGAAAAAGGGGATGAATTCGCGCATCTGATCGAGCGCACACCCGAGGGCCTGAAGTTCAAGGTTTTCTGCAAGGACCCCTCCCGCTTCCTCGGACGCATCTTCGACTCCGCCCACGCCACGATCGCCCTTTCGGCCACTCTCGAGCCGTTCGATTTCTACCGCAAGCTACTCGGATTCCCCCCCGACCGGACCACAGAGCTCTCGCTCCCCTCGCCGTTTCCGCGCGGCAATCGAAAGATCGTCGTCATCTCCGAGGTCGATACGTCGTACAAGCGCCGCGCCAATTCCTACGACCGCATCGCCGACAATGTCGCCTCGATCGCCGAGGCGGGGGACGGCAACTTCCTGGCGCTCTTTCCGAGTTATGCCTTCCTGCGCGAGATCGCCGACCGGATGCCGCCGATCCGCAAACATGTGATGGTGCAGCGCACCGACATGACCGACTACGAGCGCAACGCCATGCTGGACATCCTCCGCGAACGGTCGCGGAAGGGAAACCTGATCATGGCCGTCTCCGGCGGGATGTACGCCGAGGGGATCGACTATCGCGGCGACATGCTCTCGGGAGTCATGGTTATCGGCCCGGCCTTGCCGCAGGTCAGCTTCGAACAGGAGCTCCTGCGGCAGTACTACGACGAGCAATACGGCTCCGGTTTCGAGTTCGCTTACCTGATCCCGGGGATGACGCGCGTGGTGCAATCGGCGGGACGGGTGATCCGCAGCGAGACCGACATCGGCATCATCGCCCTGCTCTGCCGCCGCTTCACCCAGCAGCCGTACACGCAGTTCTTCCCGACGGATTGGTATGAGGTGTCGCCGCGGGAGTTGATCTCCAAAAAGCCGGCCAGCGAGATTAAAGCGTTCTTCGAGGCCAGACTGACGCCACAATTGAGGTTGGTATGACAAAGGATGAAGGACAAGGGATGAAGGATGAACGCACGAACCACGGCTTCCGGCCTTTCATCCTTTGTTTTCTCTTCCTCGCCTGCGCCTCGGCACCAAAAGCCCCGCCCCCGCCCCGCCTTCCGCAATGGAACGCCATGCCGGCAGCGGTGCTCGAGTCGTTCTGCGCGAACTTCCGCGACGAAGGGATCTCGACGTCGACGACGATCAACGTGGTGAAGACGACGCAGAAGTCGCTGATCACGCCGCTGACGATGCAGTCGCTGTCGGACTCGGTGTTCTACCACGGCCCCGTCGACTCCTCGCGCGCCGCCGCCGCCGCGACAGCCACCGCCGCCGAGATCCCGATCACCATCCCCCAGACCTGCGCCTGGCGCGGCATCGACCCCAACACCGCCACCCGTTACAACGACACAATGACGCTGGAGCTCTCCCCTCCCATCGTCAATCCATTCGTCCGCAATACCGCCGGCATGTTCGCCCGAATCGCCCTCGCCGCCGAAGCGCCGACGTGGTACTGGCTGCCGCTGGTTCCCCGGGGGGAAACCTGGACGGCGGGAAGGTTGACGTTGCTGCCATACCGGCAGTGAGAACGGGCGCGCCGAACGGTTGCATGCGCGGCATCTCGAAGCGCGCGTGGACGGTTTGAACGTAGGCCGGACTCTCTAGTCCGACCAGTACTTGCGCGGCCGGTGACGAGACACGCTCTCCCAAGCTCCGATCGGACTGGAGAGTCCGAACCACGTTTCAACACGTCGTTACACGAAGACCGCGCTGACCCAGGAGCTTGAATGATGTGGCTTCCTCCATGTCGAGGAGCTTGCCGGCTGCCAAGGTTGACGATTGCGAGTCACTGACCGCCGGATTTACAGGACCGATAGCTTTCGGATGCATTGAATAGATCCTTGGATGCCATCAAGAGATAAAATCATGGGCGGAGTAGATCCCTGGATGACATGAATAGGCTCACAGCCTCTTCGGGGAGTCACCGAGCCTCTTCGGTAATGAAAAGTATCACATCAGTAGATCCATGGCGGTCTGTCAGAGAATAATCATGGCTGGAAGACATCCATGGATGCATGGATGAGGCAATTTAGCGTCCTAGGGTCTGCGAATCAGATCTTCGACCCGGAAAAAGCCTCTTCGGTGGCATCCATGGCGCTCTTGGCTATGCGAAAAGATCATCTTTCAGTCTCCATGGACGTATAATTCACGCATGACGCTTCCGAAAAGAGTCGATCCTGACGCCGTTAGGTTCGGAATGGTTCTTCGGCGCGAGCGAACGGCTCGCGGGTGGACACTTGTCAAACTCGCACAGCGGGCGGGGATGAATCCCCGCTACCTCGGCGTGGTCGAAGCCGGCGGGAACGTACCCAGCCTGTCCACGATCCTTGAGGTGGCGGAAGTTCTCGGCGCGGATGCAGGCGAAATGATCCGCGAAGTGGCGATCGCACGGCGGATGCCGAAAGCAAGATAGCTCGCGCTACACTCCGATCCGTGCAGGAAGGCAAAGGCAGCCGGACCGCCGACCGTGTCGCCGAACGGCGCGCGGCGCATCAGGTGCGCGACCGGCCGTTGGTGCTCGATGATCCAATCGCGCTGCGGGTGATCCATCCCGAGGTGGCGAGGGCGCTGCGCGAGCATCCGCCGGCGATCGAGACACCGCTGGGACCGTATCTGCGGGCGTTCTTCGTCATGCGCAGCAGGTTCGCCGAGGATGAGCTGGCGCTTGCCGTCGGACGTGGCGTCCGGCAGTACGTCGTCCTCGGCGCGGGCTTCGACACCTTCGCCTATCGCAATCCCTTTCCGGATCTACGCGTCTTCGAGGTCGACCATCCCGACACGCAGGCCATCAAACGGCAGAGGCTCGCCGATGGCGGCATCGATATCCCCGCGTCGCTGACGTTCGTCTCGATCGATTTCACCACCACCGCGCTCGGCGACGCGCTGCACACCGCCGGCTTCGACGCCTCGGCGCCGGCGTTTTTCTCCTGGCTCGGCGTCGTCCCCTATCTGGAGCGGCCGGCGATCGACGCCACGTTCCGCTTCATCGCGGCGTTGCCGCAAGGAACGGAGGTCGTCTTCGACTACGCCGTTCCGCCGGAAACACTGAGCTGGGCCGGACGCCTGATTTACCGGAAGATGGCCAAGCGCGTCGCGGCGGTCGGCGAGCCGTGGAAGACGTTCTTCGATCCGAAGGAGTTGATGCCTGACCTGCGACGCCTCGGCTTCACCTCGGCCGAAGACTTCGACGGCGACGCGCTGAACGAACGCTACTTCAAAGGCCGCACCGACCGCCTCAAGATCGGCGGAATGGGGCACATGGCCATGGCCCGCGTCTGATCACGCGCACGTGGGCTTGTCCGCGGTCTCGTGGATCGACGTTTTGAGCTCGCGGAGCGAGGACGCTGAACGGCGCTCGAAAGCAGCCTGAATCTCGGCCACGATCGACAGCGCGATCTCCTCCGGCGTCTCGCCGCCGAGGTCGAGGCCGATCGGACTGTGCAGGCGAGCGTCGCGCGAAGCTCCGGCCTCGGCCAGCAACTCGTCGCCGCGCGACCTCGGACCGAGCAGGCCGATGTACTGGATCGGCGACGCGACGAGCTGGCGCAGGATCTCGGCGTCGCGCGCGAAGTTGTGGGTCATCACCACCGCGGCATCGAAGTCGCGGGCATCGAACGCCGCCCGCGGCTTCGGCACTTCGACCAGCCATCCCATCTCACGTGCGAGCCGAGCGACCGGTTCCGCGTCCGACGCCCCGAAAACAACGATCCTGCGCGGCGGACGAACGATCTCGATCATCGTTTCGCCGTTCGGCAGGATCGTCGTCCACTCCGCCGGCTCGACTCCGTTCCACTGAAAGTCCGTAACGAGCCGCGGTAGATGCGTTGCATCGAACGGCTCGATGAACAGATCGAGCACCCCTCGGCATCCCAGCCCGAGGCCGAAGATCAGATCATCGCCGCGCGTAGAGTCGTACGTGATGAGCCGGGGATACATGTCCGCGAGCCACATCGCCACGCGCTCCGCGATGTCGCGCTCGAGACACCCGCCGCTGATGGCGCCGGCCAGGGTTCCATCCTCCCCGATGACCGCCCGCGCCCCCGCGCGGCGATACGTCGATCCCTCGGTGCGGACGACGGTAACCAGCACCCCGCGGCTGCCGGCGTCCGTCACCGAGCGGCAGGCGGCGATGACTTTGTCGATCTCGTGCATGGAAAACCGGGAGCGGACCTTCATGATCCGCGCCCGGCGAGCCTAGGTCAAATGAAGAACGATCTTCTCGTCTTTCGATCCTTCTTCTTTCTTTGTCGCAAACGGGATCGCGCGGATTCGTGGGCCACCCGCGGCGAAGATGGCATTGGCGACAGCGGGAGCTACAGCGGGCGTCGGCGGCTCGCCTACGCCGGTTGGCGGGACGTTGCCGTCATACTCCTTGACCACTTCCGCCGGAGGGTCCTGGATGTACGTGTGAATTTTCGGCGTCTGGTGGATGCGCAGGATCGGGTAATCGTCGAAATTGTTCTGCACAACAGCGCCATTTTTCACCGTGATCTCGCCGAGGAGGGCGTAGCTCAGGCCATAGATGATGCCTCCCTCCATCTGGGCCATGACCCGGTCCCGATTGACGGCCAGGCCGCAGTCGATCACGCCGTAGATGTCGTTGATCGTGACCTCGTTCTGGTCGTTGATCGAAACGTCGGCCACGATAGCCACATAGCTGAGGAAGCTGCGGTGGACGGCGATGCCGAGGCCGCGGCCTTTCATGTTCTTGTACTGCTTGACCTTCTCGTCCCAACCGGAGACCTGCGCGGCGCGCTCGGCCACCGCGCGCAGCCGCCTGGTGTCCGGCGGGTGGCCGGGGGCGACGGGCATCATTTTTCCATCCTGGCCGGGCGCTTCGATCGTTACCAGCGGAAGCTCGTTGTTACGGTACTGCGCAACGCCCTCGGACGACAGCGGAAGGATGCGCCCGCTCCCAATCAGCTCGAGCAGGTAGTCCTTGGAATCGCGTCCGGCTTTATGCGCCATCTCGTCGGCGAACGAGCAGATGCCGAAGGCGTGGTAGATGTTGGCCACCGAGCGCATCCAGCCGACCCGGATGTGGTTGCGAGCCTCGCAGTTCTCGATGCGAATGTTCGGGATGTCGAACGGCATGTCCTCGAGGCCTTGCGCACGCTCGATTCCCGAGCTGTACGGGTATGTGCCACCGTCCGCGAGCGAGGCGCGCAGTTGCGCGGCGCCCGCGAGCTCGGCAGGGCTCAAACCGGGCGTATCGGAATTCGGGAAGAGCGTGGCGAAGAACGAGGTGAGGGCGCTGCGCTGGAGAAGTGCCGTCGGACGTCCGTCCGGACCCAACGCCGCCTCATAGTGCTGGCTGCTGGCCGCGTTGTAGTAGCTGAACTTGACGTCGTCCTCCCGCGTCCACTGCACGCGGATCGGCACGCCGGGCATCTGCTTGGCGAGCAAGGCCGCCTCGGCGATGTAGTCAGGCTTCGACTTGCGCCCAAAGCCGCCGCCGACCATCGTCATGTGAACCGTGGCGGCTTTCCGCGCCTTTTCGGCGTTTTCCTCGCCGGCCGGCAGCGAGGGAGGATTGCCCAGCGCGACCTGACCGGCCACCTGCTGTGCGTAGTCGGGACTCTGCGTCGCGGCCCAAACTTCCATCCGTCCATCCTTGAAGAGAGCGGTGGCGACTGGAGGCTCCATCGGGCACTGAGCCAGGTGCGGAACGTAATAAGTGGCTTCCACAGGCGTGCCGGCGGCGAGCGCCGCGTCGTCGGCGTTGCCTCTGTTGCGCACCTTTTTCGTGGACTCCGAGGTCTTGGTCGCCCTTTCGAGCTCCTTGCGAAACTCCGTCGAGTCATAGGTTCCGTGGGGACCTCTGTTCCATTGGATGGTCGGCTTGAGAGCCCTCCGGCCCTGCCACGCGGCCCACGTATTCGTCGCCACCACAGCGACACCCGCATGCGGCATGAAGTCCCTGCCCACACCGCCAGCACGGAATCCCGGTGGAAACATGGGCAGGACAGCGCGTACGCCCGGCACGGCGAGGGCCGGGGCGGGGTCGTAGTAGAGGAGGGACCCGTTTGCCACGGGGCAGCGCTCGATCATGGCCGTCAGCATGCCGGGAATATCGACGTCGGCACCGTAGACCATCTTGCCCTTCACCATGTCGGTGGCGTCGTAAAACGGCATCGGCTCTTTGCCGTTGCCGATGTAGCGGAACTCCCCCGGCTTCTTGAGCACCTTGTTGATGTCTTCGTACGACGGTGTCTCTTTCTGGGCACCCAGCAGCAGCCAGCGATAGTCGCTGGAACGGCCGCCGGGACCGTATACCCGGTGCTTCTCCGCGTGACACTCCTCTTCCTTGACGCCCCATTTCTTCGCCGCCGCGCGAATCATCGCCAGCCGGAGACCGGCGCCGTAGAGCCGCATCACCTGGTAGTACGCGGTCACGCTCCGCGAGCTGTCGGTGAACTGCGATCCCCCGGGGATGATGAGGTACTGCGGCTTGGTGGGTGGCGGGAAATCCTCGTTGTAGGGAAACGGCAGTTTGACGCTCTCCGGCACCTTGTAAGGGAACGGGACCGCGAACCCGACAGCGTCGGCGTCGGCCTGGACGAGCGTGACTCGCTTCCAGTCGGCTTCCATCTCGTCCGCCAGCACCGCCGCCAGGCTGGAGCGGGTGCCCTGCCCCATCTCCGATCGGTGGGTGATGATGACGACGTCGCCGTTCAACTTGAGGGCCACGGGGAGACCCGGCACCGGGAACCCGTTGATTAATTTGCTGATGAGGCCCTGGGCCTGGAGCGTCGGGATGAGGTACGAGCCGAACACCACCGCTCCGGTGCCGACGCCGGCGGCCTGAAGGAAAGCTCTGCGGGAGACTTTGTATTTTGTGCTCATGATGTGGCATCCCCTGCCGCTTTGTGGATCGCTTGCCGGATCCGTGGATAGGTGCCGCAGCGGCAGATGTTGCCGCGCATCGCCGCGTCGATCTGCTCGTCATTGGGGTGCGGATTCGCGGCGAGGAGTGCCGCGGCGGTCATGATCTGGCCCGGCTGGCAGAAGCCGCACTGTGGGACGCCGAGGTCGACCCAGGCTTTCTGGCATGGGTGCAGCGGGCCGCCGTCATAGGACAGTCCCTCGATCGTGGTGATCTTGGAGAGACAGGCCACGCCGACGTCGACGGAGCAGGATCGCGCCGCGACGCCGTCGAGGTGAACGGTACAGGCGCCGCATTGCGAGACGCCGCAACCGAGCTTGGTGCCCTTGAGCCCCAGAATGTCGCGCAGAGCCCAGAGCAGAGGCATGTTGCCGTCGATATCGACCGCGTACGCCTTGCCGTTGACGTGGAGCTGAAACACAGACATCGAAAACCTCCTCAGAATTTGAGCCGGAGCTCCGCTCGTACGCCGTAAATGTCCTTCTGTCCCTGCAGCCAGCCCTTCATGGCATCGAAGCGGATGATCAAGTCAGGGCTGATCGGCTGCTGATAGCGAACGCCGATTCCGTACTGCGAACCCAACGTATTGCCGCTCATACGCTGGACCACAGACCCCTCGACGATGATCTGGTGCGCGAGATCGAAGAGGTACTCCAATCCCCCCGCGCCGCCATACGACTTGCGCGCGGTGGCGTCGAGCGTCGGGTAGGCCGTCATACCGTCGGACTCGAACGTGATCCCGGTATTGCGCAGCACGCCGCCGGAATCGCCGCCGCGCGCCAGCGACTGCGGCGAGTTGAAGCCGGCAAAGACGTTGAAGTAGGGGACGAAATTCAACTGATTGCCCCACGGCAGATACTTCGGCGTGAGCGAGTTTTCGACCAGGACCAGCAGACCGTCGGCCGTTTTCGCCTGCCCCGGGATCCCCTTCTGACCGAAGTTGTCGATCACTCGGACGCTGTTGGAGAGCCGGCCCAGGTACCGCCTCGTAAATGCCGCGGTCACGTTGTTGTAGCTCAGATCGCTGTTGTCAGCCTTGAGGTAGCCATAGCCGAATTCGATGTATCCCCTCAGCGCATCGGCGAACCCGGCAAAACCGTAAACGCCGTTCTTCGAGCCGGCAGCGGCTGCGGTGGTCACCTGGGCGTTGGCGGCGAAGAGTGTGATGTCGTAATTGCTGACATCGAGCGACGGGATGTTCTTGGCCGTGAAGCTCATGGCGGCGCCGTCGAAGGCATCCTCGATCCATACCCCGTTCTGCGCCACGAAGGGCATCCTGCCGATGACGAACGGCAGATCGAACGTGCTCGCCTTGCCCATCAACCCGCCGCTGATCTGGCCGGCGTCGCCCTCGAAGAAGAGCGTGTCGAGGTCGAAGTCGAAATTGTGGATGAACTTGTCCTTGTCCGTGCCGCTGAAGACATAACGCGTAAACGAGTTGTTCTTGTCGAGCGGCCGCGCAAAGGCGTGGATGCGCTCGGTCGGAGTGAGAGCGAGGTCCATGTCCAGATTGAGCCGGGCGGCCACGACATCCTGCTTCCCCTTGCCGTTCCCGTTGTCGTAGGAATCGCCGGCGATACGAAGATCGCCATACGTCATGAATCCGGCATGCATCGGATCCTTCGGGCCAAAGAGCCAGCTTGCCCGCGGCGTGTAGGCTCCACGGTCGTACATGCGGATGCCTAACTCCACAGGCGGAACGCCCGTGGGGTTCGGGTTCAGGTGCCTTGGCGGCTTGCCAGTCTCGTCGGGGTCGGTGCTGTAGATCTTGAGTTGCTCATTGGCGTCGTAGGGCTCGTCATAGGGCGGGCCGGGCATGAAGCACTCCTCGGCGGGCGGGTCAGGAAGAAGCTTCGCCCCCGGCGACATGTCGGGCTGTTTTTTTCCGGCATCCGTGGTCTGTGCGAAGGCCCAGGGGACGCTGGACGCCAGAAGAAACAATCCGACGAGGAAAGGGTTCGTAGTCGACGCTTTTCGATTCATGTTCGCCCTCTCTCAGTGGACATCGATTGCGACGGCGTATTGATGGGTATCGGTGGCCCATTCGTTCTCGGTCTTTTCCATGTCCCTCGTCGCGAAGACGAATTCCATGAAGTAGATCGGCTCCGTCCGGGCGCGCAGGCGTACAGCGAGGCGATAGGTGCCCGGCTTCGTCAGCAGGTTCCCCGGCACCGTGTATTTGGCGGTGCGTGTGGCCAGCGGCGGGATGCTGTGCTTCTCCATGCGCACGTTGGGCGGATGATTGTTCACCGAGGCCGGCGTGCCTCCGGGGCGGATGAAGGGGAGCTGGTCGAAGTCGAGGTTGATCGGCAGATACATCTCCCGATCGGTCCCCTTCACGTTGGTGGTGATGAATTTGGCCTGCATGCTGAAGAGCTGTTTGTCAAAGGGCAAGGGTTGGCCCTTGAACGGGTCATGAGTGGAGATCTTTTGCTCGCGGACGTCGTGCGATTGGTAGTCGGCCACGTCGCCGTGACTGTCGACGTAACCCGACTCCCAGATCCTCTTTCCGTCGGGGTCGAGGAGGGCGACGTCGAGCCACAATTCCGGCTGGGCTCCAAGAGAGCCGGAGGGGAGGTTGTGACCCTCATTCTTGTTGGTGAGCTTGTATTGGAATGCGAAGTCTTTGCCGACCTGCGGGCTGCCGTTGAAGAACGGGCCGTCGAGTTGTGATCCATTCTCCAGGAGCTTGATGCGCGACTGTTTCCGACGTTCCCATCGCGCCAGATTGTCCTGAACCGTCTTCCACGCCTCCTTGCGATCGGCAGCGTTCTGCCACTCCGGCGGGAACTTGTAGTCAGCGGCAACCTTGTTCTCGAACTCGTCTTTCCCCCAGTTGGCCCGCCAGTCGAACTTCAACCACTGCTGCGGAGTGAAGCGAGACTCGACTCGGGATATCGGGAAGAGACCGGGATGGCTGATGGGGTAGCCAGGGCCCATGAATTCGTGGTTGGTCAACGGCCGCTCGTCGTTGACCGTCATTCCATTGACGACGGCGGCGGGACCTTTCTCAAAACCGGCAGGAAGCCCAGGGTCGATGCTCATGTGGCACTGCTGGCAGGTGATCCCCTTCTTGAAGGCGGGTGAGGCGCGATATTCCTCCCACACGGTCTCCAGCTTGATGCCGGCGTGGACTTGAACCTGGTGACAGGTGACGCAGAGCTCCGACTGCTTGATCTCGGTGGACTGAATGGCCTGCTGGTGGATGCGGATGTAGCCGTCCCTGTTGGGCTGGTCGGAGCTCACCAGGATCTTGTAGAGCTGCGCGTTGCTGATGGCCTTCAGGACGCCCGTCGTGTCGAAGGGGCCGAACACCGGCTCGGAGATGTCGCCCGGCGTGATTCTCCGCGCCCCGTTGCTCTTGGCGTAGGCCTCGCCCACGCGGTGGCAGGTGACGCAGGTGATGCCTTCCTGGGAGGCCCCGCTGCGGTTCCACCAGGAGATATCGCGTGTCTCGCCGAGGGACGTGCCGACGCTGGCGTGACAGCGGACGCAGAAGTAGGCCAGCGTGCCGCGCGCGAGGTCGTTGATCCTCTGCTCGAACTTGTTGAACATCGGGGAGACGGCGGCGTAGGCGTGCGAGGAGATGCTCCACTCTTCGAACTGCTTGGGGTGACACTCGCCGCAGACCCTGGCGGACGGATACTGGCTGTTGGCCAGAGCCAGCCTGGCGTGCGGATCGTCTGGCAGCTTCGGGATCTCCTGCCCGAACGCCAGCCCCAACTCCGCCAGCAGAACGACCATGACTACAAGTCCGGCTTTACGCATAAGGTTACTCCTCGGCTGCGTCCAGTGGTTGTGTCAAAACCTCGCGGCGGGCTCGGAGAACCAGTCGCGTCAAATCGAATTAAGGATTGGTGGTGACTGTACCATGACTTCTATCAGGATCGGGAGCGCGAAACTGCTGGTGAACGTCGTACGGGGCACGCTTGTCCTCAGTTGTTCAGATAGTGATGGCAGATGGGGTTCTGTTACATGGAGGGCCATGAGGAGGGGATTTCCCTACCCACCCCGAAGATTTTCATCCTGACGGTGAGCGGAGCTCGACTGTCAGGATCTCGGGTGAGACCGCGCGGCAGTCGGTTCCAGCAGGGCTCTCGCAGCTCCACCGGAGATCCTGACAGTCTCGCTACGCTCGCCGTCAGGATGGAAAAAACCGGTCAGGGTAGGGAAAACTCTCCCCCGCGGCCCTCCTCTAGGTAACAATCACCAAACCCGCAACCAATCAAGGAGGCTACGTCCATGCGAAAGCTCCTCGTGATCATCGTGATCCTCGTCATCGTCGTCGTTGGCGGTCTTCTGATCTATAGCCACTTCCGGAGCCAGCACCCGCAGCCGGGAACCGTGAAGGACGAAGCCCTTCTCGCCGGCAGGGACGCGGCCAGCCTGCCGGGGGGCGATGAGGATTACTACGCCGATATGGATTACGGCCTCACCAAAAATCCGGAGGCTATCCGCGCGTCGCTCGATCCCTACCTGCCGGGCATCTCGGCCGCCGAGGCGGTCAAACGGGTTGCCATCGGCCGGAATAACTGGATCGTCTGGACGGCCGGCAACGACCACCTTTGGGATGTTCTATCCGTCAAGAGCATCGGCAACCTCGATCTGCTGAAGACGATCTCGAGCCATCCGGGATTGAAGAACAGCCGCGACAACCGCTGGCATTACCTCGGTCTGGTCAACGAGCCGTGCTTCCGAAAGGCCACCGGCCCGCGGAAGGACCGCTTCGGCCTCTGGCTCGACGAGCGCGTGGAAGGACCCGGCTGCGGTCCCGATCCCTTCGAGAACGAACAGAAATATCCCGGCGTGAGGATCGGCGCCCGCGGAAAGAACATCCCCCTCGGTTCGTACTACGGCTACGCCACCGGCGTGGTCGGTCTGCGCCTCTTCCCCAACCCGGCCTTCGACGAGGAGGCCCAGAAGAAGTGGGATCCGGAGCGCTACTACAACGACAAGAGCTACTACAACGATGCCAACCTGGTGAAGCCGTTCCGCGTCGGCATGTCGTGCGGCTTCTGCCACGTCGGACCGAATCCGTCCAATCCGCCGGCCGACCCGGAGAACCCGACCTGGGCGAATCTCAACAGCAACCCCGGCGCGCAGTACTTCTGGATCGAGCGCATCTTCATGTTCGACCAGGACCAGGGCAGCTACATCTGGCAGCTCTTCCACACCTCGCGTCCCGGCGCGCTCGATACCTCGCTGGTCTCCTCCGACCAGATCAACAATCCGCGCACGATGAACGCGATCTACAACCTTGGCGCGCGACTCGAGATCGGGCGGAAGTGGGGGCGCGAGGAGCTGGCCGGCGGCAGCGCGGACAACAAACAGTTCAACGAATATGTCCCGGCCGGGAC
>DATMNC010000001.1:0-48565 GCA_035569395.1 Thermoanaerobaculia bacterium | reverse complement strand
AACCGGCGTTCGTTTGTCGACCCTCCCTACCTTCTCTCCGATCTTGATTACACCCTGACCGCCGGCGATGGTGATTCCGCGACTCTCTCGGTGACAGAGACGATCCAGCCGCGTTCACTCCCTCAATCCGCCTATCGGTTCGATCTGCTTTCGAACGTGTGGGACACGAATGGCCGGTCGCGCGAGTTTCATCTTCTCTCCGTAAAGGACGATGCCGGCCGCGATATGGCCTATCACTTCGCGAAGAACAGCCTGATCGTAGGACTGCCGCAGAAGACCAATGCTCCCTTCAAGCTCCACTTCGAAATTGCCGGCGACTTCCTTTTCCACCCGCACTCGGACAGTTTCTGGGAGTTGGGTACCGAGCCGTGGTTTCCGCAGCCCGGTCTGAACGGCCAGTACTACACCATCCACTCGATCGTGAAGGTCAAGCAGCCGTACACGGCGTTCGCCCCGGGCGACACCATTGCCCGCACACGCGAGGGTGACTACAACGTCGTTGAGAACAGGCTGGACAAGCCGGTGCAGTTCGCGGTCCTCCTGGCCGGGAAATACGGCGTCTACGAAGAAAAACATGAGGACGTCACCATTCGTGTGGCGTCGTACGCCGGCCAGAATGACGCGGCCATGAAGCAATTGAGCAATCTCGCCTACAAGATGATCAAGTTTTACGAGCCGTGGCTCGGCCCCTTCCCGTTCAAGGAATTCAACATCATCGAGATCCACGAGCTGGGCTATGGGCAGGCGCCGCCTGCCACGATGTTCATCACGAAGGAAGCATTCAACCCGATCGGCAGCCAGGAGAATCAGATTTTCTCAAAAGGAATCAATCACCGCTTCGCCCACGAGATCGCCCACCAGTACTGGGGGATCGTGGTGAAGATGGGTAGTTTTGAAGAACAGTGGATCACCGAGGCCTTTGCCGAGTATTCGTCCTCACTGGTCATCAAGAAGCTCAAAGGAGACGGGGCGTACGCTTCGATGATCTCGACGTGGCGGGCCAACGCCAACGATGCCGCCAAGGTGGCCCCCATTCCTCTGGCCAACCGGATCACCATCCCCAACGACTTCCGCTCGTTCCTCGACCGGACGTTCCTCATCTACGACAAGGGCGCATATGTCCTGGCGGTGCTTCACAAAGAGGTGGGCGACGACAAGTTCTTCACCTTCATGCGCTCGGTGCAGGGAATCTTCGCCTGGAAGTTTCTGACGACCACAGACATCGCCAAAGTGATGCAGAAAGTCGACGACGGAAAGGACTACGTTCCCTATTTCGAGCACTACTACTGGGGAACCGAGATGCCGGCGATGCCGAAGGAGTGAGGGAGGCCCGTGCGGGTCAGGTGTTGGGAATGTTGGTTCCTGGTATTGGTCGTTTGATCGACAGACCCCGTCTTCACATTGTCTCTGGCGTCGTCAATCGACTCGTTCCAGGTATCCGCGTCGACTTGTGCAGCGCCATCCTTCTGGAGTTTTGTGGGCGCGAAGTGATGAGTCGTTGGTCGCATGCCGAAACAGTTTCTCGCAGGAGCCACATCGGAAAACGTACAGTGGACGTGAGTCGGACCGCCCTCGGCGGGAGGACGTTCGGGCGATCATCGGGGCCGCGATTCCTCCGATGGAACTGAATTCGACCCGATACTGCGGCGTAAACGGAGTCGTCGTGACGCGGAGACCAGTGATCTCGCGGACACTGAAGGCCTTGATGTGTGGCGAGTCGACCTCCCAGGCATAGAGAAGGAGGTTGCCGTTTGATGCCCGGCGGAGTGAATAGGGAGCCGCGAGACGCGGCTTGCCGTGATAGGTGAACTCCACAAGGAGACGATTGATGCCCGCGAATCGTGCTACCTCGAGCGGAACACCGACGTTCCAGTACGTCACGCCGGAGGGCGCGACGAGCTCCTCTTTGGCGGCAAAAGATGCCATGAGTGGGGTAGCGGCGCGCGGCGCGTCGATCCATCGAAGGACGCTCTCAAGGCGGACGAGATGGTCCTCGAACGGCGGCAATTGAGGCAGTTGGTGTGCGAGCATGTTCTCCCACTCCGACCGGAGCTCACCTGATGAGCGGGCGACATCGAGCAGTTGGTCCGACGACGGCGGTTGAAGATCTTTCGCCTCACACTTTCGTCGAAAGAAGTCGCGGGCTTCGTCGAGATCGACATCACCAACGCGGCTTTCGAGGATGAAGACAACGTCATAGAGGTCACGTGGTCGCGTCCGTTCGAACAGTGCCCGAGTCTTCTCTGCGAATAGCTCTTCGATACTGTACGCCGGGACGGCTGTGCCATCGGGGAGCGAGTCGGGATATGGGTGGAACACCGGGCGCAACTCAGGCTCCGCGAGCACAGGCTCGTTACGTGTGAGGTCGAACAAGAGCCGCGGCAGACTGCGAGTGAACCCAAGAGGCCCGCTGTAGCCGATCTTCCCCTCGAACGTTCCGCGACCGAGCTTGTCAACTCTGGCCTTCACCGAGACCAGCTCGGCCGGAAACGTGATGCCACTCAGCTCATGAGCGATCTCGACGATTTCCCTGAAGGTCTGGGTCAGCGCCTCGGCGTCATACGCAGCGTCTGGGAGGAGCGAGAAGTCGAGATCCTCCGAGAAGCGATACGTCTCGAAATAGCACTTCTTCAGGCAGGTTCCGCCTTTGAATACCCACTGCTCCGAGGTCTCCTGATGCTGAGCAATGGCAGCAAGGACCCACCCAAGTACGTAGTCCTTTTCGACGACGCTCGCTTGGAGCAGCCACTCCTGGGCGCGATCGAGAATGTCCTGCTTCGCAATCATGCGTCGGTTGCACCGCGCTCGCTCGGGGTATTCACAAAAAGCCCCCACCGTGTGTTGATCGGACCGCGCTTCGCGATGGCTGGATCGAGTTTGACGACGCCTGAGGTCCGGCGAGCAAGTGCCTCATCCACAAGGTAAGGATCAGATTCCAGGACCGTCTCCGCAAGGTAGCCGAGGCGTTTGAACGAAGCTCCCGAACCGATCTCCTCAAGGCGCTCGATCAGGCGGTTCGGATTCCACTCCTTCATGTCGCGGTATGTTCGGAGGATCTCGACGAGGTGGCGGATGCCTCCTACCCAGGTTGGGTTGGCGAGAGCGTCGGCGATGGTCCTCTCGCGGTCGGAGACCGCGACCCGCTCCTGCCCGCGCCACACCTGCCCGACCTGCGCCACCCGCTCCTTTGTTCCGCGCGTCAGGTGAAACTCCGCCCCGACGAATGTCTCGCGCGAGTGCCGGATGTTGGCCGACGTAACGACGAAGGTCGCACGGAAGAGCTGCTCGGTGAGGCCCCAATGCTCTGCCGCGGTCCAGCCTCCGATATAGCATGGTGAGTAGAGCTCCCGCGCGAGTACCCACGGATCTTCAATCGCTGTTCCCTCGCGACCAGCCTCGAGCGGAAGGATGAGATAGAGGCCGCGGCGTACCCGTGTCAGCCAGCCTCGCCGTGCGAGACGTCCCAGAATGAATGACGCTGCGTTGGCTCCGACACCTAGTAGTTCGGCTGACCGCTCAGTGGTGACGAGCCCGCCTCGGGAGTTCCGCGCAAGCCGGCGAAGCGTCTCTTTTGGGTCGCGCAGGACAGCGAGCGAGTCTTCGTTCATTGAATATATCAAGAGTGTAGTAACTATCTCTGATAGCTAGTTATTACAGTCGGAGTATATCAAGATGGCAAGCTGATCGGTCTGCGGGCAATCACATCGATTACGCCTGCATCCCGTCTCAGTGAAGTAAGCTCGCCTTGTCACGCGTTGACTGCCGCCATACTCGCACTCGGATACCGCTCACCCGAGGCGACCCCCTTCGGCGCTACTTCGTCGATCCGCGCAAGGTCCTCGGGCGTCAGATCGAGCTCCGCGGCGGCGATGTTTTCCTCCATGTGCCCGATGCTCCTGCTGCCGGGGATCGGCACGATGTCGTTGCCGCGCGAGAGGATCCAGGCGATGGCGAGCTGCGCGGGCGTAATGCCCTTCGCGCGGGCGATCTCTTCGATGCGGCGGACGAGGTCGAGATTACGCGCGAAGTTCTCGCCCTGGAAGCGGGGCGAGAGGCGGCGGTAGTCGGTGGGCTCGAGGTCGTCGATCGTTTTGAAGCGGCCGGAGAGGAAGCCGCGGCCGATGGGGGAGTAGGCGACGAATCCGATTCCCAGCTCGCGCACCGTCGGCAGGATCTCATCCTCGGCGTCGCGGCTCCAGAGCGAGTACTCGGTCTGAAGGGCCGTAATCGGATGCACGGCGTGGGCGCGGCGGATCGTTTCTGGGGCTGCCTCGGACAGGCCGAGGTAACGGACCTTGCCGGCGCGGACCAGCTCGGCCATGGCACCGACCGTGTCTTCGATGGGGGTGGTGCGGTCGACGCGGTGCTGGTAATAGAGATCGATGTGATCGACGCCGAGGCGGCGGAGCGAGGCGTCGCAGGCCTGGCGCAGGTAGTCGGGCTTGCCACTGATGCCGAGGAAGGCGCCGTCGTCGCCGCGCATATTGCCGAACTTCGTGGCCAGGACCACTTCGTCGCGGCGGCCGCGAATGGCGCGGCCGACCAGCTCCTCGTTCCTGAAGGGGCCGTACATGTCGGCCGTGTCGAGGAAGTTGCAGCCGAGGTCGAGAGCGCGGTGGATCGTGGCGATCGACGCCGTGTCGTCGTGCGAGCCGTAAAACTCGGACATCCCCATGCAGCCGAGGCCGATGGAGGAGACAGTGAAAGATTTGCCGAGTGTTCGTGTCTTCAACGGCGATCCTGATTCCGCAGCGCTTCGTCGATCTCCGACTCGTCGCCTTCCGCCTTGGAAGGCTTACGGTCGAGATTGTAGTCCGGCCGGCGGCGGCCTTCCTGCGCTTCGCGTTTCGCGGGACGTTCTTCTTTCTGTTCTACCCGGGACATGCGAGCCTCCTGCCGCAGGTGCAGCAAACGGAGTGCCGGGAGGGTTGCTGGGTTGCTGTGTTCCTGAGTTGCTTGGTTTCCTAGTTGTCCAATTTCCGCATCACTCAGCAACCCAGCAACTCAGCAACCCAGCAACCCAGCAACCCTCACTTGAACCCGATCCAGTCGCTCATCCCGGCCACGTGACTCGATCGTTCGGTCCGTTGCTCCTCGACGTAGACGCGCAGCCGGATGGGGTGCTTGAGGGCGGGATACACCAGGATGTTGCGGAGATCCTGGGTCAGGGTGACGGTGCCGGCAGCGCTGTCGAGGAACTTGGGACTGGCGCTCGGGAGGCTGAATGTCTGGTTCGGCTTCGTCGTCTCGAAGACGATCTGCAGGTAATAGGCCGACGGACGGAAGTTGTGGATCTCGTAATCGACCTCTGCCTTGAACGTCGTCGCGGCCGTCAAGTCGCTGCCCGCTGACGGCGTGATGTCATGGATAGTGACCGTTGCGGTGGGGACTGCCGGCGTGGCGTTGGGATCGGCCGTCATCAACTCCCACGGCCCGACGGCGGTCACCTGCATTTCAGTCGCCTCGGGGAAGAAGAGGTAGTGCATGACCCGCGGTGGATTGATGTAAAAACTGCCGGCCCGATAACGAGTGACGGAGTCTTTGTTCGCAACAGATCCGAAGCCGAGGTCGACCGCACCAGAGAGGACGGTCACGCGCTCCTGACGCGGATGCCAGTGCGGCGGAATCGCCGAGCCCGCCGGAATGCGAACGCGCATGGTGAACATCCCTTCTGCGCGCGGATTGCCCTCGAGGACGGCCATCCTCGATCCGGAGGGAAGGGTGGGCGGGCCGTCGTTCCAGACGATGGCCTCGGGGGTGAAGCCGATCGTGGCCTGCGGCTTCGGCGGCGTCTGTTGCGCGCTGATTGCAGTCGCGAAGGCGAGGAGGGCGGGGAGGAAGATGGTACGCATGCGCGAATCATAGAGCCGGGAGCTCTGGCCCGGCGCCTGCTGCACTGCCTTCGCTCGATGACTGAGTCGCGGTTCAGAACCTCGGCGACGGAAGTACACTGACATCCACCTTCATGAAAGAAGATCGAGCGAAGCCAGTCGCCCCGGAGGCAACGTCATATGACTGCGACGTCTTCATCTCCTACAGCAGTAAAGACAAGGCGTGGGTGCGGGGCGAGCTTCTGAATCGGATTGAAGACGCCGGTCTCCGTGCCTTCATCGACTTCCGCGATTTCACCCGCGGCGCGCTGAGTATTAGCGAGATGGAACGCGGCGTGGCCGAGAGTCGCAAGACGCTGCTGATTCTCACGCCCGATTACATCAAAAGCGGATTTGCCAAGATCGAGAGCATCATGCTCGCCACTCTAGATCCGGCGAATGATGATCTACGCACACTGCCTCTACTCAAGACGCCGTGCGATAAGCCACTCCGGATCGCGGCCATCACCCACATCGATTTCACGGATGGCGCGGACCACGACCTTGCCTGGCGCCAGCTCCTTACCGCCCTCGGTGCGGCGCCAGAGCCGCCCCAGGTCGAGCAGCCAACGCATGAACAATGGTTCCTGGTTCATCCCTACGCCATGCCGCCGAACTTCACCGGACGTGTGGCCGAGCGGGCCATGCTGACCGATTGGCTGGCGCGCGATGCAACGCATCCGCTGCTCGTTCTGCGCGCGCTTGGAGGATTCGGCAAGAGCGCCCTGACCTGGCACTGGCTCCTCCACGACGTCGATCCCGCCCGATGGCCCCGAGTTGTCTGGTGGAGCTTCTACGAAAGCGACGCCAGCTTCGAAAGCTTCGTCGCTACCGCTTTGCACTATCTGAGCAGCCGTCGGATCGACACCGCCTCAATGCCTTCCCGCGCCCAACTCGAGATGCTGCTGCGATTGCTTCGTTCTGCCGGGATACTTCTCATCCTCGACGGCTTCGAGCGCGGCCTCCGCGCCTTTGGTGGCCTTAACGCCGCCTACCAGGGCGATGAAACACTGAACATCGACGCCGGCGAGCGCGACTGCCTCTCGCGGATGGCAGAAGTCTTCCTGCGCAACGTGGCCAGCCTGCCCGGGATGAATGGCAAGATCTTGCTCACAACCCGGCTTCGGCCGGCGCCCGTGGAGACGCGCGGCGCCATCCTGCTGCAAGGTTGTCGCGAGGAGGATCTCGTTCAGCTTCAGCCCGGAGATGCTGTCGCGTTCTTCCACGCTCAGGGCATCCGCGGCGGACGCGCGGAGATCGAGGCAGCCTGCACACCATACGGCTACCACCCGCTTAGCCTGCGGCTGTTGTGCGGCCTGCTCATTGGCGATTTCCAGCAACCCGGTGACATCGCAGCCGCTCAGCGGCTGGACGTGAACGGCGATCTGGTCCAACGCCAGCATCACGTACTCGATCAGGCCTTTAGAAGCCTCGGCTCGGTGCGACAGAAGCTCCTAAGCCGGATCGCCTGCTTCCGGGGCCCTGTGAGCTATGACGCACTCAAGGCGTTGGCGGAAACGGAATTGCCAGATTCCGATGACCTCGGCATCGGAGAGAGTGTTCAGAGAACGGCCAAAGATTCTTTGGACTCCGACCTTCGCGACCTCATTGTCCGCGGGCTGTTGCACCGCGACTTGGAGATGAATCGGTTCGACCTCCATCCCATCGTGCGTCGCTATGCGTATGACTGCCTTGCAGCGCCAGATCGCGTTGGCGCTCATGCCCTGCTCCGCCATTATTTTGATGCAGTGCCTGCGCCGGACAAGGTGCGCACCCTCGACGACTTGGCGCCCGTGATTGAGCTGTATCACCACACTGTTCGTTCGGGACAGTTTGACGAGGCGCGCACACTGTTTCGCGACCGCCTGAGCAATGCTACTTATTACCAGCTAGGCGCATACCAGTTACGAATTGAACTTTTGGAGGCACTCTTCCCCGAAGGTGACAGAACGCCGCGTTTGAAAGAAAAAGGCGCTCAAGCCTGGACACAGAACGCGCTGGCGAACTCCTATAGCCTCTGCGGCCAGCCACGCCAAGCCGTGCTGTTATTGGAGTGCAGCATTGCCATCCGCGAGAAGCTTGGCGACGCAGTCAGCATCGCGATCGGGTTGGTAAACGCTGCTGGCAATCAGGCGAGAATCGGCGCGCTGCGAACTGCGGAGGACGGCCTCCGACGCAGTATCTCATTGTGCCGGGAGATCGAGGACGAGTTCCATCAAGGTATGGGTCACCAAGAATTGGGGTGGCTACTCGCCTACCGCGGCGCGTGGTTCGAATCGATAGCAGAATTCGACGCTGCCTTGAAAAACGTGGCGTGGAAAGAGAGCTTACAGTGCCATGGGATCAATTATGCCTACCGCGCCCTATGTGAACTTCTTCGGCTACGCTACCTTACGTGGAACGTTAGTCTGAAGTCTGACGTCGCAGATCTGAAATCCGCAATCGCTCCCGCTCGCCGTGCCCTGGAATTGGCGGACGAGGATGCCCAGATGACATATCCGGTCGAGCGCGACTACATCCAAGCCCACTGGCTAATGGGCGCGGCTTATCTCGCAGCCGGGGAGTTGGACGGGGCTGAAAATCACCTCGAAGAGGCGTTAGAACGATGCCGGCGCATCAACAACGTAGAAATCGAGGCCGACATCCTCCTTGATCTTGCCCGGCTCCGAATTGACACCGCCGAACCTGCCGAAGCCCAGCGACTAGCCGAGGAGGCACTCGACATCACCGAACGTAGTGGCTACGTCCTCCAAGGCGCCGATGCGCACCTCGTTCTCGCCAAACTGGCGAAGGACCGCGGTGATCTGAAAGAACTCCGCGAGCACGCCACCGAGGCCCTCCGCCTCGCCACCTGCGACGGGCCGCCGGATTACACCTACAAAGCCGCGTACGACGAAGCGACCGCGCTGCTGCGGTAGGAGGAATGACAAACCGAACCTCTGCTGTTGACATCCACGAAGGAATGCATAAAAATTCACGTCGATGAATAAGCATGCACACGGCGACGTACTGCGGAGGCAGGAGGAGATCCTTCGGATCGTCCGCGAGCAGTCGGTCCATTCGCAGGACGAGCTGCTGGCGCTGCTCAGGCGGCGGCGCTTCCGGGTGACGCAGCCGACGCTCTCGCGCGATCTGCGCGAGCTCGGCGTGGCCAAGTCGCCGAACGGCTACATCACCCGCGACGCCTTTGCCGGCGGTGCCGTCGTGGCCTTCGCGCCGCGCGACGTCGTGGAGACTCGGCTGGAGCAGGCCGTGGCTGAATACGTCACCGGCGCCGATACCGCCGGCAACCTGGTCGTGATCCGTACTCCCGCCGCCAGCGCACAGCCGGTGGCCAGCGCTATCGATGGTGCATCCATCGACGGTGTCCTCGGAACCATCGGCGGCGACGACACCATTTTCGTGGCCTTCCGCACCCCGGCCGCGGCCTCGACATTTGCCGAGCGCCTCCGACGAATCATCGGCATCGGCCGCCGCAACGTTCGCTGACCTTTTTCCCGGGACAACTGCCATGAACGAATCAAACGTGAAATCACGGAAGCGCGTCGCCATCGTTGGCGCGACCGGCTACTCCGGCGCGGAGCTGACCGCCATTCTGGCGCGCCACGCCGAGGTCGAGCTGGTGGCGCTGTTTTCGTCGAGCAGCACCGCTCGGGGGCCGGTCACACCGACGCTCCCGCAGTTCATCGCCGAGCCGTTCTCGATCGACGGTCTCATCGCCGCGCAGCCGGAGATCGTCTTTCTGGCCACGCCGAACGAAGTCTCGGCCGGCCTGGCGCCGCAACTCCTCGACCTCGGCATGCGGGTCATCGACCTCTCCGGCGCTTTCCGGCTCGAGGAGCCGTCGATGTATCCGACGTGGTACGGCTTCGATCACGAGCGGCCGAATCTGCTCGGCGAGGCGGTTTACGGGCTGACCGAATACTGCAACGGTGAGCTGAAGAACGCGCGCCTCGTGGCCAACCCCGGCTGCTATCCGACGTCGATCCTTCTGGCGCTGCGGCCGCTGACGTTTGCCATCGACCGCGAACAGCCGGTGATCTGCGACTCCAAGAGCGGCGTCTCGGGCGCCGGCAAGAAAGCCGACGTCAACTTCTCCTTCGCCGAACTTTTCGGCAACTTCAAGGCCTACGGCGTCGGCAATCACCGGCACGAGCCGGAGATCCGCCAGCAGCTTCACCTCGGCGATCGCGCGCCGGTGGTCTTCGTCGCGCATCTGCTGCCGGTGCATCGCGGCATTCTCTCGACGATGCACATCGGCTTCACGCACCCCATGAGCGAGCAGCAGATCACCGACGCTTACACGCGCGCCTACGAGCACGCTCCATTCGTGCGCGTGTTGCCGGCCGGCCAGTTGCCGGAGTTGAAGAACGTCGTCAACACGCCACGGGCGGATATCGGCTTTCAACTGCTGCACGGCGGGCGGCGCGCGGTCATCGTCTCGGTCATCGACAACCTCCTCAAGGGCGCTGCCTCGCAGGCGGTGCAGAACTTCAACCGGATGTGCGGTTTTCCGGAGACGGAGGCGCTGGTCTGATGAACGTCATCAAGTTGGGCGGAAGCCTTCTCGACGATGCGGCGCGGCGCGCCGAGGCTCTCAACGCAATCGCCGCGCAGTGGAAGAGCGGCCGGGAAGTCGTGCTGGTTCACGGCGGCGGCAAGCACGTCGATGCCAATCTCAAGCGCCTTGGGATTCCGAAGCGGACCTACGCCGGACTGCGCATCACCGACGACCGGACGCTCGACGTCGTCGTGGCCACGCTGGCCGGCTCGGTGAACAAGATGCTCGTGGCCGAGCTGTCGGCGATGGGCGTGCTTGTTGCCGGCATCAGCGGATGTGACGCCTCGACGCTCGTCGCGGAGCAGCATCCGCCGATCGATGGCGTCGACCTCGGACATGTCGGTCGCGTCACCGGCGGCGATCCGACGCTTGTCCATGCATTGGTCACGAGCGGCATCCTGCCGGTCATCTCGTCGATCGCCGAGGGACCGGATGGAGCGTTGTTGAACGTGAATGCCGATACGGCCGCGGCGGCGATCGCCATTGCCGTCGGCGCCGAGGAGCTGATTTTCATCACCGACGTCGCCGGCCTGCTCGATGCCACCGGCAACGTTGTGGCCGAGTTGTGCGCCACGGATGCGGAAGCACTCCTCGGCACGGAAGTCGTCACCGGCGGCATGCGCCCGAAACTGCAGGCCGCTCTGCATGCGCTCGGATCAGGCGTGCGGCGCATCACGATTGGAGAAGAGGGAGGAACGCAGTTGATCGCTGCGTGAAACGGGGTCGCGAGGTTCCGAGGTTTCGCGGTCGCGCGGCAAAAACACCGCGAGACCACGCAACCGCGAGACCGCGAGACCAAGGAGAAAAACCATGCTTCTACACGACGAATCCCCAGCCGCTGTCGAAGAGCGCGAGAAGGCGTTCCTGCTCGGCACGTATGCCCGCACGGCGTTTCATCCGCGCAGTGGCCGCGGTGCGCGCATCAGGGACGCCGAGGGCCGCGAGTATTGGGACCTGCTCGGCGGTATCGCCGTCAACGTCCTCGGTCATCGCCATCCGCGCCTCATCAAAACGCTGCGCGAAGAATCGAACGCGCTGCTGCACATCTCAAATCTCTACTACCACCCGACGCAGGGTCTTCTCGCCGAGCGGCTCGTGCGCGCATCGGGACTTTGCCGGGCGTTTTTCTGCAACAGCGGCACCGAGGCGAATGAAGCGGCGCTGAAGTTCGCGCGGCTCGCCAACCCCGGCCGCGCGGGGATCGTGGCGCTTAACGAGAGCTTCCACGGACGGACGATGGGATCGCTGGCCATGACCGGCCACGAAGCCTACCGCGCGCCGTTCGAGCCGCTCGTTCCCGGTGTGACCTTCATCGAACCGAACGACATCCCCGCGCTCGAAGCGGGCGTTAGCGAGACGACCTGCGCGATCGTTCTCGAGCCGGTGATGGGGGAGGGAGGGATCATCCCGCTCTCACACGACTTCCTCGCCGCGGCGCGCCGCCTGTCGGATCGCACCGGTTCGATCCTCATTTTCGACGAGATCCAATGCGGACTCGGGCGCACCGGAACGCTCTTTGCCTTCGAGCAGAGCGGCATCGTGCCGGACATCGTCACGTTGGCCAAACCGCTCGGTGGCGGCCTGCCGCTCGGCGCGGTGCTGACCGGCGCGGCGATCGAAGGGCTCGTGAAGCCCGGCCATCACGGCACGACCTTCGGCGGCAATCCGGTGGCCTGCCGCCTCGGGCTGGCCGTCCTCGACGAGATCGAAGAGTCGAACCTGCTGGATCGTGTCAACGAGATCGGCGGATGGTTCAAGGAGCAGTTGCTTGCGCTGCAGTCGCGCAATCCGGCCATCGTCGACGTGCGCGGACACGGCTTCATGTGGGGCATCGAGCTCGATGGCCCGGCCAAACCTGTCGTCGCCGAGTTGCTGAACAAAGGATTCGTCGCCGGTACCGCACGCGACAACGTCATCCGCCTTCTGCCGCCGTACGTCACGCCGAAGAAGGCATTCGTGGAATTCATCGACGCACTGGAGCAGGTGCTGGCGAACACCGTTAGCCGGTCGAAGGAGAAAGCAGCGTGAAACACACCTACAAGAAAGTCGCCCTCGCCTACAGCGGCGGTCTCGACACCTCGATCATCATTCCGTGGCTGAAGGAAAACTACGGCTGCGAAGTCGTGGCCGTTGCCGTCGACGTCGGCCAGGCCGACGAGACGGCCGGACTGTCGGAGAAGGCCTATCGCACCGGCGCGTGTGACTTCCATCTGATCGATGCGAAAGAAGAGTTCGCGCGCGACTTCCTCTTTCCCGTTCTGAAGGCGGGCGCGATCTACGAGAAGGATTACCTCCTCGGCACGTCGACCGCGCGGCCGATCATCGCCCGCAAGCAGGTCGAGATCGCCCTGGCCACCGGCTGTGATGCGCTGGCGCACGGCTGTACCGGCAAGGGGAACGACCAGGTCCGCTTCGAGCTCGCCTATCAGGCGCTCGCTCCGGAGCTGGCTGTGATCGCTCCATGGCGCGAGTGGGACATCGTCTCGCGCGAAGACGCCATCGACTACGCCTCCTCGCGCGGCATCCCCGTGCCGGTGACGAAGAAGGACCCCTACTCGCGCGACCGCAACCTCTGGCATCTCTCGCACGAAGGGGGACCCCTCGAAGATCCGTCGTTCGAACCGGAAGCGTCGATGTTCAAGTTGACCGTCGATCCGATGTCGGCCCCCGACGCGCCGGAAAAGGTTGCCATCACCTTCGCCACGGGCGTGCCGGTCGCGGTGAACGGCGAGACGATGTCGCCGGCGAAGCTGGTGATGGCGTTGAATGAGATCGGAGGACGCAACGGCGTCGGCCGTGTCGACCTCGTCGAGAATCGCCTCGTCGGCATCAAGTCGCGCGGCGTGTATGAGACGCCCGGAGGGACGCTGCTCGTCACCGCGCTCAAGGCCCTCGAGTCGATCACGCTCGACCGCGACAGCGCCCACGAAAAGGAGCGCATCGCCACGCGCTACGCGGAGCTCGTCTATTTCGGTCAGTGGTTCTCGCCACTCAAAGAAGCGTTCGATGCCTTCGTCGACTCCCTGACCGCCGCCGTCAGCGGCACCGTGACGCTGAAACTCTACAAAGGCAACGCCACGATCATCGGCCGCACGTCGCCGAATTCGCTCTACAGCGAGGAGCTGGCCAGCTTCAACATGACCGGTTACGACGCGCGCGACGCGGCCGGATTCATCCGCGTCTTCGGCCTGCCGACGCGCGGCCGGAACCGGCTGACGGCCGACAAGCATCTCGACGACACGCTCCCCGCCGACGAAGTGACGGCGGCCCGGTTGCGGAAGGCGGCTGGTTGACGCAGAAGCTGTGGGGCGGGCGCTTCGAGGGTGAGCCGTCGCCGTTGCTGCGGCGGCTGAACGACTCGTTCGCGTTCGACCGCGAGCTGTTCGACGATGACGTCGAGGGATCGATCGCGTGGGCACGGGCCCTCGCCGAGTGTGGTGTATTGAATGACGACGAGCTCGATCTGATCCTCGGTGGGCTGATGCGCATCGAGACGCCGTCTGACGGCGATTTCGAAGACGTTCATTCGTATGTCGAGGCCAAGCTGTACGAGACGATCGGTCCGCTCGCGGGCAAGCTGCACACCGGCCGCTCGCGCAACGACCAGGTGGCCACCGATCTGAAGCTGTGGCTGAAACGGGCCTGCGAAGAAGCGGTCAATGCAACGACGGCGCTGGCGGCGGCGTTGGCGCATCGCGCCTCCGAGGATGCCGCGGCGCCGATGCCTGGGTACACGCATTCGAAACAGGCCGAGCCGATCACGTTCGGCCACTGGTGTCTGGCGTACGTCGAGATGCTGCGCCGCGACCTCGACCGTTTCACCAGCGCCGTGGCGCGCGGCGATGAATGCCCTCTCGGCTCCGGCGCGCTGGCGGGGACGCCTCTGGCGATCGACCGCGACGGCCTGGCGCGCTCGCTCGGCTTCGCCCGCGCCACCGCCAACTCGATCGACGGCGTGTCCGACCGCGACTTCGCCGCTGATTATCTTTCCGCAGCAGCGTTGCTCCTCTCACACCTTTCGCGTCTCGCCGAGGATCTGATCTTTTTCACCAGCGACGAGGCCGGGTATGCTGAGCTACCCGACGCCATGGCCACCGGCTCGTCGCGCATGCCGCAGAAGAAGAATCCCGACGTCCTCGAGCTCACTCGGGGATATGCCGCACGCGCGATCGGCGAGCTGACCGGCTTCCTGGCGCTACTCAAGGGCTTGCCGCTAGCGTACGACAAGGATCTTCAACTCGACAAGGAGCCGCTTTTTCGCACGCGCCGCGTCATTGCGACGCTGCTTCCGGCGTTGACGGAATTGATAGGCGGCCTGGCTCTCGATCACGACCGGATGCGCGCCGCCGCCGGCGGCGACGCGCTCATCGCCACGGCTGTTGCCGACGCGCTCGCGGCGGCCGGGATGCCCTTTCGCGAGGCGCACGATCAGGTCAGCCGCAATCTCGCCGAGCTACCCGCGCTTGCGAAGAAGCACGGCGTGACTCTGGAGGGGATACTGGCGAAGAAGAACACGTACGGCGGCACCGCGCCGGAGCGGGTGCGGGCGGCTGCTCTCGTTGCCAGGGAGTCGTTGAAGTCATGAAGGCGAACGGTCACGGCGGCGCGGCACAGACAAGAGTGTCTGTGCCACATTGTCACCGGCTTGCGGCGCATTCACTCTTGTCCGTGCAGTGTGTGGCACAGACACTCTTGTCTGCGCCGCGCGGCGTAGCCGCGCGAGGTGTCTCGCAATGAGACTTCCCAAAGGCTTCCTCGCCTCCGGCATCCGCGCCGGCATCCGCAAGAAGCGGCCGGACCTCGGCCTGATCGTTGCGCCGGATGGTGCCAACGCCGCCGCGGTCTTCACGAAGAACCGCTTTCAGGCCGCGCCGGTGACGTTGTCGAAGAACGCGCTTAAGAAAACCGGCGGCAAGCTCAAGGCCGTCGTCGTCAACGCCGGCTGCGCCAATGCCGTCACTGGCAAAGCGGGACACGACGCCGCCAGACGCGTCCGCGCCCGCGCGGCCGAGTTGCTGCAATGCGGTGATGAGGAGATTTTCGTTGCATCCACCGGCGTCATCGGCGTCGTTCTTCTCGACCAGAAGCTACGCGAGGCGCTTCCTGACGCGATCACCCGCCTCTCCGCCGGTGGGATCGATGCGCTCTCACACGCCATCCTCACAACGGACGTTGGCCCGAAGGTTACACAGGCGACGTTCACGCTCGGCGGCAGGCGTGGCCGCATCGTCGGCGTGGCGAAGGGCGCTGGGATGATCCATCCCAACATGGCCACGATGCTCGGATTCGTGATGACCGACGCCGCGCTCGATCCCGCAATTCTGAAGGACGCCCTGACCGCCGCGGTCGATCAGAGCTTCAACGCCATCTCGGTCGATGGCGATACGTCGACAAACGACACCGTCCTGGTCATGGCGTCGGGAAAACTGGGTAACGCCCCTCGAGCCGACACCGCAGATTTTCAGCGCGCCCTCGATGCCGTCTGCCGCGATCTCGCCTGGATGATCGTCCGCGACGGCGAAGGGGCGACACGGGTGATGGAGCTGACCGTCCGTGGCGCGAGGACGGAGCGCGACGCCAGACTCGCCGCGCACGCAGTGGCCACCTCGCCTCTCGTCAAGACCGCCCTTCACGGCGGAGATCCGAACTGGGGACGCATGCTGGCCGCCCTCGGCCGCAGCGGTGCACGATTCAACGTCCGGCGCGTCTCACTGTTCGCCGGCAAGGTGCAACTCGTGATCAACGGCGAGCCGGCGGTCTATCGCGAAAAAGATGCGGCGAAAGTGTTCTCTCGCGAGCGTGTGCCGATCGTTCTCGACCTCGGCGGCGGCAACGCAAGCACGGTCGTTCTTGCCTCCGACCTCGGCCACGACTACATTTCGATCAACGCCGACTATCGGTCGTAACCTCGGACCGCCGAAGCCCCGCCTGCTGCCGTACACTTCCGCGCCATGCGGAAGCTCATCGCCACCCTTCTCCTCTTTTCCTCCACCACCGCCTTCGCCGCGCTGCGCGATCCTGTCGTCGCCCGTCACGGCATGGTGGCTTCGACGAGCGAGATCGCCTCGCGCGTCGGCGTCGACATCATGAAGAAGGGAGGTAACGCCGTCGATGCCGCGGTGGCCGTGGCGCTGACGATGGCGGTGACCTGGCCCGCCGCGGGGAACCTCGGTGGCGGCGGTTTCATGCTGATCCGCAATGCGGATGGCACGAGTGAGGCCATCGACTATCGCGAACGGGCGCCGCTCGCGGCATCGCGCGACATGTATCTCGACGCCAATGGCAAGGTTATCAAGAATGCATCGACCGACGGATACAAAGCGATCGGCGTTCCCGGCACCGTGGCCGGGCTGATGCTCGTCCACAAACGGCACGGCAGGCTGAAATGGAGCGAGCTCGTCGAACCTGCACGCAAGCTGGCCGCCGAGGGATTCATCGTCACGGCGTTTCTCGACGGTGTCTTTCACGATCACGACACGCTGAAGAAACTCGAGCCATGGCCGGAGAGCCGCCGTATCTTCCTGCGCGACGGCCGCCTCTACACGATGGGTGAGCGCTTCAAACAGCCGGAGCTCGCGGCGACGCTGGCCCGCATTCAGGCCAATCCGCGCGACTTCTACGACGGCGTGACGGCCCGGCGCATCGTCGCGGATATGCGCGCGCACGGCGGCTTGATCACGATGAAGGATCTGCGCGAGTACGAACCGACCGTCCGAAAGCCGCTGCACGGCAGCTATCGCGGACACGAATTTATCGTCATGCCGCCGCCGTCATCGGGCGGCATTGCCTTGATCGAGATGCTTCAGATGCTGGAGAAGTACGACCTGACATCGACCGGTTGGCAGTCGGCGCGCTACCTCCATCTCATCACCGAGGTCATGCGGCGCGCGTTTGCGGACCGTGCGGAGTATCTTGGCGATCCTGATTTCGTCAAACTGCCGGTGAACGCGCTCATCTCGCCAGCATTCGCCGAGGAGCGGCGCAAGACCATCGATCCGGAGCACGCATCGAGATCGACGGAGATTCGGGCAGGCGATCCTGCGCCATTCGAGCAACCGGACACGACCCACTTCGCTGTCGTCGACGGCGAGGGCAATATGGTGAGCAACACCTACACGCTCAACGATTGGTTCGGCGCCGGCGTCACCGCGAAGGGAACAGGCGTCCTGCTCAACGACGAGATGGACGACTTCACGTCGCAGCCCGGCGTGCCGAACGTCTATCAACTCATCCAAAGCGAGAAGAACGCCATCGCCCCCAGGAAGCGGCCACTGTCCTCGATGGTACCGCTGATCATGCTGCAGGACGGCAAGCCGTGGCTCGCCGTCGGCGCCGCCGGCGGCCCGCGCATCATCAGCACCGTGCTCGAGATCGTTCTTGCCGTCGTCGACTCCCACGCCTCGCTTCAGGAGGCGATCGATGCCGGACGCATTCATCATCAATGGATGCCAGACGAGATTTTCTGGGAACCGAACGGCACGAATCCGGACACACGCGCAGCGCTGGAGAAAATGGGGCACAAGTTCCGCGAGAAGCCGCTGGACCACATCTCCGACGCTAACGCCGTGATGATCGATCCGAAAACAGGTCTGCGACAAGGTGCTGGCGATCCGCGCCGTTCCGGTGTGGCGGTCGGTTACTGACATAGAATCCACCCCCATGGATCTAGACAAAAAGTCCCTTTTGGCGTGGGCGCGCGACCATCGCGCCGATTTCGAATCGTCGCTCCAGCAGTTCGTCGAGACGCCAACTGTCTCCGCAGAGCCGGAGCGCATCGGTGACATCCGCCGCTGCGCCGAGCTTGCACAGACGAAAATCCGCGAATTCGGCGGCGAGGCGACCATCCTCGAAACCGACGGCAATCCAATCGTCCACGGCCGCTTCGAGGCCGGGCGCAATCTACCGACGGTCACCGTCTACAACCATCTTGACGTGCAGCCTGCCTCACGCGAAACCGAGCCGTGGAAGACCGATCCATTCGTCTTCTCGAAGGATGGCGACCGTTACCTCGGCCGCGGAACGACCGACGACAAAGGGCCCGCCCTTACCGCGCTGTTCGGCATCCGCGCAGCTCGCGAGGCAGGCGTTCGCGCCAACATGCACCTGATCTGGGAGCTCGAAGAGGAAATCGGCTCACCGAGCTTCGATGGCGCGATGAAAAAGTATGCCAAGCAACTCGCCACAGATTCCGTGCTCGTCTCCGATACGATCTGGGTTTCCCGCGAGCGTCCTGCATGTCCGGCCGGCCTGCGCGGGCTGCAAGGCTTCGAGCTGACGCTGGAGACCGCGGCGACTGATCAGCATTCCGGTGTCACCGGCGGAGGTGCCCGCAATCCCATCGGCGAGTTGATGAAACTCGTCTCCGAAATGTACGACGCAACCACCGGCAGGGTGAAGATCAAGGGCTTCTACGACTATGTCGTGCCGCCGACCAAGCAGGAGCTTGCCGACTTTCGCGACTCCGGTTTCACCGTGAAGAAGTTCAAGAAGGATCACGGCTTCAAATCGATCCGTACCGAAGATCCGATGGATCTGATGAAACGGATCTGGGCCATGCCCACCTTCGAAGTCCACGGCCTCGTCGGCGGTTACACCGGTCCCGGTATCAAGACCGTCATCCCGCCTCGCGCGACCGTAAAGATCTCCTGCCGGATGGTGGCCAACCAGGATCCGAAAAAGATCATGAAGCTCGTCCGCGAGTTCGTGAAGCAGCGCAACCCCGACGTCAAGATCGTCACCGAGGCCTCGATGCTGCCGTACCAGGCCCCGACGACCGGCCCGCTTGCCGACGCCGTACGCAGCGCCATGAAGTTCGCCTTCGGCCGGGAGCCGGTCTTCGTCCGCGAAGGCGGCTCGATCGGCGCCGTTATTTCGATGGAGAAGATCCTCAACGTCCCCGTCCTCTTCCTCGGCCTGTCACTCCCGGAGCACGGCTACCACGCCCCGAACGAGAACTACGACTGGCGGCAGGCCAGCGGGGGGATGGTGGCGTTCGTGAAGTACTTTGATGAGATCGCGAAGATGTAGCCACCCAGTCAACCGGACCTGAATCGACGCCGCCCGGCGCTCCCTGGCGGCGTTTATTTTCTACTCGTCGTGGATTTTTGTGGACAGAAGTGGTCGGTGGTGGTACAAACGGGCCTTCGAACACGAAAGTCGAAGCGGAAATGGTCGAGCCAGTCCTGATGGGGCATTCCCCGGCGAAGGTCGACGAGAAGGGTCGTCTGAAGATCCCATCCAGCTTCCGCAAGATCATTGAAGACAAGTTCGGCTCTGACTGCTTCATCACCTCGATGGACGGGGAACGGGCGCTGATCTACCCGATGCCGGTCTGGTACGAGTTCCAGGGCCGGATCTCGAAAGTTCCCTCGACCTCGACCGCACGGACGAAGCTTCTGGAGAAGGTGAACTACTTCGGACACGTCGGAACGATCGACGCGCAGGGGCGGGTGCTGATCCCCACCATCCTGCGCAACGTGGCCGGCATCGCCGAAGACGTCGTCGTCATAGGAAACACAGACCATCTCATCGTCTGGAACGGCGAAAAGATCCAGCAGCGGATGACGGAAACGCCGCTGACGAACGATGACTGGAAAGAGTTGGAGTTGCACGGTGTGTGACGTGTCATGCACCAGTCGGTTCTTTTAAGCGAAATCGTCGAGTACCTCCGTCCCTCGCGCGAAGACGGGACGCTCGTCGATGCCACGGTCGGACTGGGTGGACACGCGGAAGCGTTGCTGGCCCGCTATCCCTCGGTACGGCTTCTGGGCATCGACCGCGATCCGGCAGCGCTGGATGTATCGAGAGCGAGGCTGGAGAGATTCGGAGATCGGGTGACGCTCGCACAGGGCCGTCACGAGACGCTCATTGACATCCTGAAGAAGCAGAAGATCGAGCCGGTCAGCGGTCTGCTCGCCGACCTCGGCGTCTCGTCCATGCAACTGGATGACGCATCGCGCGGATTCTCGTTCCGCTACGACGCGCCACTCGATATGAGGATGGGGCCGGAGTCGAAGACAGCCGCCGATCTGGTCAATACGCTGGGGGAACAGGAGCTGGCGACGATTCTGCGCGAATACGGCGAGGAGCCGATGGCCCGCCGGATCGCCAGAGCAATCGTCGACGGGCGCGCCGAAGCGCCGATCGAGACGACGGCGCGGCTCGCGGAAATCGTTCGCAGCGTAAAGAAGTCGAAGCCGCATCAGATCGATCCGTCAACGCTCACGTTCCAGGCCATTCGCATCGCCGCAAACGAGGAGTTGATCGGGCTCGACAGATTCATTGACGACGCGGTCAGCGTCCTGGAGCCGGGAGCCCGAATTGCCGTCATCTCGTTCCACTCGCTCGAAGATCGGATCGTCAAGCGAGCCATGCGGCGGTTGGAAGGGGAGTGCACCTGTCCTCCCAACCTGCCGGTTTGCGCGTGCGGCGCCAAGGAAGTCGTCGAGATTCTGACCAGTCGGCCGGTCACTGCTTCGGAGGAAGAGGTTCAGAGAAATCCGCGGTCTCGCAGCGCGAAGTTGCGTGTGGCGGAGAAGCTCTTAGCTGTCAGCTCTTAGCTCTCAGGGGATTGCTGAGAGTTGACAGGTAAGTGCTCGGAAGAGCTTGCAGTAACCGGAGCCCGGAAACAAGGGTGAAGGTTGGGGAAGGGTGGGCGTGTGTGCGCCGCGGGAGCTCGGGAGGGGTGGCTGGGGGAGCGTGGGTGGGTGTGGATGGTTCTCGGGTCGTGCTTGTAGGCAGATCTTCACCCTTGTTCCCAGGCTCCGTTAACGCTCCCGGATCGGTCCCCGAATGTACGCGCAGAAGAAGCCCATCGAAAACACACACATCGTTCGCGAACGCGACCGCCGCCGCTCCCGTGAGCTGTTGGCCGTCCTTGCGCTCGGAGTTCCCATCGGCGCGTTCCTGCTCCTCTTCACGTGGCAGAACCTCGAGGTGATTCGCCTCGGCCACGAGGCGACGCGCTTGCAGAAACAAAAGCAGGAAATCGAGAACGCCAACAAGGCGCTGCAGCTGGAGCGTGACCGCCGCACCTCGCTCGGCGCCGTCGAGCAGCGTGCCATCCAGCTCGGGTTTCAGCACACCGATCCGCGAGCGGTGGTGATGGTGCAGCGGCCGCCAGACGCCGCTCCCACCCCACGTTCTCCACAATCCACTCCCCAAGCCGGAGCCCGCTGATGCCCACATCGCAAAAGCGTCTCCTGCAGCTTTTCGCCGTCCTCGCGGCGTGGGCCGTCATCGTGATTGCGCGGTTGGTGCAGATCCAGCTTGTCCGCCACGGCGAATACGTCATCAAAGCGGCGCGCCAACAGGAGCGGACGCTTGCGTTGCAGCCGGTTCGCGGCTCGATCGTCGACAGGAATGGCCACATTCTCGCCGAGAGCATCGCGGCGGAATCAATTTACGCCGACCCCCAGGCCATCGGCGACCGGGGTCAGACGGCGAGGGCGTTGGCCAGCGTCACCGCTCTGCAGATGGACGCGCGCGAGATCGCAACGAAACTCACCTCCGCCAGCGGCTTCGTCTGGATCGCCCGTCAGTTGCCGCTCGAAACCACCGCCGCGGTCAAGGCGCTCAAGCTCCCCGGCGTTTATTTTCTCGACGAGCACCGCCGTTCGTATCCGCGCGCCATGCTTGCCGCGAACGTCGTCGGCTACACCGGCGTCGACGGCGAAGGACTGGCCGGCATTGAGCATTCGTTCGATGCGCAGGTGCGGGGCCGCGCAGGGCGCGTAACGCTCCTGCGCGATGCGCGCCGCGGTATGTACCTGGTCGGCGGCGAGGGGCCGAACCGGCCCATCGACGGTAACGACGTCGTTCTTACCATCGACTCCGTCGTGCAGTTCATCGCCGAGCGCGCCCTCGGACGCGCGGTGGAGCAGTATCACGCCGCAGGTGGCGTGGCCATTGTCATGGACCCCCGCGACGGCCGAATCCTGGCGATGGCGTCCAATCCGTCGTTTGATCCCAACCGCTATCGCGACTTCTCGCCCGACGAGCGGCGCAACCGCGCCGTTCAGGATCAGTACGAGCCTGGGTCGACATTCAAGGTTGTCACCGCCTCCGCCGGACTCGAAGAAGGAGTAGTCACGCCCTCTCAGGTGCTCGACTGTGGTGACGGTTTCATCCAGATCGGCAACACACAGATCCACGAACACGGCCACAATCGCTACGGCCTCATCACGTTCGAAGACGTGATGGTCCATTCGTCGAACGTCGGTGCCATCCGCGTCGGTCTGGCGTTGGGTCAGGACCGTTTCTACCGCTACATCCGCCGCTTCGGCTTTGGCGAACGGAGCGGTGTGGCGCTACCGGGCGAAGCGCAGGGCCGCGTCCGCCATACCGAGCAGTGGTCTCAACTCTCCAATGCGTCGATGTCGATCGGCCAGGAGATCGGCGCAACGCCGTTGCAGGTCCTGAGCGCCATCGCCGCGGTCGCCAACGGCGGACTCCGCGTCCAGCCGCGCATCGTTGAAAAGGTCGTCGACGCGAAAGGAAACGCAATCTATACACCGCCTCAGGCCGCACCGGTACGCGTCATCTCCGAAAAAACGGCGGCCGTATTGAATGAGATTCTGAAAAACGTCGTCGCGCGCGGTACCGGCGTGCAGGCCGCGCTGGCCGAGCACGTCGTTGCCGGAAAGACGGGAACTGCACAAAAAGCGGGGCGCGGCGGATACACGGACAAAGTAGTGGCCTCCTTCGGAGGCTACGTTCCTGCTGACCGGCCCCAGTTGTCCATTCTCGTCGTCGTCGACGAGCCGAAGGAATCCGAGTACGGTGGCACCGTCGCCGCTCCCGCGTTCAAAGAGATCGCGGAATCGACCTTGCGCTACCTCAATGTTCCGCCATCGGTTCCGGCGCGGACGATCGATGTAGCCGCGCCGATGCTGGCGACGTTTTCGCAGAAGTCTGCCCCGGCAGCGGGATCGGAAGTTCCTGAGCTGCGAGGCCTCGACGCCCGCGCGGCCGTCGCTCTCGCCACTTCGGCCGGCTTCCGCGTTCGTGCCTCGGGGAGTGGCGTGGTCCGAACGCAACAACCGTTACCAGGGGAAGCCCTGCCGCATGATCACCAGGTAGTACTGACTCTCGCCGAGGGGACGCGATGAGACTGCGGGAGGTGCTGAGGGATGTGCCCGTTCGGAGCGGTGACGCCGATGCTGAGATCACCAGCGTCACAGCCGATTCACGCATGGTCGTCACGGGAGCGCTATTCGTCGCGGTTCCCGGCTTCAAAACGGATGGTGCGACGTTCATCGACTCGGCCGTCCGCAAAGGAGCGGCGGCCATCGTCAGTGAGTCGAGTGTGGTCTCTGCGCCGGTCGCTGTTCAGGTCGACGACGCCCGTGCCGCTCTCGCGCTCATCTCCGCCAACTTCTACAACCGTCCGGCGAATAATCTCTCCATCATCGGTGTGACAGGCACCTCGGGGAAGACAACCACGACAAAGATGATCGAGTCGATCCTCGACGCTTCCGGACAGCCGGTTGGTCTCATCGGTACCATCGAATATCGTGCCGGTGACGAGCGCCTGACCGCCGATCGCACGACGCCCGATGCCGTTGTCCTACAGCAATGGTTCGCCAAGATGGTCGACGCCGGCGTCCGCCACGCGGTCATGGAGGTCTCATCCCATGCCCTTGCGCTGAAGCGAACGCATGGAATCCGCTTTGCCGCCGCCGTCTTCACGAATCTCTCGCAGGACCACCTCGACTTTCATAAAGACTTTGAAGACTATTTTGCCGCAAAGCGGATTCTCTTCGATCAGATCGATCGCTCCCGCAAGACTGCCATCGTCAATGTCGACGATGAGTATGGCCGCCGGTTGGCCGGTGAGCTCGACGGCTGCGCCGTGACGTTCGGCCGTCAGTCCAGCGCGGACATTCATCCTCTCGATGGGTTCGAAATCTCGGTGCGCGGTCTTCATGGCCGCATCGCGACGCCCGCGGGCGACGTGCGTGTCGAGTCGAAGCTGCTTGGAGCGCCCAACCTCTACAACTGGCTCGGTGCTGTCGGTGCCGCTCTCTCCGTGGGCATCGACACCGCCACCATCGAGGCTGGTATCCGTACTCTCGCCGCCGTGCGTGGGCGGTTCGAGTACGTCGCGTCGGATGACGGTCCAACGGTGATCGTCGATTATGCCCATAAGCCCGACGCCCTCGAGAAACTGCTGCTCGCCGTCCGCGACCTCGCCTCCGGCAGGCGTGTCATCGTGCTCTTCGGATGCGGCGGAGATCGTGACAGGGATAAGCGTCCGATGATGGGTGCGATCGCCGCGCGCCTCGCCGATCAGACAATCCTGACGAGCGACAACCCGCGCGGCGAAAAACCGGAAGCCATTCTGGACGACATCGAGCGCGGAGTGGCGGGGGCGGCGAACTACGCCCGGATCACCGACCGTCGGGCGGCCATTGCCCGGACGATTGCCGAAGCGATGGACGACGACGTCATCGTCATCGCCGGGAAAGGGCACGAGTCGTATCAGGTCATCGGCGACCAGATCCTTCATTTCGACGACCGCGAAGAAGCGGAGCGGGCGTTGAGAACCAGGCACGAAAACAGAACTTCTAAATCGATATCAAATTAATGTTGAAATCAGTGATCAAATCATCTTATTATTTAGCACCTCTGGACAGGTGTTCTGTTCCGGCTCCGTCGATTGCTTTCCGTGTGGGTGGATGGTTGGCGATCGCCGGGCAGCTTCGGGGGAAGGGCCGCGATCGGGTTGGCGCGGCGGAGCCGGAAGAGAGCACCAGGGTTGCGCGGTCACGCGGTTGCGTGGTCGCGCGGTGGTTGGCAATAAGCGCAGCACCGCGAGACCGCGAGACCACGAAACCCCGCAACCCGGCGGCAGGGAGGGTGCCATGCACCTGACCTTCCGCCAGCTCGCCTTGATGACCGGTGGAGAGCTCGTGCAGGGACCGGACGTCGCCACCGGCTCGGTCGTCATTGACAGCCGCGAAGTCAAGGCGGACTCCGTTTTCTTCGCCATCAAAGGCGATCGCCTCGACGGTCATCAGTTCCTCTCGCAAGCGCTTACAACGGCGAGCGGAGCGGTGGTGTCGCAGGTTCTGGAGAATGTCCCGGCCGGCAAGGGGATCGTCCACGTCAATGACACGACGATCGCTCTTCAGAATCTGGCCCGCTCCATTCGCGAGCATTACCCCTTCACGCTCATCGCCATCACCGGCTCGGCCGGAAAGACGACCACGAAAGAGATGATCGCCACGCTCGCGGGCTCGGAGCGGCGGACGTTCAAGTCGTGGGGCAATTTCAACAACCTCATCGGCTGCCCGCTCTGCATCGACAACACGCCCGACGATGCCGAAGTCGTCGTCAGTGAGATGGGGATGAACCACAAGGGCGAGATCGCCAGACTGGCCGGTCTTACGCATCCTGACATCGGCGTCTACACGAACATCGGCCCGGTACACATCGAGTTTTTCGGTACCATCGAAAAGATCGCCGAGGCCAAGCGCGAGCTCCTTGAGAACGTCAAGCCAGGCGGAACGATCGTCCTCAATGCCGACAACGAATTTGTGATGAACATCAGCGTCGGCTTCGGCGGGCGGAAGGTGACCTACGGCATCGACCACGATGCCGGCTTCCGCGGAGTCAACATCCGCGAGCGCGGCCTTCTCGGTACCACGTTTGAAGTGAGCGGACACGCGTTCGAGCTGTCACTTCCCGGCCGCCACAATCTCGAGAATCTTCTGGCAGCCATTGCCACCGCGCGCACCATCGGCATTTCGTGGGAAGGAATCGAACGAGGCGTGCGTGCGCTGAAGCCTGCCTATCATCGCGGAATCATTCTCGACGCCGGCGGCGCCACGATCTACGACGACACGTATAACTCGAATCCTTATGCGCTTGGCCGTGCCCTGGATCTGATGGACCAGGCCGATGTCGCCGGGCGCCGCATCGCCGTCATCGGCGACATGCTGGAGCTGGGAGACAAGGAGCTCGACTATCACCGCGACGCCGGCAGGGCCATTCCGAAAAGCGTCGACACCATCATTGGCGTTGGCAAGCGTTCGCGAGCGTTGCTCGACGGCGCGCGCGAGACAGGATTTGAAAACGGCAAACTCCACCACTTCGACGACGCACAGAGCGCCGGAGGATTCCTCGAAACATTCATTCGTCCCGGAGACCTCGTACTGATCAAGGGCAGCCGCGGCATCGGCCTCGACCGAATCGTCAACATGCTGGCCAACGTGGAGGGCGCGCACTGATGTTGTACTACCTGTTCACGCTGCGGGACATGTTCTCCGGCTTCAACGTTTTCCGGTACATCACGTTCCGGACGGCATGGGCGGCGCTCACCGCGCTCATCATCTCCTTCATCTTCGGCCCTTGGCTGATTGAGCGGATGCGCCGCATCAAAGCTGGACAGTACATCCGTGAAGAAGGTCCGAAGTCGCATCAGATGAAGGCCGGAACGCCGACGATGGGTGGCATCCTGATCAATATCGCCATCGTGATCCCGACCATCCTCTGGGCCGACATCTTCAACCCCTACATCTGGATCGTGCTCTTTGTGACGTTCGCGTACGGCGCCATCGGCTTCGTCGACGATTACCGCAAGCTGGTCAAGAAACAGAACATGGGGTTGACGGCAAAAGAGAAATTCTCGATGCAGATTGGCGTCGCCCTGGCCGCGGGGCTGGCCATCGCCTACCTGCCGTCGATTCACAACAACTACTCGACCGTCCTGACCTTTCCGTTCTTCAAGGCGCTGCACCTGAACCTCGGTTTTCTCTACATCCCGTTCATCATCGTCGTCCTCGTCGGCGCCTCGAACGGCGTGAACCTAACCGACGGGCTCGATGGGCTGGCCATCGGATCGACGCTCATCGTCGCCGTCACCTACACGATCCTCACCTACGCCGCCGGTAACTTCCGCGTGGCGGACTACCTCCGTATCGCCTGGGTGCCGCAAGCCGGTGAGCTGGCGGTCTTTTGCGGGGCGATGGTGGGCGCATCGCTCGGCTTCTTGTGGTTCAACGCCCATCCCGCCGAGATCTTCATGGGAGACGTCGGCTCGCTGGCACTCGGTGGCGCCATCGGCTGTCTTGCCGTGATGATCAAGCAGGAGATCCTGCTCGGCCTGGTCGGCGGTCTCTTCGTACTCGAAGGGATGTCGGTCGTGCTGCAGGTGGCGTCGTTCAAGTTGACTGGCCGGCGAATCTTCAAGATGTCGCCTCTTCACCACCACTTCGAGTTGTCCGGCTGGCGTGAGACGAAGGTCGTGGTCCGGTTCTGGATCATCGCCATCATCTTCGCCATGCTGGCGCTTTCGACGCTCAAATTGCGATGAAGACTCTTGTCATCGGAGCGGGCAAGTCCGGCGTGGCCGCGGCGAATTTTCTCGCCGCCCGCGGCGAAGCGGTGCTTCTTACCGACTCAAACGCCGCTCCTGACCTGCCGTATCCGCTTCACGATGCGGTGGCCCGTGCATTCGGTCATCAGGACGCGGCATTGCTGGACGGCGTCGGAATGATCGTCCTCAGTCCCGGCGTACCGCGCACGATTCCTCTGCTGCAATCGATCGATGGAACGCCGATTCCGCTGATCGGTGAGATCGAGCTCGCGTATCGCCACATGCCGCAGGGAAGCACGATCGTTGCCGTAACCGGTTCGAACGGCAAATCGACGACCACGGCGCTGATCGGCGAGATCCTGAAGATCGACGGCCGGCAGCCGATCGTCGCCGGCAACATCGGCGAGCCGTTCATCGCCGCTCTCGATACCGAACGGCCGCGCACTTACGTTCTCGAGTTGTCGTCGTTCCAGCTCGAATCGGTCGATACCTTTCGGGCCGATGTCGCGCTGCTTCTGAACGTGACTCCCGACCACATGGATCGCTATCCGACCTTTGACGCCTACGCGGCGGCAAAGTACCGCATCTTTCGCAATCAGGAGCCGCACGACGTGGCCATCGTCAATGCCTCGGATCGCCGCGGCGCGCCGCGCGAATCGAAAGCGAAACTCCGGCGCTTTTCCGCATCGAAACCTGTCGATGACGGGGCATTTGCTGATGGCGCTGATCTCGTTCTGCGCCACGATGGAAACGAGCGCCGGATCCCCCGCACCTCACTCAAACTCGATGGGACCGCCAACGTCGAGAATGCGCTGGCGGCTTGGCTGGCTGCGCGTGCCATCGGGGTCGACGATGTGAGCGTTCAGATTGCCTTCGGCTCGTTTTCCGGACTGCCGCATCGCATGGTGCTCGTGCGCGAGCTTCGTGGCGTCCGCTGGATCAACGATTCCAAAGGAACCAACGTCGATGCCACCCTCAAGTCGCTGGAGTCGTTCCCGCCGGCCAGCGTCTGGTTGATTCTCGGCGGAAAGGACAAGGCCGGAGAGTTCGAACGGATGCGCAAGCTCGTCTCCGAAAAAACACGCGCGGTCCTGACCATCGGTACCGCCGCCGGCCGCATCGCCTCGGCGCTTGACGGCGCGGCCACCATCGTTGCCGCAGGCGATATGCAAGGCGCGGTCTCTCACGCATGTGAGCACGCGAAGACCGGCGACACCGTTCTCCTCTCTCCAGCCTGCGCAAGTTTCGACCAGTACCGCAACTTCGAACATCGCGGCGAGCACTTCGAGGAATTGGTAAGGAGTCTTCGATGAGCCGCAAACTCACGTACGACACCTATCTCTTCGGCGCCGCGGTGCTGATCGTCCTCATCGGGATGGTGATGATCTATTCGGCCTCGGCGATCATCACGATGCAGAAGGTCGGGTCGGACAATCCCTACTACTTCTTCCTCCGCCAGTTCGTCTGGCTGATCGCCGGCGGCACGTTCGCTGTGATGCTGATGCACGTCGATTCGGCGCGGCTGCGCGACCGGCGGATCATTTACACGATCGGCGCCGCCGTCCTTCTGGCGCTGGTCATCGCTCTCTTTCAGACGCCGATCAACGGTACCCATCGCTGGATCGTCCTGCAGCACTTCCAACTGCAGCCGAGCGAGTTCGCGAAGCCGGCATTGATTCTCTTTCTGGCCTCCTATCTCGCGCGGAAAGAGGAGCGGATCAACGAGCTGACGTCGACGCTGCTGCCGCTCGCCTGCGTCGTCGCGCTCGTCGCGGGGCTCGTCCTGCTCGAGCCCGACTTCGGCACTGCCACCACGCTCGTCCTCGTAGCTGCCGGAATGATTTTCGCCGCCGGAATCTCGTGGACGCGCGTAGTTGCCTTTGCGATGATGATCATCCCCGCCGGCGTGCTGCTCATATTCAGCGCCGCGTACCGGCGCGACCGTCTCTTTACGTTCTTGAACCCCGAGGCCGATCCGCTGGGGAAGGGATTCCAGGCCATGCAGTCGCTGATCGCGCTCGGGACCGGCGGTCTGCGCGGCCTCGGTATCGGCAACGGCAGGCAGAAGCTCTTCTTCCTGCCGGAGCCGCACACCGACTTCATCTTCTCGATCATTGGCGAAGAGCTCGGGTTCATCGGCGCGGCGGCGCTCATCGCCCTTTTCGCGTTTCTGGTATGGCGCGGCTTCCGTGTAACGAGACTCAGCCAGAATCGCTTCGACTTCTACGCGGCGCTTGGCTTCACGCTGTTGATCGGCATCCAGGCGCTGATCAACGTCAGCGTCGCGCTTTGCCTTCTGCCGACCAAGGGGCTGCCGCTGCCGCTCGTCAGCTACGGCGGCTCCTCGTTGATCACCAGTCTCATCGCGGTCGGCGTTTTGTTGAACTTATCGCAACAGTCAGGTTGAGGAATCAGATCGATGGGCGTGCAGGGTGTGCGGGAGACGCTGATGATCGCCGGGGGTGGGACGGGGGGGCATATCTACCCCGCCATCGCCGTGGCCCAGGAGTGGATCGCGCGTAATTCCATGCGGCGCGTCATCTTCGTCGGGACCGAGCGCGGACTGGAGACGACCATCGTCCCGAAGGCCGGCTTCCCGCTCGAGCTGATCTCTGTCGGTGGGCTGAAGGGAAAAGGGATCGGTGACACGATCAAGAGCCTCTGCCGCCTTCCGGTGGGATTCGTACAGGCCTTCACGCTCGTCGGCCGCCACCGGCCGAATGTCGTTTTCGGCGTCGGCGGCTACTCCTCGGGGCCGGTGCTGGTGGCCGCCAAATTGCGCGGTGTGCCGACGGCGATTCATGAGTCAAACGCGTTTCCAGGCCTGACGAACCGTGTTCTCGCGCGTTTTGTGACCGCCGCGGCGGTCGCTTTCGAAACCGCAGCGCAGCGGATGAAACGCGCGGACGCCGTCCTCACCGGGAATCCGATCCGAAGCGAGTTCTTCTCCGATAGCCGCCAGCCGGCGGCGGGCACCCGCGCACGAAAGCGCGTGCTGATCTTCGGCGGCTCACAAGGCTCGCGCACGATCAACGACGCCATGATCGGCGCCCTGCTATTCATGGCGCCGCTACGAGACCGGATAGAAATCGTCCATCAGACCGGTCCAAACGAACTGCAGAAGGTGCAGCAGGCGTATCACGCCTCGGCATTCACTGGCGCGCGCGTAGTGCCGTACCTCGATCCGATCGCGGCCGAAATCGGCGCGGCGGATCTGATCGTCTCGCGCTCCGGCGCGATGACGGTTGGCGAACTGGCCGCGGTTGGCCGCGCCGCCATTCTCATTCCGTTTGCGGCGGCAACGGACAACCATCAGGAGCTGAACGCCCGCGCCGTCGAGCAGGCCGGCGGCGCCATGGTCATCACCGAACGGGAGCTTTCACCCGAGAGATTGGGGTTCGCCATCACCGAAATCGTGTCCGATCCCGATCGAACGGAGCGGATGGGAATGGCCGCCCGGACCCTGGCGGCGCCCGATGCCACGAAAAAGATCGTCGATTTACTCGAAAAAATAGAGCGAAGCGAATAAAATTGTTTATTAGCAATCCACTAACTGAGATGAATTTAGACAAGATTAAGAACATTCATTTCGTCGGCATCGGCGGAATCGGAATGAGTGGCATTGCAGAGATCCTGACCGGTCGAGGCATGGCCGTCTCCGGCTGCGACCTCAAACGCTCCTCGGCCACCACCCTTCTGGGCGGGCGGGGAGTGGATATCCGCATCGGGCATGACCCCGCTCATCTGGCGGGCGTCGACACGGTTGTCGTTACCGCGGCAGTAAAGGGGGCCAACGCCGAGGTCGATGCCGCACGCGAGCGTGGCATCGAGATCGTCCGGCGCAAGGATCTTCTCGCGGCGATCGTCGATGAAAAGCGCGCGGTCGGTGTTTCCGGAACGCACGGCAAGACCACCACGTCAGCGATGATCGCCACGGTCCTCGAGGAAGCGGGGCTCGATCCGACGGTCATCGTAGGCGGCATGCTCGCCAACTTCGCCTCGAACGCGAAAGAGGGGAAGGGCGACGTGATCGTCGTCGAGGCCGACGAGTACGACCGGACCTTTCATGAGCTTCATCCCGAGATCGCCGTCATCACGAATATCGAGGCGGATCATCTCGAGTACTACGGCAGCTTCGAGAACATCGTCGAGGCCTTCCGCATCTTCACGGAGAACGTAAAGCCCGGCGGCGCGATCATCGGCTGCGTTGATGATCCGGCGGTCGCTGCGCTATTGGATCGCCGCGGCCGCGATGCCGGTCCCCGAATCATTCGCTACGGCCTGGGAGAAGGTGCCGATCTGACCGCGCGCAACCTCGAGTTTCATGAGCGAGGTGCGTCTTTCGACGTCGACGACATCGGCTTCTTCAAACTCTTCGTTCCGGGTCAGCACAATGTGCGCAATGCGCTGGCGGCCATTGCCGTGGCGCGGGAACTTGGCGTGAGTACCGAAGCGACTGCTGCCGGCGTGGCGAAGTTCCTCGGCGTCGATCGCCGGTTCCAGATCCTCGGCGATTACAACGGTGCCCTGGTCGTCGACGATTACGCGCATCACCCCACCGAGATCCGTGCCACGCTCGACGCCGCGCGCAGCGGCTATCCGAGCCGCCGTGTCGTGGCGCTATTTCAGCCGCATCTGTACTCGCGCACGCGCGACTTCGCGCGCGAGTTCGGCCAGTCGTTGCGCGGCGCGGACGTTGCCCTCGTCGCCCCGATCTATGCCGCGCGGGAAACGCCGATCGATGGGATCTCGTCGCGGATGATTACCGATTCCGCGGCTGGAATCGAATTCATCGATCGCAGTCATATCGAGATCGTCAATGAGCTGCGGCGCCGGCTGCAGCCGAACGATGTCTTCATCGCCATGGGCGCCGGCGACGTCCACGAGATCGCCGAGGAGCTCGTGCGTGGTGCTCGTGAGGGGAGACGCTGATGTCGGCCGGTTACGATAGCACCTCGCCGCGTTTCTTCCGCCCGGCGGATGTCGCGCGGATTCGCCGCAACCAGCGCCGTATCCAGTTTCAGCGCATGGCCTCGATCGGTGGCAAGGCTGCCATCGTCATCGGCATCGTCGTTGCCTCGTTCCTGATCTATCGCCAGACGCAGGGCGACGCACGCTTCGCGGTGAAGACGATCGAGATCGACGGCTCAACGCATACGTCGCGGGCGGCCATCGATGCCATCACGCGCCAATATATCGGCGCCAACCTCTTCCGCATCGACATCGCACGGCTTCAGGCGGATCTTCGCCGCCTGGGATGGGTGAAGCGGATCGAGGCGGAGAAAAAACTGCCGGACACGCTGCGCATCCGTATCGTCGAGCGTACGCCCGTGGCACTGGCCGCCGTCGATGGACGGATCTCCTATGTCGACGAAAGCGGAGTGCCGTTTGCGGAGCTTTCTCCGGCCGTTGGCGATGTTGACCTGCCATTGATCACCAACGCCGCCGGCGCCGAGCTGGCGCGCAGCGTCGTCCTTCTGAGCGATCTGCGCATGCGCGACCCGCAGATCTATTCGCGCATCTCTGAAGTGAAGCCGGTCGCGCCTAGCGGCTTCGCGCTTTTCGACCGGGAGCTCGGCGCATTCGTCTACACGGAAGAAGGCGATCTCTCCGCGAAGTGGCGGGATCTCTACGCCGTCGCGCGCGCGGAGCATCTCGGCATCCACGATATCGAATATGTCGATCTCCGGTTTGCCGGGCGCATCGTCGTCAAACCGATTCACGCGGCGGTCCTCCCGCCGTTGACACAGCCGCAAGTGATTCCAACGCAGATTACGAATTAGCCAGTCAGGAGACAGCGAATGCCGAAGACCGAGGAAAAATACATCGTCGCGCTCGACATCGGGACTTCCAAAGTGTGCGTGCTGGTAGGGGAAGTGACCGACCGCGGCCAGATTGAGATCATCGGCAAAGGCACGTCACCGATGAAGGGCACGCGGCGCGGCAACATCATCAACCTCGATCAGGCCATCGAGGCGGTGAAGAAAGCCGTTGACGAAGCCGAGGTCATGGCGGGATTGCAGATCGAATCGGTGTACGTCGGCGTGGCCGGCGATCACATTCGCTCCGTCAACTCGCGCGGTGTCGTCTCCGTCACCGGCAAACATCGCGAGATTTCGCGCGAAGACATCGACCGCGTCATCGAGGCGTCGAAGTCGATCAACGTGCCGGCGGAGCTGGAGTTGCTGCACGTCATCCCGCGCGAGTTCGTCGTCGATGGCCAGGACGGTATCCACGATCCGCTTGGAATGACGGCCGGGAGGCTGGAGGCGAACGTTCACATCGTCACCGGCGCCCGAACGCACAATCAGAACGTGTTGACCGCCGTGAACAAAGCCGGGATCGCCGTGCAGGAGCTTGTGCTCGAGCAGTTGGCCGCGGCCGAGGCCGTGCTGACGCAGGACGAGCGCGAGATGGGAGTCCTGCTGATGGACCTCGGCGCGGGCACGACCGACTACGCGGTCTTCCTCGAAGGCAACGTCGTTCACACGAATGTGCTGCCCGTCGGTGCCGGACATTTCACCAGTGACATCTCGGTGGTGCTGCGGACGCCGATGGAAGACGCGGAGCGGATCAAGAAGCGCTACGGCTGCGCGCTCGGCTCGCTGGTGACGGAAGACGACCCGATCGAAGTGCCGACCGTCGGCGGCCGCGCTCCCAAGATCCTTTCCAAGCATGAGCTTACGAACATTCTCGAGCCGCGCGCGGCGGAGATTGCCAAACTGGTCTACCGCGATATCGAGAAGGTCGGCCTCGACAAGGAGATCCGAAGCGGCGTGGTCGTGGTCGGAGGCGGCGCCGAGATGGATGGAATGGTGGAAATGGTCGAGCAGGTCTTCGATCAGCAGGCCCGGAAGGGGATGCCGCGCGGCCTCAGTGGTCTCTCCGACACCGTGGCCGGACCGGAGTGGGCGGCGGCGGCGGGCCTGCTGCTCTGGGGATTCAGGGATCGGGCCCGGGTGCGGAAACGCCCCCGGCGCGGGTTCGCCCGGATCGCCGAAGGATTCAAGTCTCTCTTCACGCAGACCTAGCACTTCGAAATATTGTTTGAATGCGTCATAAAAAATGATTACTCTTCCTGGAGACGGTAAATGATCACATTCGACGAAAAACCTGGTGGCGGGTTGGCGGTGATGCTCGATGAGGAGCAACTCGGGGCCAGAATCAAAGTCATCGGCGTGGGCGGTGGTGGCGGCAATGCGGTCAACCGGATGATTCAGGCCGGCATCAAGGGCATCGAGTTCATGGTTGCGAACACCGATGTCCAGGCGATGCGAAACTCGCTGGCGCCTGTGAGGTTGCAGATCGGCGGCAAGCTCACCAAGGGCCTCGGCGCCGGTGCAAACCCCGAGATCGGCAAACAGGCCGCGCTCGAGGACACCGATCGGATTCTGGAGGCGCTCTCGGGCGCGGACATGATCTTCATCACCACCGGCATGGGAGGCGGCACCGGCACCGGCGCGGCGCCGATCATCGCCTCGCTGGCCGCCGAACTGGGCGCGCTGACGGTGGCTGTGGTCACAAAGCCGTTCGGCTTTGAAGGAAAGCGCCGCCGCATTCAGGCGGAGCAGGGTATCCGTTCGCTACGGGAGACGGTCGATACACTCATCACCATCCCCAACGAGCGCCTGCTCAACTTCGTCGAGCGGGCGACGTCGCTCAACGAGGCCTTTACGATCGCGGACGACATCCTTCGTCAGGCGGTGCAGGGCATCTCGGATCTCATCACGGTTCCGGGCGAGATCAACCTCGACTTCGCTGACGTGAAGACGATCATGCACGGGATGGGGATGGCGCTCATGGGCACGGGCGTCAGCTCGGGTGAGCATCGCGCCGTCGAGGCAGCGCAGCGGGCCATCTCGTCGCCGCTGCTGGAAGAAGCATCAATCGAAGGGGCGAAGGGCGTCCTGATCAACATCACAGGCGGCCCCGACATGACGCTTTTCGAAGTCCACGAGGCGGCGTCGATCATCCAGGAGGCAGCCGACGAGGAGGCGAACATTATCTTCGGTGCGGTCATCGACCCAAGGATGAAGGACGAAGTCAAAGTGACGGTCATCGCTACCGGCTTCGACTCCGCCACGAAGGGATTTCTGAATACGCGGGGCGAGCAACTTTCATCGGGTAACGCGCGTGCGGCGTCGAGCTCGACGGCTGCGCCGTTCCGGCCCTTCGCGCCGAAGGAGATCGCCGCGCAGCACGAGGTGGCTCCCGAGGTAGTGGCTCAGCCGCAGGTGGGCGCGGAAGGAGAGATCTACGATCCGCCCTTTTTTCGCAAGGGATTCAGCCGCTCCGACGGTTCCGGAGGTTTCGGGCCGATGGCGTCGAGCGATTTCGGCAATGACCTCGATATTCCGACGGTGATTCGCAACTTGAGCGACTAGCACTAGCGTTTCCAACGCGGCGCGCCCCTCCTGCGCGCCGCACGCGATCCAGGGGAGAGGGACCCGGGATCACTGCTCCGTGACGGGGCGCGGTTCTTCCACCGCGCCCCGTTCTTTTTTCGCGCAAAACAAAACGGCCGCCGTGTCCCGGCGGCCGTATCGTTGCTTCCCACGATTGTTTCAGGGTTGTGGCTTCTGCTGCGCGATCGTTCCCTCGAGCTTCGCGAGGCGCTCGGTGAGCGCCTTGTTCTCCGCCGTCAGCTTCTGTACGGCCATCCAGAGCGCCATCTGCACTTCCTGGCCGTCGATGTGCTTGTCGTCGCCGCGCGCGAAGATCTGGTGGAAGTCTTCGGCGATGAGTCCGAGCCGGTCTTTCGGCCCGTTGTTCCTGAAGTCATACGTCACGACCGGGACGGATTCGATCTTGGCAAGGATGTCCGGGACGTCGATCGGCTCGATGTTCTCCTTGAACGTGCGGGAGGAGGCGACGGTGAACTGCGTGGCGCCGGCGTTGACGCTCGACGTGGTGCCGCCGTTGGCGATGACGAGTTGTGATCCGGGGCTTCCCGTGCCGATTCCAACGTTTCCGCTGGCGTCGATGGTGACGCGGTCAGTCGTGCCCCCCGTCTTGAGACGCAGGGTTCCTGCACTCTGCAGTGCCAGACCCGCTCCGGACTCGTTCGTGATCCATGCGCCGTTATCGGTTGTCGGATAGATGACGCCCGGCAAACGAATGGCGCCGTTGATGTCGAGTTTCGCGTTGGAGTTAGGACTGGCGTTGTTGATGCCGACCGAACCGCTGGCGCTGATGTCGATGGAGCTTGTCGAAGCCCCCGGACGGATGCGGAAGGGAAGCCGCGAGCCGCTGGTCACGTCGCGGACGAAGAAGTTCGCTTCGTTGCCGCCAACGTCCCAGGTTTGCGCGGTGAAGCCGCCACTGGAATTCTGTTCGAGGCGCATGGCCGGCGTGTTGCCGGTGGCGACGTGAATGTCCAGGACTGGTGTGGCGGTGCGCAGGCCCATGCGGCCGGTGCTGTCGACGAAAATCGAGTTCGACGGCGCCGAGCCGGTGATTGTGACCGGAACCGTTGCCGCTGTGATGTCTTCGATGGAGAACTTGTTCGCGCCGCCGCTGGCGGAGTCGTTCGCCGTCAACTGCCAGTTGTGGTTGGCGAAACCACTCGCCGTGCTGGTGTCGTCGAATTTGATGCGCGTGTTGTTCTCCTTCAGGCGGATCGTGTCAAAACCGAAGGATTCGTTGTTCACGCAATCGAGGCCGACGCACAGGCTGCCCTGAATGATCACATCATCGGCCTGGACGATGTCGAGAGGCTTGATGACCTTCGGACCGGAGAGCGATGACGTCGTGCTGTTAGCCGCCGGCTGCGAAGCCACGGCCGGTTCTTCCGCATCCGGCGAGACCAACGCGCCGTTGATCACGCGCAGGCTGCCCGACTGCACCAGAGCCTCCGGATTGATGCCGGCGGCGCTTTGAATACGGCCGACCGCGTCGTCATCGCCCGCGGCGCGCGCGGCGGCCAGCTGCTTCTTCGCTTCGGCGGAGATGCGCGGAACCATGCGCAGCTCATACGTGTACGAGCCGTCCGTCAGCCTTCCGCCGAGGTCCTGCAGGCGGAACGAGGGCATCGTGCCGAGAGCGAACTCTTTCTGGAAGACGGCCCCATTTGGCCCGACCACCGTTAGGACGACCTTCTCGTGGTCGGCCGACGTCATCCATTGGACGCTTGACGCCGAGGCCGTCATGTGACCGACGGGCTCGGGACCGCTCGGTTTTGCCAAAGAAATGGTGGGAAGTAGCAGCAGACAAGTGAGAGAGAGCAGAACATACCGAGAGATTGACCGGGCTTGCAACATGTCGATTTCTCCTCCTAACCCACGCACGTTCGGTGCGTGGGGCCGATGATGGTGGACGCGTAAGAGTAACTTACGCCCTCAGAGATGATTCGACTACACAAAAATGGAAAGTGGCTGGACGGCGGTTAAGGAAAACGCCTCTTTTCCTACTCCCACTCGATCGTGCTCGGAGGCTTCGACGAGATGTCGTAGACGACGCGATTGATCCCGCGGACCTCGTTCACGATCCGGCGGCTGATCCGGTCGAGAAGATCGTGCGGCATTCGGTACCAGTCGGCGGTCATGAAATCGGTCGTCGACACGGCCCGGACAGCGACGACGTTCTCGTACGTCCGCTCGTCTCCCATCACACCAACGCTCCGCACCGGCAGCAGGACGGCGAACGCTTGCGCGATCTGGCGATAGAGGCCGGCGCGCCGGATCTCGTCGATCACGATCTCGTCGGCATTCTGCAGGATCTCGACGCGCGCGGCGTTGACCTCGCCGAGGATGCGAACCGCCAGGCCCGGACCGGGGAAGGGATGCCGCCAGACGAACTCCTCCTCGAGACCGAGCTCGATCCCCAGTTGGCGGACTTCGTCTTTGAACAATTCGCGCACCGGCTCGATGAGCTTGAGCCCCATCTTTTCGGGCAGCCCGCCGACGTTGTGGTGCGTCTTGATCACCGCCGACGGACCCTTGATGGAGACCGATTCGATCACGTCGGGGTAGAGCGTGCCCTGCACCAGGAATTCGGCGCCGGAGATCCGTCGCGCTTCCTCTTCGAAGATAGCCACGAATTCGTTTCCGATCCTCTTCCTCTTGGCCTCGGGGTCTTCGATGCCCGCCAGTTTGTCGTAGAAACGCTGGCGTCCGTCGACCGCGACGACGTGCATGCCGAGACCTTCGGAGAGCCGTGACATCACCTGTACCGCTTCGTTCTTCCGCAGAACGCCGTTGTCGACGAAGATGGCGGTGAGCTGATCGCCGATGGCTTCCGCGACCAGTACCGCGGCGACTGACGAATCGACGCCGCCGCTGACGGCCGCGATCACGTTGCGATCCCCGACGGTGGCGCGAATCTCTTCGACTTTTCGCTTGCGGTAGTCGCCGAGATCCCATGACGGCGTGCAGTGGGCGATGTCGAAGAGGAAGTTGCGGATGATGGCTGTTCCGGCCTCGCTGTGGGTTACTTCCGGGTGGAACTGGATTCCGAAGCATTGCCGTGCGGCGCTTTCAAACGCGGCGATCGGCGCGTTGATGGACGATGCCGTCGTGCGGAAGCCCGCCGGCTGCCGCAGGATGTTGTCGCCGTGACTTGCCCAGACTCGCTGGTGTGCGGGCGTGTCCGCGAAAAGTGGCGAGTCTTTGGCGCTGATATCGATCTCAGCGCGGCCGTACTCACGCTCTGATGACGCCTCAACCTTGCCGTCGAGAAGATAGGCCGTGAGCTGCATTCCGTAGCAGATTCCGAGGATTGGTACGCCGAGCTCGAAGACTTCCCTGGAGCAGATCGGCGCGGCCTCGGCGTAGACGGACTGCGGCCCTCCGGAGAGGACGATGGCCCTCGGCGCGAGCTCCCGGATCTTGTCGACGCTGGTATCGAACGGATAGACGACCGAGTAAACCCGCTGTTCCCGGATCCGGCGGGCGATGAGCTGCGTGTACTGCGATCCGAAATCGAGAACGAGGACGGTTTCAGACACTACTGAAGGTTCCGCAGTTCTTTGCCTGGCTTGAAGCGGATCGTGTTCCCTGGCGGGATCTTCACCTCGACGCCGGTCTTGGGGTTCCGGCCGATCCCTTTCTTCCGCTGTTTGACCTGAAAAACACCGAATCCGCGCAGCTCGATGCGTTGTCCGCGCGCGAGCGCGTTGCGAAGTCCTTCAATCACCGTGTCGACCGCCTGGGCCGCCTTCACGCGCGAAATATCGGACACTTCCGCGACCTTGTTGACGATGTCGGCTTTGATCATGCGCGGATTATAACCTCTTCTGAATGAGCGACTCGCAGCGACATCGGATCGATACCTGGCTGAAACACGTCTGCCTGTTCAAACACCGCGTCGACGCCACCGAGGCCTGCCGTGGCGGACATGTCAAAGTCAACGGACAGAGCGTCAAACCGGCCTCTCCCGTGCGCGAGAACGATACGATCGAGTTCTACGCCGGCGAGACCTTTCGCCGCGTCCTGGTCAAGTCAGTCCCGGCCACGCAACAGTCGAAGGAGCTGGCGCGAACGATGTACGTGGACGAGACCCCGGTGGTCGAGAAGCCCGACTTTCCCATGTTCCGCGAGCGCGGCAGCGGACGGCCGACGAAGCGGGAGCGGCGGGAAATGGAAGAGTTCATCCCGAAGATCCGCAGATGACGCAGACGTCCCTGGGCGCGCGGGCGTCTCGCCGCCGGGCTACCGCGAATGTCACGCCATTGCCGGGAAGGCTTATCCGCAGATGACGCAGATGTACGCAGATAAAACCGTCTTCCCATCTGCGTTCATCTGCGTCATCTGCGGATAAAGGTTTTCGTCAATCCCCCGGCCAAGCCATCGCCTCGGCGAACCCCGGCAGCGCCGCCGACAGCTCCTCGATATGCTCGCTGGCGATGCCGTCCAGCTCCCGCGCCAGCACGCCGCTGACGGTGGTCTCCTGCTGGTCCGCCCGATACTCAAGCATATCGATGTGATGCCGCGGCAGCCGGACGCGCAGCTCCGCGCTCCGGATCGCCCGCGGCAGGATGCCGTCCGCATCGTCCCCGAGCGCCTCTTCGATGACATGCATCGGCCAGATCTCCAGCGCCTTGGCCATCATCTCCGCCCGCGGAAACCACTTCCCGAGCGGCGTCGTCCACAACTCGACCTCCCCATTCGCAATGGCCTCGGACATCTGCCTCCGCGTCCACCCGAGGAGCCCCTCCGCCTGCATAATGCTGACATGCGGCCGCGGCTGTAGGAAGATGTGACGGATGCGGGAGATGACGTCGGGTTCGAGCATGGTTGGGTGCCTCGCTGTTAGATACAACAATATGTGATTGCGCGGCCGGTTGTCAAGAGGCGATGAGACATTCAAAAGACAAATCTGCAGCCGGCGAATTGTTCGGAGCGCACCTTCGGGAAGTGCGATTGAAGCGCGGGTTGAGTCAGCAAGGGCTCGCCGAGCGCGTAGGCATCCCCCAGACACACGTGAGTGCGATGGAGGTGGGGATCAAGTTTCCTAACCTTCTGACGGTGCTTCGGCTGGCAGTTGCGCTTGAGTGCAAGGTGACTGACTTGGTTCGCGTCTTCGACAAGACCGACTTGCCGTCGATCCTGCAGAAGTGAGTTGCCCCGCTATCTCATTGGGCTTCCGAAGTCGTTCATGTAGAACATTCCAACATTCACGCGGAAACTGTGACTGGACGAACTCGCTGAACTCATATTCGACCGTCCGTGGGGACAGGCGTAAGATACGGCGATTCATGAACCTGATCATGCTTCGCTTGGTAGTCTCGCTCGTTACGGGCCTTCCCGGCGTGTTACTGCTCTACCTCGCGTACCTACTCGATGAGGCTGAAGAGCGAACGATCCAGTCGCGTCTCGAGGAGTGGTGGGTCACCGTTGATGACGCGTCCAAATCCGCTCTCGCTCGCCACGTGCGCCTATTTGCAGCTGCGGGTCAAATGGTTGACCGGTCACTCACTTGGGCCTTCGGTTCTCGCCTTCGAACGTTGAGAGCATTTTGGTCTGCGGCCTGTCTCACCTATGGAGGTGTGTGGCTTGTCATATTTCTTGGACGTATGATAGGTTCGCCTTCACATCGCGGAACGCCACAACAGTCTGCTCTCCGGATCGTGATGGCGATATCTATGTTCGGTCTTGGTGTCATCCCGGCATTCTGGCCTTCGCGGGGTTTTCTTAGGATCGGCTGCGCGGTAGGACTGGCGATACTGGCACTGAGCGGGGGACTAAAGGTCGTAAGCGACGTGTCAGGCGGAATGGCAATCCTTGCCTCCATCGCGTCATACGCGGCGTTGATCATCGGCTTCACCGCCGGCGTGTTTTTTACGTTAGTGCTCACTGTTTTCTTCCGCTGGGGCGCGCGAGCGATCTCTTTAACCACGACTAGCCGTCGCCTATTATTGATACTGTTTGCCCAAGCGATGACCGTAGCCTCTCTCGTAGTTATACAGACTATAGTCATCACTAGCAACTTGGTGCCATATTCACTCGAAACCCTCCCCACATACAAGGTACTTCTTGCTACTACAATGCTCAGCTTCTCCATGATTTCTATAGTCGGCAGTTGGCCCGTGATCGTCTATATGCTATCATTGTCACTCCTGATTATCCATCGTATCTTATGGCCCATCCTGTCAAGACCACTGTATGCGATTCAGCGACATCGCATATTCGAAAATCGCAGAATACTGGCCGTTATTGGTGTCATTTTGCTGATAACGTCCGGTCTGCCGCCACTCGTCTTCATTGGAAGAGATGTGCTCCAAGCAGTTGGCCTTAAGTGATAATCGTCCACGGCGGTCTACCGCGGAGAGCAAGGTTGGAGTTAGGAGACAGCTTTGGGGTCAGGTCTGAAGTCTAAAGTGTCCAAAAACTGCGACACTTTAGACTTTAGACCTGACCCCAATCAAACAACACTATGGGCGGCCGGCCATCCCTTCGAGCGCCTTTCTGAAATCGCGCACGGCCTGCGTGAGCGTCTCGCGATCAAGCACGGAAGCGAGCAGTGCCACGTCGAGGTCTGGGAGGAGCTGACTCCGCTCCGTTCGGGTAAACGTCCCCTCCGTGAGAACGTAGATCTCGATGGCCCCTTTGCGCCAGTACCAGACTTCGTCGACGCCGAGCCTCCGGTAGATTTCCAGTTTGTCGATGCCGCCTCGTGTCCACTCGACTTCGATTGCGAGTTGTGGGCTTTCCCGCGGCTCCGTCCCAAACGCATAGCACTCGTCGGCTTCGGCAGCACGTTCGTTGTCTTCTCTCGTCAGCGTCCAACTGCCGAAAGGCCTCACTTCGATGCCACGATCGATGCACCACGTTTCGAGGAGGTGGCCAATGTACGACTTGATCTGCTCATGATCCTTCGACGGGCTCATGATCTCCACTTCCCCCTCTAGATAGCTGATGCGCGGAGCGGAACGATCGCCACGAATCTCGAGCAAGCGCTCGTAGTCTTTCCACGTGAGATCGTGAAGGACGATGATGTGATCGGCGCTCGACGTGTCGTCGTGTTCGCGAAGCGCGGCGTACCTAGACATGATCAAAGTATATCCCTCGGCACCACCACGGCCGCACCCTGGCCCATTTGTCATCCAGAGCCTGAGCGCAGCCGAAGGGGCAGCCTCAGGATGACAAATGACCCCAATCAAACGCCAATCAAACGACCCTGCGTCAACTGTGGATACGAACCTAACGCCTCTTCCCCCTCCCGATCGCACGATCCATGCACCTTACGAACTCCTTGAGCGCCTCGTTGTCTGACGTGCGGGCGGCCTTGCGCGCTTCAAAGTAAAGCGCCATGACCTCGTCGAGTGTTTTGCCCACCTTGACCTCGATCATCGACCAGAGGGAGTTTGTCACCAGGTCGAGCAACTGCATGGCCTGCTCCAGCTCGGCCATTCGCGCCAGATTCGCCTCGAGCTTGTCCGCGAAGGCGTTCGGGTCGATGGCCGGATCGATCGGCCGCATCTCTCCGGACCGCAGGCCGGCGATGTGGCGCCGGATGACCGCTGGAGTCACTTTGCGCATGCGGCGGGTCATCGGGGTCCGTCGCGGCTGCATCGTTGCGTTGAGTTGATCGAGCCAGGCCCCGAGGGGTTGAAGCGCCTCCATGAACAGGGCCGCTTCTTCTTCATACGGATTCTTCATGACGTCCTCCATCTTCGCAGGGGAAAGCACCGGGCGCGCGTACTGCGCGCCCGGTGCACCCTCCCAAGACTACGTTTCGAGATGCTGCGGCGGTGCGGGAGCCGGCAGCGGCTCCGGAGTCTGCGGCGCCGGTTTCTTCTTCCGGCGGGCAAGACCCCGTACCCGCTTGATCTCCTGCACGTGCGGCAGCAGGATGGCATTGTCCGGATCGCGCGCCAACTGCTGGCTGATGACATACGCCTGCACCGAGAGAAGACCGACGCGCTGGCGGCGGATGAGGTTCGCTCCGGCGATGCCTTTCAGCATCGCGCGCAGCTCATCCTCGACCGCGGTCCAACGGTTCGCCTCCTCGGCCATTTGACGCACGTCGTCAGCGGGCTGTCCCAGGGCCTGTTGTACGTTGTCGGAAGCGCCGATGGCATTGATCGACGCCTGCACAACGCTGTTTGGAGTGGCGGCGTGCGCACGCAGCGCGTTCCGCTGCTGCTTCGTCAGCGGCGTCACTTCGACGATCTGCTGCCGCAGGCCGCGCAACTGTGTAACCACATCTTCCGGCGACAGCGCCGGGGTTGTTGCCGCTTCCACGGCGGCGTTCTTCGGGGTTTGAGTATTCGGTAACATGATGATGGATTCCTTCTGCCTCGTAGGGCGGTCTGGCTGGAAGGTCGTGCACTACGGCATGCGGTCTCCCGGCTGGCAGCGACGGCCACGCGCCGGCGCTTCCCGGTTTTCTTTTCCCGAGTCCGGCCGGACCTCGGGCGCCTACGGCAGGAGGAGCGCTGCTCGACTCCCGCAGGGACGCGATGGCCGGCACTCAAGCACTCTCGCATCCATTGGCCGCCGGGGCTGGTTCTCGACCAACAAGCCCCTCATTCGAAGCGACGGCTGAAAACACCGATCTTCGAACTATGCGCAATATAGTGCCTGAGCTCGTTGATGTCAATAGTGCCTAATGTCACGAACTTGTTAACATCAGGAATCTCATCCGGGCGGCCTGGACTGACAGAAGGCGTTTTGTCGCGGCCAACCAGTGGATAACCGCGACAACACGGCGTGCAATCGCGACAACACCGCGTGTAACCACGACAACACGGCGCGCGATCACGACAACACGGCGTGTAACCACGACAACACGGCGCGCGATCGCGACAATACGGCCTGCAATCGCGACAACATAGCGTGCAGTCGCGACAACACGACGTGTAATCGCGACAACACGACCTGCAGTCGCGGCAACTCGGCGTGTAACCGCGACAACTCGGCGTGTCATCGTGACAGCACCGCGTGTGATCTTGACAGCCGGCTCAGTGGCCCAGGTTCGGATTCGATCCAACCGGCGCCGCCGGTGCTTTCTTCACCTGACCGGGAATCGGGGCCTGGCCTTCCTTGATGGCCTGGAGCGTGTCAGGGTTGGAGAGGTCGAGACGGGAGGTCATCACCTGTTCCCGGAAACGCGATTCGTACAGCAGCTTGGCCAGCGGCGCGGCATCGACGCCGCCGTGGCCTCCGTGCTCGACGAAGACGACCACGACCATCTGCGGATTGTCTTTCGGCGCATACGATGCGAACCACGCGTGGTCTTTGTACTTGTACGGCAGCCCCTCGGTCTTGACCCAGCCGTGCTGGGCGATGACCTGCACGGTCCCGGTCTTGCCGGAGATGTCCAGGCCGGCGATGCGGGCGTTGCCGCCCGTGCCGCCCTCCTCGTTGACGACTTTCCAGAGGCCGAGCTTCACCGTTTCGAGTGCTTTCGGCGCCAGAGTTACCTGGTGCAAGACCTCGCTGGCCACCTTCAACCGCTCGACGCCTCCGTCGGGATTGACCTTCTCGATCATCTTGACGACGTGCGGGCGGTACACCGTTCCGCCGTTGGAGATGGCGGCCATCATGTTCGCCACCTGCAGCGGCGTCACGATGAGCGGGCCCTGTCCGATGGCGACCGAGATCGTCTCGGACGGGTACCACTTGCGATGCTGTTTGACGTTCGCCCATTGCGTCGACGGAACCAGACCCGGCTTCTCCCCGTCGAGATCGATCTTGGAGACCTCGCCGAAGGTCAGCTTGTGTGCGTACTCGGCGATGCGGTCGACCCCCAGCCGAGCTCCAACATTGAAAAAGAAGATGTCGCACGACACTTTGAGGGCGTTGGCGACGCTGACGTCGCCATGCCCGTTCTTGTTGTAACAGCGGAAGCGGCGGCCGAAGAAGACGCCGCTGCCGCTGCAAAAAAAGGACGTCGATGTGTCGATCGCCCCTTCCGACAACCCGGCCATGGCCATCACCGCTTTGAAGACCGATCCCGGCGAATAGAGCCCCTGGATGGCGCGATTCAACTCGACCTTGAACGGGTTTGAAGCGATGGTCCGCCAGACGTCCGGCGTGAAACGGCGCGAGTAGACATTCGGGTTAAACGCTGGGGACGAGACCATCGCCAGAACTTCCCCGTTCCGCGGGTCGAGGGCGACGGCGGAGCCGACGAATTCATTCTCGATGAAGTACTGCTCGGCACGGCGCTGCAGGTCGAAGTCGATGGTGAGGTAGACGTTGTCGCCGGCCACCGGTTCCTTACGCGCGGGACGATACTCGGCGAGCCGGCGGCCATGGCTGTCGTACTCCCAGTATTGCGCGCCATCGTGGCCGCGGAGGTACTCGTCGTACATCATCTCCACGCCGCGCTTGCCGAGTAGGTCGCCGGACTTGAGGTCTTTATGCGCGGTCAGGTCCTTCTCGCTGGCCTCCCCGATGAACCCCATGATGTGGGCCGCCATCGTCGCGTACGGGTAGTTGCGGCGCTGGACCGGCTCGACGTCCAGCTCGGGAAAGGCCACCGCCTGCGCCTGGATCGAGGCCACCTGAGGCATCGACAGATCTTCGGCGATGGGAATGGGACGGGCGGCGGGGATTGCCTTGCCTTTCTCGAAACGCGCTTCGATCTCCTGCGGCTGCACGGCGAGGACCTGGGCCAGAAACGCGATCACCTTCTGACGATGCGCCGGGTCGAGCTTGACGATCGGACGCATGAGCACGCGGTCGAGGCTCAGCGTGTAGGCGGGCTGGTTGTCGGCCAGGATCTTCTGTCCGCTCCGGTCGAGGATCAGGCCGCGCTTGGCCGGCAGGACGATCTCCCGGAGCGCGTTCGCTTCGGAGAGGTTCCGATACTTCTCCGCCTGTACTCCCTGGACGAACCAGAACGCGCCCGCCAGGAAAACGAAGACGATGACGATCGCCCACAGAAGAGCGTTGATGCGGAAGGTCAGGAACTTCTGGTCATCTCGGTAGACGCGCATGTTTGGTGGATCCTGGGTTGTCGGTTGTCAGTTGTCGGTTGTCGGGTCTCGCGGTCTCGGGGTCTCGGGGTCTCGGGGTGTTTGGCTCGAAAGGAGCGCCGAATCGCCGAAACAGCCGCGAGACCGCGAAACCCCGAGACCGCGCAACCCCGACAACCGATAACCGATAACGGGTTCGCGCACGTATTTGGCTCGAAGGGAGCGCCGAATCGCCGAACAGCCGCGAGAGCAACCCCCGAGACCGCGCAACCCCGACAACCGATAACCGACAACCGCTAACGGTTTCACTCACATCACCACCCCGCCGGCCGGCGCGTCGCTTCGATCGGCTCTTCGCGCAGGAACAGCGTCAGGAGGAGATAAACGATCATTCCGAATAGGCAGGTGAAGATCGTCTTTACGATCATCCCCTGTTCGAACATCTCCACCTTCTGCTTCAACAGGATGTTCACCAGGATGTAGATCACCAGCTCGTTCACGATCACCGCGCCGATCAGGCAGGCGCCGAACGCCAGCGTACCGCGCAGCACCAGCCGGGCGTTGATGTAGGCGACCGCGTACGCGCAGACGGTGAGGGCGAAGGCATGGAGGCCGAACATCGCGCCGGAGTACGCATCCTGCACGAGGCCTGCGATCACGCCGGCGATGATGGCGCCCAGGACGTTCCCGCCCATCGAGTAGTAGACGACGAGGATGACGTACGGATTGAAGAACGCCAGCGCGTTCGGAAAGAAGCTGTCCAGCAGCGAGTGAAGGGTCAGGGCGATCAACAGCCCAATGGCGAATCGAAGCCACCTCAAGGCGCGTACCTCGCGACGTCATTGGGAACTTTGCGCGTGTGCAGGATGATCACTTCCTCGAGCGAGCCGAAGTCGACCGACGGCCGCACGGCGATGGTTTTGAACAGATCCTGCCCCTTCTCGGCCTTCGTCACCACGCCGACCGGAATGCCTTTCGGATAGATGCCGTCGATCCCGGCGGTCATGACCACGTCGCCCTCCCGTACATCGGCGAGGGAGGGGATGTCGTACAACTGGGCGCCGATGCCGCCGTCGCCACGGAGCACGCCCTGGCGGCGCGTCCGGTCGACCAGAACGCCGGCCGACGAGTTGCCGTCGGTGACGAGCTGCACCTTGGCCATGTCCTTCGTCGTCAGCACGACGCGGCCAATGAGTCCGTTGGCGTTGACCACGGCGTCGTTGACCTCGATGCCGCTGTTCGAGCCGCGGTCGAGGATCATCGACTTGAAGCGGCTCGACGTGTCGAGCATGACCGGCTCGGCCATCGTGGTCGGCATGGTGAATTCCTCGGAGTACCCCATGAGGCTGCGCAGCCGGCGCAGATCGCCTTCCGACTGGCGGAGCCGGAGGTTCTCGGTCGTGAGCTGGTCGAGCTGCCGGTGGAGTTGCAGGTTCTCGCCCACCGAGCGC